>JBDRNF010000164.1:0-81535 GCA_043811435.1 Pseudomonadota bacterium
TTGCCTGGCACGATCCGGCGCATCGCGGCCTCCGTCGGAAAAAATCTCGTCGAGCAGGATGGGCACCTAAAGCCGATTTTCTCAATCGATTCAACAAATCCACCCGACGGGCAAATCGCCTGAAAGTTTGGTCAAGCCCGTTTTCGAAAAATAATTCTGTTTATCAGAAATCAGGATCAGGCTATATCAACGGCCATCCCGTCCCAATCAGAGGGGCATTGCGCAAGGTCACCAGTGCGGGGCGGGGATGCGGTGGACGCGGATGGAGCGCCTGACCAGAGCTCCTGAAGCGGATGGCGAAATGGTGTGGTTCCGACACCCCAAAGGCTGGTGTCAAGTTCGCAAGCTCAGGCGTGCGGGCGACGGTGGCAAAAGCGCAGGGCTCACCGAGGAGAGCACGTATAAGCGTAAACCATCGCGCGGGGAGTGCCGGGTGATTCCGGTGTGACCTGACTAACGCGTGTGCCTTCTACCCACTACTCCTGCACACGCGGCTATCGGGCGCATCGGGCGCCCGGCCTCCCCGCGCCCTCTGATTGGAGAGGGCGGCAAGTTTCCAGCAAACCTCGGGCGAAACGCGCCGCGAGATCGCGAAGGCGCGTTTGTTGAATTGAAACGGAATTTCTCATCCGTCGTCCCTGCGACAGCAGGGACCCATAACCCCGGGCGTTCCGCGCAGTGGCTCAGTGGTCCAACAAGTTAGCTCACACCATGCACAATCTTGACGGCCCGGCGTATGGGTCCCTGCGTTCGCAGGGACGACGGGAGAGAGAATGGCGCGAGAGCCGCTGGATGCCGGGCTTTTCATCCTTCCAGCATTTCCCCTTCGCGCGAAAACCCATTATGGTGCCCCGGGTTCGCCACACGCGAGTTCAAAAACTCCATCAATATCAAAGGCTTGGCGATGGCCTTGAGCCTTTGGAGGGCGGTTTGACGCGGTATATTTCGACGCGGGGGGAAGCCCCCACGCTAGGCTTCTGCGATGTGATGCTGACCGGGCTCGCCCGCGACGGCGGCCTCTATGTGCCCGAGACCTGGCCGCAATTGTCGCCCGAGGCCATCGCCGGTCTGTTCGGCCGGCCCTATTGGGAAGTCGCGGTCGAGGTGATCCGCCCGTTCGTCGGCGGTGAAATCTCCGACGCCGATCTCGGCCGCATGGCCAATGAGGCCTACGCCACGTTCCGGCATCCCGCCGTGGTTCCGCTCGACCAGATCGGTCCGAACCAGTTCCTGCTGGAGCTGTTTCACGGGCCCACTCTGGCGTTCAAGGACGTCGCGATGCAGCTGATCTCGCGGCTGATGGATCACGTGCTGGCAAAGCGCGCGCAGCGCACCACCATCGTGGTGGCGACGTCGGGCGATACCGGGGGTGCCGCGGTCGACGCCTTCGCCGGCCTCAACAATGTCGATCTGGTGGTGCTGTTTCCGCATGGCCGGATCTCCGACGTGCAGCGGCGGATGATGACGACGTCGGCCGCCTCCAACGTCCATGCGCTCGCTATTCAAGGCCATTTCGACGATTGCCAGGCGATCGTGAAGGGGCTGTTCAACCATCACGGTTTTCGCGATGAGGTCGCGCTGTCCGGCGTCAATTCCATCAACTGGGCGCGGATCGTGGCGCAGGTGGTGTATTATTTCACCTCGGCGGTGGCGCTCGGCTCGCCCGCGCGCACGGTCGATTTTACGGTTCCGACGGGAAATTTCGGCGACATTTTTGCCGGCTACGTCGCCAAGAAAATGGGCCTGCCGGTGCGCTGGCTGCGGATCGCCGCCAACATCAACGATATCCTGCCGCGCACGCTGAAGACCGGCATCTACGAAGTCCGCGAGGTTCACGCCTCGGCCTCGCCGTCGATGGATATCCAGGTCTCCTCGAATTTCGAGCGGCTGCTGTTCGAGGCCGGTGGACGCGATGCCGCCGGCGTGCGCCGGCTGATGGCGTCGCTGAAGCAGTCCGGGCGCTTCGTGCTGCCCGATGCGATGCTGGCGGCGATCCGCGCCGAATTCGACGCCGGCCGCGCCGACGAGACCGAAACCGCCGCCGCCATCCGCGCCGCCTGGCGCGAGGCCGGCGATCTGGTCGACCCGCATACCGCCGTGGCACTGGCGGTGGCGGACCGCGACACCCCGGATTCGAAGATTCCCAACATCGTGCTGTCGACCGCACATGCCGCCAAATTTCCCGATGCGGTGGAGACGGCGTGCGGCGTGCGGCCGGAACTGCCGGCCTGGCTCGAGGGTTTGATGACCAGGCCTGAACACATCACGGTCATGAAGAACGACCAAGTCGAAGTTGAACGATTCGTGCGCTCGGTCAGCCGTGCTGCGAAGCAAGGAGTTGCCGGATGAGCGTCGATGTCACCAAGCTTCCCTCCGGCCTCACCGTGATCACCGATTCCATGCCGCATCTGGAGACGGCGGCGCTCGGGGTGTGGGCCGGCGTCGGCGGCCGCGACGAAAAGCCCAACGAGCACGGCATCTCGCATCTGCTCGAACACATGGCCTTCAAGGGCACCACGCGGCGCTCGTCGCGGGAGATCGTCGAGGAGATCGAGGCGGTCGGCGGCGATCTCAACGCCGGCACCTCGACCGAGACCACGGCCTATTATGCCAGGGTGATGAAGGCCGACGTGCCGCTGGCGCTCGACGTGCTCAGTGACATCCTGGCCAATCCGTCCTTCGTGCCGGACGAGCTGGAGCGCGAAAAGAGCGTCATCGTGCAGGAAATCGGGGCGGCCCAGGATACCCCCGACGACGTGGTGTTCGAACATCTCAACGAGCTGTGTTTCCCGGATCAGCCGATGGGCCGCTCGCTGCTGGGGACGGCAAAGACCCTCAAGGGTTTCAATCGCGATACGCTGCAGGGCTATCTGTCGACGCATTACCGCGGTCCCGACATGGTGGTAGCGGCCGCCGGCGCGGTCGACCACAAGCGGGTGGTGGAAGAAGTGTCGCACCGCTTCGCGAGCTTCGACGGCCCGGCGGCGCCGAAGCCGCAAGCGGCGATGTTCGGCAAGGGCGGCTCCCGCGTGGTGCATCGCGATCTCGAGCAGGCGCATCTGACGCTGGCGCTCGAAGGGGTGCCGCAATCCGACCTGTCACTGTTCTCGCTGCAGGTTTTCACCAACACGCTCGGCGGCGGAATGTCGTCGCGCCTGTTCCAGGAAGTGCGGGAAAAGCGCGGGCTGTGCTACTCGATCTACACGTTCCATGCGCCCTACAGCGATACCGGGTTTTTCGGGCTCTACACCGGGACCGACCCCGGCGATGCGCCGGAAATGATGGAGGTGATCGTCGATGTCATCAACGATGCGGTCGAGACGCTGACCGAAGCCGAGGTGGCGCGCGCCAAGGCGCAGATGAAGGCGGGGCTGTTGATGGCGCTGGAAAGCTGCTCGGCGCGCGCCGAACAGCTGGCGCGCCACGTGCTGGCCTATGGGCGGCCGCTGACGGTGGAAGAGCTGGTGGCCCGGATCGACGCGGTCAGCGTGGAATCGACCCGCAACGCTGCCCGCGCTTTGCTGTCGCGCAGCCGGCCGGCGGTGGTGGCGCTCGGCAGCGGCAGGGGTCTGGACACGGCGGTGGCTTTCGCGGAAGGTTTGACCCGGTCGAGGGCGAAGTCGCTGCTGCATTAGGACTGACGATGTGAGACAGGAGCTTGCGGCCCATGCTTCGAGACGCTCGCGTCGCTCGCTCCTCAGCATGAGGTTGTTGTGTTTCAGCAAGCTAAACCTCATCCTGAGGAGCCCGGCGAAGCGCAGCGAAGCCGGGCGTCCGAAGGATGGGCAGCGGTCCCGATGTGTGATTCCAGGTACTAGGGCACGGGGAGTCTGAGGCATGGCCCTGTTTCGTTTGCCATCCAGCGGACCGGCGGCGCTCGCTCCGCGTGGCCACGGCCTGTTGCTGCGCGCACCGCAAATGTCCGATTTCCTGCCCTGGGCGCAGCTGCGCGAATCGAGCCGGGCCTATCTCACGCCCTGGGAGCCGATCTGGCCGTCCGACGACCTGACCCGCTCGGGCTTCCGGCGGCGGTTGCGCCGGTATGCCGAAGACATCGCTGCCGACCGGTCCTATCCCTTCATCGTGTTCCGCGAAACCGACGGCGCCATGATCGGCGGCGTGACGCTGGCGAATGTCCGCCGCGGCATCGTGCAGGCCGGCACCATCGGATATTGGGTCGGACAGCCCTATGCGCACCGCGGCTACATGACGGCGGCGCTGCGGGTGCTGCTGCCGTCGCTGTTCGGCGAACTCAGTCTTCACCGTATCGAGGCGGCCTGTATTCCCACCAATACGCCGTCGATCCGCGTGCTGGAGAAATGCGGCTTCGCCCGCGAGGGCCTGGCGCGGCGCTATCTCTGCATCAACGGCGTCTGGCAGGATCACCTGCTGTTCGGGCTGCTGCACGAGGATTTTCGCGGCTAATCCCGTTTATCCGCGTTCAGGGCGCCTTTGGTTCGCCGCCATTGCCCTGCTATAACGCCGACCGGGGACGATGGTTGGAATACGGAAGATGCCGGGGAATTCGCATGGAGGATAGACCTGTAGTCAGGACGATCGCGCGGCCGGGCAAATCCCGCCGGATCGCGCTGTCGGCCGCGATTTCATTGGGCTTGGGCTTGGGCTGCGTCATGTTGGCCTCGCCGGCCTCGTCGCAGTCGTTCACCGATCGCTTCAAGAACCTGTTCGGCGGCAAGTCGGAGGAGGCTCCTCCTCCTGCCCCGGGCGCCCCGCCTGCCGCGGACGAAGCTCCGAGCGGCCTTTACTGTCCCCCGGTCAGCATTCGCGCCGGCGCCTCCACCTATCAGATTGCTGCCCCCGGCAAGCAGCCGGTCGGCAACGACCTGCGCTTCCAGGTGACGATCACCCGCACCGCGCGCGAGTGCAGCTACAATGCCGGCGAGATCACCGCGCGGATCGGCATTCAGGGCCGCGTCATCGCCGGCCCCGCGGGCGCGCCTGCTACCGTCGACATCCCGATGCGGGTGGCGGTGGTGCAGTCCGGCGTGCAGGAAAAGACCATCGCCACCAAAGCCTACCGCACCTCGGTGACGATGTCCGAGGACGGCAGCGTGCCATTCACGCTGATCGCCGAGGATATGGTGTATCCGGCGCCGCCAGGCGCGATCGGCGATTCCTACATCTTCTACATCGGCTTCGATCCTCAGGCGCTGAAGCCCGAGCCGAGGTCGAGGAGAAGGTAAGGCTGGCTCTCACTTACCCTCCCCTGAAGGGGGAGGGTCGGCTCGGATCGCGTAGCGATGCGAGACGGGGTGGGGTGACGGTCGCTCCACTCGCACACTGTTCAATACGAGAGACCTTCACCCCACCCCGCCGCTCAACCGGACGACGCTTCGCGTCGCCGGGTCGCGTCGACCCTCCCCCTCCAGGGGAGGGTAAGAAACAAAAAAAGCCGGCGCGATCGTCTCGCGCCGGCTTTTTGTTGCGATTGAGAGCCGTCAGTTCAGCTTGGCTTTGACTTCGGCGATGCCCTTGGTCAGCAGGTCGTCCGCGACCGGGCCTTGCACCGACTGCGACAGAATGGCGGAAGCCGCGGTCACCGCGGCGTTGGCCGCCGCCGCGCGAACGTCGGCGAGGGCCTGGGCTTCGGCGAGCGCGATCTTGCCCTCGGCGGTCTTGGTGCGCCGGGCGACGAAATCCTCCAGCTTGGTCTTGGCTTCCGAGGCGATGCGCTCGGCTTCGTCCTTGGCGGAGGCGATGATCTCCTGCGCCTCGGCTTCCGCCTTGGCATGGCGGGCCTTGTATTCGGCCAGCAGCTTGGCGGCCTCGTCCTTGAGCCGGCGCGCTTCGTCGAGTTCGGCCCTGATCCGCTCGCCGCGATGGTCGAGCGCGGTCAACACCGTGCGATGGATACCGAAATAGGCAAAGATCGCCATCAGGATGACGAAGGCTACGGCAACCCAGAAATCCGGTTGGGAGAACATTGGATTATCCCTTCAGCGATGCGTCAACGGCCGAGGTCACGGCCTTGCCGTCGGGCACCACGCCGGTCAACCGCTGGACGATCGCGGTGGCTGCTTCCGCGGCGATGCCGCGGACATTGCTCATCGCGGTCTCGCGCGTCGATGCGATGGTTTTTTCAGCCTCGGCGAGCCTGACCGAGAGCTTGTCTTCCAGCGCCTTGCGTTCGGCTTCCGATGCCGCATTCAGCTTTTCGCGGGTCTCGGCGCCGATCGCCTGCGCGCGCGAGCGGGCCGCAGCCAGTTCGCTTTCATAGGCCTTCAGGGCGTTGTCGGACTCATCCTTCAGCCTCTGCGCCGCGGCCAGATCGCCCTCGATCGCAGCCTGACGATCGTTGATCGTCTTGCCGACGCGCGGCAGGGCGATACGCGAAACGATCAGGTAAAGTGCGACGAACGCGATCAGCAGCGACACCAGCTGCGAAGCATAGGTCTCGGTCTGGAACGGCGGAAACGGAGCCTTTTGGCCGCCATCCGCCGCGGTTTGGGCCGTCGTAGCCACGGGCTTCTCCTGGTTGGACGATCGAGGTCCCGGATCGGGACCTCACCGGCCAGATCGGTGATGGTTCAGACCGCGAACAGCAGCAACAGGGCGATCAGCAGCGAGAAGATGCCGAGCGCTTCGGTCACGGCGAAGCCGAAGATCAGGTTTCCGAACTGGCCCTGAGCGGCCGAGGGGTTGCGTATCGCTGCGGCCAGATAGTTGCCGAAGATGTTGGCCACGCCGGCGCCTGCGAGACCCATGCCAATGCAGGCAATACCAGCGCCAATGTACTTCGCGGCAATCGGATCCATGAAACGAACTCCTTCTTGAGGTTTGCTAGAGCAGCAGTTTGCGTGAGGGCCTTAATGACCCGGATGGATAGCGTCGTTGAGGTAGATGCAGGTTAGAATGGTGAAGACGTAGGCCTGCAGGAACGCGACCAGCAGTTCGAGTGCGGTCAGCGCGACGGTCAGGCCGAGCGGCAGGACGGCGCCGACCCAGCCGATAAAGCCGATGGCGCCAAGCATGCCGACGAAGCTCGCGAACACTTTCAGCGCGATGTGGCCGGCCAGCATGTTGGCGAACAACCGCACCGAATGCGAAACCGGCTTCAGGAAGAACGAAATGACTTCAACCACCACCACCAGCGGCAGAATGTAGAGCGGCACCCCCGACGGCACGAACAGTTTGAAGAATTTCAGGCCATTCTTGTAGAAGCCGTAGATCAGGACGATGCAGAACACCAGCAATGCCAGCCCGAAGGTCACGATGAGATGGCTTGAAACCGTGAACGTATAGGGGATGACGCCGATCACATTCGAGATGCAGATGAACATGAACAGCGAGAACACCAGCGGGAAGAACTTCATGCCTTCCGGGCCGGCGGTGCTCCTGATCGTGCTGGCCACGAATTCGTAACTCAGTTCGGCCACCGACTGCATGCGGCCAGGGATCAGCTGCCGGCCGGTGCCAAGCATCAGCAGCGAGATCACCGCCACCGACAGGAACATGTAGGCCGACGAATTGGTTATCGCGATCTCCTGCCCACCGATCTGACCGATGGTGAAGATCTTCTTGAGGGCGAACTGGTGAATTGGATCGGCGGCCATGCGTCTCTCAGTCTATCAGTTTCGCGATCTCTAGGGATCGCGTCGAACGTTCGGTTGCGCTTCACGATCCCGCGTCAGAGTCGTTCATTCTGCTTCGCCATCACACCCGCCGTCCGCATCACATTGATGACGCCGGCGGCAAAGCCAAGCAGCAAAAACACGATGAGGCCCCAAGGCGAAGTCGACAACAAGCGATCGAAGCCCCATCCGAGAGCCGCTCCGCCCAGAACACCCGCGACCAATTCGGAGGAGAGGCGAAGTCCCGTGGCCATGGCGGATGCCCTGGCGTGAGCCTGCTCACTTCCGGACGGGTCAGTCTCGATTTTGCGGCTGTCCCTGACTTCGGACAACCGGTGATCCAGACTTCCGAGCCTTGCGGAAAGCGCGGCTTCGTCGGACGATTTATCGTGACTTCCATTTCGCTCGCCGTTCGTGCCGTCAGCCATGCTGTGGAGCCCAAACGAACCTGCGGTGGATGGAAACTACGCCCCGTCACCCTCAAAAGCCGCGCGGACCATACTGACCACACCTAACCAAGTCAAGATTGCGTTGTAACAGTTAGTGCGTTGATTTCTCTCGGTTTATTCAACCGGCGCGGGATCGGCCGCCGAGCCCTCGCCGCACTGCAATAGCTGACCCCCGATCGCGGCCGACCCAAGCCGGTCTTGCCCGGCTCCGGCGGGTTTGTCGGGATGGCAACCCGTGGGAGCGCCTGGGACGGGCGAGATCGGCGCTGCTGGGGCCGGTATCGTATCGAATTGCCCGCCGAGGCGTTGAAATCCGGCCGCGCGCCCCATAGGTCGCAGGTGTAGGATCAGGGCAGAGTACGGTGACGGTTTATCGGTCTTGAGGCGGAGCGCCCCCATGAACACAGCGACATCGCCCTCGAAGTTCTCCACAGCAATCGCGGTCGCGTTGATTTTCAGCTTCGTCGGTCCCTTTAGCGCAATCGGCGCCGCCGTGGCGCAATCGATGCCCGACGGCGAGAAGGGCCGTTATTCAATGTCGACGGTCGGCACCAGCGTGATCCGGCTGGATACCAGGACGGGTGCGGTTTCGACCTGCAGCAACAGCGGCGCGGGCTGGGCCTGCTACGCCGTGCCCGACGAACGCGAGGCGCTGGATGCGGAAATCGGCCGGCTGCAGGCCGACAATGAACGACTGAAGGCCGAACTGGCGGCGCGCGAGCCTGTCGTCACCGGCAAGATCGACGAAGCGCTGCCCAAAACCGATTCGCTGAAAAAGCCCGACCCGAAGGTGGCCGAGGGCGAGCGCAAGATCGAGATTCCGCTGCCGAGCGACCGCGACATGGACCGCATGATGTCGTTTCTGGAGCGGGCGTGGAAGCGGCTGATCGAGATGGCCAACCGGGTACAGAAGGACGTTTCCGGCAGGATATGAACGCCGGGAATTTGTAGGGTGGGCAAAGGCGCCACTTCGCGCCGTGCCCACCATCTGTCAGCTACATCGCTGCTGGACGGCGGGCATGGCGCAAAGAGCGCCTTTGCCCACCCCGTGTTTTGAGGCCCCATGCCCCCAGCCAAATCGATCTCCCGCTCCGCGCCGTTGAGGGTCAATGTAACCGCCATCGTGTCTTCGCTGCTGACGGTGCAGACGCGTGGCGCCGGCTTCGCCGATCTCACCGCCGAGATCGCAAGCTTCGTGCGCGACGCCGGCGCGCAAGAGGGCGCGGTAACGCTGTTCATCCGCCATACCTCGGCGTCGCTGACGATCCAGGAAAACGCCGATCCCTCGGTGCTGGACGATCTGATGACGGCGCTCGGCCGGCTCGCGCCCGAGGGCGCCGGGTGGAGTCACGACACCGAGGGTCCCGACGACATGCCGGCGCATATCAAGACCATGCTGACCGCGACCTCGCTGCATATTCCGGTGCTGAAGGGCAGGCTCGCGCTCGGGACCTGGCAGGCGATCTACCTGGTCGAGCACCGCCGCGCGCCGCACCGCCGCGAGGTCGTGCTGCAGTTCGTCGGCGCGAGCCGATAAAGCGGGGCCGCCGAGTCCTCCGGCTGCTGTGCAGTCTCGAAGCTAAAATCCAATGATCGAGAAGAACAGCGCGATCGTCCACATCACGATGGAGATCATCGCGGTCCAGCGCGAGAAAACCAGATAGGTCTCCCGCATGATTGTCGATACCATCTTCTGCGCGACGGCCTGCGGCGGCCGGCTTTCCTTGGGGAGATAGAGCCACAGCTCGGTGTGGCGGTGATTTTTGGTCCGGGCCTCATGGGCCTTCAGGACGAGGACCAGCGTCATCACGATGGTCAGAAACCCTCCCGCCTGAAAGGCGGAGCGCGGAAGGAAGGACAGGCCGATCATGACGCAGAAGATCGCAAGCGATGCGAAGGCGCATGCGCGCAGCACCGTCGTATAGGCAATGCGGCGCATCTCTTCCACGATCCGCCCTCCGTCTGCGCGGGATCTGAGGCCAGCGTAGCGGCAAGGTCTCGCGCCCTCAACCTCGGTGTTGCCGGCTACAGGCCGATGTTGAGAAAATTGCCAACGGCGGGAAGCGTGAGAATCGCGGTTCCTGCCAGCCAGATCCAGAGCGAGGCGTTGTTCGATTCCGGGGCGCCGGTGACCCGCTCATAGATCGCGGCTGGAATTCCACCGAGAATGACCGTGGCGGTTGAAACCATCAGGGACGCGAACATGAGCGTCAGCGACAGGTTTCCAAACAGCAGCGGACCGGCGATCGTCTGCACGTAGAGCAATGAGAAGATCAGCCACAGCTGGTTGAATATGCCGTTGATCATGCCGAAGAACGCGATGCCGATGAAATAGAAGTTGCGGTTCATGACGCCCCTCCGCCGAGCTTGGGAGCAAGGTTCAGCACCAGCAATGTGTAGTGAAGCACGACGCGCAGCCAGAACATCCAGACGAAGCCGAACAGCCACAGCACGGCGGGAACGGTGACCTTCGGGGTCACCATCGCGATGACGCCGATCACGGGATCGGTGAACCGGCAAAAAAACCGCCAGATATAGTTCGGCGAATCCGGATCGACCATCAGGCCCAGCAGGAACCGGCCGAGCATGGTGTACATCAACGCCGCCAGAACGAAGTTCGGCAGGTGGTAATACCAGTAGCTGGCGATGGAGGTTGCAGTATCCAAAGTCCGATGCTCCCGCGGTGCCTCGACAATCGACCAATCGGGATGTGTGACGACACCACGATCGTGCGCAACAATGGCAAGCGCCGACTTCCCCGGCAAGAGCGGACGCGATGTCATCGAAAACAAAACGGGGCCCCGCAGGGCCCCGTTCGCCGAGATGTGTCGCGTTGCGCCTAGGCGGTCTTCTCTTCGAGCACCGTCCGGCCACGCGGCTTGCGGATATCGTCGACGTAGGCCTGCATTTCCTTCGACGGCTCCTTGCCGAGCAGGCTGACCACGTAGATGACCGCGAAGCCGAGCGGCGCTCCCAGCATCCCGCAGGCGATGTTGGTGAGACCGAACCAGCCGACCTTGTTGGCCAGCGGGTGGGCCAGCGTCGTCCAGCCCTCCATGGCATTTGGCAATGCCATGGCTTTCGCGATGTCGACGATCGGCGCCCCCGTTATCGGGTTGAGGAGCGACGACATGCCGAAATACTTCACGCCGGCACCCGGGAAGTAGCGGGTTGTCACGAGATAGAACAGGCACAGTCCGAAGCCGGCAATGATGCCGCAGACCGCGCCGGTCGATGTCGCGCGCTTCCACCAGACGCCCATCACGAGTGCCGGGAAGTTGCCGGCCATCGCGAGCGAGAAGGCCCAGCCGACCATGGCCAGGATATCCCCGGGCTTTGTCGCCGCGGTAGCTGCCGCAATCACGGCGACCACCAGCAGCAGTACGCGGGCGATCATCAGCCGGCGCACGGTGGGGGCGTTGGGATCGATCATCTTGTAGTAGACGTCGTGCGACAACGCGTTGGCGATGGCGAGCAGCAGCCCGTCAGCGGTGGAAAGCGCGGCGGCGAGACCGCCGGCGGCGACCAGACCCGAAATCACATAGGGAAGTCCCGCGATCTCCGGGGTGGAGAGCACGATCACGTCCGTATTGATGATGAAGTCCTGCAGCCGGACGACGCCGGGATGATCGGCGATCGCTTTGCAGGCGGCCACGATGGCGTCGATACTGGACGCGTTCTGGCCGCAGATCTTGACCAGGCCGAGTTCGCCCCAGTTGAAGATCCATGGCCGAATGGACGTCAGATCGCGCCCGATGACGTTGGTGTAAACTTCCAGCTTCGAGAACGCCGCGTAGGCCGGCGCCGAGAAGTACAGCAGGAAGATGAACAGCAGCGACCATGCCACCGACTGACGTGCCGCACGCACCGACGGGGTGGTGAAGTAGCGCATCAGGATATGCGGCAAGGAAGCCGTTCCGACCATCATGCAGAGGATGATCGCAAAGAAGTTCAGCGGGGTGTAGCTGATGAACGGCGAGATGTGCGGCTTGAGGTTGGCGACGGTCGCAAGACCGCTCGCGATCATCTGCTGCTCCCGCGCCGTGATATCGGCAATGGCCTGTCCGTAGGTCAGTTCGGGGATCGGGATCCCGTACTTCTTGGTGGACAGGATGACGATGGGGGTCAGGTAGGCGATGATCAGCACGATGTACTGCGCCACCTGGGTCCAGGTCACCGCCCGCATGCCGCCCAGCATCGAGCAAACCAGGATGCCGACCAGTCCGGCGAACACCGCGACTTCGAACGGCATGCCGAGGAAGCGCGAGGCGATGATGCCGGTGCCGTAGATCTGCGCCGTCACATAGGTGAAGGAGCAGGTAACCAGCACGAGGACGCCGAGGCCGCGGGCGAAATTGCCGCCGTACCGGAACGCCAGGAAGTCGGGCACGGTATAGGCGCCGAACTTGCGCAGGTAGGGTCCGATCAGAATGGACACCAGCACAAATCCGCCGGTCCATCCGAGCACCCAGGCGAGGCCGTCGTAACCGAGCAGGAACAGGGTGCCGGCCATGCCGACGAAGGACGCCGCCGACATCCAGTCGGCGCCGGTCGCCATGCCGTTATAGAATGCCGGCACGCTGCGGCCGGCGACGTAGTATTCGGAGACCTGCGCCGTTCGCGACATAATGCCGATGATGGCGTAGACCGAGATCGTGAAGAACACGAACAGGTAGCCGAGGATCCGGTTCGGGACCCCCATCTGCTCGAGCACCGCGATCAAAATGACGAAGGCGAGAAAGCCTCCGGTGTACATGCCGTAGACTCGCCCAAGGTTGTTGAGAAAGTCGGAGCTGCCTGCCTTTATAGCCATGTCCGTTTCCCCTTAATCTTCCTCGGCAAAGCCGAATTCCCGGTCGATCTTGTCCTGCTGTTTCGCAAACATGAACAGCATGACCACGAACACGATGAGTGAGCCCTGCGCGGCCATATAGAAGCCAAGCGGGAAGTTGAGGATCGGAATGGTGATCTTGTTGAGCGGCACCACGAACATGTGGATGACGTAGCCGAAGAAGAACCACACTCCGAGATGAGTAAACATCAGACGAGAGGTCTTGGCCCAGTGGGCTTCCTCTCTCTGCTTCAGGTCTGTAGATTCAGGCATGGGCTGCAATTCCTCCTTCGAGACACCGGCAGCAAATGCGCCGGATTGAATGTTCGAGGGGAATGCCATCCCACCAGTGCGGCGCCCCCCTACCGCGTTCCAACCGGTCTTGCGCCAGATTGGGAACGATGAACGGTAACACCGCGAATGGTCGGGACTTAATTATACTTTCGGGGGGTAGGGGATTGTTGCAACTGCTAACAGCAGTACGGTGTTGAGAACATTGGACTTGCCAGATACTGGATAAGGTAAGCTCACTCACGGGACTGACCCGTGTTCGACCCGGCAGGATGAACTGTGATGAAGCTGCTCGAAAAATTGTTTCGCCCCCGTCCGCCGATTCGCGACCGGGAGGCGCTGACCGACTTCGTCGACGCACAGTCGGCCTTCCTCATCCAGAAGGGAATCTACGAATATTCGCGCGCCCGGGCGGGCCATTATTCCAAGGTGCTGTTTGCCGAGAAGGGCTTCGCGCAATCCGTCGAGCACTCGCGCTGGCAGGCCTTCCCGCTCGGTCTGGCGATGGTGGGTGAAATGATCGACAAGGCGCTGGCGCCTCAAGCCGGGACGCAGCGCCGGCAGATTCTCGACCAGATCATCATTGTTGTCCTTGCGGCGTTCGACCGCTATCCGGTTCCTCCCTCGATCGGAGAGGCCGCCTGGCTTGAAGCGCGCCGCGAGCTCGCGCATCGGCTCGATCTGGTCGGGGGGCATGCTCCCAAGCGGGTAATGGACATGCCCGATCCGCTGGCGGAAGCCTATTTCGCCATCATGCCGATTCACGAAAAGCTGCGCGGACGGGATTTCCAGACCACGCGCAATTATCTGCGCGTCAGCCTCTGCAATATCCACGATGAATTGATTTCCCGCATGGACAAGGTCGCGCTGGAACGCGCATTGCTCGCGGACGCTGCGGTATAATCCTTGGGCCGCCGCAGGTGAGGGAGAGGGCGATGGACAGGACGAGTGGCGGCGCCCCGCTTTTGTCGCTCGACGCCGTCGTCATCGATACCGAGACCACCGGGCTCGATCCGCGCAAGGCGCGGGTGATCGAGATTGCCGGGGTGCGGCTGTCCGGCGGAAAGCTCGCGGACGATGGCGCGTTTCGTCAATTGCTTCGGCCGGGCGCCGAATCGATCCCCGCCGAGACGACGCGCATTCACGGCATCGACGATGCCATGGTCGCGCAGTCGCCGCCGTTCGCGGATGTCTGGCCGGGCTTCCACGGGTTTCTCGGTCAGGCCATGGTGATCGGGCACACCGTCGGATTCGACCTGGCGATATTGAAGCGCGAATGCGACCTTGCCGGCCTGCCGTGGCTGCGGCCGCGCACACTCGATACGCGGCTGCTGGCGCAGATCGCAGCACCTGAACTGGCCGGCTATACGCTGGAGAATCTCGCCGCCTGGCTGGGCGTCGATGTGACCCACCGGCATTCCGCGCTCGGCGACGCGATGACCACGGCGCGGGTGTTCCTGGCGCTGCTGCCGAAGCTGCGCGACCACGGCATCCGGACCATCGCCGAAGCCGAACGGGCCTGCCTCGCTCTCACCTCGGTGCTCGACGATCAGGCGCGCAGCGGCTGGATCGAGGCCGTTGAAGCCCCGGCGCGCACCGACACCGAGCGCACCCTGCAACGTTTCGACAGCTACGCCTACCGGCACCGCAATCGCGATATCATGCGGGCGCCTCCGGTGTTCGTGGAATCCGGCGCTTCGATCCACGACGTCCTCGCGCGGCTGGCTGGCGAGAAGATATCCTCGGTCTATGTGGCGTCGTCCGCCGCCTCCGGCGGCGTCAAGGCGGCGGAGGCGGGCATTGTCACGGAGCGCGACCTGCTGCGTGCGATCGCCCGGTTCGGCGCCGCCGCGCTCGATCTGCCGGTCGGGCAGATCATGAGCCGGCCGCTCGCGGCGGTTCCGGCGGATGCCTTCGTCTACCGCGCCATTGGCCGCATGAATCGCCTCAAGACACGCCATCTCGGCGTGGTCGATGAAGCCGGCTGCGTGGTCGGTGCGGTGTCCGCGCGGGATCTGCTGCGGCTGCGCGCCGGGGAGGCGATATCGCTCGGTGACGAAATCGACGACGCCGCGGACGCGCCCGCGCTGGCGATAGCCTGGGCGAAGCTGCCGCGGGTTGCGGAATCGCTGCTGACGGAGGGATTGTCCGGCCGCGACATCGCGGAAGTGATCTCGCGCGAACTTGGCGCGCTCACCAGGCAAGCCACCGTGATCGCCGAGCGGATCATGCGCGAGCGCGGCCACGGCGAACCGCCTTGCGGCTATGGCATGATCGTGCTCGGATCGGCCGGACGCGGCGAAAGCCTGCTGGCGATGGATCAGGACAATGCCGTGATTTTCGAACGAGGCGAACCGGACGGCGAGGAGGACCGCTGGTTCGCGATGCTCGGAACTCACGTCGCGGATATCCTGCATGAGGTCGGCGTTCCCTATTGCAAGGGTGGCGTGATGGCCAGCAATGCGCAGTGGCGTGGCTCGGTCGCAACCTGGCGGAGCCGGGTCCAGCACTGGATCACGCGCTCCAATCCCGCTGATTTGCTCTTCGTCGACATTTTCTTCGACTTGCGGACCGTCCACGGTGACGGCAGCCTGGCCGTGCTCGTGAGGCAGGCCGCTTACGACGCAGCCACGGGCCAGACTGCGTTCGCCAAGCTTCTGGTGGAGGGCGTCAGCACGCCCACGAGCCTGAAATTGTTTGGCGGCATCCGCACCGAAGCCGGTCGCATCGATCTCAAGGCGGCCGGGCTGTTCAGCCTTGTCGCCGCGGCGCGTGCCCTGGCGATCCGCTACCATGCGATGGAACGATCGACACCCGCGCGACTGGCCGCCGTGAAAGCGCTGGTTCATGTCAGCCAGAGCGATCTCGATGCGCTGGATCAGGCCCAGGGCGTGTTTCTCGATCTCATCGTGGCGCAGCAGGTCGAGGACATCGCTCACGGGATCCCGCCTTCCAACGCGGTTGCGGTGAAGCGATTGTCGGCGCGCGATCGCGATCGTTTGCAGGCGGCGCTTCGAGCGGTCTCCGCGATCGATGCTTTGACCCGCGATCTGCTGTTCAAGGAGTGAGCCGCGCCGGCGGATGCTGCGACGCACAACAGGCAGGTCAGCTGCCTTGCGACGTGATAACATTGTGCGCTTGCATGCGATCGCCGGTCAGACGACAATCATCTGGAAAAACGCGCTTGGCAGGCTTTCTCGCAAAGCGGTCGAGGGTTTGCCGCAACTTGCAAGAAAATCAATGACTGCCGCTGCCAGCACGCATCTCGTGATCGCCGACGACCATCCGCTGTTTCGCGATGCCCTGCGACAGGCGGTCGCAAGCGTCGTGCCCTCGGCGACGATCGGCGAAGCGGGGTCCTTCGAGGAATTGACCGCGCTGCTGGAGCGGGATTCCGATGTCGATCTGGTGCTGCTCGACCTGACCATGCCGGGAATCAGCGGCTTCTCCGGCCTGATTTACCTGCGGGCGCAGTATCCGGCGATCCCCGTGGTGATCGTCTCGGCCAGCGACGATGGCGCCACCATCCGCCGTTCGCTCGATTTCGGCGCATCCGGCTTCATCCCCAAGCGATTCGGGGTCGATACGCTGCGCGACGCGATCGTCAAGATCATGGAAGGCGACGTCTGGATCCCGCCGGACACCGATCTCACCTCCACCGCCGACCCCGATATGACGCGGCTGCGCGACCGGCTGGTGACGCTGACCCCGCAGCAGGTCAGGGTGCTGATGATGCTGTCGGAAGGTCTGCTCAACAAGCAGATCGCCTACGAACTCGGCGTGTCGGAAGCGACCATCAAGGCGCATGTGTCGGCGATCCTGCAGAAGCTGGGCGTCGAGAGCCGCACCCAGGCCGTCATCGCCGCCGCCAGGATTTCCGGTGGCCAGTGGCGGCAGGGCGCACCATCGCCGCAATAGACCCGGTCCGGAGGCTTGAAACCGTCACGCTGGTGTGGTCAGCCGTGGCTTTGCTGGTATTGTGCGTTGTCGGCTACATTCGAATGCCATAGCGGGAGGACATCATGGCCTATTTTCAAAGAAGGATGGACGGCATCGAGCGTGGCGGCAAGATCGCCGCCGATGTCTTCTGCGTTCTGCTGCTGGGAGTCATGGCGTTAGGATGCCTCGGCGTTTTGTTCGGTATCATCGCGAGCGTGCTGGTTGTGCTGGGAGTGCTGACCATCGATTATTTTACGGCTGATCCGGACGATCGGGCCGCCGCCGTCATTCGATAGGGCCACCTCGACGGCCGAGATCGCGCTGGCTTGATGATGGCGACGGGAGGGGATGGAGATGCGGTACGTTAGCATGGCGGGGCTGCTGTTCGCCTTTTGGCTCGCCCTGTCGGGGCATTATACGACCATGCTGATCACGGCCGGAGCCGTGTGCTCAGTGGCGTGCGTCTTCGCTGCGATCCGCATGCGCTCCGCCGATCCCGAAGGGCATCCGATCGAGTTGTTCTGGGGCGCGATCACCTATTTCCCGTGGCTGTTCGTGGAGATCGCCAAGTCCGGTTGGAGCGTGACCAAGGTCATCCTGCATCCCAGCCTGCCGATATCGCCCACCATGACGGTGGTGCGGGCCAGCCAGAAAACGCCGGCCGGGCTGGCGACCTATGCCAATTCGATCACGCTCACGCCGGGCACGATTACCGTAGAAGTGAATGGCAACGAATTCACCGTCCATGCGGTGGTGCGCGATGGCGCCATCGACGTCGAGGGCGGCGGAATGGACCGTCGCGTCACCCGATTCGAAGGGGCCTCGTGATGTTCGCCGCCGCGGCCGCCGCCATTCTCGTCGCCCTTGCCCTCGCGATCACGCGTGCGATCAGGGGACCGACGGTGTTCGACCGGGTGCTTGCCGGCAATGCCGTGGGCACGCTCGCCATCATGCTGCTCGCGGTGGTCGGCTTCCTGACCGAACGGCCCGAATTCCTGGACATCGGTCTGACCTACGGCCTGCTCAACCTCATCGGCACGCTCTCGGTCCTGAAGTTCTTCCGCCATGGCGATCTCGCCTACGACGTCGACCGCGAGCCGAAATCATGAGGTTGGCTGTCGAGCTTGCGAGTTGGGGGTTTATGCTCCTTGGAAGTTTCTTCACTCTGGTGGGGGCGTTCGGGCTGGTCCGCATGCCGGAAGTCTTTACCCGCATGCATTCGGCCAGCCTCCTGGACACGCTCGGTGTCGGACTTCTGATCGCAGGCATGTGCCTGCAGGCCGGTTTCAGCCTGGTGACATTGAAGCTGCTGTTTCTCCTCGCACTGTTCTTTTTCACCGCCCCCGTGGTTACGCACGCGCTCGCGCAGGCCTGCCTGCATGAGGGCATCAAGCCGCGACTGGTGGAAGACCGCCGCGGCACGGCCGGTCCCAGGCCCGCCGATCCGGACGACGGGAGGCAGCCATAATATCTCTCATCAACTCGGTGCTGCTGACGCTGCTTGCCGTCGTGACCATCGCCATCGTCCGGCAACGCAGCCTGTTCGGGGTCGTCATTCTTGCCAGCATCTACAGCTTCCTGATCGCGAGTGTGCTGATCGTGCTCGACGCCGTGGACGTGGCGATGACCGAGGCTTCGGTCGGCGCCGGCGTATCGACGGTGCTGATGCTGGCGACCTTGCATCTCGTCAAGACCACCGAGATGAAGCAGGTCAGACCCCGTCTGCTGCCGCTGTTCGTCTCGCTCGGCACCGGCGCGGTGCTGGTCTGGGGCATGCAGGTACTGCCGCCCTTCGGCACGCCCGATGCCGCCATTCACAAGCACGTCGCGCCGCGCTATCTCGCCGAGTCGATCAAGGAGACCAACGTTCCGAATGTCGTGACGTCGGTACTGGCCGACTATCGAAGTTTCGACACGCTCGGCGAGACTACGGTAATCTTCACAGCCGGCATCGGCGTCATGCTGCTGCTGCGCAAGGCGCGGCGACGCGGACGCCGCGACGACGCGGAGACATAGCGATGAATTACGATCTCGTTCTGCGTGTCGGCACCAAGCTGATCCTGCCGTTCATTCTGCTGTTTGCGCTCTACGTCCAGTTCCACGGCGATTACGGGCCGGGCGGCGGCTTCCAGGCCGGGGCCATTGCGGCCGGTATGGTGATCCTGCTGGCTGTCACCTGCGGCCTCGATCTGGCGCATCGTATCGCGCCGCAGTCCGTGGTCCAGCGCATGGTCCCGCTCGGTGTGCTGGTCTATGCCGGAACCGGCGTCGCCGGAATCCTGATGGGCAAGAATTATCTGGACTATTCACCGTTTTCCCACGATTCCGCCCAGGGGCACGAACTCGGAATACTCGTGGTCGAGGCCGGCGTTCTGATCACCGTGGCCGGCACCATGACGTCCCTGTTCTATGCCTTCGTCGAGCGGGGCCGGTGATGCCGACGCTGGCGGATTTCATCGAACATTATCACTATGCCATCACCATCTTCCTGATGATGACGGGCCTTTATATCGTCGTCGCCCGTGGCAACATGGTGAAGAAGCTTGTCGGGCTCTCGATCTTCCAGACCTCGGTGTATCTGCTCTACGTCGAACCGGCGAAGATCATCGGCGGAACCGCCCCGATCATCGACCCGGCGTTCACGGTGTATTCGAACCCGCTTCCTCATGTGCTGATGCTGACGGCCATTGTGGTCGGCGTGGCCACCATTGCGCTCGGGCTCGCGCTGGTGGTGCGTATCAATGAGGCCTACGGCACCATCGAAGAGGACGAGATTTTCGACATGGACCGCGACACATGAACGCGGTCTGGCCGCATCTCCCCGCATGGCAGGTCGTCATTCCGCTGCTCGGCGCAGCGCTTGTCGCATTCCTGCGCCGCTCCGGCGCGGCGTTCGCGGTTGCGCTGGCGGTGAGCTGGCTGATGCCGTTGATCGCCGGCGCGATGTTGTGGCAGGTCCTGGCGACCGGCCCGATCTCCTATCACCTCGGCAGCTGGCCACCGCCCTGGGGCATCGAGTACCGGGTCGACGTCCTCAGCGGCTTCGTGCTGGTGCTGGTCTCGGCGGTCGGCGCGGTGGTCATGCCTTTTGCGCGGCGATCCGTCGCATTCGAGGTCGAGGACGGACAGCAGGCGTGGTTCTACTGCATGTACCTGCTCTGCCTCACCGGTCTGCTGGGGATCGTGATAACCGGCGACGCCTTCAACGCCTTCGTTTTTCTCGAGGTGTCGTCGCTCTCGACCTATGTGCTGGTCGCACTCGGCCGCGACCGCCGCGCGTTGCTCGCCGCGTTCCAGTACCTGATCATGGGCACGATCGGGGCGACCTTCTACGTCATCGGCGTGGGTCTGCTCTATCTGCTGACCGGCAGCCTCAACATGGTCGATATGGCCGCGCGGCTCGGGCCGGAATGGGCCGGTCACTCGCGCGCCATCGTGGCGGCGCTGGCCTTCATTACCGTCGGCGTCAGTCTGAAACTCGCGTTGTTTCCACTCCACGCCTGGCTGCCGAACGCCTACGCCTATGCGCCGTCCTGGGTGACGGTCTTCCTGTCCGCCACCGCGACCAAGGTCGCGATCTACCTGCTGGTGCGCTACTACTTCTCGATCTTCGGCGTCGCGATCGACTTCCGCGACTTGCCGGTGACCGAAATCATCCTTGCCCTGTCGGTCGCGGCCATGTTCGTCGCCTCGCTGATCGCGGTGTTCCAGACCGATCTGAAGCGCATGCTGGCTTACTCCTCGGTCGCGCAGATCGGTTACATCACGCTCGGCATCGGGCTCGCCAACCAGGCCGGGCTGACCGGCGGCCTTGTCCACATCGTCAATCACGCCTTGATGAAAGCCGCGCTGTTTCTCGCGGTTGGAGCGATATTCTTCCGTGTCCGCTCGGTGCAGCTGCTGGATCTTGCCGGCATCGGCCGCAGAATGCCGGTGACCATGACAGCCTTTACGATCGGGTGTCTCGGGCTCGTCGGCACGCCCGGCACGTCCGGTTTCATTTCCAAATGGTATCTGGCGCTTGGCGCGTTCGACAAGGGCTGGTGGGTTTTGGTGTTCCTGATCGTGGGCAGTTCTCTGATCGCACTTGTCTATGTCGGCCGCGTTCTCGAAGTGGTCTGGCTGCGGGAGCCATCGGCCGTCATCGCGGATGCCAGCGACCCGCCGCTGTCCATGCTGCTGCCGCTCGTCGTGCTGGCCGCCGCCACGATCTATTTTGGCTTCGACACCGGGTGGACCGCGGGGATCGCCGAGATCGCGGCCAGGGACCTGCTCGGGGGGCTGCGATGATGGCGTCGCTGTCGACCGAGGGCCTCGTTGCCGCCGCCGTGCTGACGCCGTTCGTCGGCGCGCTGCTGATTCCGCTGTTTCGCAGCTCTCCGAATCTGCGCGAGACGGTGACGCTGGTTACAGCGGGTACGCTGTGCCTGGCCACCTTCAGCCTGCTCGGGCCGGTGCTCGATGGCGCCCGGCCGGAACTGCAGATCCTCCGGATCGTCCCGGGTCTCGATCTTGCATTCAAGGTCGAACCGCTCGGCATGCTGTTCGCACTGGTCGCGGCCTCGTTGTGGGTGGTCAATTCGATCTATTCGATCGGCTACATGCGCGCCAACGACGAGCCGCGCCAGACCACGTTCT
Source organism: Pseudomonadota bacterium (assembly GCA_043811435.1). GTDB lineage: Bacteria > Pseudomonadota > Alphaproteobacteria > Rhizobiales > Xanthobacteraceae > Bradyrhizobium. The sequence continues at coordinate 21,741 of JBDRNF010000164.1, forward strand.
ACGTCTGCTTTGCCATCGCGCTCGGCAGCACGATCGGACTCGCGTTCGCCGGGAACCTGTTCACGCTGTTCCTGTGTTACGAGGCATTGACGCTCTCGACCTATCCGCTGGTGACGCACAAGCGAAACGAAGAGGCCGTTCGCGCCGGCCGTCTCTATCTTCTGCTGCTGATCGGCACATCGCTGCTGCTGCTGTTGCCGGCGATCATCGCCACCTGGGCGATCGCCGGCACGCTCGATTTCACGCCGGGCGGCAGCCTCGCCGGCAAGGCCGGCGCCCCCGTGATCGCCGTGCTGCTCGCGCTCTACGTTTTCGGCATCGGCAAGGCGGCGGTGATGCCGCTGCATTTCTGGCTGCCGGCGGCGATGGTGGCGCCGACGCCGGTCAGCGCGCTGCTGCACGCGGTGGCGGTGGTCAAGGCCGGCGTATTCACGGTGGTCAAGGTGGCGGTGTTCGTTTTCGGCGTCGACAATCTCGCCGCATTGGGGCAATCGGCATGGTTGACGGCGGTGGCGGGGACGACGGTGATCGTCGCCTCCATCGTGGCGTTGCGGCAGGACAATCTGAAACGCCGGCTCGCCTACTCGACCATCTCGCAACTTTCTTATGTCATGCTCGGCGTTGCGATCCTGGCGCCGATCTCCCTGACCGGCGCCGCGATGCATATTGCCGCCCACGCCTTCAGCAAGATCACCCTGTTCTTCGCCGCCGGCTCGATCTATACGGCTGCGCATCTTTCCGAGGTCAGCCAGCTGGACGGCATCGGCCGGCGCATGCCGTGGACCATGGCGGCCTTCACGATCGGCGCGCTCGGCATGATCGGTCTTCCGCCGACCGCCGGCTTCCTCGGCAAATGGTTCATTCTCACCGGGGCGATGCAGACGGCCAACTGGCTGGCGGTCTCGGTGATCGTCGCGAGCACATTGCTCAACGCCGGCTATTTTCTGCCGATCGTTTTTCGCGCATTCTTCCGCGAACCGCCGGACAACGGGCATGGACCCGCGCACGGCGAGGCGCCGTGGCCGATGGTGATGGCGCTGACCGCGACGGCGGCCGGATCGATGCTGTTGTTCTTTATGCCCGGCATTCCCTATGCGCTGGCAACACTGATGATGGGGCGTTGAGTCATGAACGACCGCTTGGACGACCACCCGGACGATCACTGGCTTACCCGCGCAAGCACGATCAAGCGGCTCAGGATCGGCGCGCTGGTCGTGCTCGCGGCAACCGTGTTGATGGACCTCGCGATCGACCACCACCCTTATTTCGGACTGGATGGCACGCCTGGCTTCGGCGCCTGGTTCGGTTTCGCGGCTTGCGTCGCCATGATCGTGTTCGCCAACGCGCTTGGCGCCGTCCTGAAGCGGCCGGACACCTATTATGACAGCTAGCGTCCTTCCGCCGGCCATCGTGCTGATCATCGGCGGCCTGGTGCTGCCGATGCTGCCTGTCCGGCTGCGTGGATTCACGATTCTCGCGCTGCCGCTGGCGACGCTGTTGCTGGTATGGCAGGTGCCCGACGGGGCGGCGCTGCGGATGCCGTTCCTCGGCTACGAACTCACGCCGGTCAAGGGCGATGCGCTGTCCCGACTGTTCGCGACGGTGTTCGCAGGCGTGGCATTCGCCGGCGGCCTGTTCGCATTGAACCAGAGCCGCGTGGTCGAGCTTGCTGCGGCCTTCTGCTATGCTGGCGGCGCCATCGGCGTGGTGTTCGCGGGCGACCTGATCAGCCTGTTTGTTTTCTGGGAGCTGATGGCGATCGCCTCTACCCTGGTAGTGTGGAGCGGCGGACCGTCCGCGCGTGGAGCGGGACTGAGATACGCCGCCATCCATTTGCTCGGCGGCGTGCTGCTGATGGCCGGCATTGCCGGCGAGATCGCTTCGACCGGCTCGCTGGCGCTAGGCAAGCTTGAGCTCGACAGCCTGTCGCGAGGGCTGATCCTCGCCGGGTTCCTGATCAACGCTGGCGCCTGGCCGATCTCGTCCTGGCTGCCCGACGCCTACCCCGAGAGTTCGTGGAGCGGTATGGTGTTCCTCTCGGCCTTCACCACCAAGGCCGCGGTCTATGTTTTGCTGCGCTGCTTTCCGGGCACCGAGCTGCTGATCTATGTCGGACTGTTCATGGTGTTCTACGGGATCGTATACGCGATCCTGGAAAACGACATGCGCCGCATCCTGGCGTACAGCATCGTAAGCCAGGTGGGATTCATGGTGACCGGTATCGGCATCGGCACCGAACTGGCGCTCAATGGCGTCGCCGCGCATGCCTTCGCGCACATCGCCTACAAGGCGTTGCTGCTGATGTCGGCAGGGTCGGTTCTCTACATGACCGGCAAGCGCAAATGCACCGATCTCGGCGGACTGTTTCGCACGATGCCGCTCACGACCGTGTGCGGCATCGTCGGCGCGCTGTCGATATCCTCGTTTCCCCTGACGTCGGGCTTCGTGTCGAAATCGATGATCTCGGAAGCCGCGGGTGTCCAGCGGCTCGAGGTGGTGTGGTACCTGTTGGCCGCCGCCTCGGCCGGCACATCCCTGTACGCCGGCATCAAGTTTCCCTGGTTCGTCTTCTTTCAGAAGGATTCGGGCCTGCGGCCGGCCGATCCGCCCTGGAACATGCGCGCCGCGATGGTGCTGTGCGCGGCGCTTTGCATCGGCATCGGTGTGCTGCCCGGGCCGCTTTACGCCATCCTGCCCTATCCGGTCGACTATGTTCCCTACACCGCGAGCCACGTGGTGTTCTATCTGCAACTGCTGCTGTTCTCCGGCCTCGCATTTTTCCTGATGCGCGGCTGGCTGAAGCGGACACTGACGATCACGCTCGACGTCGACTGGCTGTATCGAAGGCTCGGTCTCGCGCTGGCTCGAATTCTGAACCGGGCGGCGGAGACGGCGTGGAATGGCGTCGTGGATTCAACCGGACGCGCCGTGCGGTGGATGTCATCGGGTGTCCAGCGCTATCACGGACTCGATGGCATCCTCGCCCGCACCTGGCCGACCGGCGCGATGGCATTCTGGATGACCATCATGCTGGCCACGTATCTGATCCTGTCCTATTTGTGATGGCGAATCCCGTGATCGAAGCATCACGGAAGAAAACGGAAATTCGTTCTAGCCGGAGTTGCGCCCCTGATGCGGAGCCCGCAAAGGGACAGTCCGTAATCTCTCAGGTGTAGGCGTCGCCATTCCGCGGAGCGGAACGTGCGCGCGAAGCGCCGATTGACTGCCACGGAGTCCCATGGTCTCATTCCAAAAAACAAACGCTCAGCCCATTCAATCGGTTGGCCATGGAGGGAAACGACATGTCGGAACGAGACAGCACGTTCAATCGCCGAAACATACTGAAGGGTTCCGTTGCAGCGGTCGCGATGCCCGCCATCATCGGCACCGCGCATGCGCAGGAGAAGGTCTCCTGGAAGGTACAGTCGCACTGGCCCAAGGCCTCGGGCTCCTTCAATGACAGTCTCGTCGTGCTTCAAAAGGAGCTCGAAGCGCGCACCGACGGCCGCTTCAAGCTGGAACTTTACGGTGCGGGCGAGATCGCAAAGGACCGCGAGATCTTCAACGTCGTCCGCAAGGGTGTCGTCCAGATGGGCACCATCTCGCCGGCCTACATCCTCGGCGAGGCGCAGGCGATGGGACTGTACTACGGCGTGCCGGGTACGCTGCGCGAGACCTGGGAATTGATGCACCTGACCAAGAATCTCGGCATCGAGAAGATGGTCAACGACGAATTGCGTCCGAAGGGCGTGATCCTGATGGGCGAAAAGGTCTATCCGACCGAGGTCGTGCTGAAGAAAAAAGTCGACTCGATGGCCGACTTCGGAACGCTGAAGGTGCGTTCGGCCGGCACGATGCTCGAATACCTGGCGGCAGCCGGCGCTTCGCCGCAGCAGGTCGCCGGTCCCGAGATCTACCAGGCGATCTCGACCGGCGTCGTCGACGGTGCTCACTGGGGCGCGGCGATCGGCGCGCTGTCGATGAAGTTCTGGGAGGTCGCGCCGTATCACATGAAGCCGGCGCTCGGCGTCAACACCGACTGCTGGATCGTCAACACCGCCGCGCTCGACAAGCTGCCGGCCGACCTTCGGCTGATGTTCACCGCGCTGGTCGAGGAGCGCTACTTCCTCCGCTCGGTCGAGTACCTGCACAAGGAAGCGATCGCGCTGACCACCGGCAAGACGAAGATGAAGGTCGAGGTGGTTCGCTTTCCCGACGACGTAATCAAGAAGTTCGCCGATGCTTCGAAGGGCATTCTCCAGAAGGAGATCGCCAAGGGGCCTGTTGCGAGCAAGGGTGGCGAGGCCCTGACCAAGCTGATGAGCGACCTCGGTTACGCCTGACGTTACGTGCCGCCGGCCGGTGGGGGCGCGGCATGCGGCACGGCTGATTTTCGACATGGTTCCCGGAAAATGGCCGGCGGCGCCAGCGCGCGCCGCGGGTTTGCGGTCGTCAACCTGATACGGGTCACGGGATGCTGAAACTCGCCAGGGCGGTCACTCGCCTGAATATGTGGATCGGCAAGGTCGCGGCATGGCTGATCGTGCCGATTTTCCTGCTGCTGATGGCCGACGTGATCATGCGCTACGTCGTCGGCAGCGCGGCGATCTGGACCGCCGAGTTCGCACAGCTGATCTTCGGCGGGTACGCGGTGATCGCAGGCGGTTACCTTCTCGTCGAGCGCGCCCATGTCAATGTCGACATCATCTACGGCAAGTTCAGCCGCGCCAACAAGGCGCTCGTCGATCTCGCCACCTCGTTCCTGTTCTTCCTCTTCCTCGCGGTCCTGATATGGCAGGGGGTCGACATGGCCTGGGACTCCGCGGAAAAATTCGAGAGATCGTCCAGTATCTGGAATCCGCATATTTGGCCGGTCAAGATCATGATTCCGGTCGCCGCGGTGCTTTTGTTGCTGCAGGGCTTCGTTCGGCTGGTCTCGGATATCCGCACGGTCATGGGTCTGGACAACGATCCGGACACGTTCGGCAAGCAGGCGACCGACGAACCCTCTCATTGAACGAACGGATCCATCGTGTCAGTCGAACTTCTCACGCTTCTCTTCTTCGGTTCGCTGCTGTTCTTCCTGTTCATCGGCACGCCGCTCACCTTCACCCTCGGCGGCATCTCGGTCATCTTCCTGTATTTCACGATGGGTCCGGTCGGATTCTACATCGTCGCGTCCAAGTTCTGGGACTCGATGATGAGCTTCACGCTGATCGCGATACCGATGTACGTCTACATGGCGATGCTGCTGGAGAAATCGGGCGTCGCGAACGACCTTTACCGGATGATGCACCTCTGGTTCGGCGGCTTTCGCGGCGGGCTTGCGATCGGCACCGTCGCGATCTGCGCGATCTTCGCCGCGATGAGCGGGATCAGCGGCGCCGCGGTCGTGACGATGGGCACGATCGCGCTGCCGCGGATGCTGGAACGGGGTTACGACAAGCGGCTTGCGGTCGGCGCGATCAACGCTGGCGGCGGCTGGGGCATCCTGATTCCGCCGTCGATCCTGATGGTGCTGTACGCGCTGCTGACCGAGGTGTCGGTCGGCCGGCTGTTCGCATCCGGCATCGGTCCGGGTATCCTGCTGTTCGTGCTGGTTTCGATTTATATCGGCGTGCGTGCCTGGCTGCAGCCTTCGCTCGCGCCCGCCTTGCCGATCGAGGAGCGCGGCGACTGGAAAATGAAGTTCGAATCGCTGAAGGCGGTGTTCCTGCCGCTGTTCATCGTGTTTCTGGTGCTCGGCGCCATCTTCGGCGGCTTCGCAACGCCGACCGAGGCTGCCGCGCTCGGGGTGTTCGGCGCACTGGTCGCCTCGGCCGTTCATCGCAAGCTGTCGAAGCAGGTGCTGACCGACGCGGCGGTCCAGACCCTGCGGCTGACCGCGCTGATCATGTGGATCCTGTTCGCGGCGCATGCATTCTCCACCGCCTACACGACGCTGGGCGCCAACGAACTGATGAACCACATGATGTCGCTCATTCCCGGCGGCAAATGGGGGGCGCTCGCGTTCATGCTGTTCGTGCTGCTGATCCTGGGCATGGTGCTCGACCCGGTCGGAATCATGCTGATCACGCTGCCGGTCTTCCTGCCGGTGGTTCAGGCCTACAATTTCGACCCGATCTGGTTCGGCGTGATCTTCATCATCATGATGGAGATCGGCTACATGACGCCACCTTTCGGCTTCAACCTGTTTTATCTGAAGAGCGTGGCGCCGCCGGAAGTCACGATGGGCGACATCTACTGGTCGGTGATCCCGTACGTGCTTGTGACCCTGGTCGGCGTACTGATCCTGATCATGTTCCCTGACATCGCGCTGTACTTCCCGAACCTGTTCTTCGGCGTCGCGCAGTAGCGGCGTCGAGCCGACGATCGCTGCGGGCCGACGCTCCGGGGGCTACCGGCCCGAGAATCCGTCCGTGGAGTTTGATCCAGGCCCTGCCGGGACAGGCGCAGCGCGAGACTCGCAATGTCCTTTTTCGACCGCCGCGTCGTCAAGCATTGACCTGAAGCAATCGATCCTCGCCGAAAGGGCCTTAACCTACCTCGGTCTGCACCGTGAACGCAGTGCAGATAGCCGTTTACATTCAGACCGGGAAATCATGACGACGGGACGCTGCAGACAATGATCATTGCCATGGTCTGGGTGAAATTCTCCATGTGTGCGGCGTTGATCGGCTTCGCCGGTCCGGTCCTGACACGTTATGGTGACGTCATTGCCCGGAGAACGGGCGTTTCGCGGACATGGATCGGCTTGCTCCTGCTCGCCACCGCGACATCCTTGCCCGAGCTGTTTACCGGCGTCAGCGCGGTCACCATGGCTGACGCGCCCGATATTGCAGTCGGCGATGCCTTGGGAAGCTGCATTTTCAACCTGGCAATGCTCGTCGTTCTCGATGCGATACACCGGGATGCTCCGATGTATAGTCGCATGGATCAGGGACACATCCTGACGGCGGGCTTCGGCGTCATCCTGATCGGATTTGCCGGAGTCTCGCTCCTGCTCGGCCGCAACGGCCTCGATCTCAAACTCCTGCACGTCGGCGTCTACACGCCCATTATCCTCGTTCTCTATCTTGTCGCGATGCGCTCGGCCTTCGTTTACGAGCGTCGGAGGCCTGCACCGATGGCGGCCACCGACAACGACCCGGAGGTCACGCTGAAGATGGCGGTCACCCGCTACCTTGCCGCTGCCGCCGTCGTAGTCGTCGCCGGCACTTGGCTGCCGTTCATCGGAGTCGAGATCGCCGATGTCATGGGCTGGCGGGCTACATTCGTCGGCACGCTTCTGGTCGCCGGTGCAACCTCGCTGCCCGAACTGGTCGTGACCATCAGTGCGCTGCGCCTTGGCGCGCTCGATCTGGCCATTGCCAATCTGCTGGGCAGCAACTTGTTCGACGTGCTTATCCTGGCGATTGATGACATTTTCTACGTGCAGGGACCGCTGCTTTCAGCGGTGTCGACAGCGCACGCCATAACGGCCTTCGCCGCCGTGATAATGTCCGGAATCCTGATTGTCGCGCTTCTCTACCGGCCAGCCACGCGCTTCCATGGCACCATTGGCTGGGTCAGCCTCTCCCTGTTGATCGTTTACCTGCTGAGTTCCTACGCAATCTATCTGCACGGGCATTGACGGGCCGCGCCGCCGCGCGGTTCCACCAGCACCGCCTCAGGCCGCGAGCCGTACCGGCAGCTGCGTCAGGGCGCGTATGCCAAGGCGCTTGTGCCACTCGATCTTCGCTTGCGGGGCGAGGCGCATGTCCGGGAAGCGTGCGAGGATGCGCTCGAATGCGATCGCGGTTTCCGCCCGGGCGAGCTGGAAGCCGAGACAAAAATGTACGCCCGTGCCGAAGGAAAGGTGCGGGTTGGGATGCCGCGTGATGTCGAAACTGTGGGGATGTTCGAACTTCGCCGGATCGCAGTTTGCCGCCGCGAGCAGTCCGGCGAACATGTCGCCGCGGCGGAATTGCTGTCCCTGCCAGACGACACCCCGGGTCGCGAATCGCGGCTTCGTCATCTGAACAGGCGATACGTAGCGCAGGCACTCCTCGACGCAGAGCGGCATCAGGGCCGGGTCGCTCCGCAGCTGACGCAGTTGATCCTCGTGCGACAGCAAGGCGAAGAGTCCGCCCGAAATCAGGTGGGTCGTGGTTTCCTGTCCGGCTCCGAACAGCAGGAAGATCATCGATACCAGTTCGTCCTCGCTCAGCGTCTGTCCTTCGGTTTCGGCCTCGCGCAGCGCGGCGATCAGTCCGTCGGGCAGCGCTCCGCCTCCCGGTCCCGAGACGCGGCGAAGATAGCGGACGACCCTGATTACGCCGGGGATGGCACGGATCACGGCGCCGATATTGGCGGTGTCCTTGAGCCCGCCCAGCCAGTTCTTGAATCGATCGTGATCCTGCTCGGGAAGGCCGAGCATCGCACAGATCACCGAAAGCGGAAGGTCCCGGCAGAATTCGGACATCAGCTCGGCCTCTGTCCTTCCATCCAGCCTGTCGAGAAGGCGATCGGCGATGTCCGCGATCACGGGTTTCATGGCCTCGATCGTGCGGCGCTGGAATGCCTGGTCGACAAGGCCGCGTAGCCGGCGGTGCTCGGGATCGTCGTGGCCGAGCATATTCAGCGCCAGAATGCCGATCGTCCTGGGCAGGAACCTGAGGATTCGCTCCTGTGTCCTGCTCCCCGCATTGGCGGGGTTGCGCGCGAAGCTTGCGTGATCCTTCAACAATGCTGCGCAGGCATCATGTGTGACCGCGAGCCATGTATGTCCCACGATCGGCAGCTTGACGCCGACAACCGGGCCCCTGGCCCGCATCCGCTCAAGCGTGGGAAACGGATCTGCGTGAAACTCGCGCGACAGGATGTCGAATTCTTGTGCCTTCATCATTGACCCCATGGGATTGGGACAGCCTGTGCAGCTATTCCGCCGCGACCATCTGCTGGGTCCGCCACTGTCCGAGCAGCGCTCGCAGGCTCGCCGGCTTGACCGGCTTGTTGAGCACCGCGATGTTCTCGTCGCGCGCCGCGTCCCGCACATGCGGACTGCGATCGGCGGTGATCAGGATCGCCGGAATGCTCTCGCCGAAGCGGCGGCGGATGTCGCGGATCGCGGCCACGCCGTTGCCGCGGTCGAGGTGATAGTCGACCAGCAGGCCGGTGACCGGTCCGCCGGCGGCCTCGATCGCCTCGATGGCGGCGTCGGGATCGGCCACCGCGATGACCTCGGCGTCCCACGCCGTCAGCAGGGTCTTCATGCCGTCGAGGATCGCCGGATCGTTCTCGATGCAGACGATCAGCGAGCCGCTCATCGGCGTCCTGGATAGCGGCGTCGCGCTGGTGACCGCCCCGGTTTGAGTGGCGGCGCCGGCAACCGGAACCGTCACCGAGAAGAACGAGCCGCCGCTGACATTGGAGTTGAGGGCGATGCCGTGGTGGAGGACGCGGGCGAGGCGCTCGACGATCGATAGCCCGAGGCCGAGGCCGCGCGCGATCCGCGCGCCCTGTTCCAGCCGGTGAAACTCCTTGAAGATCTCGCCGCGCTTGACCACGGGAATGCCGACGCCGGTGTCATAGACGCAGATCCGCAAGCTTTGGCCGTGACGCCGGCAACCGACCAGCACGCGCCCGCGCGGGGTGTATTTGATGGCGTTGGAGATCAGGTTCTGCAGCAGCCGGCGCAGCATCAGGCGGTCGGATCCCACTGCCAGCGAACTCGGCACGAAGGTGAGCTTCAGCGCCTTGTCCCGGGCAATCGGCGCGAATTCGATTTCCAGCGAACGCATCAGGTCGCCGATCTTGAAACTCGAGATCGACGGCGTCATGGCGCCGGCGTCCAGCCGCGAGATGTCCAAGAGAGCTCCGAGGATTTCCTCGATCGCCTCCAGCGAGTCGTCGATGTTTTCCACGAGCCGCGAATCCTCGCCGCCGTTCTGGCGTTCCACCAGGCTGGTGACGTAAAGCCGCGCCGCGTTCAGCGGCTGCAGGATGTCGTGACTGGCGGCTGCCAGGAAACGCGTTTTGGAGATGTTGGCGTCCTCGGCGGTGCTCTTGGCCCGCGCCAGTTCCGAGTTCAGGCGGGTGAGTTCCTCGGTGCGGTCCCGCACCCGCTTTTCCAGCGTCGCATTGGCGCGTTCCAGCGCCTCGGCCGCCTCGAACGACGGCGTGACGTCGGAGAAGGTGATCACCAGCCCGCCGCCGGGCATCCGGTTGGCGCGCACCTCGATCACCATGTGACGGTCGGGCAGGCGCTCCAGATAGGGCTCGCCTTCGGTGGTGTAGGCGGCCAGGCGCATGTCCAGAAGAGCGGCACTGTCGCGCTCGCCGAGGCCGGAAGGGCTGGTCGCCCCCATGAATTCCAGGATCTCCCGCAGCGGAATTCCGATCTGCACGAGGTGCAGCGGCAACCCGAGAATTTCGCCGAACTGGCGGTTCGAACAGATCAGCTGCAGTTCCTCGTCGAACACGGCGATGCCCTGTCGCACATGGTTCAACGCGGTCTGCAACACCTCGCGGTTGAAATGCAGTGCGGCGTGGGAATCGTCGAGCAGCTTCAGCGCCGCCTTGGCGGAGACGGTGCGCTTGCGCAACAGCAGCGACATCACCAGCCGCGAGGACGCCGCCCCGATCGACGAGGCGATCAGATGCTCGGCGTGCTGCAGCAATTCGAAGTCGGCGGGCGCGGCCGGGTCGAGCGCGGTGTTGCGGGCGATCGCGAAGGCCTCGAACGAATGACCGGCGCGATCGGGACCGAGATATTGCGCCACCGTGCTCTGCATGTCCTGCACGGTCACCGTGGTGCGCCAGCGCCGGAAGGCCGGGTTCATCGGCGCCAGCGTGCTCGGCGCGAACAGGTCGGCCTGCAGCCGTTCGATCGAGGACGGCTGGCGCGCCAGCGACAGCACGATATAGGTCAGGAGATTGAGCGACAGCGACCACAGCACGCCGTGCAGCAGCGGCGGCAGGTCGGCGCCTAACAAGGCGCGCGGACGCAGCGCCTCGATGCCGAACGGGCCGTGCTGCAGCAGCAGCATGCCGGCGGCATTGCCTTCGAGGAAGCTCGGCAGGAACAGCGTGTAGATCCATACCGCGACGCCGACCAGCATGCCGCCCATGGCGCCCCGCGCGGTGGCGCGGCGCCAGAACAGGCCGCCGAAGAACGACGGCGCCAGCTGCGCGATCGCGGCAAAGGACAGCAGGCCGATCGCCGCCAACTGGGCATTGCCGAGCGCGCGATAGTAGAAATAGGCCATCACCATGATGGCGAGAATCGCAAAGCGGCGGACCCGGAGCAGGAAATTGCCGAAATCCTTCTGGCCGGCGCGGGATTCGCGGCTTCGCTGCAGTACCAGCGGCACCACGATATCGTTCGAGAGCATGATCGACAGCGCGACGCATTCCACGATCACCATGGCGGTCGCCGCCGACAGGCCGCCGACGAAGACGAGGATGCTCAGTGCGGGATGATCGGCCTTTATCGGCAGCGCCAGCACATACATGTCGGATTCGACGGCGCCGAACGGGAAGGTTACGAGCCCGGCGATCGCGATCGGAATCACGAACAGGTTGATGGCGACCAGATACAGCGGAAACAGCCAGCGCGCCCGGCCCACCTCGGCGTCGCTGGAATTCTCCACCACGCTGACGTGAAACTGCCGCGGCAGCAGCATGATCGCGAAGAACGACAGCAGCGTCATGGTGAGGAAGTTGCCGATCGAGGGCGTGTACTCGATCGCCCGTACGGCTTCCGGGCTTTTCATCGCGCGCTCGATCAGCTCGACCGGCGAGAACATCCAGAAGGTGACGAAGGCACCGGCCGCGATGAAAGCCACCAGCTTGACGATGGATTCGGTGGCGATCGCCAGCATCAGGCCATGCTGGTGTTCGGTCGCGTCGGTCTGTCGGGTCCCGAACAGTACCGCGAAGGCAGCCATCGCCAGCGTCACGATCAGCGCGACGTCCCCGATGATCGGAATCGAGGAGAAGGCCTGGTCTTCGCCGAGGATCGTTCCGAGCGAGGCCGCCACCGCCTTGAGCTGCAAGGCGATGTAGGGAACCGAACCCACGATCGCGATCACGGCGACGGTGGCCGCGACCGCCTGGCTCTTGCCGTAGCGGGCGGCGATGAAATCGGCGATCGAGGTGATGTTCTGCGACTTCGCCAGCTTGATGACGCGGCGCAGCAGGGGCGTGCAGAACGCGATCATCAGGATCGGGCCGAGATAGATCGCGAGGAAGTCGACGCCGGTGCGGGTGGCGAAGCCGACCGAACCGAAGAACGTCCAGGAGGTGCAGTAGATCGCCAGCGACAACGGATAGATCATCGCGCCGGCGCGGCCGCGCTGGGTCGGCGAGAGCCGGTCGCCATAGCTTGCGACGACAAACAGGAACCCGATGTAGCCGAAAGCGGCTGCGATCACGCCCCAGTCGTGCAGCATCGCGCCTTACCTCCCCCGTCGTTCGGCCCGCGCAAACGACAGCCGCCGGGGGAGTATAGCCGGATTGAACCGGCAAAGCATCGTGCGTGAGCGCCCCGAAACCGGGGATTTCGGGGCGAGGCCGGGGGCTATTCGGCCGCCAGCGATTTCGCGCGCAGCGGCAGGCCGAGGCGCTCCCAGACCTGCAGCAGCGCTTCGGCGAGCTGATCGACCAGGCCGTCGTCGTGATAGGGTGAGGGCGTGATCCGCAGCCGCTCGCTGCCTTTGGCGACGGTCGGGTAGTTGATCGGCTGGATATAGATGCCGTGCTCTTCCAGCAGGATATCGCAGGCCCGCTTGCAGCCCTCGGGATCGCCGACGAACAGCGGCACGATATGGGTCTCGCTCGACATCACGGGCAGGCCCGCGGCGTTGAGGATCGCCTTGACGCGGGCGGCGCGGTCCTGATGGCGCTCGCGCTCCCAGCTCGAGGTTTTGAGATGCTTGATCGCTGCGGTGGCGGCCGAGCAGATCGCCGGCGGCAGCGCGGTGGTGAAGATGAAGCCGGGCGCATAGGATCGCACGGCATCGATGATGTCGGCGCTGGCGGCGATATAGCCGCCGAGACAGCCGAACGCCTTGGCCAGCGTGCCCTCCAGAACGTCGATGCGGTGCATGACGCCGTCGCGCTCGGCGATGCCGCCGCCGCGCGGGCCGTACATGCCGACCGCGTGAACCTCGTCGACATAGGTCATCGCGCCATAGCGCTCGGCGAGATCGCAGATCTGGGCCAGCGGGGCCACGTCGCCGTCCATCGAATACAGGCTCTCGCATGCGATCAGCTTGGGCCGGTCCGGACCCGCGGCGCGCAGCAATTCTTCCAGATGCGCCATGTCGTTGTGGCGGAAGATCTGGCGCTCGCAGCCGGCCTGGCGGACGCCTTCGATCATCGAATTGTGGTTGAGCGCATCCGACAGGATCAGGCAGTTGGGAATGAGCTTCGCGATCGTCGAGATGCCGGTCTGGTTCGAGACGTAGCCGGAGGTGAACAGCAGCGCGGCTTGCTTGCCGTGCAGGTCGGCCAGTTCGGCCTCGAGCTGCACCAGGGGATGATGGGTGCCCGCGATGTTGCGGGTGCCGCCGGCGCCGGTGCCGACCCGGGTGGCGGTCTCGACCATGGCGCCGACCACTTTCGGGTGTTGGCCCATGCCGAGATAGTCGTTGGAGCACCAGATCACGACGTTGCGCGGCCCGTTCGGGGAATGCCACACCGCGTGCGGGAACCGGCCCGCGATCCGCTCGAGATCGGCGAAAACCCGGTAGCGCCGCTCGTCATGCAGGCGGCTGAGGGCTGTGCTGAAGAATTGGCTGTAATCCATCGCGGGACCTGAAACGGAGCGTGAAGCCGGAGCGGCGAGCCCCTTTTTAGAGCGCTTCTACAATTAATGTCGAGCGGGAATCGGGGCCTTGATCAGGATCAAGGAGGCCTTCAGTCCGGTATCGCACCGCGTCCGCAGCCCGCTTTTGCGAGCTCGCCCCCCACGGCGCCGGGCGTGTTCCCGGATGCGCGGGAGGGGTCTGGGGGAACCGCGGTCGAAGGGCCGCAAGGCCGGCGGGGTTGTGCGCCGGAAGAATGCCGGCCAAAAAGCCGCGGCGCTGAACGGGCGTCGATTAACCCGCACTTTACCATGTTGGCGGTAGTTTTGACGCGAGGATTCCAACAAGGGTCACGCGTATGGCGTTCCGCGCAAATCAGCAGCTCCGTGACGACATCTGGAACTATCGGTACAGGGCTTCCGCCCCGGCGGCCGCGGAGCCCGAAAACATTGTGAGCCTGGCCCCCTCCGCCACCGGGGGTAACGGCGCCACCGCGCTCGACCTCGTGCATCAGGCGGCCGAAATCTTCAAGGGCATGGAAGACCAGGCGCGCGAAGCCGAAGCGCGGGCGCAGTCGGTGTGCGAAGATTTCGCCGAAAAACTGCGGCTCGCAGAGCAGCAAAGGGACGCAGCGGAGCGCGCGCGCCGCGAGGTCGTCAACGAACTCAATGGCAAGCTTCAGGACGTATCGAGGGCCTTGCAGCAGGCCCAATCGCGGATTGTCGGTGCGGAAGAACGAACGGTAGCCGCCGAATTTCGCGCCCAGGCCGCCGAGGCCAAGCTCTACAGGGCCAATCAGGAACTCGCCGCCGTCGAGGAAGCCATCCGCAAGCGCTTGCTCTGAGTAGTCGTCGCGGGATGCGGTCCGTTTCGGCCTTCAGGTGGTCCTGAAGCGCAGCACGCCGTCGGTTTCCTCGGCCACCAGCCGCCCCTCGACCAGCATGTAATTGACGTGCGCAATCAATTCGCCGGCGGCAAAGCCCATCTGGTGCACGTCGAGTACGTGCTTGTGGAACACCACCGGCACCAGTTCCTTCGAGGTCTGCGGGATTTCCCGGCAGGCGTCGGCGATCAGTCCGCAGCGTTCCTCGTGATGATCGGCCAGCTGCTTGATGCGGGTCTTCAATCCGTAGAACGGCACGCCGTGGCCGGGCAGCACCAGCAAATCATAGGGCAGCGTGGTGGTGAGGCTGGCCAGCGAGGCCAGATATTCGCCGAGTGAATTCTGGTCGGGCTCGACCGCCCAGACGCTGACATTGGGCGAGATCTTGCTCAGCACCTGATCGGCGGACAGGAACAGCTTGTCGGCGGCGCAATACAGCATCACCTGGTCGAGCGCATGACCGCCGCCGGTGATGACCTTGAAGCGCCGTGTCCCGATCGAAACCTCGTCGCCATGCGAGAGCCGGCGATAGGACGGCGGCAGGGTGGAGACCCGCTTCAGGTAATCCTGGCCGCGGCCGAGCAATTTGTCGGTCAGGCTCTCGTCCATGCCGTGACGGCGGAAGAACAGGCGCTGCGCGTTGCGCCGGTCCTCGGTGCCGCGGTTCTGGTGATAGACCGACTGCAGGTATTCCACCTGCGACATCTGAAGCGGACAATCGAAGCGGTCGACGATCCATCCGGCGAGACCGACGTGATCGGGATGCGAATGGGTCACGATCAGCCGCGTGATCTTCACATGGCTCAGCGGGCCCTCGAACAAAGCGGTCCAGGCCGCGATGGTCTCCTCGTTGCCGAAGCCGGAATCCACCATCGCCCAGCCGTCGCCGTCGGCGAGCAGATAGATATTCACGTGGTTGAGACGGAACGGCAGCTTGAGCCGGACCCACAACACACCGGGCCTCACCTCGACGACCTGATCGTGGCCGGGGTGATTTTCCCAGGGGTAGCGCAGCGCCTCGGCCGAGGAGGGTACCGTATCTGTTTTTGAATGCATCGGTTGGGGTTCGCGATTTGTCACTATCGACTTAACCGCACAATCGGCGCGGCGCCAGCCGAAAAAGAAATGGGAGTGTGAAAACGCGGGGTTCCTATCCCTCCCCCCGCGCAGCGGTGGGGAGGGTGGCCGGCCGACGCCCGGTCGGGTGGGGGGTGCTTCAGCAAATGATCTGGCAGTTGAACGCGCTGAAGCACCCCCCACCCGGCATTGTTGTTCGCTGTGCTCACAACAATGCCACCCTCCCCACCGCTGCGCGGGGGGAGGGATAAGAAAACTAAGCCGCCCGGATGTTGGACAGGAAGGCGTCGATTTCCGAACGCAGCACGTCGGCCTCGCGGCGCAGGGCCGCCGATGCGCTCAGCACCTCGCCGGCGGCGGCGCCGGCCTCGGCGGACGCGGTGGAGACCCCGACGATGTTGCTGGAAACCTCGGAGGTGCCGCCGGCGGCGTGCTGAATGTTGCGGGCGATCTCGCGCGTCGCCGCACCCTGTTCCTCGACCGCCGCTGCGATCGCCGCGGTCACCTCGTTGATCTCGCTGATCGTCGTCGAGATGTTCCTGATGGCGCCGACCGCCGAGGTCGTCACCGTCTGCATGCTGGCGATTTGCTGGCGGATTTCGTCGGTCGCCTTCGCGGTCTGGTTGGCGAGGCTCTTCACCTCGGAAGCGACCACGGCAAATCCGCGGCCGGCCTCGCCGGCGCGCGCGGCCTCGATGGTGGCGTTGAGCGCCAGCAGGTTGGTCTGCGATGCGATGGTCTGAATGAGATCGACCACGACGCTGATGCGGCCGGCATTGTCGGCAAGCCCCTGCATGGTGGCGTCGGTGGTGCCGGCATCCTCGACCGCCTTGCGGGCGATTTGCGTCGACGTCACCACCTGACGGCCGATTTCGGAGATCGATGACGACAGTTCCTCGGTGCCCGCGGACACCGTCTGCACGTTGACCGAGGTTTCCTCGGCGGCGGACGCCACCGCGCTCACCAGTGCGCTGGACTGATCTGATGTCACCGACATGGCCTGCGCCGTGCTCTGCATCGAATTGGCCGAGGTCTGCAGGGTGTCGAGCGCGGTGCGCACGGTAGCCTCGAATTCGACGATCCGCGCCTCCATGCGCGAGGCGCGCTCGGCCTTGGCGATGCGGTCCTTGTCCTGCTCGGCACTCAGCGCGCGGGCCTCGATCATGCTCTCGCGGAACACCTCGAGCGAATCGGCCATCGCCCCGATTTCATCGTGCTGGTTCGACCGAAAGATTTCAGTCTCGAGATCGCCGCTGGACAGCACCTGCATCGAGTGCTGCAGCCTGCCGATCCGCCGCAGGATGCTGCGGCCGACATAAAGCCAGACGAACAGCACGGATCCGATCAGGGTCGCCGCGCCCAGCGCCTGCATGATGATGGTCGCCAGCGAAATCTCCTTGCGCGCCTGGCTGGTCGAAGCGTCGGTTTCGTTCCGGACGCCCTCGACGAGCTGCTGTACGCTGATGCCGAGCCCGACATTGAGCTTGCGGCTTTCCTCGAGAATGATCTGGCCGTAGTCGGCGGCGTCGAGCTCCTTCTGGCGGATCTTGAAGACGCCGGTCTTGCCCTCGCCCAGCCCCATCACGCCCGTGGCCGCGGTGCGAAGCGCCGTGGTCGAAGAGCCGCTAGGCAGCAGATCGAGATTCTTTTTTACGCGCTGTTGGGCGGTGCGAAATTCCTTCTCGATGGTTTCCAGCGCGTCGCTGCTGTCGGCCGAAAGCGCCGCTATCAGGTTGAACGCCATGAGATTGCCGCCGGCGACGATGTCGCCGAGCTGCTCGACGACCTTTTCTGCCTTGGTTGCTTCGTCTTGCGAAAAGTCGGGGGCGCCGAAGATGCCGTTGAGCTGGGTCTGCGCGCCGATCATCGCGGGACCGGCAGCCTTCACGAAAGCGGTCTGGGCCGTGCGCACGGCGCCGTAGAGCTTATCGTGCTGGACGCCGGTCTCGAGGCGCTCGCGCGCCGCGTTGCCGAGGCTCTGGATCATGTCGTCGATGTTCTTCACGGTCTCGGCGAGGTTTGACACCACCGTCTTGTCGGCGCCGAGCGCGGTGATCTCGCCGAGCTTGGCCAGCGTGATCGCCTGGGTTTCCTTCATTTTCTTGGCGCGATCCTTCAGGATCTCCTCGCTCTGCGAGGCCAGCAGCGCCGGTCCCTGGCTGGCGAGGCTTGCGCTCTGCTCGGAGAGCTGCAGGCTGGCCGCGAGGCGGGGGATGTCCCGTCCGCTCAGCTCGACCATCGCCCCGCCGAGATGTCCGAGCACCATGCCGGCACCGACGCTGATGACGATCGCCATGCCCGCGATCACCGCGAAGGCGGCGAACAGGCTGCCCCTCACGCCCCATCGCGGACGCAGGAGACCCAGCAGCCCGCCAAGCCGGGTTATCGTGAAAAGCCTACCGATCGTGAATCGCAACGTCATGCCGTCCCCGCCCACACGTTCTGGATGAATCTTCCGGTGAGCAGTATCGCGTTACCGGGTTAACAAAATCACGAGGATTTGAACGGGCGCGATTTTTTTTAGGGCCGGCAATGAAATCAAGTTGGCGCATATTCCGCGGTCCGGCATTTTCGTGCGGTGCCGCGCGACTCAGTACCTTGCCGCGGCCGAACCGCCCAGGCTGAAGCGATAGTTCACGCCGGCTTTCAGGGTGTGCTCGTCGTTGTTGAACGTGCCGAACGGGACCAGCGCGGCCGGCGCGACGAAGCGGCTCTTGCCGAAGTCGTAATACTGATATTCGGCCTTGGCCGACCAGTTCGGCGTGAACAGATATTCGATGCCGGCGCCAACCGTGTAGCCGTCGCGGTGATCACGGTTGAGCGTGAAGGCGACCGGAGCGCCGCCGAATGTCAGGGTTTCAGCATGGCTGGAATAGGCATAACCGCCCTTGGCGTAGAACAGCGCCGGACCCCAGGCGTAGCCGAGGCGGCCGGTAACGGAGCCGAGTCCGCGCTGGTTGTTGCTGTAGACGAAGCCGGCGGGAAAGATCGCGCCGATCTTGTTGCTGCTGAGCCAGGAGTACTGGCCTTCGACGCCGACGACGAAGTTGCCGGCGAACTGATAGTCGGCGCCGACCTGCACGCCACCGAGGAATCGGGCGTCATAATTGCTCAGCGCGAGGCCGTTGAAGTTGGTGCTGCCGCTGAACGCGCCGCCGGCGTGACCGCCGAGGTAGAAGCCGGTCCATTGGTAGATCGGCGCCGCATAGGCCGGCGCCTGGCCGTAAGGACGGGCGCCGAGGTCGGCTGCGACGGCGGGCACACCGGCGCCGAGAACGATGACGGCGAGGATACCTGGCAAGTTGGCTCGCGCGATATTTGGCAAGAAACCTGGAATGAGCTTCATGATTCAGTCTCCGGCGCTTCTGGCTGGCCGCCGCATGTCGGTGCAGCCATGCAGCGGAGTTAGACGGCATTTGAATAAAATGCCGTGACCAGATCGCCCGGAGCGCAGTCCGTCGGGGGCCAAGCGCTCGCCGTGCTTAATAGAGTCCTAACGTAACGAAGGGAGCCTCAACGAAAAAAGGCCGGCATGAAGCCGGCCTTTCGTCAGTGTCGCGTGTGACTGGAGATCAGTAACGCGCAGCAACCGGGGCGCCCAGGTTGAAGCGGTAGTTGATGCCGGCCTTGACGGTGTGCTCGTCATTGCGGGTGCTGCCGAAGCCGGTCAGCAGGGCGGGCGTCACGAAGTTGGTCTTGCCGAAGTCGTAATACTGATACTCGACCTTGCCCGACCAGTTCTGGGCGAACATGTATTCCAGACCGGCGCCAACGGTGTAGCCATCATGATGGCTGCTGTTGGTCGTGAACGCCGTCGGCACGCCGCCGAGCGTCAAAGTCTCGTTGTAGTCGGAGTAGGCATAGCCGCCCTTGACGTAGAGCAGAGCCGGACCCCAGGTGTAGCCGAGGCGGCCGGTCACCGAGCCGAGGCCACGCTGGTTGTGGTTGTAGGCGTAGCCGGTTCCGGTGAAGGTAACATTGTTGTTGCTGCTGCCGAGCCAGGAGTACTGGCCTTCGATGCCGAGCACCCAGCTCGGGGCGAACTGGTAGTCGGCGCCGACCTGCACGCCGCCGAGGAAGCGGCCGTCATCGCCGTTGTTGGTGGTGCCGGCGAAACCGTCGCTGCCGCCGAAGGCGCCGCCGACGTGACCACCGATGTAGAAGCCGGTCCAGTTGTAGATCGGCGCGTACGCCGCGGGAGCTGCCTTGGTGTAGGGACGAGCGGCCATATCGGCTGCAAGTGCTGGCACGGTCGCGCCGAGAGCGATCAGGGCCACAGTACCGAGGAGGAAGTTCTTCATTGCTTGTAGTCTCCAGGAGTCATTTTTAGTTTTTAGATGAGCTGCGTAAGCGGCGTCGTCCATGCAGTGCAGTTAGACTGCTTGTATGCAGAATGCTGTCACCCGTCGGACACACCGGGAATGTTCCGCCTGATTCGAGAAACATCGATTTTTACGTGCTTAATTAGGCCTTAATGAACTCTAAATGAGGCCTTAATCGCCGCACGTTTTGTTCGGTGTTTGTTGATCGCACCGATCCGCTCGATCGAAGATTCCGTCAAACGCATCTCACACGATTAAAGATTGCGGCATGCGCTTCCCGATCAGCTCGCAAACGCCGGGCTGGATGTTTCTGATCATGCGATCACTTCGCCGTGAGTGGATGGCTGCTCCGGCAATCGAGGCGCGAATGTCACCGAGGCGAGCTGCTGCCGGAAAGAAAAAGCCGACGTGACGCGATCGCGCGCTCAATCGGGCGTGAACGCCTCAGCCGAGGCGACGACGGACTTCGTCCCGCATCTGTTCGCGGAAGGCTTCCCGGCGCGCGGGTCTCTCGGTCTCGGGGACATCGTGCCGGTCGAAGATGTTGAAGTTGTCGAGGATCGAATGACGATCGCTGGCCATCGCCAGGACCCGGAGCTGTTCGGCGACCTGCTTGGTGGGACCGGTTACTTCCCAGCGGCGAATCATGTTGGCGCCGGCCTCCGGCTCAAGACCGCACAGACGGGCCATATCGGCTGCCGACAGCGGCCTGCCGACGGCTTCACCGAGATCCGCGCGAAGCTGTTTCAGTTCATGGCCGGTCATGGTCGCGAATCAGTTGTCGAGCGTTGCATCTGCATGGTCTGATCCACCGGCATCGTGGCACGAATGAGGTTCGCCGCAATCCAGGCGATCCTCCTTGCCGGCGACCAACCGGCCGTAAGCCGCGATCGCCGCCGTCGGCGAGATCATCGACGGGCACGACGCCACCCCACAGGCCCGCTCGCTCAACGACCGCCGGGTGCGCGACGCACTGGCAGAGATCCAGGATGCCGCAGTAGGCGCAATATTGACATGCAAGCATTGGTTGTGAGACCATAACCGCCTATTTGAGCTTCGAATTGTTATCAAGTGACTATTGGATGGGAAGACCGGTCAAACCGGCTGCCTCATTTCGCAGGACCGCATGGCAACTGGTTCGCCCGAATAGATTGCGACGTCGCGCCGGGCTTCGAACCCAAGCTGAGAATCTACGGCTAAATTTGCGACTGACCAAGAACGTTCCGTCCTTGCCCGGCACGATCGAGGAATAGTAAAATGGCCCAAGCTGATCTCATCGCCAATCCGTCCTCACGCAAGCTGCGCATCTTTGCATTCGATCCCAGTGTTTCCAGCCAGTTCGACAATTCAGGAATCGGCGTTATCACGATCAGCATACCCTGGGAAAGCGACCTCCAGCCGGGTCCGGTCGGTGAATACATCGAGGTCGTCGATGCGGATCCGGCCAGCGGCGCGTTCTACCGGCCCGTCGACCTGAACGACCAGCGCATTCTGGCCCAGAGCGGCCTGGCACCGTCGGAGACGAACCCGCAGTTTCATCAGCAGATGGTCTATGCCGTCGCCATGGCGACCATCGGCCATTTCGAGCAGGCGCTCGGCCGCGTCGCGCTCTGGACCTTGCATCGCGAAGGTTACGAAGAGATCTTCGTGCGGCGCCTGCGCATCTATCCGCATGCGTTGCGCGATCGCAACGCGTTCTACAGTCCGGCAAAGAAGGCGCTTTTGTTCGGCTACTTTCCGGTCAGCATCAAGAACGCGTCAAACACGCCGGGCACGCTGGTTTTCACCTGCCTGTCGCACGACATCATCGCTCATGAAACGACGCATGCGCTGCTGGACGGTGTGCATCCCCGCTTCAACGAGCCGGTCAATCACGACATGCTGGCTTTCCATGAAGCTTTCGCAGATATCGTCGCACTGTTCCAGCACTTCGCCTATCCGGGCGTGTTGCGCCACCAGATCACGCGCACGCGCGGCAATCTCGCCGGCGAAAACCTGCTCGGCCAGCTCGCACAGCAGTTCGGCGCGGCATCGGGCCGCGGCAACGCACTGCGCGACGTGCTGGGTGCGAAGGATCCCGCCACCGGCATCTGGGTTCCGCACAAGCCGGATGTGCATGCGCTCGACCGGACCCACGAGCCGCATGATCGCGGCGCGATCCTGGTCGCTGCGGTGTTCGGCGCGTTCATGAAAGTCTACAAGGCGCGCACCGCCGACCTCTACCGGATCGCCACCGAAGGCACCGGCGTGCTGCGCGATGGCGATATCCATCCCGATCTTGCCAACCGCCTGGCCGACGAGGCCGCGCGTTGTGCGTTGTACGTGCTGCAAATGTGCATCCGCGCGATCGACCAGTGTCCGCCGGTCGGTCTCGCGTTTGGCGACTACCTGCGGGCGATCGTCAACGCCGACCAAGATGTGAACCCGGACGACACCCATGACTACCGGCTTGCGTTCCTCGAAAGCTTCCGCCAGTGGGGCATCAGTCCAAAGGACGCGCGCAGCATTTTGGTGGAGAGCCTGATGTGGCCGACCGGTGACGAGGCGATGGACGAGGCAGGCGTCTCGCTAACGCTTGCGGAGGTGAACACCCTGGTCGAGGTAGAGCGCGAAGCCGGCGAATATCAGGGCCTGACCGATGCGAGAAAGCGAGGCCGTAGATTTCGGATGCGGCCATGGGATCTCGGCAGCAACCGCTACAACGAGTGGCAAAACGCGGAGATGAACGCGGCAGCGTTCTGGAGCTGGCTGGTGAAGGGCCCAGGGCGGATACTCGCGCCGGCGATCGGCATCGTGCTCAATCCGATCAAGAATCGCCAGACGATCTTCCGCTCGCCCTCGATACCCGACGCGCTGGCGGTTGAGGTCCATTTGGTGCGCACGGCGCTGCGGCGAACGGCGCGTGGCAGCGCGGTGCCTGATCTGGTGGTCAAGATCACCCAGCGCCGCCGGGGTTATTTCGACGCGGCGAAGCAGGTAGTGATGGATAAGGGGCCGGGTCAGCCGCCGGACAACGGTGATTTCCGTTACCGGGCGGGTTGCACGCTGCTGATCGATCCGCAGACCATGACCGTGCGACGTGTCATCAAAACGGCGGGAAACATTGCCGACAACAACGAACTCGAGCGCGTGCGGCGGTTCCTGACCGGCGATCTCGAGCCCCGCAACGCGTTCGATCGGGCGCGCTCGGCGATGACGGCGCGTGAGCCGTTCGCGCTGCTGCACCGCGACGGGGAGGCATGAACATGGCGAAGAAAGCGAAGAAAGCGAAGAAAGCCGTGAAGAAGGCCGCCAGGAGGACAACGAAGGCAGCGAAGAAGGCCACCGCGGCAAAGAAGAGCGGGAAAAGCAAGAAGGCCGCGAAGAAAAAGACCGTGAAGACAACTACGTCCGGTCCGGTGGCAACCGGACCCGTGTCGCGGCTGCTGCCGCCTGCGAACTCGGTTACGGTGCGGATGTACCGGATCGGTCATGGCGACTGCTTCCTGCTCGCCTTTGCGACCGCCGATCCGAACAAGCCGCTCTATGTGCTGATCGACTGCGGCTACAAGCCTGGTTCGCCTGCTTTCATCAATACCAACGCAAGGGAGATCTGCCAGCACATCGTCGCGGCGACCGGCGGCCGTGTCCATGTGGCGGTGATCACCCATGAACATCAGGATCACGTCAACGGAATTACGGCCGCGAATTTCGCAGGCCTTACCATCGACCATGCCTGGTTCGCCTGGACTGAGGATCCGGAGGATGACGTCGCCAACGACCTGCGCAAGAAATTCAAGGACAAGCTGCTTGGCCTGATCGGGGCGCGCATGCGCCTCGCCGCGGCGGGCGACGTCGATCAGGCCAAGCGGCTGGACGATTTCATTTCATTCGAGTTTGGCGGCGACGACCAGCAGGCGTTCAACCCCGCGGAGATGACCGCCATGCTGGGCGCCGCCGCGGGCGGCGGATCGGCGAACAAGAAGTCGATGAACGTGTTCAAGGAACTCGCCAACGACATCCGTTACCTGCGGCCGCATGAGGAGATCCTGACACTGCCGGGAATGGCGGCGACGCGGGTGTTCGTGCTCGGGCCGCCGAAAGATCCGGATCTGCTCAAGACGCTGGATCCGGAGGGCGACGAGGAGTTTCACGGACACGCACTGGCGAGTGCGTCCGCCGGCAATTATTTCGCCGCCGCAGCACGGAGCGATGCCAAGGCCGGCGGCGCGCCGCCATTCGCAAACCGCTATGTGATCGCGAGCAAGAAGGCGATGCGAGACCGGCAGCACGGCGGGTTTTTCAGGACACGTTACGGCGGCGAGAAGGTCGCGGCGGCCCGTTCGCTTTCCGCGGCTCGCGAGCAATATGAGATCGATGACAACCCTGTCTGGCGGCGGATCGACACCGAATGGCTCTATTCATCCGAGCAGCTCGCGCTCGACATGAACGGGCAAACCAACAATTCCAGCCTTGTGCTCGCATTCGAACTCGGCAAGGGCGGCAAGGTGCTGCTGTTCGCGGCCGACGCGCAGCGCGGAAACTGGTTGTCATGGGCCGACGCCGGCTGGAAGGACGGCAAGGAAACGGTGACCGCGAAGGATCTGCTCAGCCGCACGGTGCTCTACAAGGTCGGTCACCACTGCAGCCACAACGCGACGCTGAACGGAAAGCTGTCGGACACTTACGCCAACCTGTCGTGGATGGCGCACGGCGATCACGGCCGGGAATTCACCGCGATGATTACGGCGGTGCGCAAATGGGCCGAAACGCAGAACGGCTGGGATCACCCCTTCAAGGCCATCAAGGACGAACTCCTGAAGAAGGCGTCCGGCCGGGTATTTCAGACCGATACGGATATTGAGCTGATGACCAAGGCCGATAACAGCTCTCAGATCGAGTGGTCGGATTTCCAGTCGCGCGCGGAGGGCGAACGCCTGTTCTTCGACTACACGGTCAGAGCCTGAGGCGTTGCGACATTGAGCATGTTTCGTAGCTTGCAGAGCGGCTCTCGGGGCGCCGCGCGCCCGCCGGGCATGCAGGGCGAACAGGTTGCCCGCCTGGGTTCTCATCTGCGGGTCGGGAGACAGGCGTCGAAAAAACGCTGCTGATTTTACAGGGGCATTACGAAGAAAAACTGGTGCTGCCAGACAGGATTGAACTGTCGACCTCTCCATTACCAAGGGCGAGGCTTGCCCGCGAGTTATGCCCGTAAATCATGCGTTTTCCGCCTTCGCAATAAGGTAGTCCCCTAGATTTCCCCCAGGCAGACGGTCGATCGTGTGCTGCAGCTCGCCGACGTTCACGTGGGCGTAGCGCATCACCATGCGTTCGCTTTTCCAGCCGCCGAGCTTCATCAGGCCCGGCAAATCTCGGTTGCTGGCGTAGTGCCAGGTTGCCCAGGTGTGCCGGCAGTCGTGGGGGTGGAAGTTTGTGATCTCAGCGCGCCTGCAGGCGGCCCTGAAGGCGGTTTTGATGCGGGTGCCTGCCGAAGTGTCGTCGGCGCGCTTGGGGCGCTCGTAGGGCATCCCATCGGGCCGGCGGAACACTTCGCTGCTGTTCCGACCGCCCAGGTTGGCTAAGGCAGCAATGGCGCGCGGATGCAGCGGCACGCCGCGCGCGTCGCCGTTCTTCGTCTTGGGAAAACTGACATGGGCGCGCGCCAGGTCGACGTCCCGCCAATCGAGCCATAGAGCCTCCCCAGCGCGCGCGCCGGTGTAGAGCATGAATATCACCAGCGGTCGCAAATGGTCGCTGCAGGCGGCTATCAGCCGGTCTGCCTCGTCGATCGTGAGCCAACGGATTCTGCCGGCCGGCAAGGCTGGCCGCTCAATGATCGGCTTGGGGCACCATCCGCGCTTGGCGGCATGATGCAGGATCGACGAGGCAACGGCATAGAACTGCCGATTCCGTGTTGCCGGCGAGGCATCGGGATAGAGCTTCTTTGCGCCGCGATCGAGCGCGTCCTGGCCGATCTTCGCCAGCGGCATGGTTCCGAAATGAGCAATGACTGGAGCGGTGAAGCGGCGCGCGCCGCCGTTTTCAAGATAACTCAGCGCCGCACCTGCGAACGTTGCGGTAGCGCGATGACCGTAGATTGACCCTGCGAGGATTTCCGCTTCGCGCTTGGCTCGGATTTCTTCGGCGGCTGACCTGTTGCCAGTGCCAGTGCTTTCTTCAACGCGGACTCCCCGGAGGGAGCCGCGGATGATCCAGTTCGGCGATCGTGGCCGCCGGACAAGCTTGAGGGGCATGGCAAAGCCTCGTAGAGCAGGGTGCAGTCCATTGCGCTGAACACGATCGCGCGGCCCATCTTACGGCCGATCCCATGCTTCCGCGCAACCGATAAGATCACGGCCTCACTGACGGGGAATGTGTTCCCCGCCAGGTCTCCCGCTGTTTTGAAGGTTGGCCAATCATTCATCGTGTAAAACAGCCAAGTTAATTTCTGCGGCCTTGTCTTCCTTGACCCCCTGAAAAAGCCGAGCGGAAAGGGGAGAAAGACTTTTCGTTATCGGACGGGCCGCGGCGCCCTCTGGGCAGCGTTTCCGCTCTGGTTACGAGCCGGCGTTGAGATAGGTGCCGCGCCATTCCTCAGCACCGCAGCCGAAGTCCAGGCGGCACTTGAACTGGGTGCCGTCCACTTCGAACCCCTCGCGCATGAACATCTCAGGACCTTCAAGGCCGTCGAGGTAAGCGTAGGAAATGGCCGCAACGTCGGACGGGTTGGCGAAAAGCCGCCACGAGTTGCCCGAGATGCGTGGCTCAACGTGCAGTTCGATCTTCCCGCCGAACGGGTTGACCTTCGCGGTGTCCTGCGCCGTGATCGCCGTCAGCATCTTTTCGGCTTCCGTTTCCTTCGCCGGGCCGACAAGCATGTGCTTTGGAGCAATGCCGAGTGGGGTCTTGCCGTCCAGCCCCTTGAACTCGCGGAACGCCTTGCGGGCCAACCCGAGATTGGTCTCATCGATCGCCGAGGCCGACGACGCCTTGTTGCCGCGCGCCGTTGTATACAGCGGATCTCCATCGTCGAGGTTGACGCCGTTGCCGCTGTTGGCAGTGAGCAGTGCGGCGAGTTGGTCCGCCTCGCGATTGGCCGCAGACCTTGCCCAATCGCGCACGACGTCGGCAAAGGCGTTGAGGTCATCGTTGATCAGGACTTGCCTCGTCAGCGCGAAGATCCTGCCGAAGGTTTTGAGACTGTACGATTCCTTCGCTTCACCCCGGCCGCCGTAGTTGTACTCCGCGCCCTCTCTGACCTCCAAGAGCGCCGGCGTTTCGCTCAACTTGACGATGGTGAGCGAGCGGAAGTCGGCCGCCGCGCGCTTGCGCGCCAACAACTTCAACGGGGAGGTCGCCGCCGCGAACCTCTCCTGCAATAAGCGATTGCCGGCGCCCAGCGTGAGGTTCGGAAAGTCGCTGGTGGAATGCATTCCCGGCGATCGGGTCATGATCTGATCGGCGAGTTGGCTGCGGTTCGCGTGCGATACGCGCTCACCGCGGGCCTCGAGAAGCAAAGCACCCATTTCGAGCAGAGATCGGCCCATGTGCTCACGGCCGCGGCCCTCCGGCGCCACGCCGGTCATGCGGCCGAAAATCGCATCCTGGATGGCCTGGCCGAGTTCGGCATCGCCGCCACCGCCGCCGTTGAATGACAGATGCGGATTGGTTCGCGAGGGCGCGCGCGATGCAGCTTCGTTCTGTGCGGCCTCGCGGACCTGCGTGAGGTTCATGCCGTCTGCGATGCAGCGGTTGGCGAAGTCGGCTGACAAGCCGAAAGCCTCCGCGGACTGCCGCGCGGCGCGTACCTGCTGCGGCGACATGGCAACGCGAGAATGCACAGCCGGTGCGTTCCGGGTAATCAGGTCGCCGTCGTCGCCGTCATCGCCGGGGCCGTCTTCCTGATCGTAGATCAGATCATCGTCGGCCTGATGGTTATCGATGACGGGAGCCGCACGGACGCTACCGGCCGGCCTCCGGGTGCGAGAGGTTGGTTTCGGTCGTACGGCCATCGTCGTTCCTTTCGTGGTGTGGTTGCTGCGGATGTGCGCTTCGGAATCCGCGCCGACCGGGACGATGCTGACTTCCAGCGGTTCCCAGTCTGTGCGGGTGATAATGCGGGAGCCGTCCGCTCCCTTCGTTTCGGCGCTGGCGTGCACCAGATAGCCAATCGAAATATTTCGGATCACGCCGGCGGCGATATCCTCGGCGATCGGCTTCACATCGTCCCGGACCGAAAGCTGGCCGTCGACCACAAGACGCTTCTGTTCGATGCGCGCGCCAGTGATGACCCCGAGCTGGTCTCGGCTCGATCCCGAGCGGTGCGCATCAAGGATCGGTGCGCGGCCCGCGCTGAGACGGTCCAGGCGAACCGCTCGCGGTGCCAGGGACAAAACTTCCCGATAGGGACCGTCGAAAAAACTATCCCGGTGAACGGGCGTTTCGGTCGCTGCGATCGCGGAGAAGGTGCCGGTCTCCGGATCGAACGAATTCAGCTGCATCACTGCGCGGCGTGTCTTGGCGGCCATATCAGTTCGCCTTTCCTGCCGGTGCTGGATCGACCAGGACAGGCTGGCCCGTCATCAGCACCTCGGTGATCGCGACTGCGGCGGCGACAAACTCGAACGGCAGGCCGAGCGCGTCTGCGAGCTGCTGGATCGTCATCGCTTCGCCGTCGGCAATGCGGCGATCTTTGGCCGCGCATCGCGCTTGGAAGTCAGCGGGCACCTGAAACACAACGGCTTCCGTCATTGGTCGCTCTCTGCGTCGTCGTTGACGTCGGCAGCCATAACGAGCTTCCACACGCGCTTGCTCAGTCGTTCTGTGATTTGGCGAATGTCGATCCGGTACGAGACCAGCGCGTTGATCGACGCGACCATTTCGGGATCGGTCCAGCGCACGACGTTCATTCCAACCCGGCCGGGAAAAGCGACCAGTATCGGATTGGGATAGGCACTCCGATCACCGTAGCTCCAGCACTCAATGACATTCGGTGCCGCGAACTTGGCGATGCTCATTGCGGATGGGAGATCGATCCCTTCCTGAAACAGGACTTGCGCGATTGCGATGATCAGCACGTCGTCAGCGCTGTACCGCCAACGACCTGATCCGGCCTCCGCCTGACCAATGCCGTCGAGAATTCCGCGACGGCGCTGATCGCGAAGATTCTCGGGTGATAGGCCAAGAAACTTTTCGACCTCTTGCGGCTGCAATAGTCGGTGGGTCACGTTGGCTTGGACTGCCGGTAGGTCGTTCATGCTGTCACCGTGGGTTCTGTCTCACGGTCGACTTATAGCGTGAGATCCATCCCACGGTCAAGCGTTATGGTTTTGGGGGCCGGGAATTTTCCCCCAGATCGTGTGGGACTCGTCGCAAACTTGGCGAACCTTTAGGCTGTTCATCGTCGGCACCGCCTAAAGTCAGCAAGCGACAATTTGTCGTTTGCTGGATCAAGTCGC
This sequence comes from Pseudomonadota bacterium, assembly GCA_043811435.1. Lineage (GTDB taxonomy): Bacteria > Pseudomonadota > Alphaproteobacteria > Rhizobiales > Xanthobacteraceae > Bradyrhizobium. The sequence goes on from JBDRNF010000164.1 coordinate 51,250, forward strand.
CAAACTGGCGACTTGATTTTAATCCCCGCACTCTGCGGGGTTTAGGCAAAAGCGACGCATGTGTCGGGTTTGAAAGCTGCACATGTGCAGGGTTTGAAAAACCGCGCATGCGCGGTTTTTGAAACCTGTTCCACCGGGGCCCCGGTTCGGGCCGCGTGTCGCCGGACACGGGCGTAAGTCGCCAAGTTGGCGACACACGCGCCCCTTTTCTTAAGCCGGACCTGTTGGCACGAGCGGAGCCTCGGCCAGGGCAAGCTTCTGCAGATCGCGGAAGATCGAGTCGGCCATCGTTTCCGCGCAGCCGCTCAAGTCATCAAGGCCGGTGTCAAAAATCTCGTCGGGCTTGCAAAACAGCGATGTGTGCGCGGCGCGAACCTTCGCCACCATTCCATCGATCGTCGTCGCTCGCGTTTTCCAAACCTCGTTCTCGAGCTTTGTGGCAGCTCTGTCGGCGCGGGCTTCTTCCTTCTGGAGCTTTTTAAAGCCGCGCGGAGGGGAATTGGGACTGGGATTTGCCCATTCATCGTAAGCAAAGATGATTTCGTCAGCCCGCGCTCGCGCGGCCTTAGAGGGCGTATATAGCGTGCATTTGTTGTAGAACATTCCCTTTATCGGGTGCCCCTTGATTACCACACGTGCCCAACGCGACCACTTTTTATCCCGAAGCTGATCGACATAAATCGGAGCCTGCCAATTCGGCTTCGGTATCGCTTCACACACGTGCAGAGCCGGCAGGCCTAGCTTGAGATCGCTTTTCCGCCAGCGCAGGACGTCGGGCAACTCCTTGCGCTTGCGAAACCCCGCCATATCGTCCTCAATCCGATCGACGGTTTTCCGCAACTCCCGATACTTTCGGTCGGCAGCCACGAATTGCTCGATGAGAGCGAATAGTGCCGCGTCCGGATGAGGGGCGGCCGGCGCGACCGCTAGACCAGGCATGGCCGGCGCGGTGGTGGGAACGGCAGCTGCGATCGGCAGAGCAACGAGGGTATTCATGAGAAAACTCCTACGCGTTGGTTGTGAAGCCCGCGCGGATTGCGCGGGTACGAGATCGTCGCGCCGCACTTCGGTTTTTTCTAGGGTCATGGGGTTTTGTCGCTCTAGGTTTGGCTGTTCAAGGCCGTTGCCGGTGTCAGACCGGCAGCCGGGAGTTGAACACCTGCCTAGAGACAGGCCGATGCACTTTTAAGCCCGAAGGCTCTGGACATGGCGCACCGCTCCCGGCCATTATGGCCAGGTCGGCGCACCCGCCAAGGTGCAGCCAGCGCTATAGAGCCCGCCAAGGCTCAGTCGCGCATCGGACGCCACCCCGCCAAGGGTCGCGCGCCGTTCTAGGTCCGGGTGTTCAAGCCCACGGACAGCATCAACTGATTTGCGACGATTGCCAAGCCCTCACGGGCGGCTTTCGCGCGCCTACAGGTTGCGGTAGCCTTGGCCCGGTTGAGCTAACCGGGGCGGGGGTGGCGATGGCTATTTTTCTAAAGCTTGTTTCGGGTATTTATTTGATCTTCATATGGGTTGCTTTCGCGGGGGCAGTCAGCCGGCCCGTGCCGGTGAATACCATAATGGGACGCTGCCCGTAGTCGGCGAATCCAACTATCAAACTGCCCTCGCGCGCCAGTATCGAAAGCACGGCGGCACCGAGCACGACGTGAAGGTCACAGCGCAGCTGCAGCCGGAGCAAGGCAACCCGCACGATGCGAACGCGGTCCGCGTTGCCGTGGGCGGCGGTCTCGTCGGCTACCTCCCACGACAAGCAGCGGCGGAATATAGGGCAGCGCTCGGCGCTGCCGCCGGCCTTTGCAGCGCAAAGATCGTCGGTGGCTACCTCATGGAAGACGGCGAGCGAGCGTCTTTCGGCGTGAAGCTCAACGCCGCGTGGCCACCACGCTTCAAAGAAACGGATTGAAGACTTGACGCCATACCCCATCAATGTCCCCCGCGATCTCTACAGCGGTCGAGATCCGGCGCGAAAGCGCAAGGCACAACGATTTAACGATCTCGCGGACCGGCTCGAAAAATACATCAACGCGGAAATGAAGCGCGCGCCCGCCGGCTCTCGAATGTTCAGCTACGGCATGATTGCTCTCGACCTCAAGCTTTCGGAAGCCGAAGTCGAGAACGTTCTCTATGGCGTGGATGCTGGCGGCAACGCGCTCACAGTCTGGAAACGAGACTAGCGCGCGTTAACAGCCGTTGCCACAACCGTTAACACCGTTAACCGTGAAGTCACACCTGATCCACTGGCGAGATGGCGGGGTTCGAATTACTCGCAGCGTGCCAGGACCCGGGAAGGACCCGACCGCGCCCCCGCGCAAGGCTGGCAAGGAAGAAGGCCGGCCGGGGCCACTATGCCGAGCTCAAAATGTGAATGATCGGCGATGCGAAGTAGCCGACCGCAATGGTGTCATCCGGCAGCGCCCGGCACCATTTGACGACGCCAGCCTCCGTTATAATCTCCTCGTGCGTCCCGGCGGCATAATCGATGACTGCCACACCAATATGCCCGCCCGCGTAGGCCCTGCCGTTGACGACGGCCACGTTTGATCCTCCGTGCAGAAGCTCGCGGAACAAATATGTATTGACGACCGTGTTTGTTGCCGGATCAATCTGTGCGACGCCCCTTTGCCCGCATGCAAAGACATATCCGTCGCCCGATCCAAGGCCGTAGATGTAGCCTCCGAGACCTGTCGCGATAGTGGCGATCGTCGCCCCGCCGGATGGGTTGATGCGCTGAACCGTCGCGTTTGTCTCATGCACGGCCCATAGCGAGCCATCTAAAAATTGCAGAGGAAGGTTTGCCCCGCCCGTGAACAGGTCGGTGGACAAAAGGGTTTGAGCGCCCGTTGTCGTATTCACTGAATAAAGGGCGCAACCTTGCACCGAGGTGCCGGCGCCAAGCCATAGATTGGTGCCATCCGTCGCCAACCCGAATCCGTTCTTGGCGCTTGAAATGGCGTAGGTGTTAGTTACCGTGAACGACGCCAGAGAAATGCGTTGTAAACTCTGCGCATCATAATTCGTCACCCATAGATCAGTACCAACAATGACAATATCGTGCGGGTAGTCATCAAGCGCTATCACCGCCACCTTCGTCATATTCGCGTCGAACTTCACCAGCTCGTTCAACCCGTGACTGATCACATACATGTGCGTCCCGTCCGAAACGGCCTCGTGCGTCCCACCGCCTGAATTTTGAACAGCAGTCGCAAAGTTTCCTGGGTACTCATCTTCGCGCACGGCAAATATGTGGGAAATGAACATTCCGTGGGCAGCGGTCGCGTCAAACCCAACGTGTAGAACAATGGCCACGGTCCCTGCCGGGAAGGCAGGGGCACCGCCGCCCTCTGCCTCGATAGTCGCCGTATAGAGGCTTGTGGTAACGCTAATCGTGCTGGAAACGGATATCGCTACGGATAGCGTTGAAATCAGTCCTAAATTTATGTTTAGGCAATGAACCTTGAAAAATCCAGTCAGCGGCAGGGATACTCCATAAGCGTTTGCCCAAACTCCGAACTTGTACCTCTTGCTTGTGTCAACGAGGCACGCCTGGGCAGGGCCAATATAATTGACTTTCCCGGCTACCGTTGCGTCCATCTGGACCATGGAGCGCGCCGACCAATTAAATAGTGCATTCGAGGCTGTTCCATCCACTCCAAAAAAGGAATTTTCGCTAGTGTGCATCCTGAACGCCCACCCCTCGCCACCTCGGATAAACGAGCTGTGCGGCAGCAGATTTGTGTGGCGCAGAACCCGCGTCGATCCGGACGAGCCGCCAACGCCGGGCGCACCTGCGGTCTGAAATACCCAATCGTCATAGGTGCCAGAGCCACCGATCTTCGTCACATCAATCGACAGCGAGCCGTCGGCATAAGCCGAGACCAGACCCTCCATGTAGTTATTGCCATCGGCCGCGGATGAAGCGCGAACGTAGTTGCCGACCTGATAAGCCAGGCCTTCCTGCGTTGCGAATACCTTGGTGACACCGCTGGCGATCAGCAGTGACGTGGCCGATGTGCCGCCATAGTTGCGAACATCCTTGCCGACGTCTTCATATCGCCAGATCCGCTCAAAAGTGGGAGCGCCCGAAGGGCCAAGATAAGCGCGGATCTGATACGTGCCGGTCAGGGCATAGAAGCCGGCGTCGGCGCCGTCGGTTGCAACGTAGGGATTCGCAAGCGGCGTCGATCCATCGCGGTTCGCCTTCAGCGCAGCGAGTGGTTGGCCGGCGACTTCAATGCGAACTTCGATGGTGATGTTGTCGACGACGTTGCCGTCATCGTCCAGCACACCAATGTTTTTTCGCGCGTAGATGGTCATAGTCAGCGCTCCGGCTTCATGCACATAGCCCAGGCCATATCGAACGTATGGCCGCCGCCGGTATTCGACGGACTGTCCACCGGCGGAGCCGGCGCTGCGGTAACGGTCCAGCTCGTGAAGCCGCCGACGCCGTTGATGCTTGCGTTCTTCTGGCGCGTGATGAAAAGCCGAAAGGTGTCATCGCTTCGAAGCTTCTCGACAAGCGCGCGCTCGCCTGGGGTCAGATCGCTTAGCTCAGACATTTTGGAAACTCCTCGCGTGTTGACCAGCTACGGATGACCCGTAGCTGAGGGGTGCTCACAGGTGGGCACCCCTTGGGTGTCAGGGTGTCGGTCAAACGTGTCAGGGATGTCAGGTCAGATTTTCGAGCCGCCGGCTTCCGAAACGCCGAGGTTCGAATTACTCGCAGGGCGCAGTGAAGCGGGAAGGACCCAATGCGACCGGGCAAACCCGACTCATGCGTCGCAAATGCGCAATACGTTTCGCTTTTCGATGAACGTCGGTTCAAACCCTGCACATGCGCAGCTTTTGCCGCATCAAAAGCCGCACATGTGCGGTATTTATCAGGCGAGATGGTGTGAGCAGCCATCATGCCAAGGCCCTCGCGCGATCGGCCCCGGGAGGCGGCTGGGTTTGTGCATCCACCAGCGATCTGATCATGCGAGCTACCTCGCTGTCGCTCAGGCTTCCGTTGCGCTCTTGCGCGGTCACCTGGTCGAGGTGGCTGGGACTGAGCATGCCGAGCAGCTCCCATCCCGTGGCGATGTCTCCGCCTCCGAAGCGCGCAGCAAGTCTCGATTGGACGATCTCTGGCCGCTCCGAACGCGACCTTCCTTCATTGCTAAGCCCTGCCGCTCTCGCAGCCGGCGACGTCGCAGGTGCGGGGCACGGTTTTGGGGTAAGGGGTTTGCTGATATTAGTTTTAGTAAGCTCTGTTTTATTGAAATCAGTTTTTGTAGATTCCGTTTTATTTATATACGCAGCCTGATTTCCCGGAGCCGGTTCAGCCGGAGCCGGCTCAGCCGCGACCGGCTCAGCCGGAGCCGGTAAACCCGGCTGCGGTAGAAATGCAACATCGTCGTCTTCTGCCTCGTCGCGGACGATGTATTCGAAGCGATCGAAGGCGCCGCTGGCAACCCGCGGCTGTTCGCGTGTGACGTATCCCGCGGCTATCAACTCGCGGAAAATCCTCTGCAATCGATCCTTTCCAAGGTCGAGCTTTTTACCTACCTGTGGGAGCCGGACGTGCCAATTGGCGGGGCGAGACAGCAGATAGCCGAGAACGCCCTTGGCCTCGATGCTCAGCCTGTCATCCTCCCAAATCGCATTGGGCAGGGCTGCGAAGCGCGCATTTTGCCTGCGGCGGACAATCGTCATGATTGACTGCTCCGATCGGTGTTCGACCCTGACGCGGAACAGACTGAGGCGAAGATTTCGCTCAGAAATTGTGACCGGACCGACGGCCGGACGGCTCGCCATGCGGCGCGCAAGGCCCTCAGTTCATTGGCCCGGCCGGAGGCGGCGTGCATGCCGTCCCGGATCCGCTGGCGCACCGCTGGGTCCGCCATGCGCGCCTTCGTATCCGTGCTGATCAGCGCGCGCTCAGCGGCAGGCATGTTAGGGCGACAGCGCATCAGCGTGCCTCCGGAGGGGGCAGCAACAGCACGCGGTTTTCGGAGGGGGTGCCAATCGGCGCGCCCTCAAAACCGAGCGACCATCCGAGAGCCAAATGAATTTCGACGTCGCCAGGCGGGACCGCTCGCGCGGAACGCGTCGAGAACGTATTCCCCAAGTTTTCCCCCAGCTTTGGGGGTACGTTCGACGGTTGTTCACGGTCGAAACGTGGGGGACCGGGGAGAGGTTGCGGCGCTAAGCGCTTATTTCGTTGAGGAAAACTGGTGCTGCCAGACAGGATTGAACTGTCGACCTCTCCATTACCAATGGAGTGCTCTACCACTGAGCTACGGCAGCATGCTCCGGACACGAGAATCGGCCCAAAAGGACCCCTACAGAGCGGGCCGATCCTTGCCACAAGCCCTCCGCCTGCGCAAGCGCGGGAGGGGGCTCACCGGTCCTCAAAACGGTCGAAATCGACGCCGAATCGTCGTGGCCGCGCTTAACGGGTCGGTTGCGGGCCGATTTGGTTCCATTTTCCTTTGCGAGCGCCATAACGGCTTGATCGGGTGGGTACGGTCTCGATTCGATCATTTGGGCCGTCGCACGACCAGGTCGATCTGCCCGAGCCGCCATGGCCGGCACTGGCGGAAAATGCCGGCGCGGCATCGGGAGGATCGGTCTATTCTCCGGCTCTTGCGCTTGAAGCGGATTCATTCGAACAGGTCGGCGATGAAGGACGATAAGGGTAAGGGCGACGGGCAAGGCCAGCCGGGCAGGAATTCGCGGGCTGACCGGCTGAAACTGGCGCTGCGGGAAAATCTCAAGCGGCGTAAGTCGCAGGCGAGGGGGCGCAGCGATGCGAACGCCACACCTCGCGATGACGCCGCAGTCTCCCTACATGACGAAATCGGCAAGAAACCGGGCGAGTAGCTGTCATTCGGAAGTCCGGAGGGCATGATTGACTGGGTGCGCTTGTGGCCCGGGACATGCTTGTCCGCAGGGCGGGCAGGCTTGGCGTGTGAAAGGCGTGAGAGATAGATGGCAGTAGATTCCACCACCGGAAATGCCGCGAATGGCGGCGGTTCGTCGTTTGCGTTTCCCCGTTACGAACAGACATTTCCGGAACTGACCCCGCACGAAATCGCGCGGATGCGCCGGTTCGGCGAACTCAGGACGTATAGATCGGGCGAAATGCTGTTCGAAACAGGCAAGCCCGGCCCCGGCATGTTCGTCATCCTGTCCGGCCATGTCGCGATTACCCAGCGCGACGGCCTTGGCCGCGTTACGCCGGTCATCGATCAGGGGCCGGGCCAGTTTCTTGCCGAAATCGGCCAGCTCTCCGGTCGGGTCGCGCTGGTCGACGGCCATGCCGAGGGCGATGTCGAGACGCTGTTGATCCCGCCGGAGCAATTGCGGGCGCTGCTGGTCGCCGAAGCCGATCTCGGCGAGCGCATCACGCGCGCGCTGATCCTGCGCCGGGTCAACCTGATCCAGGGCGGCGTCGGCGGCCCGGTGCTGATCGGGGCCCATACGCTCGGCGACATGGCGCGGCTGCAGAATTTTCTCGGACGCAACGGCCATCCCTACCATGTGCTTGATCCCGCCGCCGACAAGGACGCCGCCGACCTCGTCGCGCGCTATGCGACTTCGCGCGCCGACCTGCCGCTGGTGATCGTTCCCGACGGCACGGTGCTGAGCAATCCCACCGAGTCGGCCATTGCCTACGCGATCGGGATGATCGGCGGTGAGGACCATGACAAGCTCTACGATGTCGCCGTGGTCGGCAGCGGGCCGGCGGGACTCGCCACCGCCGTCTATGCGGCTTCCGAAGGATTGTCGGTCGCGGTGTTCGACGCCCGCGCGTTCGGCGGCCAGGCCGGCGCCAGCGCGCGAATCGAAAACTATCTCGGCTTCCCCACCGGCATTTCCGGCATGGCGCTGGCCGGCCGCGCCTACAATCAGGCGCAGAAATTCGGCGCGCAGATGCTGATCCCGGTCTCGATCAGATCGCTGGATTGCTCGCGCGGCGATGGCGCCCTGGCGCTTGCGACCGATTGCGGCCGACTGATGCGCGCGCGCTCCGTCGTGGTGGCGAGCGGCGCGCGCTACCGACGGCCGGACATCGAAAACCTCGCCAGTTTTGAGGGCCGCGGCGTCTGGTACTGGGCCTCCCCGATCGAGGCGCGGCTCTGCGCCGACCAGGATGTGGCGCTGGTCGGCGGCGGCAATTCCGCAGGGCAGGCGGCGGTGTTTCTGTCGGGCCATGCCCGCAAGGTGTACATGGTGATCCGCGGCGGCGGTCTCGGCGCCAGCATGTCGCGCTATCTGATCGAGCGGATCGAGGCGACGCCCAATATCGAGCTGCTGTTCAATACCGAAATTGTCGGCCTCGACGGCAGCGAGGAAGGCGCGCTGCAGCGGGTGCGCTGGAAGAGCCGCCTCGGCGGCGACGCCACCGTCGTCGATATCGGCAACCTGTTCCTGTTCGTCGGCGCCGACCCCGCCACTGACTGGCTCGACGGCTGCGGCGTCATGGTCGATCGCGGTGGCTTCGTCATCACCGGCGCGCAGTGCGGCAAGGGCGACAACCAGCCGCCATCGGCGCTGGAAACATCGGTGCCCGGCGTGTTCGCCGTCGGCGATGTGCGTTCGGGATCGGTCAAGCGGGTCGGCGGCGCGATCGGCGAGGGCGCCCAGGTGGTGGCGGCGCTGCACGGTTTCCTCGACGACGCCGCGAAGCCGGCGCTGTAGGCAGGATGGTGAGAGCCAACCGCAAGCTTCGCCGTCATCCCAGCGACAACGGCGGAGCCGTTGCGCGGGGATGACGGTTGAATGTGCGTCACGAAGACCACGAAGAGCAGGAATACATCATGTCAAAGGGCTGTACTCATATCGCCGGCATCCAGGACGTCACGCCGAGCGCGCTCGGGTGCGAGGAATGCGTGAAGAGCGGCAGCCGCTGGCTGCACCTGCGGATCTGCCGCAGCTGCGGCCACGTCGGCTGCTGCAACGATTCGCCCAACAAGCACGCCACGGCGCATTTCAACGCCACAGGGCATCCGGTCATCGAGGGCTATGATCCGCCGGAGGGCTGGGGCTGGTGCTACATCGACGAAGTGCTGTTCGACCTGTCCGGTCGAAAGACTCCGCACAACGGGCCGATACCGCGCTACTATTGATTCCTCTTTAACGAGAAATCGGGAAATCACGCATGCAATGCGCGCTGAATATCTTTCGTGCCATCGCCGTCGTCATATTGATGGCGCTCTCGTTCGCATTGCTCGGACCCGACCGGGCCCTGGCGCAAGCCCCGCAAAGCAAGTTCGCCGACGTCAATGGCGTCAAGCTGCATTATCTCGTTGCCGGCAAGGGCGACCCCGTCGTGCTGCTGCACGGCTTCGCCGAAACCAGCCATATGTGGCGGCCGCTGATCGCCAAACTGGCGGACAAGCACACCGTGATCGCGCCTGATTTGCGCGGCTTCGGTCAGTCCGCGGCACCCGCGGATGGCTACACCAAGGCGGCAATGGCGCGGGATATTCATGCGCTGGTCAAAAACCTCAAATACGATCGCATTCGTCTGGTCGGCCATGATATCGGGCTGATGGTCGCCTATGCCTATGCGGCGCAATATCCCGCCGAGGTCGATCGGCTGGTGCTGATGGAAGCCTTCCTGCCCGGCGTCGGCGAATGGAATAATGTCTTCCTGTTGCGCGATCTCTGGCATTTCCACTTTTTCGGCAAGACGCCGCTGGCCCTGGTCACCGGCCGCGAGCGGATCTACCTCAATCATTTCTGGGACGATTTCGCCGCCGATCCCGCCAAATCCGTCTCCGAGGCGGATCGCAAGTTCTATGCCGGCGAATATGCCAGGCCCGGCAACATGAAGGCCGGCATGGAAGTTTTCCGTGCCTTTCCGAAAGACGCCGAGGATTTTACAGGGTTTGCAAGGACCAAACTGGCGATGCCGCTGCTCGTGCTGTCGGGCGAAAAGGCCGGCGGCCCATTCCTGATCGAGCAGGGCAAGATGGTTGCGATGAACGTCGAAGGGGTGCTGGTCAAGGGCAAGGGTCATTGGTTGATGGAGGAAGCCCCCGCCGAGGTGATTCCGAAGCTGGTGGAATTTCTCAATCGCTAGGAGTTCGACAAAAGTCGCACGCGACGAAATGTCATTCGGCGCACGAATTGCATGACTGATGCACGAATGCGTGAATGGCAAGCCCCGGCGGGCGGTCGTAGCATTGGGCTGATCATATCAAGGGGGAGCGCATCATGATCCTGGGCTTGAGTACATCCACCTTCGTCACCGTTCACGTTATCATCAGCCTGATCGGCATCGCGGCCGGCATTATCGTCATGTTCGGGATGCTCGGCTCCAACCGGATGCCGGGCCTGACCGCGATATTCCTGTCGACCACGATCCTGACCAGCGCCACCGGATTTGTGATTCCGCCGCTGGCGACGGAGAAATTTCTCCCGTCGCACCTGTTCGGCTTTCTTTCGCTGGGGTTGCTGGCGGTCGCCTGTTTCGCGCTGTACGGCAAAAAGCTCTCCGGCGCGTGGCGCTGGATCTATGTGGTGACCGCGCTGACCTCGCTTTATCTCAACGTGTTCGTGCTGGTGGTGCAGAGCTTCCTGAAGGTCCCGGCGCTGCATGCGCTGGCGCCGAGCGTGCCACCGGCTGAGCCGCCATTCGCCATCGCCCAGGGCATCGTGCTGGTGTTCTTCGTCGTCGTCATCGCCGGCGCAATCAGGCGGTATCGGCCGGTGCAAACCTTCGCGTGATCCCACCCCGTCATTGCGAGCCAACGGGTCGCGCGAATGCGCGCCCGATGACAGGCTCCGCGAAGCAATCCACTCTTGCTTTCTGTCTTTGCGCGGAGAGATGGATTGCGTCGTCGCATCCGCCTTCGCCCGAAGGCGGGCTTCGGCGGACAAGAGTGCTCCTCGCAATGACGCGGAGAGAGCCTAGCTATAACTAAATTGCCAACAGGTCCGACAGGAGTCCACCATGCCCACCATCACCACCAAAGACGGCACCGAAATCTTCTACAAGGACTGGGGCAGCGGTCAGCCCATCGTGTTCAGCCACGGCTGGCCGCTCTCGGCCGACGACTGGGATACGCAGATGCTGTTCTTCCTGAACAACGGTTTTCGCGTCGTCGCCCATGACCGCCGCGGCCACGGCCGCTCCAGCCAGACCGGCGACGGCCACGACATGGATCATTATGCCGACGACCTCGCGGCCCTGACGGCGCATCTCGATCTCAAGAACGCCGTTCATGTCGGCCACTCCACCGGCGGCGGCGAGGTGGTGCACTACATCGCGCGACACGGCGAGAGCCGGGTGGCGAAGGCCGCCATCATCAGCGCGGTGCCGCCGCTGATGGTGAAGACGGCGGCCAATCCCGGCGGCCTGCCCAAGGACGTGTTCGACGGATTGCAGGCGGCGCTCCTTGCCAACAGGTCGAATTTCTATCGCGAACTTCCGTCGGGTCCGTTCTATGGCTACAACCGGCCGGGCGCCAAACCGTCGGAGGCGATCATCCAGAATTGGTGGCGCCAGGGCATGATGGGCGGCGCCAAGGCGCATTACGACGGCATCGTCGCCTTCTCGCAGACCGACTTCACCGAGGACCTGAAGAAGATCACCGTGCCCGTGCTGGTGATGCATGGCGACGACGATCAGATCGTGCCCTATGCCGACTCCGCGCCATTGTCGGCCAAGCTCTTGAAGAACGGCACGTTGAAGACCTACAAGGGTTTTCCGCACGGCATGCCCACCACCGAAGCAGCCACCATCAACGCCGACCTGCTGGCGTTCATCAGATCATGAAGGTGATCTTGTTCGGCGCCAGCGGCATGGTCGGGCAGGGATGCTTGCGCGAATGCCTTGTCGATCCCGGCGTGACCGGCGTGCTCTCGGTCGGGCGCAGCCCGACCGGCCAGCAACACGCCAAGCTCCGTGAAATCGTCCATGGCGATTTCACGGATTTTTCGGCAATCGAATCCGAATTGACCGGATACGACGCCTGTTTCTTCTGCCTCGGCGTCTCCTCGCTGGGCATGGATCCGGAACGCTACCGCCATCTCACTTACGATGTCACCATGGCTGCGGCGACCATGCTGGCAAGGCTCAATCCGCAGATGGTGTTCATCTACGTCACCGGCCGCGGCACCGATTCCACCGAGCAGGGCAGCCGCAGGTGGGCACGGGTCAAGGGCAAGACCGAAAACGACCTGCTCAAGCTGCCGTTCAGGGCTGCCTACATGTTCCGGCCCAACGGCATCCAGCCGCTGCACGGCGTGCGCTCGAAGACCGGCTGGATCAACGCGGTCTATGCGGTTTCCGCGCCGCTGCTGTCGTACCTCGTCCGCGCCACGCCGGGCATCATGACGACCTCGGAAAAACTCGGCCGCGCCATGATCAAGGTCGCGCGCGAGGGATATCCGAAGCCGATCCTCGAGAGCGAGGATATCAACGCGATCTGACGACGATCAGTACCTGGCGACGACCGCGCCGCCCCAGCGATAGTTGACGCGCACGGTGACGAGGTCGACGTCCTGATGAATGCGGTCGCTGGCGTAGGCCGTGCCTGCCGGTGCAAGCGTGCCGTTATTGGTGAAGGTGATGAACCTGTCCTGCATGAACATGTGGTCGTATTCGACCGCGAAGGACCAGTTCGGCGCAAAACCATATTCCAGGCCGACGCCGATCACGCCACCCCAGCGGGTGTCGTTGACGGTGTCGCTGATCTGGGCGCCGTTGGCGGTCAGGTAGCCCCAATAGCGATCGGACGTCAGCGCGGCGCCGCCCTTCAGATAAAGCAGCGCGTTGTTGAAAGCGTAACCGATCTGGCCGGTGAACAGTCCGAAGGCGTTGACGTGCGTGGCGTTGGTGACGGCCGGGAACGGGATGCTGACGTTGCTGCCATTGAAATCAGCCCAGTTGCCCTGGGCTTCGAGGCCGAACACGATGCTGGAGCTCTGGAAGCGATAGCCGACCTGGCCGCCGGCGGTGCCGCCGCGGGCATCATGACAGCCCTCGGAAACATTGAACGCGCCGGCCGCATTGGAGAAATCCCAGCACTTGTGGCTCGATCCCCAACCGCCATTGGCGCCCAGATAGAAGCCGCTCCAGTCGTACATGGCGATCATGGGCGCCTTGGCGTACGGACGGGCGGCGATGTCGGCGGCGGAGGCCGAGGTGACCATCGCGAGCGCGCCGACGGTAGCGAGCAGGAGCCTGTGCATGACATATCCTCTGGTCGAGTTGCCGTCGCCGAATCAATTTGCACGAGCAGCCTACGCCTCGCGGCCCCACAGCTAGTCTCTTAATTGGTACAGTCCGGCGCCGAATGGGCGGCAGTGAGCAAAACAGACCACTGCGAAGATCCGACGTTCTCCGTCGTTCTGCGAGGGGCGCTCATCGACTGGAGGGGCTTCGCCGGGCAATGCGGCGACCCGCATGCCGCTCAAACCCATCAAATAGCCGCAAATTTCAAAGCTTTTGCCATCCGGGGGCCCTTCGCCCTATACTTTATGCATAGCAAAAGCAGGATTTGGCATGGATCGCATTCGCATCGTCGGCGGCAGCAAGCTCAATGGCACGATTCCGATCTCGGGCGCGAAGAATGCCGCACTGCCATTGATGATCGCGGGGCTGCTGAGCGAGGAGACGCTGATCCTCGACAACGTGCCGCGGCTGGCCGACGTGGTCAATCTGCAGCGCATCCTCGGCAATCACGGCGTCGATATCATGTCGGCCGGCAAGCGCCCGGGCGATCGCGAATATCAGGGCCAGACCCTGCACATCTCGGCGGCCAACATCATCGATACCACCGCGCCCTACGAACTGGTGTCGAAAATGCGCGCCAGCTTCTGGGTGATCGCGCCGCTGCTGGCGCGGATGCACGAGGCCAAAGTGTCGCTGCCCGGCGGCTGCGCCATCGGGACCCGGCCGGTCGATCTGTTGATCCTGGCGCTGGAGAAGCTCGGCGCCATCATCACCATCGACGGCGGCTATGTGATCGCCAGGGCGCCGGGCGGCCTGAAGGGCGCCGCAATCGACTTTCCCAAGGTCACCGTGAGCGGCACCCATGTCGCGCTGATGGCGGCGACCTTGGCCAAGGGCACCACCGTGATCACCAATGCCGCCTGCGAGCCGGAAATTCGCGATGTCGCCGACTGTCTCAACAAGATGGGCGCGCGGGTCTCCGGCGCCGGCACCTCGCGTATCGTGATCGAAGGCGTGGCAAAACTGCACGGCGCGCGCCACACCGTGCTGCCTGATAGAATCGAGACCGGCACCTATGCGATGGCGGTGACGATGACCGGCGGCGATGTGCTGCTGGCCGGCGCGCGGCCCGAACTATTGCAATCGGCGCTCGACGTGCTGACCCAGGCGGGCGCGGTGATCACGGTCGATAACGAAGGCATCCGGGTGGCCAGAAACGGCGCCGGCCTCAGGCCGGTGACGGTATCGACTGCGCCGTTTCCCGGCTTTCCCACCGACCTGCAGGCGCAGCTGATGGCGCTGATGGCCTGCGCCGGCGGCGCCTCGCATATCACCGAGACGATTTTCGAGAACCGCTTCATGCATGTGCAGGAACTGGCGCGGTTCGGCGCGCGGATCAGCCTGGACGGCGAAACCGCCACCATCGACGGCATCGCCAGGCTGCGCGGCGCGCCCGTGATGGCCACCGACCTGCGCGCTTCGGTATCGCTTGTTATCGCCGGCCTTGCCGCCGAGGGCGAGACCATGGTCAACCGGGTCTACCATCTCGACCGCGGCTTCGAGCGGCTCGAGGACAAATTGTCGGCCTGCGGCGCCACCATCGAACGTATCAGCGGGTAGGGCGCGTATTCCGCAAAAGTGGGTACCGGTTTTGCGAGAAGAATACGCGCAAACGATAAGGCATCAGCGGTGAACGTCCAGCTCAAATTGATTGCCCTCGACGCCGACGATCTCGCGGTGATCTCGGCGCATGTGCAGGATGCCCGGGTGCAGACCGCGGACATCGTCTGGCGGCAGGGCGAAAAGCGCCTCGTGGTCGGCATGTCCAGGCTGGACTGGGAACAGACGCTGGCGGGGGAAACCGCGCCGCGCCGCCTGCTCGCGGCGCTGCGGTTCGATCGGGTGCTGTCGTGCAAATCGCGCAATATCGATCTGGAGGCGCCGCCCGCCGCCCTCGAGCTCGTGGGAATCGAGTTTCATCCCGGTGAATCCCCCGGCGGCAGCGCGCTTCTGCTGTTCGCCCATGGCGGGGCGCTGCGGCTCGACGTCGAATGCCTCGAATGCGAGCTGACCGACCTCGGCGACGACGATCTCGGAGCCGGCGATCTCGGCGAGGGCGCGGAATCGTCGGGATTGGGGCGTGAATAGCGGCCGTAGGGTGGGCAACGGCGCGCACTTCGCGCCGTGCCCACCACCTATCATCGCGCAAGCCGAGGAAGGGTGGGCACGGCGCAAGAGCGCCTTTGCCCACCCTACGGACCGGGCTAAGGGTTGACGGCGGTTTGTCGCCGCGCCATTGAGCAGTAGTCCCTTGGAAAGCCGCCATGCCCGTTCGTCTCGACCACAGCAGCGCCGATTTCGCCGGCCAATTCCAGGGTTTTCTCGGCGCCAAGCGCGAGGTGTCGGCCGATATCGAGGCCGCGACCCGCGCCATCGTCGACGACGTGGCCGCGCGCGGCGACGCCGCCTTGATCGAGGCGACGCGCAAATTCGACCGCCTCGAGCTCGACGCCGGCGGCCTGCGGGTGACCTCGGCCGAAATCGACGCCGCGGTGAAGGCCTGCGACGCCAAAACGCTCGACGCGCTGGCCTTCGCCCGCGACCGCATCGAGGTGTTTCACACCAGGCAATTGCCGAAGGACGAGCGTTTTACCGATGCGCTCGGCGTCGAGCTCGGCTGGCGCTGGAGCGCGATCGACGCCGTCGGGCTCTACGTGCCGGGCGGCACCGCGGCCTATCCGTCTTCGGTGCTGATGAATGCGGTGCCGGCAAAAGTCGCCGGCGTGCCGCGCGTGGTGATGGTGGTGCCGTCGCCCGACGGCAAGCTCAATCCGCTGGTGCTGGCGGCGGCCCATCTCGGCGGCGTCTGCGAAATCTACCGCGTCGGCGGCGCGCAGGCGGTGGCGGCACTGGCTTACGGTACCGCCACCATCGCAGCCGTCGCCAAGATCGTCGGACCCGGCAACGCCTATGTCGCCGCCGCCAAGCGCCAGGTGTTCGGCAAGGTCGGCATCGACATGATCGCGGGCCCTTCGGAAGTGCTTGTCATCGCCGACGACACCGGCAATGCCGGCTGGATCGCGGCCGATTTGCTGGCGCAGGCCGAGCACGACGTCAACGCGCAGTCGATCCTGATCACCGACAGCGCGGTCCTGGCCGACGAGGTCGAGCGCGCGGTGCAATCGCAGCTCGCCACGCTGCCGCGGGCCGATATCGCGCGGGCCTCGTGGGATCGGTTCGGCGCCATCATCCTGGTGAAAAACCTTGATGAGGCCGTGCCGCTGGCCAATGCCATCGCCGCCGAGCATCTGGAGGTCATGACCCGGGATCCGGAGGCGCTGTCGGCGCAAATCCGCAATGCCGGCGCGATATTTCTCGGCCCCCACACCCCCGAGGCGATCGGCGATTATGTCGGCGGCTCCAACCATGTGCTGCCGACCGCGCGCTCGGCGCGGTTCTCCTCCGGCCTCGGCGTGCTTGACTTCATGAAGCGAACGTCGATCCTGAAATGCGGGCCGGACCAGTTGCGGGCACTGGGACCGGCGGCGATGACGCTGGGCAAGGCCGAGGGCCTCGATGCCCATGCGCGCTCGGTCGGACTGCGCCTCAACCTGTCATGACCCAGCCCCCGCCAGACGAGGATTCCGACAATCGCATCGTGGCGGTCACGCTCGACGAGGAATCGATCGGGCGCTCCGGCCCCGATATCGAGCATGAGCGCGCGATCGCGATCTACGACCTGGTCGAGAAGAACCTGTTCGCGCCCGAGGGCGCCGGCAACGGACCGTTCACGCTGCATCTCGGCATCACCGGCAGCCGGCTGATGTTCGACATCCGCCGCGAGGACGGCACGCCCGTGGTGGCGCATCTGCTGTCGCTGACGCCGTTCCGGCGGGTCGTGAAGGATTATTTCATGATCTGCGACAGCTATTACCAGGCGATCCGCACCGCCACTCCGGACAAGATCGAGGCCATCGACATGGGCCGCCGCGGCATTCACGACGAGGGCTCGCGCACCCTGCAGGAACGGCTGAAAGGCAAAGTGCGGCTCGATTTCGAAACCGCCCGCCGGCTGTTTACGCTGATCACCGTCTTGCACTGGAAAGGTTAGGGCACGTGGACGGGCCGCCGCGCGCGCGGGCTCCTCAGGCCGTGCTGTTCGCATGCGGCCTCAACAGCGTGCGCTCGCCGATGGCCGAAAGCCTGTTGCAGCAGATGTTTCCGCAGGCGCTCTACGTCAAATCCGCCGGCGTCCGCAAGGGCGAGCTCGATCCGTTCGCGGTCGCGGCGATGGCGGAACTCGGCCAGGACATTTCGCAGCACAAGCCGACCACGTTCGAGGAACTCGACGACTGGGAAGGGCTGAATTTCGACCTCATCATCACGCTGTCGCCGGAGGCGCATCACAAGGCGCTGGAACTGACCCGCACCTTGGCGGCCGACGTCGAATACTGGCCGACCCACGATCCCACCGGCGCCGAAGGCAACCGCGAGCAGAAGCTGCAGGCCTATCGCGAAGTCTGCGACACCCTGCTCGCGCGCATCCGCAAGCGGTTTTCCAGGGTGGGGGCGGCGAGCGGGTGAAGTTCTTTCCCTCTCCCGCTTGCGGGGGAGGGTGCCGAGCGAAGCGAGGCGGGTGGGGGCTCTCTCCGCGAGTTCCGGCGCTGAGGCAGCCCCCACCCCAACCCTCCCCCGCAAGAGCGGGAGAGGGGGCGCACCGAGCCTTGTTCCGGCGTAGTCGCGCCCGTTTACCGGCGACATCGATGGTTGTTTCACCGAAGGCCTTCCGATAGGTTCCGCGCAAATTTCGCCCCGCCCTCCCGCCGACGAATCCCCGCATGCTAGGCCGTCCCAAATTCGTTCTCGCCTCCGGGTCGCCGCGGCGGCTCAGCCTGCTCAACCAGGCCGGCATCGAGCCCGACGCGCTGCGTCCGGCCGACGTCGACGAGACCCCGAAGCGGGGCGAGCTGCCGCGCGCCTGCGCCAATCGCCTCGCCCGCGCCAAGGCCGACGCCGCGCTCAAATCGGTGCAGCTCGACGACGAATTGCGCGGCGCCTTCATTCTGGCCGCCGACACCGTGGTCGCGGTCGGCCGCCGCATCCTGCCCAAGGCCAACCTGGTCGACGAGGCCTCGCAATGCCTGCGGCTGTTGTCGGGGCGCAACCACCGGGTCTACACCGCGATCTGCCTGGTGACGCCGAAGCAGGCCTTCCGCCAGCGCCTGATCGAGACGAGGGTGCGCTTCAAGCGGCTCAGCGAGGACGATATCCAGGCCTATATCGGCTCCGGCGAATGGCGCGGCAAGGCCGGCGGCTACGCTGTGCAGGGCATCGCCGGCTCGTTCGTGGTCAAGATGGTCGGCTCCTACACCAATATCGTCGGCCTGCCGCTCTACGAATCGGTGACGCTGCTGGGCGGCGAGGGCTATCCGATCCGCTTCGGCTGGCTCAATGCCAGCTGAGCCGCCCAAACCGGGCGCCCCCGGCAAGGCGGCCGCGAAGAAGTGCCCGATTTGCGGCAAGCCGGCCGTGGAGGCCTCCAAACCGTTCTGCTCCGAGCGCTGCCGCGACGTCGACCTGAACCGCTGGCTGTCCGGCTCCTACGTGGTTCCGGGCCGCCCGGAAGCCGACGAGGACGCCGATCCGTAAAATATCGAAAACAACCCCATGTACAGTAGGAGCGCGTCGCCGGCATGGGGGCTTCGAGCGGCAAGGACCGAGGCAAATAAGCATTATTTACCAGCTATTTGCCTGAAGAAGCGAAGCGGGCCCGCCACGCCGTAGCCAACGGCGAAGGCGGGTGGACACAGCCTTCCGGCCTGACTATAAACCGGCGCTCCCGGGCCCTCGCCCCGGGCCGTGCCCGGGTAGCTCAGTTGGTAGAGCATGCGACTGAAAATCGCAGTGTCGGTGGTTCGATCCCGCCCCCGGGCACCATTTAATTGCGGAAAAACTAGTCAAATCAAATATATGGCTTGATTCCGGGGGCGGCATTACACACCCGTTACCGCGGTTTAGTGCGTGATGGACTGCTGCGCCGCAAAGCGCGTTGCGCTTTACCTCAGCGCTTGCCGACTCATGTTGTATCGGGCGATGGAAAGACAAGGATACCCCGACCGCGCGGTAACCACACCGCCACCGAGGCGAACTGACATGATCGGCGAAGCCATTACCGGCATGAACGCCCTGAAAACCGCACTCGATATGGCGAGGGCGTTGAAAGACATCAACGACGCAGCAGCGCGAAATGCTGCCGTAATCGAACTTCAGCAAAAAATACTTGATGCCCAGCAATCGCAGTTCGAATTGATGAAGCGAGTGGATGACCTTGAGAAACAGATTTCGGCGGCGGACAGGAAAAGTGAGCAGTTCGCGCGATACCTACTGAAGGATTACGGAGCCGGAACGTATGCGTACGAGCTGCGCGCTGAAGCCGCGAACGGCGAGCCAATCCATCGTGCTTGCGCCAAATGCTTCCAGGAACAGGAAGTCAGTATTCTACAGTTCAGCCACAACGGTGAAGGGCAGGATTGGTTTGATTGCCTTCGTTGCGTTTCCCGCCAGAAGTTTGGGGTTAATCGCGGCGACAGCGGGATACGCTACCAACGCCGCTCAACCGAAAGCGATTTCTTCTAGCAAACGGGGGCCTTGCTTTATCTGCTCATGCCCGGCGATAGTCCAATAGAAAACGCCCGGCGATCGGCCGGGCGCTCTGTCGTCAGTGGAGAGATTTTCAGGCCGCGATCTTCGTAGCGCTGTTGCCCGCCTCGATGGCATCTGCCAGCGCGTCGGCGAGTGCGTGAGCGGCGGCGAGAGATGTTGCCGACCCGCCGCGGTCCTCTAGCGCGGTAAGGATTTTCAGCGCTTCGAATTCGGGATGTTGCAAGCTCCTTGTGGCGATCTCCCCTCAGCCGAACCATTCGACCATGGCCGTCTTATTTCGTGTACACGAAATGATGTCCAAGTATCGTGTACACGAAAAGCCGCGTTGATTAAATTTCATGTACATGTTAATTGCCGGGCATGGGCCGGAAGAAACTATGGGCTGAAAACATCAATCTCACTTTGCCTGAAGGGGCGAAGGATAGGATGGATGCTGTCCTAGAGCCAGGCGAGGATAGGCTAGACATGATCCGCGCCGCGATCGATCAAGAGGTCAGCTACCGTGAGCAAGCCCTTGTGCGGAAGAAAACCCCAACAAGAAAAAAGCCATGACGGACACGAAGGCGTGATTAAGATTCCGCAGCCGCTAGGCTTGTACGCTGGCGAGTTATTTCAGCGGGCGGCCGAATACCTGGCCGCCTTCAAGCAACTCGATGGCTGCGAGCCTTCCTACGATTACCCCAAGTACTTCCTCGCGGCTCACTCTCTCGAACTAACACTCAAGTCCTACCTCGCGGCAAACGAGGTGTGTAAAGAGGACCTTATCAACCGGTATTCGCATAGCCTCGGAAAGCTTCTCTCCAAATGCGAATCACTGGGTCTACGCTGTCCAGCGGAGCTTCGCGGTTACGTTGGCGCGATGGCCGCAATTAATTGCGACCATGATTTTCGCTATCCAAGTGGCTTTCAAATTGTAGCACCGCCATCGGTCGAGTGCGTCAGCGTAACAGAGGCCCTTCAAGCAATGCTAAAGCCGATCATTGCCCGGGTGCATCTCGATGCTACTCTCAAATTTGCATCTGATACGCGACTTCTTAAGGGCAAAAAGATCGCGTGGTCAGATTAGCGGCTACATCCGCGCAAACTCAGCAGGGTCAACGTCCCAGCTTTTGCCACGGTGAGTGTTGCCGACCGAGTCCTCCGCAAAAGGCACTACGCGGGTCTGGCTGCCACCAAACCCTCGTATGATTGCTTCCGCGATGTCAGCGTACGCATAATGCAGCCGGGCAGTCTGTCCATCCGCCAATGTGATAGGCATCTCCGTATCGCCCAACGCGTCGTGGCGTCTCGACAGACCAGGATGCAACCACTTGCCGTCAGGCAGTTGCAGGCCGATTCTCGTTATCGTCACAGGACGATGTCCCGAGTTTGTAACTTCGAGATGGGCGAACGCTCTGCCGTCGCGCTCCGAGCCGGTTCCCATCGGCATTTTCGTGCCCATCGCGACCCGAACGGCTCGCCGCTCCTTGCGGCGCGTGGTGAAAAGATTCCACGTGGAAAGTCCCGCACCATAGATGGCGAGCACGAACAGGACGGTTTCCTTATCGATCGTCATGCCGGCAAGTCTATCGTGATTCGGGTGCGCAGGCACGATCCGAAGATGCAGGCCCTATCCGTTAACGGGAATTACGGTGACAGTGCATTCAATTGCGATGCTTTCTGAGGAAGAAAAGCGCGGCGTATCAGACTTCAAATGAGTGCACCGTCACCGTAACACCGTGAAGTCTCTTGGAGATTTCCCGCAGGCGAAAATACCGGAGAAGGGTATCGTCGAGCGCATAGCGCCCTCCAAAGGCAGTGTGGGCTGTTGTTGGGCAAGAGAATGGGACGGCTCCGAGTTGGGCTGGCAGCTCGTCGTGATTATTACCGATGTGGCGTGATTCGCGGAACAGCAACCGCCTCAATTCGAATGCCGCCCCGGGCACCAGAACTTCCACCGGACAACGGCGCTGGAGCCGGTCGGGCATTGCCCCGCTATGCAATCAGCGCGCGGATTCGAGATCATGCGCACTCAAAACCGATAATCCAGACCGACGCGGGCGATGTGAGCGTGCAGTTCCGCGCCCACCTGCATGACCTGCGTGAATGCAGGCGTATTGCTGAGCGGGACGGCCACGGACATCGAACCGAAGTCCGCATAGAGATATTCGGCTCTGATCGACCAGGTCCGGTTCACCGCCCATTGCGCGCCGCCGCCGACAATCCAGCCGGCCCGCAACTCGGACACGTTGCCCGAGCCGGTGCCACCCGGGAATGTCGCGTCGATCGCATTGTCGCGATAGCTGCTGGTGAAGCTGAATTTCGTGAGAGCGAGGCCGCCCGTCGCATACAGCAGGATGTCGGGCCTGACCGTTACACCAATGCGTCCGCGAAACGTGGCGAGCCAGTCGGCCTTCATGCTTTCGGTCACGCTGTAATCCGTGCCGAGGAAGGCGCTCGGAAATGTGCCGCTCGACGTGACGGATCTGCGGAGCGAGAACGCGCCGAAATCGGCCTCGGCACCATAAACCAGCGTGCCGGCCTGCCAGTTGTAGCCGGCGTGCAAGCCCCCGCTGAAGCCGGTCGATTGCATCCGGCCGGTTCCGCTTGCCGCCACGGCCGTGCCGTTCACCGCCGAGGGGTCAGGAGGCAAGACGCAAAATACGCCATTGGTCGCGTCGGACACGCAATTCGGGGCGGTCGTGAAGCGTGCATTGCCGAACGCCGCGCCGGCATTCAAGCCGGCATAGGCTCCATCGAAGCGCGCGGAGAGGTCATCGGAGCGCGCCGGCTGCGGCAGGCCGACAAGGGCAAGTCCGGCGCAACCGATCAAAGCCATCACTGCTACAGGTTTCACGCCCCAACCTCGCACATGTTCCGGGGAATCATCTCTACACGAACGAGGCGTGAGTCGTGAGCCAATTATCTCGATCGCGTCATTTATTGGACGCCAGCTCAGTCGCGGAGATGTTCAAAATTGCTCACGGGCTGCACTGAACATTTCTGCCACCATCAGGCGCATTGTGGATAGCCACCGCCAGCGGGCGGCCTCGGATCGCCGCCGCGCCGGCGGCATGCGACTGAAAATCGCAGTGTCGGTGACGTCGTTAGGAAGCGCCAATCCCGATGTCCCGATCCCGTATCCGCAATCCGCTTCCGCCCATTGCGGTGACAGTGCGCCAAACATTTCGCCTGATCACACCGCCCCGCAAGACGCGATTTTCTCGATCTGCGGCGCGAGCGAGTATTCGACAGTCTCGAGGTCTAAGCGGGCCTGAACGTTTCAGAAACGGGAGCGCCGGCCGATCGGGCCCTGGCTGCCTTCCTTGAGGATCTCGGCCGCGGTTTCGCACATCCATTTGATTCCCATGTCGCTGGCGAAACGCGCGTGGCTGTGCACCTTCACTTCGATGAGCGGCAGGTCGAATGGCAGGTCAAGCAGACGAAAGTCCTTCGCCCGATGCAGGCGAAGCGCCAGAGATTCGGGAAAAAACGCCGCCAGGTCGGAGTTGCGCACAATCTCCGGGGCGCCCATGAAATGCCCACGAACGGCAATTCGAGGTCCGACGCCTATGTCCGTGAACCATTGCTCGATCATCTGATAATGGGTCGGAGCGGTTATTCTCGCATAGAAAAAGCGCAGTCCCGCCAGGTTCGTTCTGGTGAGCCTCGACCGGATGATGGGATGACCGGCGCGGACCAGGCAAACAAACCTGTCGTTGAATATCTCAATGCTGTTGCAATCCTCATCCGCTTTCTTGATGTAGCCGATCGCAAGATCGACCTCTCCGGAGCGCATCGCGCTGACGACGCCGTCGGGTACGAGTGGAACGACATCGATTCGCACCGCGGGAGCCAAAGCCGTGAGTTTCGCCATCAGCCGAGGCAACGCGTAAACCTCGGCTATGTCGGACATGGCAACGCGGAATGTTCTTTGGGTCACCTGCGGGTCGAACGCAATGCGCTCCTTGAGGGCGCGATTGATAATGGCGAGTGCCTGATCGAGCGGCTCATGCAAGCGAACTGCGGCGTCCGTGGGAAGCATGCGGTTGGTCGCGCGCACAAATAGCGGATCGTCGAAACGGTCGCGCAAGCGCCGCAGGGCGTGGCTGATCGCCGGCTGCGTCAGTCCGAGGCGGTCACCGGCGGCGGTGAGGCTTCGCAGATCCCAGATCGCGAGAAAGACCCGCAGGAGATTGAGGTCGAGAGTATCATTCGTTTCATTCATGACGCAAATTATAACTATGAATTTGACTTAGCTCAATGCTTCATGAAAATCACGAGCATTCGGCCAACGACGGCCGGTAACTCAAGGATGATCATGCGACGGTTGGGTTTCCCCAGATGCGACCTCATCGCCGCCAGGCTCATCCAGGATCCGTTGAGGACGCGCATTCGAAAAGCGCTGCTCCCTGTGACCGCATCCTAGGCCGGCTTGGGGGCGCGCATGGGAGTGCAGTTCAAATCGGCCGTCGATCTGCTCGGGCTTATGAATGCGAGAGAGCTTTCGAGCGTCGATATTCTTCGGCAGTTCATCGAGCGGATCGAAAATTTCGACGGGCACATCAACGCTGTGGTCAGCCGGAATTTCGAGCGGGCACTCGAGCTTGCAGCGGCGGCGGACCGGAAACGCGATCGGTCCTCCGTTGCCGAACTCGGCCCGCTTCACGGTCTTCCACTGACCGTGAAGGAGTCTTTTGACGTTTGCGGGCTTCCAACGACCTGGGGCATGGCTTCGCAAGCAGGCAACGTCGCCAGGCGCGATGCCGATGCCGTGACGCGCCTCATCAATGCCGGCGCCATCGTGTTCGGAAAGACCAACGTGCCCGAGGGGCTCGCCGACAGCCAGACGACGAATCCGCTCTACGGCAGAACCAGCAATCCCTGGGACGACCGGTTGACGTGCGGCGGCTCGTCGGGCGGCTCGGCGGCCGCACTGGCCGCGGGATTTACCTGCCTGGAACTCGGCAGCGACCTCGCTGGCTCGCTGCGAACGCCGGCGCATTTTTGCGGTGTCTTCAGCCACAAGCCGTCCTACGGCGTGGTGTCGCAGATCGGGCATTCGCTCTCTGGCGATGACGCCCAATCGGACCTGACCGTCATCGGTCCCATGGCACGGTCGGCCTCAGACCTTCGCCTGATGCTGGAGAGTTTGGCTGCGCCGGCCGACTTCGAGGCGGTGGGGTGGGAGTTGAAGCTGCCTGCGGCGCGAGGAAACAGGCTGCGTGATTTCAGGGTGGCGGTGCTGCCCAGTCACAGTTCTTGCGAGGTCGACGAAGAGATCGAAGCGGCGATCATGAGGCTTGCGCAGACCTTGCAGCGGCACGGTGTGCGGGTGGATCAGAATGTGGAATGGCCGGTCGATCTCGATCTTTGTCTTCAGGACTACATGATGATGATGCGCGCGGTGGGCACGCGGCACAGTCAGCCGGACGTTCTGAAACGGTTGTCTGACGAAGCGCCGACGTTGCAGAGCGGCGATCGGAGCTATCGGGCTGCCGTCCGTCACGCCGCGGGCCTGACTCACCATCAATGGCTGTCCCTGAACAGCCGAAGAAGCCGGTTCCGTGCCGCGTGGCAGCGCTTCTTCCGCTCCTACGATGTCGTTCTCTGCCCGGTTCATGCGTCGCTGGCATTTCCCCACAACACGGCGATCGCGCGTGAGCTCAGGACGCTGGAGATCAACGGCCGTCAGCAGGACTACAATCAGTCCCTGTTCTGGATGGCGATCGCCGGTCACAGCTACCTTCCCTGCACGGTTCGGCCGCTGGCGCTCGTCAAGGGCTTGCCGACAGGCATCCAGATCATCGGCCCCTATCTGGAAGACATGACCACGCTCCGCTTCGCGGAGCTCCTCGACGAGTTGTACCCCGGTCTGGACTATCCGCTTCGAAGCGGCGTGAGCAAGGCTGGCGAGTTGCGGGCCTGCCCGCTGGATCGCCCGGGCACGGAGATGCTGGTTCACCAGCATTGAATGGGACGAAGAACGAATGAGTTTCTCAGGCGTGGCAATCATGGAGCGGAGGAGAAGAGCGTGTTCCTGAAATATGTGGCAGTGGTTGTGACCGGCATCGTCATCGGCGGCGGACAGGTGAAGGCGCAGGAAATCAGGGTCGGCGTGACTGCCGACTTCACCGGAGCGACGGCCGCGGTTGGCGGTCCGTTCAAGCTCGCGGCCGAAATCTTTCCCGATCGTTTGGGCGGCGTGCCGGTCAAGTGGATCGTGCTCGACGACGCCGGCAATACCTCGACGACGGTCAAGAACGCCCGCAAGTTCATCGACGAAGACAAGGTCGACGTCATTCTGGGCTCGAACACCATTCCGGCTACCGTCGCGATGTTCACCCCCGCAGCCCAGAGCGGCACGCCGCAAATTGCTCTCGTTCCGGTCAACATCCCGGCCGAGCAACGGGCCTGGTTGTTCAATCTCCCGCAACCGATCCGGATCATGGTAGGCGCCATCGTCGATGACATGAAGGCGCGAAACTTCAAGCGCGTGGCTTTCGTCGGCTACAATGACGGCTGGGGTGAGATCAATTGGAAGAGCTTTGAGCAGCTTGCCACGGCGGCGGGGCTTCAGATCGTGGCAAAAGAACTCTACAACCGCACGGACACGTCGGTCACAGCGCAGGTTCTCAAGCTGCTCGAGGCAAAGCCGGACGCAGTATTCGTCGGAGCCTCGGCGACGCCTGCGACGCTTCCGCACCTGACCCTGAAGGATCAGGGTTACCAGGGGCAGATCTACCATACGCACGGGGCTGTTTCGAAGCCGTTCCTCAACGCCGGCGGCAAGGCCCTCGAGGGGGCGATCCTCCCGACCGGACCGATCGTCGTCGCGGACGAACTTGCCGACGACAATCCGATCAAGAAGGTCGCGGTCGATTTCAATGCGAAGTTTCGGGCGAAGTATGGACCCGGTCCGGCGAGCCCGTTCGCCGGATATGCGTGGGACGCCATGCTCATCCTCGATGCCGCCGTTCCTGACGCTGCGAAAAAGGCGACGCCGGGCACTCCTGCGTTTCGGCAAGCACTCAGGGACTCGCTGATCGCCGGACGCGAGGTCGTCGGTACGCACGCCGTCTACAGGTTCACCGACCAGGACCGCTACGGCGTGGACGACCGGGCGCGCGTGCTCGTCATTGTCAAGAACGGCACCTTCGCGTTCCACAAGTAGTCGAATCCAGGGCGTTACCAACCGCCGTGCCGCCGAGGTGCGGGCCGAAGGTCTGAAATGAACGGCACGATCGCACTCTTGCTGGCCCAGGACGGCCTGACGACAGGGATCATCTACGCCCTGTTGTCACTATCCATCCTGCTGGTCTTTCTCGTCACTCGAATCCTGTGGATTCCCGCTGGTGAGCTCGTGACGTTAGGCGCCTTGACGATGAGCGTCCTGCAGAAGCAGGAGGTGCCGGGGACCATCTGGCTGCTTGCGGGCCTGGGCGCGGCGACTCTGATCCGCGAAGCGCTGCGTTCGTACAAGACAGGTCGATGGATCAATTGGTGGTCCATCGCAACATGCTGCGTGATCTTGCCAGTAGTGGTGGTCGGATCGACGATGGTCCTTGCGCCCATGGAATTGCCGATGTTCGCGCAGGCGCTCCTCACCTTGGCGATTATCGTGCCGATAGCCCCGATGATCTATCGAAGCGCCTTTCTGGACCTCGCCGGCTCCCCCGCGCTGGTCCTGCTGTTCGTCGCCGTTGCCGTCCACTACATGCTCACGGGCCTTGGTCTTGTCTTCTTCGGACCCGACGGCATGCGTACCGCGCCTTTTATTCCGGGTCGGCTGGATATCGGGATTACCCGTATCTCCTGGCATCTGATGCTGGTCGCCGCCGTCGCGCTGTCGCTGGGTGCAGGCCTGTTCATGTTCTTTGAACGGACATTCTGGGGCAAGTCCATGCGCGCCGTGGCGTTCAACCGGAAAGGCGCCAGGCTCGTTGGCATCAAGCCCGAGACCGCGGGTACCATCGCGTTCGGCATCGCCGGCCTGATCGGGTGCCTGTCCGGAATCCTGATCGCTCCGGTCACGGGGATTTACTACGACAGCGGCTTTCTTATCGGACTGAGGGGCTTCGTCGGCGCGGTGCTGGGCGGTCTTGGCAGCTTCCCCCCAGCTATCCTCGGCTCGATCTTTGTCGGCCTGTTCGAGAGCTACGCGTCCTTCTTCGCATCCGCCTACAAGGAAGCCATCGTCTTCTCTCTCCTGATCCCGATCCTGATCTGGCGTTCGCTGGTCGAACGACGCCGGAACACCTTGTCGGATGACACGGAGTGAACATGCGCTGGCTTTCGATCGCACTCATCGCTCTGCTCGTCGTCGCTCCGATCGCGTTTCCGACGTCGTATCTGACGCCGCTGAACTATATCGGTCTGAATGCGATCGTCTGCATCGGGCTCGTTCTCCTCGCCGGGGTGGTCGGACTGGCGTCGTTCGGCCAGGCCGCTTTCGTCGGCACCGGCGCCTACACTGCCGCGCTTTTGAGCACCAAGACCGGATGGTCAGCCTGGGAAACACTCCCGGCCGCCTTGCTGGCGACCGGCGCATCCGCCGTTGCCCTGAGCCAGATCACAATCAGGCTCGCCGGCCACTACCTCGTGCTCGGAACGCTCGCCTGGGGGATCGCCCTCTATTACATCTTCGGCAATGTTGCGTTGTTGGGAGGCTTTAACGGGATATCCGGCATTCCGCCCATCGTGGTCTTCGGACAAGCGTTCGCTGATACGCGCACCGTATACTGGGTAGTCTGGACGGGCGTCGCGATCGTCGCGATCCTGACCGCGAATCTGCTGGATAGCCGCACCGGCAGAGCAATGCGCGTCGTCCGGCATACGGTCATGGCGGCAAGCTTCGGGATCGACATTGCGCGGCTGAAAACCATCGCGTTTGTCATCGCGGCGGTATTCGCTGGCCTGGCTGGATGGTTGACGGCCCACTACCTCGGGGTGGTCAATCCGGGTCCCTTCAATGCCAACAGCTCGATCGACTATATGTTCATGGTCGTCGTGGGTGGATCATCGCATCTGGCCGGTGCGCTGGTGGGAGCCGCGACCGTCGAATTCCTGCGCACCTGGCTTCGCGAGACCCTGCCCGCACTGATCGGCGGAGCCAACAACTTCGAACTGAGCGTATTCGGGCTTCTCATCGTTCTGGTGCTGCAGGGTGCCGGAGGCGGCATCATGACGTTCGTGTCGAATTTCCTTCCGAAGGGACCGCCGCGCCGCGTCCTGGAGGACGGCGAACGCCCGCAACGCCGCCGGCAGCCCGCTTCGGATGACGTTCTTCTCGAAGTCAAACATGCAAGCAGGCATTTCGGCGGACTCGTCGCCGTCAACGACGTGAGCCTCGAGGTCAAGGCAGGAGAGATCGTCGCGCTGATCGGACCCAACGGAGCCGGCAAGAGCACCTTGTTCAACCTCATCACGGGAGTCCTTCCGCTGACGAACGGCGAGGTCTGGTTCCGCGGCGAACGCATCGACACCTTGCCTGCCCACAGGCTGGTCGAGTGCGGCATCGCCCGTACGTTTCAGCACGTGATCCTCCAGGCCAACATGTCCGTGTTGGAGAATGTCGCGATCGGAGCGCACCACCGCACGAAGGCGGGGACACTTGCATCGATGCTTCGGCTCGACAGGCGCCAGGAGCAGATGCTCTTGCGGGAGGCGCAAGTGCAACTGAAAGACGTCGGGCTGTCGGCAGAAGCCAATATCGAGGCCGGCAATCTGCCTTTGGGAAAGCAGAGGGTCCTGGAAATCGCCCGTGCGATGGCCGCGGATCCGCTTATCCTGTTGCTGGATGAACCGGCTGCAGGCCTGCGTTTTCAGGAGAAGCAGGCCCTGGCGAATTTGCTGCGCTCGCTCAGAGCCGACGGCATCTCCGTGTTGATCGTCGAGCACGACATGGACTTCGTCATGAATCTGGTCGACCGGCTGGTCGTTCTTGATTACGGCGAGCGGATCGCCGCAGGCACGCCATCGGAAGTTCAGCAGAACCCGAAGGTCATCGAGGCCTATCTCGGCGGAGTCGAGTGATGACGGACACGCTGCTCGAAGCCCGTGATATTTGCGTCACCTACGGCAAGATCGAAGCCGTCAGGAATATATCGTTGCAGGTGAAACGAGGCCAGATCGTCACCGTCATCGGTCCCAACGGTGCAGGCAAGAGCAGCCTTCTCAACGCGTTGATGGGAATGACTCCGTCGTCGGGAGCGGTGGCCTTCCGGGATGAGGATATCGGCCGGCTCGCAGTCGAGGATCGCGTCCAGCAGGGCATCTGCCTGGTTCCCGAAGGCCGCGAGTTGTTCGGCGAAATGTCGGTGCTGGATAACCTTACCCTTGGGACCTATGCCCGCTTTCGTCGCGGTGAACGCGATTTCGGGCCGGACATCGAAGCGGTTTATGAACTCTTCCCGCGCCTCCGCGAACGCAAGGCCCAGCGCGCCGGCACCCTCTCGGGCGGCGAGCGCC
>JBDRNF010000165.1:0-28725 GCA_043811435.1 Pseudomonadota bacterium
AACGTAGCGCCCAAATCTTTCTTCGCTTCCGAGACCCATCTTAGCCTCCATGCCAAGCTCGAAGCTCGATAACTAACTGATTCCTCGCCAATTTAATTAGCGACCAATTGACTCAGTAGGGCAAAGGCGCGCTCTTCGCGCCGTGCCCACCATTCAAGTCCAAAATCGGGATAGATGGTGGGCACGGCGAAAGCGCGCCTTTGCCCACCCCACGGAGCCGCTAGTGAACGCCGACCTGTCCGGCTTCCCAGCCCAGCATCGCTTGCTTGCGGGTGATGCCCCAGTGATAGCCTGTCAGTGCGCCGCTCTTGCCGAGGGCGCGGTGGCACGGCACCACGAACGAGATCGGGTTCCTGCCGACCGCGGCGCCGACCGCGCGCGACGCCTTCGGGCTGTTGATGTTACTGGCGATATCGGAATAGCAGACCGCGCGGCCCATCGGGATCTTCAACAGCGTCTCCCAAACGCGCACCTCGAAATCGGTGCCGATCAGCACCACGCGCAGCGGCTGGTCGGCGCGCCACATTTTCTTGTCGAAGACGCGCTGCGCCAGGTCGGCGGTGCCGGCGCGGTCTTCGACGTACGCGGCGCGCGGCCAGCGCCGCTGCATGTCGGCGAGTGCGGCCGGCTCCTCGCCGGGATCGGCGAAGGCCAACCCGGCAAGGCCGCGGTCGCTGGCGATCACGATGGCGGTGCCGAACGGCGAGGGATGGAAGCCGTAACGCAGCGTCATGCCGGCGCCGCCGTTCTTCCACTCGCCCGGCGACATCGCCTCATGGGTGACGAACAGATCGTGCAGCCGTCCCGGGCCTGACAGCCCGGAATCGAGTGCGGCGTCGAGCACGCTGGCGGAATTGCGCAACAGACCCTTGGCGTGATCGAGCGTCAGCGCCTGCATGAAGGCCTTTGGGGTGAGACCGGCCCAGCGGCGGAACAGATGGTGCAGCTCATCCGGCGTCACGGAGGCCGCTTCCGCCATCGCCTCGATGGTCGGCTGCGCGCGCCAGTGCTCCGAGATGAAGGCGATGGCGCGGCGCACCGAATCATAGTCGCGCAACGCGGCGTTCTGGGGTCCCGGTTTGGCGAGGCGGTGCTCATTCATGGCGAGGTTCATCATGGTCCTGATGTAGGCCGAGGTCCTTGCGCAAACCACCCGATTCCCGACTAGGTTTCATGAGACCGGATTGTAGGTCGGGCCGCGCTTCGCGGCCTGCAGCGCTGCCAGCAAGGCCTTGGCAAAGCTTGCTTTTTCGTCAGGACCCAGAAAGTTCGCGATGGAGACGCGGCGCCCCCGCGAGACCAGATAGAGCTTTTCGATGCCGAATTCGGCGTCCGCTTTTTGATCGAGTTGCACCCATAGCGGATTGAGCACCCATTCGACCACATGGCCACGGTGGCTGACCCGGCGCACCCGCAGTTCCGACGGCGTGATCAGGATTTCCTCGGTGGCGGCGGCGCGGCGGAAATTGATCCGGAACGCCCACCAGATCACCAGGATATCGAGACCGAAGAAGCCGAATACCGGCCACGCGCCCATCAGCAGGAACGCCAGTCCGGTGACGAAACTGACCACGCTGAGAAACACCATCAGCACGACGAAGCCGGTACGGTTCAGCGAGCGGTGCGGCGTCAGCAGCGCCGAAAACAATTCCGGCTGCGGATCATAATCATTGCCTGCGGTCATCGTGGATCAGTATACCCCGATCATGGCGAAAATCACCCGCGGCCTTGGGGCCAGGACCAAACCCCCGGCTGCAAAACCGGTCAAAAAAGCGGCAACCAGACCGGGGCCGGCGCGGGTCGCGAAGCGGCCGGCCGGAATAAAACCTTCGGAGTCAAAAACTCCGAAGATCAAGCCTTCAAAGATCAAGCCCTGGACCGCCGCCGAGGTGTACGAGGCGTTCAGCCGCTTTCGCAACGCCAACCCCGAGCCGAAGGGCGAGCTCGAGCATCTCAACCCCTTTACCCTGCTGGTGGCGGTGGTGCTTTCCGCGCAGGCCACCGACGCCGGCGTCAACAAGGCGACGCGCGCGCTGTTCGCGGTCGCCGACACCCCGGAAAAGATGCTCGCGCTCGGCGAGGACGCCGTGCGCGACCATATCAAGACCGTCGGGCTCTACCGCAACAAGGCCAGGAACGTCATAGCGCTGTCGGCCAAACTAATCGCCGAATTCGGCGGCGAGGTGCCGCGCACCCGCGCCGAGATCGAATCGCTGCCCGGCGCCGGCCGCAAGACCGCCAACGTGGTGCTCAACATGGCCTATGGCGAACACACCATGGCGGTCGACACCCACGTATTTCGCATCGGCAACCGCACCAGCCTCGCACCAGGCAAGAACCCGCTCGAGGTGGAACTGGCCCTCGTCAAGACGATCCCCTCGGAGTTCATGCTGCACGCCCACCACTGGCTGATCCTGCACGGCCGCTACATCTGCCTCGCGCGCAAGCCGCGCTGCGATGTGTGCCTGATCAACGATCTCTGCCGATGGCCGGAGAAGACGGTGTAGTTTTTTCATTCTCCCCTCCCTCCGCACTTCGCGGGGGGAGGGGAGAAGAAAAGCCAGCTGGCTCGGGTGAACTGGAAAGGGCGCTAGCCCCCTCACTGTCCTGCGGTTTCGCCGGGTGGCGTTTGCGGTTTGCTGTCCCGCAGCGCGATGTAGATGGCGGGAATGACGAGCACCGTGAGCAGCGTGGACGACGCCAGTCCGAACAGCAGCGAAATCGCCAGCCCCTGGAAGATTGGGTCGAGCAGGATCGTGGCGGCGCCGATCATGGCGGCCAGGGCGGTCAGCAGGATCGGCTTGAAGCGCACGGCGCCGGCTTCCAGCACGATCTCGCGCATCGACCTGCCCTCGCCGCCGCTGTGGCGGATGAAGTCGACCAGCAGGATCGAGTTGCGGACGATGATGCCGGCCAGCGCGATGAACCCGATCATGGAAGTCGCGGTGAACGGCGCGCCCAGCAGCCAGTGGCCGACCAGGATGCCGATCAGCGTCAGCGGAATCGGCGTCAGGATCACCAGCGGCAGGCGGAAACTGCGGAACTGGGCCACGACGAGCACGTAGATGCCGAGAATCGCGGCGCCGAACGCGGCACCCATGTCGCGGAAGGTGACGTAGGTGATTTCCCATTCGCCGTCCCACAGCAGCGTCGGGCGGGACTCGTCGGACGGCTGGCCATGCAGACCGATCACGGGCTTCTGCAGCTTGCCCCAATCGTGCGCTTCGATGCGGTCGGCGACCGCCAGCATGCCGTAGAGCGGCGCCTCGAAGCGGCCGGCCAGCTCGGCCATCACCATGTCGGCGAAACGGCCGTCGCGGCGGAAAATCAGCGGCGAGCCTTCCTCCATGGTTGCCTTCACCAGCTGGCCGAGTTCGACCACGGTCTTGCTGCCGGGCACCGTGTTGGCCGGCACCGGCGTCGAGGCCAACGCTTCCGTCCAGGCGAGGTCGCGCTTCGGCAGCCGGACCGCGATCTCGATCGGATTGCGATCCTCGCCGCGGTGCGAATATCCCACCGACACGCCACCGAACAGCGTCCGGATGGTGTCGTAGACATCGCCCTGTTCGACGCCGAAGAATTCGAGCCGGTCCTGATCGATCGAAAGACGCAGCCGCGGCCGCTTCTGCCCGATCGAATCGTCGATATCGACGATGAACGGCACTTCGGCGAAGATCTTCTTCAGCTCGCCGGTCACCGCCCGGCGGGTGGCTGCGTCGGGCCCGTAGATCTCGGCCAGCAGCGTCGCCAGCACCGGCGGACCAGGCGGTACCTCGACCACCTTGATGCTGGTGCCATCGGGAACGCTGACGGCCTTGAGGCGCTGGCGCAGATCGAGCGCGATATCATGGCTCGCCCGCTTCCGATCGGAGCGCGCGGCAAGATTGACCTGCAATTCACCCAGTTCCGGCCGCTCGCGCAGATAATAGTGCCTGACCAGGCCGTTGAAATTGAACGGCGCCGGGGTCCCGGCATAGGACTGCACCGAAGTGATCTCGGGCAGGCCGCGGGCTATATCGGCGGCGGCGAACAGCGTCCGCTCGGTGTCTTCGAGGCTGGCGCCCTCGGGGAGGTCGACGACCACGGCGATCTCGGATTTGTTGTCGAACGGCAGCAGCTTGACGGTCACGGACTTGGTGGCGAACAAGGTCATCGACAACAGCGTCGCGACCCCGACCCCGATCAGGAAGATCCAGGCCGAACGCTTGCTGGCGACGATGGGGGTTGCGAAGCGGCGATAGAGCCGTCCGAGCGCGCCTTCGTCATGCACGGCATGCGCCGCGCCGACGGCGCCCTCTTTCGGCGCCAGCCGCAGCATCAGCCAGGGCGCCACCACCATGGCCACAAAGAACGAGAACAGCATCGCCGCGGACGCATTGGCCGGGATCGGCGCCATATACGGGCCCATCATCCCCGACACGAACAGCATCGGCAGCAGCGCGGCAACCACGGTCAGGGTCGCCACGATGGTCGGATTGCCGACCTCGGCAACGGCCTCGATGGTGGCCTGCAGCCGGGGTCGCCCATCCCGCATCGCCCAGTGGCGGGCGATGTTCTCCACCACCACGATGGCGTCGTCGACCAGGATGCCGATCGAGAAGATCAACGCGAACAGGCTGACGCGGTTGATGGTGTAACCCATCAGGTTGGCGGCGAACATCGTCAGCAGGATGGTGGTTGGAATCACCACCAGCGTGACCAGCGCCTCGCGCCAGCCGATCGCGATCGCGATCAGGACCACGATCGAGATGGTCGCGAGACCGAGATGAAACAGCAGTTCGTTGGCCTTCTCGTTCGCGGTCTCGCCATAGTCTCTGGTGACGGTGACGACGACATCGTCGGGAATCAAAC
The DNA here is from genome assembly GCA_043811435.1 of Pseudomonadota bacterium. Classification (GTDB taxonomy): domain Bacteria; phylum Pseudomonadota; class Alphaproteobacteria; order Rhizobiales; family Xanthobacteraceae; genus Bradyrhizobium. The sequence goes on from JBDRNF010000165.1 coordinate 4,852, forward strand.
GCGATTTCAATCCCTCGAGGCGGTGCGCAATTTCCTCGGAAACCGTCACCGCGTTGGCGCCGGCGCGCTTGGCCAGCGCCAGGCTGACCGCGGGAACCCGCTCCCACTTGCCGTTGGCATCGCGCGCATCGTGCCAGACGCGATGCTCGATCGCGTTGGGTCCGATGATGACGCTGGCAACGTCCTTGACATAGACCGGGCGCCCGTCCCGCGCCGTAATCAGCAAGAGTCCGATGTCGGGAATGCCCGCCAGGGTCTGGCCCGCGGACACGCTGCGAACCGTGCCGGCGTCGCGAACCTGTCCGGCCAGGAACGAGCGGTTGGCGTCCTTCACCTTGCCGACGAGCTGCTGCAGCGTCACGCCGAACAGCGACAGTTTTTCCGGATCGGGCTCGACCCGGATCTGCTGGGCGCCGCCGCCGGAGATGTAGGTCAGGCCGACGCTGTCGACCTTCATCAGTTCCGAGCGCAGCTTGTCGGCGAGTTCGTAGAGGTCCTTGTCGGTCCACCGTTCGGCGGCCTCCGGCTTCGGCGAAAGCGTCAACACGGTCAAGGCGACGTCGTTGATGCCGCGGCCGACGATCAGGGGCTCGGGAATGCCGACCGGGATGCGGTCGAGATTGGCGCGGATCTTCTCATGAACGCGAAGGATGGCGTCCTCGGACTTGGTGCCGACCAGGAAGCGCGCGGCGACCATGACACGGTCGTCCTCGGTCTGGCTGTAGACGTGCTCCACGCCGTCGATGCCCTTGACGATCGATTCGAGCGGCTTGGTGACCAGTTCGACGGCATCCGGGCCGCGCAGTCCGTCCGCATTGACGCGGATGTCGACCATGGGGACGCTGATCTGCGGCTCTTCCTCACGCGGAATGACGACCACCGCGATCATGCCGACGATCAGCGACGCCAGCAGGAACAGCGGCGTCAGCGGTGAGCCGATGGTTGCCCGCGTCAGCCGGCCCGACAATCCGAGGTTCACGGCTGCACCAGCTGGTCGCCGGGACGAATGCCGGACAGGATTTCAAGACCGTTCGGCATCTCCGGGCTGGCCAGAGGGCGCCCGCGTTGCACCGGCGCGCTGATGGTGCCGTCGCCCTGGCGGATCTGGACGTAATCGATGCCGTAGCGCGTCGTGACGTAATTCGCCGGGATCACGAACGCCTTGCGCTCGCCGCCGGAAATCCAGACCCGCAGGCGGTCGCCGACGAAATACTCTCCGAGGTTTTCAACGGTGGCGTCGGCGATCACCCGGCCGTCCTCGATCAGCGGATAGACCAGATCGATCACGCCTGATTTCGGGGTCTGGTCGCTGAATTCAGCGCCGTCGACCCGGATCTTGTCGCCGGCCTTCAGGAAGCGGGCGTGGCGCTCCGGCACGCGCAGGCGCAACTTGAAATCCTCCTGTGCGATCATCTCGACGGTATCGCCCGGCAGAACCACCGAGCCGACCGAAACCATCCGCTTCAGTACCCGCCCATCGACGGGAGCCAGGATCTGACCTTCATTGAACTGCTGCTGGACCACCGCTCGCTCGGCGGTCTTCGCACGCATCCCGTTCTCGGCGACGTTGAGCGCGGTCCGCGCTTCGTCCAGCTTGACCCGAGGCAGGATGCCGCGCTCCACCAGTCCCTCGGTTCGCGTAAAATCGATTTTCGCCTGGTCCGACTGCGCCTGCAGGGCCTGGATCTGCGCATCCAGCGACTTCATCTGCAGCGCGAGCTTTTCGTCGGCGACCACAGCGATGGCCTGTCCGCGCTTGACGTTATCGCCCTCCCTGACATTGAGCTGGACGATGGTGCCGCCGATACGCCCGCGGGCCGGAACCACGCTGATGCTCTCGACAGTGGCGAATACCGCCTTCTCGTCGGCGACCGGCCGCAGGGCGACATCAAGGGTTTCGCCGGCAGCGACATTGGCGCTCAATGCAGCCACGGCCAGAACGCTCAAGGAAATCAATCTACGCATCAGAGTAGCCTTTCCGCCCATGGCGGGTTGTCCAAGTACTTCTCGTTGGAATTCACAGCCGTGACGTTGACCTGCCTCAAGGCGGTGCCTGCGCGCCGCTATAATCTGGCTTTCGACTTCCTGGCTTTCGGCGGCGCGCAATAGACCTGATAGAGCGTTTTCAGGATCTCGCGCGCGGGGTCGCTGGCAATCGAATAGTAGATCGTCTGGGCATCGCGCCGCGCCGACACCAAGCCGTCCTTGCGGAGCAGCGCCAGATGCTGGGACACCGTGGAATCACGAAGGCTGAGGAATACGGCGAGATCGCCGACCGAACGCTCGCCGTCGATCAGCTGGCAGATAATCAGCAGCCGATGGCGATTGGACAGCGCCTTCAAGAGGTCGCTGGCCTGGTCGGCCGCGGATTCCATCATCGTGCTATCTATTTTCATACTTGCGTATATACGAGAGTTCGCATATATAGTCAAGCGACGCGGCCAACGAACCGGGGAAAACCGGCGCTGCCGCCCACAGGGAATGCAGCCAACGGAGTCGATCATGTCGGAAGTTGTCGTTATCGGAGCCGGCCTCAGCGGAACGCTGATGGCCTATGAACTGTTGCCGCAGCTGGGGAAGAACGACCGCCTGACCGTGGTCTCCCAGGGGCCGGTCTACCACTTCGTCCCCTCCAATCCCTGGGTCGCGATCGGCTGGCGCAAGCGCGGCGATATCGAGATCGACCTTGTCGACATCATGAAACGCAAGGGCGTACGGCTGCTGACGCAGGGCGCGCAGCGCGTGCATCCCACGGAAAATCGTATCGAGCTCTCGGACGGCGTCTCGATCGATTATGATTATCTGGTGGTGGCCACCGGGCCGGAACTCGCATTCGACGAGATCCCCGGGCTCGGGCCGGACGGCCACACCCAGTCGGTCTGCCACGTCGACCACGCGATCGACGCCAAGGACGCCTTTGAAAAGCTCGCCGCCAACCCGGGGCCTGTGGTGATCGGCGCCGTGCAAGGCGCCTCCTGCTTCGGTCCGGCCTACGAATTCCTGTTCATCCTGGAAACCGAGCTGCGCCGCCGCAAGCTGCGCGATCGCGTGCCGATGACCTTCGTCACCTCGGAACCCTATATCGGCCACCTCGGCCTCGACGGGGTCGGCGACACCAAGGGCCTGCTCGAAAGCGAAATGCGCGAAAAGCACGTCAAATGGATCACCAATGCCCGGGTAAAGGGCGTCGAGCAGGGCAAGATGACGGTCGAGGAAGTCGCCGACGACGGCTCTATCCGCAAGACCCACGAATTGCCGTTCGCCTATTCGATGATGCTGCCGGCGTTTCGCGGCGTCGGCGCCGTCAGGGGCATCGAGAAGCTGACCAATCCTCGCGGCTTCGTCATCGTCGACAAGCATCAGCGCAATCCCGAATATCCCAACATCTTCGCGATCGGCGTCTGCGTGGCGATCGCGCCGGTCGGCGCCACGCCGGTCCCCGTCGGAGTGCCGAAAACCGGCTTCATGATCGAATCGATGGTGACGGCGACGGCGAGGAATATCGGCGCGCTGCTGAAGGGCCAGGCCCCGGCGGCGCAGCCGACCTGGAATGCGATCTGCCTTGCGGATTTCGGCGACACCGGCGTCGCCTTCCTGGCGCAGCCGCAAATTCCGCCGCGCAACGTCAACTGGTCCTCGAAGGGCGAATGGGTCCATCTCGCCAAGGTCGCGTTCGAGAAATACTTCCTGCGCAAGATCCGGCGCGGCGAGAGCGAGCCGTTCTACGAGCGCTTCCTGCTCGACAAGCTCAACATCGCCAAGATCAAGGAGGTCAAGACCGGAACATGAGTGCAAGTCAACTGAGTCCAAGTCACCAGATCGTCTGCGGGCATTGCGGCAAGATCAACCGGCTGCCCGCGGAACGGGCCGCCACGAATGCCCGCTGCGGATCCTGTCATCAGCCGATTTTCAGCGGCCATCCCATCGAAGTGGACGAGGCGGCATTCGACCGCCATCTCGCGCACAACGATATTCCGGTGCTGGTCGATGTCTGGGCGCCCTGGTGCGGTCCCTGCCGCTCGATGGCGCCGATGTTCGAACGCGCGGCGCAGCAGCTCGAACCCGTGGTCCGGCTGTTGAAGCTGAACTCGGACCAGGCGCCCGCGGTCTCCTCCCGCCTCGGCATCAGCGGCATCCCGACCCTGCTGCTGATGCGGGGCGGCCGGGAGATCGCGCGGACCTCGGGCGCGATGGACACCAAAAACATCGTGGCATGGACGACGGCCGGGCTTGCCCGGCCCTGACCACTTCAAACTCAAAGAACCCAAGTAAAAGGAATACGTCATGAATATCGATAAGGCAGTGCTCGCTTTCGCCGGATGTGTGGTGCTTCTCAGCCTCGCGCTGGGCTGGCTGGTTAGTCCCTACTGGTTCCTGCTGACCGCCTTCGCCGGGCTCAACATGCTGCAGGCCGCGTTCACCGGATTCTGCCCGGCGGCGATGATCTTCAAGAAGCTCGGCCTGCACGGCGGCAACGCGTTTTCATAACCGCCGTCGCCTTGCCCTGACCGGATCAGAACCGTCCCGCCAGTGTCAGGCGCACCGCCAGCGGCTCGGCCGGATGGACATGCCGGTCGGCGACACCGCCGATCGGCTCGCCCGGCAATCGCGATGCATAGTAATATTCAATCTGATTGGTCCGGGCGTTGAACAAATTCAGCGCATCGAGCTGAAGCCGGATGCCGTTGTCGAACCGGTAGCCGGCGCGGGCGTTGAAGATCAGCGAATCCTGCGAGCGCACGCTGTCGTCCTCGATCAGCGGACGCGGGCCGAAATAGCGGCCGCGCAACGCGCCGAACCAGCCGGTGTCGGCGCCGAAGGTGACGCCGCCGCTGGCGATCCAGGCCGGCGCGCCGGGGATGCGGTCGCCGGCCGGATCGAAATCGGTAAAGCGGGCGCGCGTATAGGCGACATCCAGATCGAGCGTCAGCCACGGCCGGACCTTGTATTTATTGGTCCATTCGATCCCGGCGCGGCGGCTGGGCCGGCTCGCCTCGGTGGTGCCGGCGTCGCCGACGAACAGCAGCTCGGAATCGAAATCCAGCACGAACAGCGCCAGCGAGCTGGTGAGATCCGGTATCGCCCTGGTACGGACGCCGATCTCGGCGCCCTTCGAGCGAACCAGCAGCGGCACGCGGTCCAGCGGCGTTACCTTGTCGTTGGGATCGACGGTGATGGTGGCGCCCCTGATGTCGTTGGAGTGCAGGCCGTAGCCGGCATTGCCGTAGAGCTCGGTCCTGTACCACGGACCCAGCACGATGCCGGCCTTCGGGCTGGTCATGGTGGCGGAGGCCCTGCCGGAATTTTCCGGCGTGTCGCTCGAAACGCGACCCTCGAAATAATCCTGCCGCAAGCCAACCGTCGTGCGCAGCCAGTCGGTCCAACGCGCCGTGGTATCGGCCCACAGTCCGACATTGCCTTCGCGGACATTGTCCTCGCGAACGGTCGACAGCGTCGTACGCTGCATGGTGCGGAACAGCCCGACATGAATATCGTCGCCGCGCGTGTTCAGCCCGATTCGGGTCTGGGTCTCGATCCCGGCAAAGCGGGCATCAAAACTGTGGCTGGCGTTGAAGCCGTACAACGTGCGGCGGTCGAGCTGGCTGAACTGGTCGCCATTGACGGGGTCGTCGAGCAGATAAGTAAAGTTGTTGAACAGCCGCATCGACGAACGCACCACATAGGCGCTGACCTTGCTCTGGCCGAACGCGCTCGAATGCGCCCAGTTGCTGGACAGGCTGAAGCGGCTCGAGGTGCCGCCATCGGTCGCATCCAACGTGCCGAAGCGGCCGATGCTGTTCTGCTCGATGGCGCGCTGCGCTACCTGATCCGTCGAATTCCAGCCGTTGGAATAGGCCATCGCCGACAGCGTGAAGCCGTCGGTGGCGGTGCCCTGGCTGTAGCGCAGCACGCCGTTCAGCTTGCGCACATTGTCGGGCACGTCCCACGGTCCGTTGTATTTGGTGCCCTCGATCGCGGCGAGCAGCGTGCCGGCGCCAACCGCGGTCGAGCCGGCGGCGACGCCGCGCCGGTAGCCAAAACTGCCGTAGGTGATCTCCGCGAGATTTTTCGGCAGCTTGGTGAGATAGTCGATGTCGACGGAGCCCGCGGAAGCAAAATCGCCCTTGTCGGCGAAGTACGGGCCCTTGCGGACGTTGACCGCCCCGACCAGTTCCGGAATCAGGAAGTTGATGTCGGCATAGCCCTGGCCGTGGCCATGGGTCGGCATGTTGACCGGCATGCCATCGACCGTGATGGCGAGGTCGGTGCCATGGTCGAGATTGAAGCCGCGCAGAAAATACTGGTTGGCTTTGCCCTCGCCTGAATGCTGGGTAACGATCAGCCCCGGCACCGCCTCCAACAATTCGCCGACCCGCGCGGCTGGACGGGCGTTGAATTCCTCGCCGCCGATGCGGCTCTCGCTGGCGGAAGCGGGCTGCAGTCCCGGCGGACCCGACGTCGCGGAACCGGAGGTAACGCCTGACGTGTCCGTCACGGGCTGGCTCAGCTGGACGGCGGGCGAATTTCGCGCGGTTCGCGCGCTGCGCGGTCGCTGCGGCTGCCTGACCCGCCTTTGTCGCGTCGTTTCCGGCGCCGTCACGGTCACCGGCGGAAGCCGGCCTATCTCGGGTTCGGTTCCGGTCGCCTGTGCAATCGCCGGAGGGGCCGGGACAAGGATGGATGCACCGGCCAGCAACAGATGCCTGGTAATCCTACGCAACGCCCATGCCCCCGCACGATAACTGCTACGATCGCGCTGCGACCGCACCCGTCCGAGCCAACCGGCCACGAACTTCCCATCCCAAAACTATCATCCCGGTATGATGTTACAATAGAAACATCATACCGCCACCAGCCAATCGGGACTACCCATGCAACGGATCACCATCACCATCGAGGATGACCTGCTGGCGGAGATCGACGCCGCCGCGAAAGATCGCGGCTATCAAAACCGCTCCGAGATCATGCGCGACCTCGCCCGCGCCGGCCTGCAGCAGAGCGCGCAGGAGGCGGCGCCATCAGGCCAATGCGTGGCGGCGCTGGTCTATGTCTACGACCACGCCGCGCGCGACCTGTCGAAACGCCTGGTGCAGAATTTTCACGGCCACCACGATCTGTCGCTGGCGACGCTGCACGTCCATCTCGACGATGACAGCTGCATGGAGGTGACGGCGCTGAAGGGCGCTGCGAGCGAAGTGCAGCATTTCGCCGACCACATCATCGCCGAACGCGGCGTGCGCTACGGCCGCGTGGTGATGATCCCGACCGCAACCGACAAGAAGCGCGCCGCTCGGAAGCGACCCCATCGGCACGATTGAGCACGCCATGGATGCGAACTGGATTGAGATGCGACTCTCTCTTCCTGCCCCGCTTGCCGCCTATTCACACAAAGAAGGCGGAGGTCCTTTCGATCAGCCAAAAAGCCGCAATGGTCCCGATTGCATAGACTGCAATTGCGTCAAAGCGATTGACTGTTTTTTGCACCAGAGTCGGCTCGAACCGGAAGGCGGCGGCGCGGCGGAGCACCCAGCCTGCCGACAGCACCGCCCCTACAAAAGCCAATTGTCCTATTTCAACGCCCAGATTGAAGAACAGAAGCGCGACCGGAATGGCTTGATGCGGCAAGCCCACTTCGGCCAGGGCGCCGGCAAAGCCGAAGCCGTGCAGCAAACCGAAGCAGAACGCGACGACCCAGGGCCATCGCGCTGCAAGCGACGGAGCGCCGCGCCGGTCATTGACGATCTCGACTGCGACCAGCACGATGCTCAATGCAATCGCCGCCTCCAGGGGCGGCCCGGGCACACTGACCAGACCGAGCGTCGCCGCGGCAAGCGTAATGCTGTGCGCGACCGTAAATGCCGTCACCGTGATGGCCACCCGCGCCCAGCCTCGAACCAGCATCACCAGCGCCAGCACAAACAGCAGATGATCGAAGCCGAAAAGAATGTGTTCGACGCCCAGCCACAGGTAGGTTGCCGCGACCTCTCCGGCACCGGGCACAGCTTGAATAGTAAAGGATGTCTTCAGCGGAGAGAGTCGTTCAGTCTGAGTTGCTCCACCGAGGCTTTCGATACGAACCAGCACATCGGTCGATGTGGCGGACAGGCCCTCGATGGATACCACTTGTCCGGTTAGTCCGCCGTCCCGTCGAAGGCTCCGACGTTCGACATAGGCGCCCTCCCTGAAAGACGCGCGCGGCGGCGCGATGTCTCGGGTGCCTTCCGGCAGCCCAACGTAGATCGCGAGCCGCAAGTCTTCTCCACGCGCGGGAGTCTTGAAAAGCAGATCATAGGCTTCGGCGCCAACCTGGCGGATCTCGAGATAGCCCGGCCGAAGTTCGTCCGATATCGCGGGATGCGCCAGCAGAAATGCCAGAACGGCGAACAAGAACCGGAAACGATTCATCGGGTGTTTTCGGCTGATGCCGCCTTTGCTGCAGGCGTCTCCACCACGATCTCATAGCGCTGTCGAAGCGAGGCATAAAGCTTGCGTTCGGCTTCGAGACGCTTCTCATTCGCCCACTCCCGGCGGACTGCTGTTCGAACAGTATCGAGCGCCGGCAGGCCTCCCGGAATCCGTTCGCTGATAAAGACGAAGTGCTGTCCAAAGCTGGAAGAGATCGGCCCCTGCCAGGCGCCCTTTTCCATGGCGAATATCTGCTTGGCGATGCCTTCGCCAAATATGCGCGTTGCCTTGCTTGGCGAGACGCCGCGAAATTCCTCGCCCAGCAAGAAGGGATCGCCGAGTACCGTCACGTCCACGGCTCCGTCGGCGTGCTCCAGAACACTCGCAACCTGCTTGCTGTCGCTCGCCATGCTATTCGCACGTCGCGTGAAACTCAGGAAGACCTGACGAAATGAAATCTGGTCCTCGGTTCGAAAGCGTTCCGGATTGGACGTGAGATAGGCAGCGAGGTGCTCGTCGCTCGGGTCGGGTACGGACATATCTTCGGCGAGAAATTCCATCTTCTGCCGCACGCGGCGGCGAATGACCACGTCATCGCGGTCCAGGCCGGCCGCCCTGCCCTCGCGGTAGAACACCTCGTCGCGGATGTAGTCCTCGATCAGGCCCTGCAGTTCCTGCTCGCTCGGCGCCCGCCGCCACGTTCGCGTAAATCCGTCGCCGAGGTTGGCGATCCGCGAGGCCGAAATAACGATTTTCTCCGGCGCCTCTGCGCTTTGCTTGCCAACCAGGCTGTAGAGCGCGAACAGCATTGCGCCAAGAGCGAGGAACTGGAGTAACGGCTCCCTCAGCAGCCGAACGATCAAGGCGTGTACCAAATCGGCGAGGTGTAGGCGCGTTCGGTGGTCGTCATTCTTACTTCCGCGGGCATCTTGATTGCGAAGTATTTGGCGTCATAGGCGGTCCAGCGCGGGGTCGGAATTTCGATTACGCGCACATAGTAGAAGGCGCGCAACGCCGGATCGAAGTCCGGATCTTTCCAGACCGTGATCATCTCCCCTGCGCCGATTGTGTTCGTCCATGTCGCGTTCGCGACATCCACGGTGCTGCCGACGGATGTTCTGCTGCGGCCGTCGGCGTCGATCTTGCGCCCCCCGGACACCGCCACGTCGTAAACTCGCTCCTGCGTCTGGCCGTCCTTTCCGACCCAGCCCTTGATGATCTGGATGCGATCAAGATTTGCACCAATTGGATCCTTCAGTGCCGCGACGAGGAAGGTCGGCGACTTTCCGGCTGGCGCGCTGTTCAGGTCTCCGCCCATCGGCACACCCTTGGTGTAGCCTATTCGCGCCGGTGTGCGGTTGTTGGCATCGTCGGCCTCGAAGTCCCAGCCGCCGAAGAAGCGAACCGCCATGCGCGGGCCCGTGGTGGCATAGGTCTCGCGCCGCTTCATGGCGTCGAAAATCGCTTCGCGGGTATTTTCAGTCGCCCATACCGCGGCGTAGCCGGATGCCGTCGTCTCCCAACCCATGATGACCGCCTTTTCGGTCTTGACGAAGGGATGCATCGCCCGATCGGCAGCTGGTTCGGCAGAAGATGTCTTGCCGAAGAAGTTGTCCTCTTCGACAGCCGGAAGCGCGGTATGAGCATCGGTACTGCCGACCAAGCCGAACTTGTAGGGATTTACGCCGAGTTCGGCTTCCATCTTGAGCCCGTTCTTGAGTGCCGAACGCACGTACTCGAACTCAAGCATCTCCGGCTTCTTCACTTCTGTCAGGTCGAGGTTACCCTTGTCCCAACGTTCGAAGTTCGCAAATTCATCGTTGGGTGAAAGAAATGGGTGGGTCTCGCCATCGCCCTTGATTTGCGTGGCTTCATAAAGCGGCTCCCAACGGGTCCGGTTCTCTGCATATTCGCGGTCGATTCGCTTGCCGTTGAACGATTCGATGATTGGAAACATTCGGCCGTTGCTCAGATTGCCGTTGTGCGCGAGCGCAAGAATTTCGGCGCCGGTTTTTTCCTCAACCATCGCCATCCATTTCCAGAGGTCGCGAGGATTTGGGCTGCCCAGCGGCGGCAGCGTGGTGTAGGGTTCGACCAGACTGGCCTTCGCTCCGTTGTCGCGCCAGATGACATTGCGATGAAGGTTGTTGCCGCCGGCGTTCGAGGTCCACTCGTAGCCGATGAAGGCAGTGAATCGGCCAGGTTCATTGGCTTCTTCCGCAGCCTTGATCGTTTCGCGCCAGGCGCTGCGATAGGACGGCGTCCCCGGCGTGGGGAAGCCCTTGGGCATTTGCCCCCTGCCGAAGCTCGTGATGATATCAATGGCGGCCTGCGCACCCTTTCCGGAATTGATCTCGTCGTACCACTTCCGGCCCTGCGGCGTCGCCAGCAGGCCGGGATCCCCGCCGATCAGTTGCGGGAAAAAGCCCATGCCGTCCGAATGATCCGCCACCACCATGAAATCGAGCGGGCGTGAAAGTTTGGCACGTTGTCCGCTGGAAGCGATGACTTCCTCGCCCTTGCCGAAGCGATAGGCGTCCTTTGGACCGAGCCGGGCGCCGAACGCGCCTGCGTCCATGGAGAAAGAGGTATGCGTGTGCGTGTCGCCGAAGTAGGGCCGCGATGGAAAATTGCGTCCTGCATATGGAGAATAAGGTGGCTTGGTTGGAAACACCTTATCGGCGGTCGCCTTGTTGAGCGTGCCTATGTCCGTCGTTACATCCTCCGCAGCGACGGTGGTGGCAAACGAACATGCGGCACAAACCCCGGCGAGTACGGCTGCGGAAATGAAAGACCGACGGATCATCGCGAGTGCTCCCCGAGCAGTAAACTTTAATCAGTTTCGATCTATCGAGATGTTAGACTTTTTTTAAACCGCCTGGAAGGCTACTATGCGAGATCCAATTGGGCAGGCATCGAGACCGTTCCAGGAATCGGTTCGATTGAACGGGCTATTTTGCCGCAAGCCGACGCGTTGGCGTCACGGTGCTGGTGGGCGCCATCGGTGAGACTGCGAACGTCAGCCAGACATTCCATCCCGAGGGCCGATTGGCGGCTTCGAATTCGCCGTAACCCTTCAGGTTCAGATAACCCTGCATGTCGCCGACCGGAAACAGGTAGCCGATCTGAGGTCCCATTCCCAGAACACGCGATCGGAATCCGCCCAGAACTGGGTGCGCGCCAAAGTCGTCCGTGATCTGTTGGTATCCATAGCCCACAAGACCGATAAACACCTGCTTCGACAGAAACTTGGAAGCAGCCCAGTCGACGTGGAAATCGATGCCGTTCTGATAATTCGTATCCCGGTTCTTGAAGTTGTAGGTGAGCCCGGCGACGGCAGAAAACTCGTGCCCGGTGGCTGGGTTGAAGTAGGTGTAGCCACCGCCGCCGTCGATGGCGGCGTGGCCGATACCGAGATTGGCCAGCCGGGTGGAATCGTAGGCCCCGACGGGAATGTCGCCAGTCACATAGGTCATGAAGTTGTGCGCACCGGCGTTCCATTTCAGCGTTGCCTGCGGGTACAAGTCGCCTACGGACGTAATGGAATCACCGAGAAAGCCGGTCTGGGTCGCGAACAGGGGTCCGAGCGCCACCGTCAGCGTCCCGTTGACGCTGGCGCTCGACCGCCCGAACAGTCCGGTTACGCCAATGGCCAACTGTCCGCCCAGCACAGGCGTTGCGAAAGTGTAGGTGGGATTCAGGAGGACGAGATCGGCCTGCGCATTCAGGTTGGCGTTCAAGTTGACGTTGACCGCCGCCGGGATCCTGCCGATCTGAATTTGTCTTGACGCCGCAACAGCGCCCGATGCCGCCACGGTCGTGTGATAATACACCTGAGCCATGGACCAGCCTGGCACGGTAGGGGTTGCCGCGAAACTGCCGAAGCGGCCGGGAAGCCAGTACGATACGCCGGCTTGATCGGCATGGGCCGGCCCGGGCAGCGCACCGAACATCAGCGTAGCGACGCCAAGGCCGACGTGCATGAGCCGGCGACTTGTCGTGCGCTCGCATTTCGCGCGTGACATGTCTTGGTCCCCCGATTCTTGGCCTCGAGTCTTGGTCCCGAGTCTTGGCCCCGAGCGAATTGTCCGCACATCGATTGAATGCCTGGCCGCATCTTAACGCAACGCCAAAGCGAGTTTGGCGGGAACGTCGCCCGCTGCTGTTGCTCAAACAGCACTCAAGCGCCGGCGGCGCCTTCTAAGGTGCGATGCCACCGCTGAGATCATCACTCATGTCGACCTGAAAACCCCGGATCGCTTCTCGGCGTCACGTTGTGCAACTGCGAAGCAGAAGTCGAAATCGGCCTGTTACGGCGATGACTTTAAATTTCGACAAATTGATCTGACAGGCAATCGGCTTTCAAGCCGCGCCCGCTTTCGAGGCCTGCACCAGACGCGCGTGGTTAAAGCTTGCCAAGTCCCAGCTTTGTGCAAGGATGCGGCCGGCGTTAGCCGTGTGCTGTCTGGGTTGCCACTGAGCACGTAGCAGGCATTCGGAATGGAGTATGACGTGAGCGACTCACTTCATCCAAGCGCTCCTCATCATCTCCCAGGCTTCATCACCCTTCCGGGTGACACCGATTGCTGCTGTTTGAAGTTCGTTGTCGCGCAAGCGCGACTAACGCTCGACGATTCCTCGATACAAATGCTCGAAGGACCGTGCTGATTTCAAAAGGAGGAGGTCAAAATGAAGTTTTCGATCGGGTTATCGGCGCTGCTGATCACTGGGTTCCTGGCCGCAAGCAGTGAACCGGCCAGTGCCGTAGTATACTGCCAATACGTTTCCTATCCGGCTGGATGCATAGTTAGGCCCGGCGTCGTGCTGCGACCGCGACCGGTCGCGCGAGCGGTTGTAGTAACCCCCCGTGTCGGGGTGCGGGTGGGAACGCCGATGAATCGTGGCGGACCGGTAAACCGAGTCGGCAGGCGCTGATATTCCAAAGCGTGACGGCCCCTCTCTTAAGCTCGTCCCGCAAGCAGGGCGCGGGAGCAAATCTTCACGCCGCCCTGGCCGCCTTTCCGCCCGGCAACCCGGCCCGCGCCAGCCCGCCATACAGCGTCTCGCCGGGCATCTCCGAACGCAAAATCCCACGCACCGCGATCAGCTTCTCGATATCGATCCCGGTTGCAAACCCCTTGCTCTCGCAGAGAAACGCCAGATCCTCGAACACCACATTGCCGGTGGCGCCGGGCGCGAACGGACAGCCGCCGAGGCCGCCGAGCGAGCCGTCGAGAATACGCGCGCCGGCATCGAGCGCGGCCGACGCATTGGCAATGCCCATGCCGCGGGTGTCGTGCAGATGGACGCAAACCGGCCTTGCGCCGGACAGTTTCACGGCGGCCGCGGTCAATTCGCCGACCTGTTTCGGGCCGGCATAGCCGACGGTGTCGGCGATGGCGACGAAGTCGACGCCGGCCTCCAGGCATTTCTCGACCAGCTTCAGGACTTCCTTTGGATCCACCGGCCCGGTGATCGAGCATCCCAGCGCCATCGAGATCGCGGCATTGACCAGCGGCTTGTGTGCGCTGGCGTCGCGCAGCTCGCACATCCGCCTGACGTTGGCGATGGCGGATTCGCGGCTGCGGTTGGCGTTGGCCTGGCTGTGTTCTTCGGTGGCCGAGACCACCGTGGCGATTTCGGCGACGCCGGAGGCCAGCGCCTCGTTGACGCCGCGTTCGTTCAACGCCAGCGCCACGCCATGCGCGCCCGGCAATGACGCGATGGTGGCGATTATATCGCGGACGTCGACAAATTGCGGAAACGTACTGGCGGGCAGGAACGAACCGACCTCGAAATGCCGCACCCCGGCGCCGTATTCGTCGCGGATCCAGCGCTGCTTGGCCGATGTCGAAGGAAACGTTTTCACCAGCTGCAGGCCGTCGCGCAGGCCCGTTTCGCGCAGGCTGACGCGGCCATCGGGATAAACGTCTTGAATGCGGGTCATGCGAGCCTCACTGCGGGTCTGGCGGGTGAATAATGTACATTATTCACCCCCGCTGGACACAGGTCCATCGCGGTTCGGGCCGGCGTTACCGGCCTCTTGCCGAACCGTCCCTGCATGTCTACCTCTCGCGAGGGCTTTTTTCCGGAACGAGGACTTGGACCGCCATGCTGGACGCCGCCGTCAAGGCGCTATCGCAAATCCTGTCGCCGCCGATGCGCTCGATCCTGTGGCGCTCGATTGGCCTCGCGCTGGTGCTGATCATTGTGCTGGCGGTCGGCCTGCAGCGGCTCTTGAGCTGGTTCGCGACCTCGGGCGAAGTCTGGCTCGACGGCATGCTCGGGCCGGACTTCGAGACCTCGATCAATGTGCTGGCCTGGATCATCTCGATCATCGCCGGTCTCGGCGTGGTGCTCGGCGCGGTGTTCCTGATGCCGGTGATCACCTCGCTGGTGGCGAGCGTGTTCGTCGACGAGGTCGCCGACCATGTCGAGCTCGAGCACTATCCGGCGGAGCGCCCCGGCACCGCGCTGCCGCTCGGCCTCGCCATGACCGAAGGCGTCAAGACCGCGCTGCTGACGCTGTTGGTCTATCTGATCGCCCTGCCCTTCGTGCTGATCGCCGGCGCCGGCTTCATCGTGTTCTTCGTCGCCACCGCGTGGCTGCTCGGCCGCGAATATTTCGAACTGGCGGCGATGCGGTTCCGCTCGCCTGCGGAAGCCAAGGCGATCCGCAAGGCGAATGCGGCGACCGTCTTCACCGCGGGACTGTTCATCGCGG
Organism: Pseudomonadota bacterium; assembly: GCA_043811435.1. Lineage (GTDB taxonomy): Bacteria > Pseudomonadota > Alphaproteobacteria > Rhizobiales > Xanthobacteraceae > Bradyrhizobium. Next base: position 19,982 of record JBDRNF010000165.1, read on the forward strand.
CGTTCGTATCGATCCCGATCGTCAATTTGGCCACGCCCCTGTTCGGCATGGCCTTTATGGTCCACATGCACAAGCGCCTGAGCGGCCCACGGCCGGAACTGATCGAGCCGGCGCGCAAGACGGGCGTACCGGTGGCGTAAAGATCCATCGTCTGGCGCGAGACTCTCACTCCCCTCCCTCCACGCGCAAGGACGCGTGGAGGGAGGGGAGAAGAGCACGCGATAGGCGAGGGATGAAGCATTAGAAGTGGAAATTGCTCTAGCCGGGCGGTTGCGCCAACGCTTCGTCCCGTGGCTTCGCGGGCCGCGACCTTTGCCAGAGGTCACGCAGAACCATGCCTGCGGCCATCGCTGCGACGAACACGATGACGCTGGGCGATAGTGTCGCCAGGCTTTCCAAAGCCGGCCCCGGGCACAATCCAACGAGACCCCAACCTGCGCCGAACATGGCGGATCCGATGACAAGCGGCCGGTCGATATCGGTCCTGGCCGGCCAGAAGCTTCGAGCCGCAAGCAGTGGCTGCGAACGGCCCTTCACCAGCATGAAGCCCGGGGCGGACACGGCCAGCGCCGCCATCATCACGACGGCGAGGCTTGGGTCCCATGCCCCGAAGATATCGAGAAAGGCCAGAACTTTGGTCGGCTGCACCATTCCCGAAATCAGCAGGCCGGCGCCGAATATCAAACCACACAACAAGGATGCGACGATCGGCATGGCTCAACCTCCGAACACGTGACGGGTGAGCGCGACGGTCGCGATGGCTACGGCCATGAAGATGATCGTGGCGGCGATGGAGCGGGTGGACAGCCGCGAGATGCCGCAGATGCCATGGCCGGAGGTGCAGCCGCCGGCAAGCCTGGTCCCGAAGCCGACCAGCAGGCCCGCGCCGACGATGACGGCCCAGCTCGCCGGCATCCGCGGTGGCTGCATCCCATGGCCCATCAGGCCTGCGAGCAGCGGCGCCAGGATGAGCCCGGCGATAAAGGCGATGCGCCAGCCGATCTCGCCGCTTCTGGGATTCAGCAGGCCGCCGAAAATGCCGCTGATGCCGGCGATCCGGCCGGTCAGCAGCATCAGCAGGACCGAGGAAAGGCCGATCAGCGCGCCGCCGACCGCCGCCGATAACGGAGTGAAATCAGCCATAGCATTGCTCCACAGGACGCGGAGATCGAATCTCCTGATGTGCCGTGGCCAGCTTACAGACGGGTCACCCGCAATCGCAAGGCATTGCCCACCACGCTCACCGACGACAGCGCCATGGCGGCGGCGGCGATGATCGGCGACAGCAGCAGGCCGAACGTCGGATAGAGGATGCCCGCGGCAATCGGGATGCCGGCGGCGTTGTAGATGAAGGCGAAGAACAGGTTCTGCCGGATGTTGCTCATGGTCGCCTGCGACAGCCGTCGGGCGCGCACGATGCCGCCGAGATCGCCTCCGAGCAGTGTGATGCCGGCGCTCTCCATCGCCACGTCAGTACCGGTGCCCATGGCGATGCCGACTTCGGCAGCGGCGAGCGCCGGGGCGTCGTTGACGCCGTCGCCGGCCATGGCGACGATCCGGCCGGCCTTCTGCAGTTTTGCCACGACGGCGCTCTTCTGATCGGGAAGCACCTCGGCCTCGACATCGGCAATGCCGAGTTGCCTCGCGATGGCATTCGCGGTGGTGCGGTTGTCGCCGGTCAGCATGATGACCTTGATGCCTTCGGCGGCCAGCGCCTTCAGGGCGTCCGGGGTCGACGGCTTGACGGGATCGGCGATCGCGAACAGCCCGGCCAGCTGGCCGTCGACCGCGATGTTGATGACGGTGGCGCCGTCGCCGCGCAGGCGTTCGCCCTGCTCGTGCAGCGACCGGGTTTCGACACCGAGCGATGCCAGGAAGCTGGCATTGCCCAAAGCCACGGTCTTGCCGCCGACTTTGCCGGTGGCGCCCTTGCCGGTCGGCGAGTCGAATTCGTCCACCTTGCCCAGGTCGAGCTTGCGTTCGTTCGCCGACCGCACGATGGCGTCGGCGAGCGGATGCTCGCTGGCGCGCTCGACGCTGGCGGCAAGCTGCAGGATTTCGTTTTCGTCGAATCCCGCCGCCGCAACGATCGCGACCACCTTCGGCTTGCCTTCGGTCAGCGTGCCCGTCTTGTCGACCACCAGCGTGTCGACCTTTTCCATCCGCTCCAGGGATTCGGCGTTCTTGATCAGCACGCCGGCCGCGGCACCGCGGCCGACGCCGACCATAATCGACATCGGCGTGGCAAGGCCGAGCGCGCAGGGGCAGGCGATAATCAGCACGCTGACGGCGGCAACCAGGCCGAACGCCATCCGCGGTTCCGGGCCGAACCAGGCCCAGATGCCGAAGGCGATCAACGCCACCGCGATCACCACCGGCACGAACCAGCCGGAAACCTGATCGGCCAGCCGCTGGATCGGCGCGCGCGAGCGCTGCGCTTCCGCGACCATCTTGACGATCTGGGACAGCAGGGTGTCGCGCCCTACCTTGTCGGCGCGCATCACGAAGCCGCCGGACTGGTTGAGCGTGCCCGCGATCACCGTGGCCCCGGCCTCTTTGGTGACGGGCATGGATTCGCCGGTTACCAGCGATTCGTCGAGCGACGAGCGGCCCTCGAGGATGACGCCGTCGACCGGCACCTTCTCGCCGGGACGAACGCGCAAATGGTCCCCGACCTGCAGGCTGTCGATCTCGACTTCATGGTCGGTGCCGTCATCGCCGATCCGCCGCGCGGTCTTCGGCGCCAGTTGCAGCAGTGCCTTGATCGCGCCCGATGTCGCTTCGCGGGCGCGCAACTCCAGCACCTGGCCCAGCAGCACGAGCACGGTAATCACCGCCGCGGATTCAAAATAGACGGCGACCGCCCCGCCGTGGCCGCGGAAAGTCGCCGGGAACAGCCCGGGTGCGAGCGTGCCGACGAGGCTGTAGACATAGGCGACGCCGGTGCCGACCGCGATCAGGGTGAACATGTTGAGATTGCGCGTCAGCAGCGATTGCCAGCCGCGCACGAAGAATGGCCAGCCCGCCCACAGCACCACGGGCGTGGCGAATACCAGCTGAATCCAGTTCGACAGCGTCGGGTCGACCCAGCCGTGACCGCCGACGAGGTGACCGCCCATTTCCAGCACGACCGCGGGCAGCGCAAGCACGAGGCCGATCCAGAACCGCCGCGTCATGTCCGCGAGTTCGGGATTGGGCGGCGTATCGAGGCTGGCCACCTCGGGCTCCAGCGCCATGCCGCAGATCGGGCAGCTTCCGGGGCCGACCTGGCGGATCTGCGGATGCATCGGGCAGGTGTAGATCGCGCCTTCCGGCGCCTCGGCCTTCGGCTTGTTGCCGCCGAGATATGCCTTGGGGTCGGCGGCGAATTTGGTCCGGCAGCCGGCCGAGCAGAAATAATGGGTATCACCCTGGTAATCGAACCGATGCTTGGCGGTCGCCGGATCGACCGTCATGCCGCAGACGGGGTCGCGCGCGGTCATGTTGCCGCCGGCGTGGGGGCTGGCATGGGCGGGGTCATGGCTGGCGTGATCGTGATGCCCGCCGCAACAGGCGCCTGCGTTCGCGTGCTTGGCCATTTGATATTCTCCAGTTCCGCTTGCAACCCATACCCGGTAGGGGTATATAGACCGCATGCGAAAAGACATCAAGGCTTCCTGTCAAAAGCGTCTGGGGCGGATCGAGGGCCAGGTCCGCGGCCTGTCCAAAATGGTCGACGAGGACCGCTACTGCATCGACATCGTCACGCAGATTTCGGCGGTGCGGGCCGCCCTTCGGCGCGTGGAGGAAGAAGTGTTGCGTGATCACGTGTCACATTGCGTCGAACACGCGATCAACAGCGGCAACAAGAACGACCAGCGCGAGAAGATCGCGGAACTAATGGCCGTCATCGGGCGGTCCGATCGGTGATCGAGATCACGGTTGTGACCATGCATTTACCGCAATTTGAACCCCTGTTCCTTTCGCTCGAACCATATGGTACTAGCTGCGCATGACTTTGACCGGCACATTGTTGCGGATAATCGGGGCGGCGATCCTGCTGATCGCCGTTCAATTCGCGTCGGTCGCTGCCAAGGCCCATGTCGCTCATGGGCACGCGCCTGAGGGTCACCATTTTCAGGGTCACCATTTTCAGGGACCCGGTATTGCCGCCGGCATCGCCCATCCGGTTTCCTTCGACGAGGTCGAGCGAACCCAGCCCGCGGCGCAAGCCGAGGCCACGGTTCAGAACACGCCCGGCGCGCAGCCCTCCGACTCCGACGCCTGCGTGATGGGCTGCTGCGGATGTACGGGGTGCTGCGGAGCGGCGCTGGCGGCGGTTTCGCCCAATCTTCCTCCCCAGGCGTGCTCGCTTCGCATCGGCTTTGCACGCCCGGTTTCCGTGCCCGAAGTGGACCCACGAGGTCTGCGCAAACCCCCTCGATCCCTCGCCTGAGTAACGACATCCGCGCGGTCCTGCCCCGGCAGGCCGACCGCGCGATGAAGCTTCTTGTCAGGTGAGGATTTTCCAATGCGCTCTATGTTTCGTGCCGCGCTTTGCGCGGCGGCTCTTGCTTCCTTTTCGGGAGGCGGATCGTTGCTGGCCCACGACGGTCACGACCACGGCGCGCCGCCTCCGGCTGCGGAGATCGCCAATCTCGCGCCTCGCGCGGAAGCCGCCTCGGAAAATTATGAACTGGTCGCGATCGCCCGTGGCGGCGACCTCGTCATCTATCTCGACCGCTTTGCGACCAACGAATCGGTGGATGGCGCCAGCATCGCAGTCGAGACCCCGGCGGGTCCGGAGCCCGCGCGCGCCATGGCGAACGAGCCATACCGGCTCAGCGCGCCATGGTCGGTCAAACCGGGGTCCTATGATCTGATCTTCACGGTCAGCAAGGACGGCATCGACGATGTGCTGTCCGCGACGCTGATCATTCCGCCGGAAGATACCAGCGTAAAAGCCGCAACGGCCTCGATGGCGGACATCGCGGGCGGAATTCGGGATCTGTCGTCGCGCTATGTCCCGACCGTGCTGATGGCCGGGCTCGGAGGCTTTGCGGCGGGAATTATCGCGATGATGCTGGTGCGGCGACGGAACCGGTCTGCGATGGTCCTCATCCTTGCCGGGATGCTCGCCATGTTCCATGGCGCCGCGCGCGCCCATGACGGCGATGATCATGGCTCGCCGGCCAATTCGAACCCGACGGTGCGCGATTTGGCGCAGCGGCTGCCCGACGGCGGCGTCTTCGTACCCAAAAGCATCCAGCGAATCCTTGCCATTCGCACCGTCCGGATCGAATCCGCCGCGCATCGCGCTGCCCTGGAATTGCCGGGCCGCATCATTCCCGATCCGAACGCCAGCGGCTTCGTTCAATCGTCGGTCGGAGGCCGCCTTTCGCCGCCACCGAACGGCTTTCCCCGGCTGGGAACGCCGGTCCGGAAGGGCGATGTTCTCGCCTACGTGACGCCGCCGCTGCAGGCGATCGACGCCTCCGACATGCGCCAGCGCCAAGGCGAACTCGACCAGCAGATCTCCATCGTGGAGCGCCGGCTGGCCCGCTACGAAACGCTGGTGCCGGGCGGAGCCGTCGCCCGCACCCAGCTGGAGGACACGAGGACGGAGCTGCAAGGCCTGAAGGATCGGCGCGGCTTGCTCGACAAGTCGCGCCGCGAACCGGAAGAACTGATCGCGCCGGCAGACGGCATCGTGGCGGAAGGCACCGTCGTTGCCGGGCAGATGGCGCAATCGAACGCCGTCATCTTCCATATCGTCGATCCCACCCGCCTGTGGGTAGAGGCGCTCAGCTACGATTCGCTTCCCGGGGTCCAGAGCGCGGTGGCCCGGCTGAACGACCATCGGACCTATCCGCTCGCCTTCCGCGGCGCCGGCTTTGCCGGCCGCAATCAGTCCATTCCGGTTCAATTCGCGGTGCAGGGTGACGTTGCGGGCCTTCGCGCCGGCCAGTTCGTCACCGTGCTCGCCACCACCGAAGAGGAAAAGACCGGTTTTGCGATTCCCCGGGCAGCACTGGTGCGCAATGCCAGCGGCCAGGACGTGGTCTACGAGCACGTCGCGGCGGAACGCTTCGAGCCGCGCCCGGTGCGGGTCGAACCGCTCGACGGCGATCGCGTCTTCATTGCCACCGGGCTCACTGCGGGCAAACGCCTCGTGGTCCAGGGCGCCGAGTTGCTCGGCCAGGTACGCTGAGGGGAACGACAGATGTTTCGCTTTCTCGTCACACAGTCGCTGCGCAATCGCCTCATGGTGCTGGCGGCCTCGGCCGTCCTGGTGCTGCTCGGAATCTTCAGCGCCAGCCGGCTCCCGGTCGACGTATTCCCCGACCTCAACAAGCCGACCGTCACCATCATGACCGAATCCGAGGGGCTGGCGCCTCCGGAAGTCGAGCAGCTGGTCAGCTTTCCCATCGAAACCCAGATGAACGGCGTTCCCGGGGTGACCCGGGTGCGCTCGGTCTCCGGCGTCGGGCTCTCGATCGTCTATGTCGAGTTCGACTGGGGCACCGACATCTATCGCAATCGCCAGCAGATCGCCGAACGGCTTTCCCTGATCACGGCGCAGCTGCCGCCGAACGTGATTCCCCAGATGGGCCCGATCAACTCGATCATGGGACAGATCGTGCTGATCGCGATGACCAGCGACAAGGCGTCGCCGATGGAAGTCCGCGAGGCCGCCGACTTTACCGTGCGCCCGCGGCTGCTCTCGATCCCGGGCGTCGCCCAGGTCATCCCGATCGGCGGCGAAGTCCGCCAGTATCGCGTCGCGCCGAATCCGCCGGCGTTGCGCAGCCTAGGCGTCACCTATGAACAGGTCCAGCAGGCGCTGACCCAGTTCGGCGTCAACACCGGCGGCGGCTTCACCGACCAGCATTCGCGCGAATATCTCATCCGGAATATCGGTCGAACCACCGATCTGGACGATTTGCGCAGCGTGGTGGTGGCGCAGGTCAATGGCGGGCCGGTGTTTCTGCGCCAGGTCGCGACGGTGGAATTCGCGCCCAGGGTGAAGCGCGGCGAAGCCGGCTATATGGGCAAGCCGGCCGTCATCGTCTCGGTCGAGAAGCAGCCCAATGTCGATACCATCGCGCTAACGCGCGAGATCGAGCGCGCGCTGAAGGAGATCACGGCCTCGCTGCCGCAGGGCATCAAGGCCGACCAGGTCGTGTTCCGCCAGGCCGATTTCATCGAGACCTCGATCCGCAATGTCGAGCAGGTGCTGATGGAAGCCGGCCTCGTCGTCGCCGTGGTGCTGTTCGCATTTCTGCTGAACTGGCGCACCACGGTGATTTCGTTGACCGCGATCCCGGTCTCGATCCTGGCCACGGCCACGATCTTCTACTTCGCCGGGTTGTCCATCAACACCATGACGCTGGGCGGCCTCGCCATCGCGCTCGGCGAACTGGTCGACGACGCCGTGGTCGATGTGGAGAATATCTTCAGGCGCCTGCGCGAAAACCGCGCACTGCAGCATCCGAGGCCCGCCTTCGACGTCATCGTATCGGCCTCGCAGGAGGTGCGGTCGGGCATCGTCTATGCGACGGCGATCATCGTGCTGGTGTTCGTGCCGCTGTTCGCGCTGTCGGGCATCGAGGGCCGGCTGTTCGCCCCGCTGGGCCAGGCCTACATCATCTCGATCCTCGCCAGCCTTTTGGTCTCGATCACGCTGACGCCGGTCATGGCCTACTACATGCTGCCGCAGCTGAAGCGCCTTGAGCATGGCGACAGCGCCCTGGTGCGCCTGCTCAAGCGTGGCAACGCGGCGCTGCTTGAACGCGCGTTTCGCCATCAGCGCGCGCTGATGGCGGTCACCGTGCTCGCCGTGACGATCGCCGCGTTCGGCGCCTCGCTGCTGCCACGCTCGTTCCTGCCGCCCTTCAACGAAGGCACGTTCACCATCAACATGCTCTTCAATCCGGGCATCTCGCTCGCGGAATCCAATCGCGTCGGCCTGATTGCCGAGCGCATTCTCCTGGAGGTGCCCGAAGTGAAGACCGTCGGGCGCCGGACCGGGCGCGCCGAACTGGATGAGCATGCCGAAGGCGTCCATTCCTCCGATCTCGAAGTGAACTTAAAGCCTTCGTCGCGAACCAAGGTCGATGTGATCGCGGAAATTCGCTCGCGATTGGCGGTGCTCCCGGCCTCGATCAATGTGGGTCAGCCGATTTCGCATCGGCTCGATCACATGCTGTCCGGGGTCCGCGCCGAGGTTGCGCTGAAGATCTTCGGCGACGATCTGGACGCGTTGCGCGCCGCCGCGGAAGCCATCCGAACCAGGCTGGCAGCCATCCCCGGGCTCACGGATCTGCAGGTTGAAAAGCAGGTGCTGATTCCGCAACTCGAGATTCGTGTCGATTATGGCCGCGCCGCGCTGTATGGCGTGCAGCCCGCAACAGTGGTCGAGCAACTCAGCCGGCTCTCGAACGGGCGGGTGGTATCGCGCGTCGTCGACGGTTATCGCAGGTTCGATGTCACCATGCGGTTGCCCGACAGGCTTCGCACCACGCAAAGGCTGGGCGATCTTCTCATCGAAACCCCAAGCGGATGGATTCCGGCCAGGCAGATTGCCGACATCAAGGAGACCGAAGGTCCGAATCAGATCCTGCGCGAGAACGGCCGCCGACGCGTGGTGGTCCTGGCCAATACCACCGGCACCGCCGACATGGCGCAAATCGTCGGATCGATCAGGGAGGCGCTGGCGTCGACGAAGCTGCCCGAGGGTTTTTATACCCGCCTCGAAGGTACCT
>JBDRNF010000166.1:0-7241 GCA_043811435.1 Pseudomonadota bacterium
GTCACCCCACCCCGCCGCGCTCCGGACGATGCTGCGCAACGCCGGGATCGCGTCGACCCACCCCCACCACGGGAGGGTAAGAAATCTCCAGCACCAGATCGCAATACGCATAGCCATCGCGCTCGACGCGTTCGCCCGTCGCTACCGGCAACCGCCGCGAAAAGACCGGGGCCGCCACCACGCAGGTGTGAAACTCGCCGTTCTCGCCGCAGGGATCGACGCCCACAGGCAAATCCGCCAGCAAGGACAGATCGAAATTGCGTCCCGCGAATTCCGCCGGCAGATGCTTCAGATCGACGGTGGCCAGATATGCCTCGAGCCCGCTTGCGATCATCGCATGCGCCAGCGGCATGGTCGGCCGCTGCCACAGCGGAAACACCGGCGTAATCCCGGTGCCCGCGAGCTTCTGTTCGCGATAGACCCTGACATCGGCGAGGTAGAGATCGCCGAAGATGATGTGGGTGATGCCGTCCCGCACCGCCTGCGCAACGGCTTCGCCCATGCGCGCTTCGTAAGTCTCGTTCGGGCAAGGATACGGGATCGGCACGATGCGTGGCGGCAGGCCCGCGGCGTCGAGCTGGGCGAGCAGGATTTCCCGGCGCACGCCGTGGATCGACACCCGCTCGAACGTCTCGGTCACCGTGGTCAAGGCGCCGACCACATCGAATTCGCCCGTTCGCCTGACTTCATGCAGCGCGAACGCGCTGTCCTTGCCGCTCGACCACGAGATCAGCGCCTTCGGCCTCGATGGCTTCGTTTGACGGGCGCTCCCGGGAGCGCCCACGGTCGCCGTGCCCCTACTCAATTGCTCCTCGCTCTCGGAGGCCTCGCGGGCGCGCGGCGCCGCGGCTTCCGCGCCGGCGCCGCCGGTTCAACCTTCAGCGCGCCGATCCGGCGCAGCGCCGCTTCCGCGGCGCGCTCGCCGCTTTCCCAGGCGCCGTCGACGGTGCCCCACAGGGTTTCGTGGGTGGCCTCGCCCGCAAGGAACATGCAGCCGAACGGCTCGGTCAGGATTTTTCGCGATCCTTGCCCGCCCGGTGCTGCCGATGATATCGCGCCCTGCGTGAAGGGGGCTGCGTTCCAGCGTGTCGCGCTCGATTTGCCGACGGCGGCGGCGACCTCGCTGCCGAACAGCCTGGTCAGCCACTCCTTTGCGAACGCCACCATGGCCGCCTCGCCCTGCGCCGAGAGATCGCGGCCGAACGAGCCGCCGACATCGATCGCGCACAGCGACGATGCCGCCATATTGGCGAACAGCAGCGCCGTCTGCGTCGAATCGCTCTGTTCGATGATGATGTCGTCGCGGCCGAGCCCGAGCGGGTTGCCTTCGAGCTGCAGCACAATGCGATCGAGGCTGCCGAGGCTCAATTTGGCCGCGGCATCGAGCTGACGCTTCGGAATGTCGGGCGTGAACTTGATGCCGCCCGCGGCCAGCACGTTGCTCGACACCGTGACGATGGCGGCACGCGCGACGACCTTGCCGGAGGGCGTCTCCACCGTGACATTGCGGTTGCTCCAGGCGACGCGGCTGGCCGGCGTCGCCAGCGCAACCGGGACCTGATCGCCCAACTTTTCGATCAGCGTGCCCATTCCCTGCCGGCAAACCAACGCGCCATTGCGGTCCTGCGCCCGGGCCTTGTCGATCGCGGAGAGGTCTTTCAGATCCTTGCCGGCGAAACCAGCACCGAGCAGGAATTCCGCTGCCCCCGCCCAGGCGCCAAGATCCTTCGGTAACACGGACGCGCAGGCGACGTCGGCCTTGCCGCGGGAGGCTCCGTCGATGGCGCGATTGGCGCGCACGATGGCGGCCAGAAACTCCTCGGTTTCTCCGGCCCGCGCATTGCGGCGGCCGATGCGGATTTTATGGCCGATCGGCGCGGTCGCGACGTCAAGCCCGGCAGCGCGCGCAGGCTTGATCATCGGGTTGGTCTCGGGGTTGTACATCCAGCGCGCGCCGCGATCGAACGGCATGCCGAATGTCGCGGTATCGGTGAGGCAGCGGCCGCCGATCCGACCCGAAGCCTCCACCACAATCACCCTGCGATTCGCCGCCATGACGCGCCGCGCCGCCGATATGCCGGCGGCGCCCGCGCCGATCACGACGATATCGGCCTCGCGCGGCAGCGGCGCGGCCCATGCGCGGGCGCCGAAAGCCGGCGCCGCCGCGAGCGCTACGGCCGCCGTCAGCAAATCCCGGCGCGTCATTGTCATGTCATGGTTTCCGGAACTTTTAGAAATGAGAGAACATCGAGCGAACTTGCCGCATCCGCGCGCGCGCGGCAACCATCATGGTAAATCAATCATGATCGATCGCTCCGTTTCATGAACTAAATTGCAACGGCTTGCGACCATGATCAGACACACAAAGAATGGTCAGAAAGGCCGTCGGGGGGAATTATCATGGGTGTCGTGCTCGATACCGTAGGCAAATGGATCGCGGGGTACCTTCAGAAGGAGGTGCCGGGCTATGAGCCGTTCACGCCGAGCGACCCCGAGCATCTGCGCGGCATCATGGAGCCCGGCGACGTCCTGCTGGTCGAGGGCAACAACCGGGTTTCCGGCATCATCAAATACCTGACGCAATCGACCTGGTCGCATGGCGCGCTCTTCGTCGGCCCGATCCACGGCGCAGCCGAAGACGATGGCGAACCGCACGTCCTGATCGAGGCCAATATCGGCGAGGGCGTAACCTCGGCGCCGCTGTCAAAGTATTTTCCCTATCACACCAGGCTGTGCCGGCCGGTCGGCCTCAGTTACGAAGACCGCACCACGGTGTGCCGCTACGCCATAAACCGGATCGGCTTCGGCTACGACACCAAGAACATCCTCGACCTGATGCGCTTCCTGATTCCGCTGCCGATCCCGCAGCGCTGGCGACGGCGGATGATCGCGTTCGGTTCCGGCGATCCCACCAAGATCATCTGCTCGGCGCTGATCGCACAGGCGTTCGATGCCGTGCGCTATCCGATCTTGCCGAAGATCACCCGCGCCGGCTCCAGGCAGGCCCGGCGCGAGATCCTGCACATCCGCGATTCGTCGCTGTACATGCCGCGCGACTTCGACATCTCGCCCTATTTCGAAGTGGTCAAACCCACCATCGTGCAGGGCTTCGACTACACCGCCCTGCATTGGGCCGACAAGCAGAAGCCGCTCCCGGAGGTAGCGGGCGAATTCGGCATCTTTCCAGAACAGGTCGAATCGCCGCCGCTTGTTCCTCAAGCGGTTGACCAGGAAGCGCCGCTTCCGGTTGCGACCACGGAGGTGACGCCGGTTGCCGCCGACGCGGCGCTGGTCGAACGCGTCACGGTGTCGGAGCATTTCATGGTGGTCGAGCACATCAGGGAACGCCGAGCCCAGCCGCGCCAGCGGACGCTGGCTGCCTAAGGCGCAGCCTGTCCGGCATTCAGCACCAGCTGGCCTGGTCGCCAGCCGGCGCCCGCAGCAATTCCTGAATGTTGGCTTCGATGATGCGGAAGCCGACATTGCCGTAGAGCTTCTGCCGCCCCTCGTTCAGCACGAAACTCGGGCTGCCCTCGATGCGCATCTTGTCGGCATCCTGATAGTCGGATGCCAGTCCCGCATAGGCCGTGCCATCGTGGATGCGTCGTTCGATCGCGGCGATATCGACGCCCAACGTCTCGGCCAGCTCGCATTGCACATCCCAGCGCGCAATATCGCGGCAATCCCGGAAGAACGCGCAACGGAACGCCCATAACAGATTGTCGAAGACCGCGGCTTCGCGATCCTGCTGCCATTGCCGGACCGCCGTCATGAACAGGTGCGCGCTGCTCGAAGTCGGCGGGCGCGTCTTCAGCCAGACCTCCGGATGCAGCTCGACATGGGGAAACTGCAGCGCCACGTGCCGCAGATGCGCATTGAACCCGGCATATTCGCCCTTGTCCTTCCAGTTGGCGGGAATTTTGGCGACGGTATTGCCGAATACCATGCAGAAGCGGTGGTCCAGCTCGACCGTATCGCCGAACTTTTCCTTGACCGCATCGATGCGGGCCTCGGCGATATAGGCCCAGATGCATAATACGTCGGAGAAATAGGAAACCTTGACGACGCCCATTCAGATCGACTCCCCAACCACCACGAACTGGCCCATCATCCCGGCATCCTCGTGCTCCAGGATGTGGCAGTGATACATGTAGGGACGCTTCGCATCGGCGAAGTCGGAGAATTTGGTGATGACCCGGACGGTCGAATCGGGATCGACCAGCACGGTGTCCTTGAGGCCCCGCTCGTGCGGCAGCGGCGGCCGGCCGTCGCGATCGAGGGTCCGAAACTGGACGCCGTGAATATGAAACGGGTGAGCCAGGGGGCTCGCGTTCCTGATCCGCCAGATTTCAATGCTTCCCAGCGGAACCCGCTCGTCGATGCGATCCATATTCATGGCGCGGCCATTGATTCCCATCGCGCCGCCCATCCCGGCACCGCCCATCATTCCCCCCATGCCCATCATCGGCATGTCCAGCGAAAAGGAGCGGGTGCGCGCCGCTTGCGCGGCGCTCCAGCCCGGAACCTGAATGAGCCGGTCGGGGAGCGTCAGATCCGAGGTCTCCAGTCGTTCCGCGCGCAGCTCGATCACCGGAAACGTCTCGCTGTTGCCCGCCATGCCGCCCATCATCATGCCCGGCCCCATGCCGCCGCCCGCGACCCGGTCGGGATAGCTCATCATTCGAACCGATTGACCGCCCTGCATGTCCAGCAGGACCTCGACCCGCTCGCCCGGTCCCAGCCGGACCCGACGCAGTCGCTCCGGCCGCTCGAGCAAGCCTCCGTCCGAGCCGATCACGACAAGGTCCGCGCCATCGTCGCGTCCGAGCGTGTAGATGCGGGAATTCGATCCATTGAGAATGCGCAGGCGCGTGCGTTGCCGGCGCAGAACGACATGGGGGTTGGCCGTCCCGTTGACGAGGATGACGTTGCCCTTGTAGCCCATCATGACGTCATGCATTCCGAGGTCGTAGTCGAAGCTGCCGTCGTCGTTGAACCGGCGGTCCTGGATGACCAGCGGTATATCGTCGACGCCATAGTCGGAGGGCAGTCCCGGCGATTTGCTCTGCTCGTCCTCGATCAGGAACAGGCCGGCAAGGCCGCGCAGCACCTGCTCGCCGGTCTGCTCCATCAGGTGCGAATGATACCAGCACAGCGACGCCGCTTGCTTGATGGCGAACGAGGTCTCCCAGACCGTGCCGGGTGCGATCACCTGATGCGGCCCCCCGTCGCTGGCCGCCGGCAGGCGCAGCCCGTGCCAGTGCAGGGTGGTCGGTTCGGTCAGGCTGTTCCTGACGCGCATCGTGACACGGTCGTTGGTGCGGCAACGAATCGTCGGGCCGAGATAGGCGCCGTTGATTCCGAGTGTCGGGGTCGACATCCCCGGCAGGAACTCGCTCTTCCCGGAAGCTATGTTCAGTTCGTAGACCTTCCCGTCGGCTCCCGATGTTCCCTCGAGCAGCGGCGGCACCATGAGCGGATTTGCAAAGCGGCCGGCGGCCGCCAAGCCAGGCCGCGATGCCATGAGAAGCGCGGCGCCTGCCGCCGTCGCTCCCAACAAGATGCCACGACGGGAAACCATATGATTGGACCTGAATGTGAACGATGGCATAGTCAGCCTCCGATTCCGCTGTTCCCCGTTGAGCTAGATCAAGCTGGATCGGCGCCGCCATGCCGATCGTCGAGCACGATCATTTGACCACGATCGTTCCGGTCATTCCCGCCTCGCGGTGACCGGGGATCAGGCAGGCATATTCGAACTCGCCCGCCTTGGTGAACTTCCAGACGATCTCACCGGCCTTCTTCGGCGCCAGCTGTCTTCCGTTCGGTTCCTCATGCGCCATATCCGGGTGCTTCTTCATTTCTTCGGCGTGCTTGAGATTGTCCGCGGTATTGGCCAGCACGAATTCATGTTCGAGCTCGCCGTTGTTGCGCAGCACGAATTTGATCTGGTCGCCTTTCCTGACCTCGAGCCGCGCCGGGATGAACAGCATTTTCCCGTCCGATTCTCCCATCGTCACCTGCACGATTTTTGAAGGCTTCTTCGGATTGCCCGGCTCACCGGCCGAGAATGATTCGCCGTGGTCGTGGCCGTGGCTGTGCCCGGCCGGGCCTTCGCCTGCCCAGGCGTTTGCCGAAAGCAGCGTTGCGGCGATCATTGCGATTCCGCGCTTGGTCCAATTCATCATCTCTCAACTCCTTCGCGTTTGATGCCGATTCGTGCCGTGTCGACTTGATCGTCGCCCGGCCTGGACTCAGTTGAATTTCGCCTGACTGGTTTTGCCGTCGGGACCCGTCAGCTGCACGACTCCTTTGGGCTGGCTTGGCAACGCCGCCGTCGCGCTGCCGGAAAGCCTGACGCCATCGACGGGCGCCAGCACCACGCGCTGCGATTTGCCGCCTGCCACGAGGATCGCCGTTCCCTTGAATCCCGCCGCCGAAACCGGCTTTTCGCTTTCGTCGCTGATGAACACATCGACGGTATCGGACTTCACGACCATTTCGACATGGTATGGTCCGGCGTCGGCGATACGCCCGCCATGCGAGCCCTTGGCGTCATGAGCCCAGGCCGAGCCGGGGAAGGCGAGCAGCGTTCCGATCAATAGAAATCTGGCGTACATCTTTTTCTCCATGGCTGAGTTTAGAAGGCTTCGGCTGGCGATGATCCGTGCGCGGAATCACGGGCCGCGGCGGCGTCCCGCCGCAGCCGTTCGAGATGCTTTTCCCCGTAGCGCAGGAACAGCACGGGCGTCAGAAACGTATCGAGCAGCGTCGCGCTGATGAGGCCACCGAATATCGTGACGGCCACGGGATGCAGGATTTCCTTGCCGGGCGTTGCCGCATCGATCAGCAGCGGAACGAGTGCGACGCCTGCCGCCAGCGCCGTCATCAGCACCGGGGTCAACCGCTCCAGACTGCCGCGAACCACCAGTTCACGTCCGAACGGCATGCCCTCCTGCAGCGCCAGGTTGATGTAGTGACTGATTTTCAGGATGCCGTTGCGTGAGGCGATACCGGTCAAGGTGATGAAACCGACCATGGACGCGACCGAGAGCGGCTGGCCCGTCAGCCACAGCGCGATCACCGCCCCGATCAAGGCGAGCGGCACGTTGCCCATCACGATCAAGGCGAACAGCACCGAGCGGTAGCGGTTGTAGAGGATGGCGAAGACCAGGGACGGCGACAGCAGCGAAAGAATCCCGATGGTCCGGCTGGCTTCCTCCTGGGCCTGGAAGGTACCT
>JBDRNF010000167.1:0-7789 GCA_043811435.1 Pseudomonadota bacterium
GCGGACCCCCCCCCCCCCCCCCACCCCTCCCCGCCGCGCGCAAGGGCGCGTGGAGGGAGGGGAGAAGTCACTCCCACCGAGCGAGCGTCACTCCGTGACCGGCTTGTCGGAGATGTCCCAGTCCTTGCCGTTGAACTGCGAGATGTAGAGCGTCTTCATCGGCGTGTAGTCGTCGGGGGTGTAGCTGAAATTGACGCCGTCGAGGAAGTAGGGCGAGTGGAAGCCCGCCAGCGTCGTCGCCTGTTTCAGCACGTTGGCGCGGGTCAGATCGTCGCCGCAGCGGCGCAGGATTTCGGCCATCGACGCCACCTGGCCGTAGCCGGCGAAGGCGATGGTGTTGTCCGGATCGACGGTCGGCAGATACTTCTTGCGCAACGCCTCGAACGCCATCACGTCGGGATCATTCACCCAGCGCGGCACGCCGACTTCCTTGGCATAGCGGATGGCGACGATGTCCTTGGCGTTTTCGAGGCCAGCGGCGCTGAGGATGGAACGCCCGGTCGAGCCGGCGGACAGCAAATGCAGCGGCTTCCAGCCGAGCTCGGCCACTTTGCGGATCGACTGCGACGACGCCTTGCCGGTCGAGATATTGTAGAAGACGTCGGCGCCTGACTTCGACAGATTGATGAGCTGCGAATCGATCGTCGGCTCGGTCAGATCATAGGTCTGCTCCATGATCACCTTGGCGGTGCCGCCGGCATCCGCCAGCACCTTCTTGAACGGTCCCAGGAAATCGCGGCCGAAATCGTCGTTCTGGTAGAGGATGCCGATCTTGGCGTTCGGGTTCTTCGACAGCACATGCCTGGCGAGGATCCGCGCTTCGGTCGGATACAGCGGCAGGCCCGCCATGGTCCATTTGAAGTTCTTCGGATCGTTCCATTTCGACGCGCCGGTATTGAGCAGCAGCTGCGGCACGCCCTTGGAGTTGAGATATTTGTGCACGGCCGTCTGCGGCGCGGTGCCAAGCGAGCCGAACAGCGCCAGCACCTCTTCCTGTTCGACCAGCCGCCGCGTCGCCTCGACGCATTTCGGCGCGCTGTAGGCATCGTCCATGGTGAGGAACTTGACCTTGCGGCCGTTGATGCCGCCCTTTTCGTTCAGCATCTGGAAATAGGCTTCGCCGACCCGGCCGAGCACGCCGTAGAGCGAACCCGGGCCGCTGTGCGGCACGGTCTGGCCCAGCTTGATTTCGCTGTCGGTGGCGCCCGGATCGTATTTTTTACTTTGGGCGAAGACGTAGGGCGCGGGCAGGACCGAGGCGGCGATACCGGCAAGCGCGGTGGCGCCGAACTCGCGCCGTGTCTGTTTGTTTTTCATGGTTGTTTCTCCCGGGCTCATTGTTCTTGTTCGGGGCATTGACCTACATTCCGCCACGTCGGGCAATAGCGGGCGGCGCAATGCCGCCCTGTTCGCGCGCATGCAAAATTCCGCGCAACGGCAAAATCGAAATCAGCCCTTCGCCGCGACCGCGACCAGGTCCGGCACCTGCGCACCGCTCTCGGTGCGGGCCGGGGCCGGCTCCAGCCGCTCGAGCGCAAGACCGGCGGCTGCGATCAGCGCGCGCACACTATCTGCGCCGTAGGCGTAGCGCAGCCCTTCGCCGAGCACGACACCCTCGCCGGCATGGCTTTCGAGCGTGAACGCGAACAGCCCGCCTGGCGTCAGCACGCGCGCGACCTCCGCCAGCAGCGGCGCCATGTCGTGCACATAGACCATCACGTCGGCGGCGAGGATCAGGTCGGCGCCGGCATCCGGCTGGCGCGCCAGGCCTTGCACGATCTCGGCGACCTCGAGTTCCGCGTAGAGCCCGGTCAGGCGGGCGCGCTCGATCATGCGCGGCGACAGATCGATGCCGATGATGTCGCCGGCAATCCCGGCGAAGGCGCGCGCGGCAAGCCCGGTGCCGCAGCCGAGATCGATGACGCGGGCGAATGCCGGCGGTAGGCCCAAAGCGGCGCGCGCGCCGAGCACCGCCGCCAGCAGCAACGCCGGACCGCGATAGCCGAGATCGTCGACCAGTGCCGCCTCGAATTTCGGCGCATATTGATCGAACAGCGCCGTCACGTAGCTCGGTCGCATGCCGGCGAGATCGGCGGCGCCAAGCCGCATCAGCCGCAGGCCGGCGCCGTTGCGGTCGCCAGGATCGGCGGTCTGCGCCGTGCGGAATGCCGCGGTGGCGCCCTTGATGTCGCCGAGCAATTCCCGGACCTCGCCCAGCGTGAACCATGCCGTGGCAAAGCCGGGGGCAAGGTCCGTGGCCTGGACAAACAGGTCCTCGGCCGCGACCAGATCGCCGCCAAGTTGCAGGTCGCGGGCAAACTCGAAGCGCCGGTCGGCGAGCATGTCGCCTGACGACATGAACAGGCGCGCGGGCATTTTGAGGGACCGATCGGTCGGAGGATTGCGGGGGCGGGCCACACGCGAACGACGCCGGTGCCGGACCGTATAGCGAAGCGTCACAACAAGATATGGCGATGTCGCGGATCCATCCGGTCGTAGGCCCTCGGGCCGTGATCACGCCCGGCGGTATTGTAATATACCGGCATCGAACCTAGAATTCGTTTGGGCAGTCAGGTCTATGGTTCAGGGTGCGAGTTCGCATCCGCCCTCAAGGTACTATTTGCTTCGTAACTTGACTGCCCACCCGATATTTTTATGAGCAAAACTTTTTCTATTGCATTCAATCTCGCAGAGTCACCAAGCGATCTCGCATCGTATATTGGCATCGCCCCAGAACTCTTTGAACGGGTTGTCTCATCGGCGGATCGGGGAGAGTTTTATTTTCATCACGAGATTCCAAAACGTGGGCGACATCGCGCGGGCGAGGTACGCGACGTTTGGGAAGTGGTCAATTGGCGACTAGCGGCCGCTCACAAGGCGGTAGCTCGTCGACTTGAGCTTTTTGCTCGCAAATCTGATTCCCGATTTCCACACGAAGCCGCACATGGATATGTCCGGCATCGTGGGACGCGCGACAACGCGGCTGCTCACTGCGGCGCGCCTTTGCTGTTGCGAGCAGACATCCGCAATTTCTTTCCGTCAATTTCAGTCCATCGCTTAACGGCGAGATTCATCGAACTGGGAATGCACGCATCGGCTGCGGAAGCGTTGGGAAAGTTCGTAACAATCGACGGTCGACTCGCGCTTGGGTTAAACGCGAGTCCGATGCTCGCAAATCTGGTGTGTGTCGACCTGGATATCAAAATTCAGAAACTGGCTGACACCCACGGTTGCAAGTATACGCGCTATGCCGACGACATCGCCATCTCAGGCAAACGTAAGCTACCTTCAAGGGCGGAACTCGAGAGAATCATTGAGAGCGAAGGATTTCAACTCAACGGTGAAAAATTCCGACAAACCAAAATAGGGCAGGCCCATTACGTCACTGGCCTCAGCATATCTGATGTCAAAGGCCCGCACGTTCCTCGAAGGATGAAACGACGGCTCCGTCAAGAACTCTACTACTGCAAGAAATTTGGGACAAAAGACCACCTTGACCGAACTGATGACGCATCACTTCAGGTCGGCGTCAATCGCTTGAACGGAACCGTCAATTACGTGAGCCATATCGAAACTCGTATTTCCCGTCGATTGAAGGCCGAGTGGAAAGAGCTTCGAGAAAGAGATGGTGTCGACGCCAGTTACGAGCCTCTACCCTTCCAGAACCGTGACGACGTGTTTTGCTACGTTGACGAGACGGAGATTACCTTCGGCAATAAAAAATTTCTCGCATTGGGATTGGCGTTTACGGACAATGCAGAAGCGCTAATGGTTTCGACATTCGCAACACTTCGCGAGCACCAGATAGAGGACGCATTCTACGCTGGAGACAAAGCCGCGCTTGCGAAGAAAGGGCTGCATTTCACGGACTCTCACTTTGACCTAAGAGCCGCCTACATAAAGGCGCTCTCAGGTCTGCCGTTCAGAGCCTTCGTGATTTACGGCGAGTTAGAAAGCCATGACAAATACCAGGAGACCTATGTCTCGTTGCTTACGAAAATCTTGCCCAAACGCCTGATGTGGTACGATGGCGCGTTTGTTCGCTTCATTTTTGAAGAGAATTCGAAGATCAAACGATCTTCCTTAGAGCAGGCGGTCGGTCACGTCTATCAAACGCTTGAGACGACGAGCAACCGCAGGCCAATCGAGAGACCCAACGTCACTACCGGTAAGAAACTTGAGCATTACGCATTTGCGGTGCCCGACTATCTACTCGCTGTCTTCGCTAGATATGCTCAGATGAATGAGAAGTCGGACGAAAAGAACATCAAGATGCTCCAGTTTGAGAGACTTCGAGACAAGTATCGCTCCATCATGGACGCTGATGCGGGCGTGGAGTACTCTAGGCGGCGTCCATTTCTGCCCTGGAAAACCGTCGACAACTGAGCGCCGGGGGCCAAACCAGGCCAAACTACCCGGGTCATCCGGCGTCGCAATGCGGTTTCCGCGCATCAACCGGCTGCGCTGGGACAAGCCGCCGCGCGAGGCCGACCGGCTGGAAACCCTGGAGCGGATGCTGAAATCGGACGCCATTCAGGTTCTGGCAGCCGACGGCCATTGACGGCGCCTTGCGGGTTCCCCATTTCCGGTACAGGACTATAATGCGCGGCGATCCGCCCGCAGGAGACCATCGATGCCCAACGACACCCGAGAACTGCCTGCCGCCAATGACGGCCTCTATCGCTTTCTCGGCGGCTCCCCGCTGGCGGTGGCGTTCCGGCTGGTGATGCTCTCGATCCTGGTGGGCGTGGTGCTGTCCGCGATCGGCTTCGATCCGTGGAACATCCTCACCAGCATCCGGCGGCTGTTCGACTGGATCTACAATCTCGGCTTCGACGCCATCAACTGGGTGTGGCGCTATTTCCTGCTCGGCGCCGTGATCGTGGTGCCGATCTGGCTGCTGTCGCGGCTGTTCGGCACGCCGCGCGGACGCTAGATTCGACCGATTGCTTGCCGTTTTGCTGGTTCCTCCTTCCAGGGTGACGACCGCGCAGGTCTTCGCCATCGCCGGTCCCGCGATGGTGGCGAACCTGACGACGCCGCTGATCGGCATCGTCTCGACCATCGCGATCGGGCGGCTGGGCGATCCGACGCTGCTCGGCGGCGTGGCCATCGCCTCCGTGGTGTTCGACTGCCTGTTCTGGCTGTTCGGCTTCCTGCGCATGAGCACGCTGGCCTTTACCGCGCAGGCGCTGGGCGCCGGCGAAACCGGGGAATTGCGCGCCATCCTGATTCGGGGCCTGGTGGTCGCGGCCGCGATCGGCATCGCGCTCGTTGTCCTGCAGATGCCGCTGGCCGCGATCCTGTTCAGCGCGATGGGCGGCAGCGAAGGCGTCACCCGCGCCGCCAGGATCTATTTCGACATCCGGATCTGGTCGGCGCCGCTGGTGCTGGCCAATTATGTCGTGCTCGGCTGGCTGGTCGGGCAGGCCCGCGCCACGCTCGCGCTCGGGATGCAGATCGCCATCAACCTCATCAACGTGGCGGCGACGGCGCTGCTGGTGCTGGTGTTCGATTTCGGCATCGCCGGCGCGGCGATCGCCGCCGTGGGCGCGGAAGCCATCGGACTCGTGCTCGGCGTCCTCATCGCACGCGGGATTTCGCGCGGCTACCCCGCGGTCTCGCGGGCGGCACTGCTCGATCGAACGAAGCTGCTCCGCATGCTCGCGGTCAACCGCGACATCCTGATCCGCACCGCTTCGCTGATCGCCGCGTTCCTGTTCTTCACCGCGCAGGGCGCCCGCCACGGCGACGTCACGCTGGCCGCCAACGCGGTGCTGCAGAATTTTCTGCTGGTCAGCGCGTTCTTCCTCGACGGCCTCGCTCACGCCGCCCAGCAATTATGCGGCCGCGCCTATGGCGCGCGCGACCGCGGCGGGTTCACCAGCGCGACCCGGCTGGTCATCGCATGGGGATTCGGCTTTGCGCTGGCGGTGACCGCGTCCTACGCGCTGTTCGGACACGTGCTGATCGACATCATGACATCGAGCGAGGAGGTCCGCCGCAGCGCGCGCGACTATCTGTGGCTGGTGACGCTGGCGCCGGTGCTCGGCGTGTTCGCCTTCGCCTATGACGGCATCTTCATCGGGGCCACCTGGGCGCGCGAGATGCGCAATTTGATGGTGCTGTCGCTGCTGATCTTTCTCGGCGCCTGGCTGGCGCTGCGCTCGTTCGGCAATGCCGGGCTGTGGGGCGCGCTGCTGGTGCATTATGCCGCGCGCGGCGGGTTGCAGGCGCTGCGCTATCCGGCGATGCTGCGGAAGTCGTTCGGGCCGGCGCCATCAGGCTGAATCCGGCAGAGGATCTCACCGATGCAATTACAGTTTGTCGGCTGCGGCGATGCGTTCGGTTCCGGCGGCCGGCAAAACACCTGCTTCCATGTCACCGGCGAACGCGTCAATTTTCTGATCGATTGCGGCGCAACCTCGCTGCCGGCGCTGAAGCGGCTGGGCATCGCGCGCGAGGCGATCGACCTGATCCTGATCACCCATTTCCACGGCGATCATTTCGGCGGCCTGCCGTTCCTGCTGCTGGAAGCGCAGTTCACCCGCCGCAGCCGTCCGCTTGTCATCGCCGGGCCGCAAGATATCGAAACGCGGCTGGCGCAAGTGATGGAAGCGATGTTCGAGCATTCGTCGAAGACCAAACAGAAATTCGAACTGTCGGTGGTCGCGCTCACTCCCGAGGAGAAATTCAGTTTCGGTGCAGTCGATGTCACGCCTTATCCGGTGGTGCACGGCGAATCCGGCGGGCCGTTCCTGGGCTACCGGGTCGAGACCGAAGGCCGCGTCATCGCCTACAGTGCCGACACCGAATGGACGCAGACGCTGATTCCGCTCGGCCGCGACGCCGACCTGTTCATCGCGGAGGCCTACACTTACGACCGGGTGGTGAAGAACCACCTCAGCCTGACAACGCTGGAGGCGCATCTGCCGGAGATCAGACCGAAGCGGCTGGTGCTGACGCATATGAGCGACGACATGCTGACGCGGCTGGATACGCTGGACTACGCGGCGGCAAGCGACGGGATGGTGGTGGAGCTGTGAATGGAAATGCTCCCGGCGAGAACCGCGACGCTCGCACAAACACCGCTGTCATCGCCCGGTTTAGCCGGGCGACCCAGTATTCCAGAGGCGTTTGAGATCAACCGAGAAGCCGCGGCGTACTGGATCGCCCGGTCGAGCCGGGCGACGACAACCTTGATTGTGGCGGTCTATCTTCGTCATTGCGAGGAGCTCTTGTCCGCCGAAGCCCGCCTTCGGGCGAAGGCGGATGCGACGAAGCAATCCATCTACCGACTGATACCGCTGTAAAATGGATTGCTTCGCTGCGCTCGCAATGACGTTGAGGGATTTGGGTGCAATCCACCTAAACCGGCCAGTCCTCGGCCGTGATCGTCGCGGCATCGGCGCCGACGATTTCCGACAGCGAGTCGCGGCCGGTGCGTAACAGCGTCGAGGCGAGGTCGTTCTTGATGTCTTCCACGAGGCCGAGGCCCTTGTAGATCAGCGACGAATACAACTGGATCAGGCTGGCGCCGGCGCGGATCTTGGTCAGCGCGGCGCCGCCGGAATCGATGCCGCCGACGCCTATCAGCGGAAACGCGCCCTCGGCGCGCACATAGGTCTCCGCCACCATCCGCGTCGACAGCCGGAACAGCGGCCGGCCCGACAATCCGCCCTGCTCTTTGGCCCGGTTGGTCTCGCGCAAGGTCGCGGGCCGCGCCAGCGTGGTGTTGGCGACGATCATGCCGTCGACCCGGCGCGAGCGGGCGATATGAACGACATCG
>JBDRNF010000168.1:0-2517 GCA_043811435.1 Pseudomonadota bacterium
ATGCCAATCCGACGAAAGTCATTGCAGACATGCACAGGAAAATGAGACCCGACAATGCGAAGTAAGGTGCGCGCCTAATCTCGGCCACAGACCGATTGGTTAGGCCGCCGACTATCCCGCCGATAATGACAAGGCCATAGGCGATTAAGCGCA
This sequence comes from Pseudomonadota bacterium, assembly GCA_043811435.1. GTDB lineage: Bacteria > Pseudomonadota > Alphaproteobacteria > Rhizobiales > Xanthobacteraceae > Bradyrhizobium. The sequence goes on from JBDRNF010000168.1 coordinate 154, forward strand.
ATTGTTGTTCGGGCAATTGCGAATAATGTAGGGCAAGATCTTCGATCATATGATTCCTGACTAACGACGCTTATTGCTTGATGCTTCTAACTCGGCGGCGCGTTCCAGAAACGCCTCCTTGCGATTCAGCATGGCCTCCCATGCGAAGTCGTGGAAGATGAACGGCCAGTTGTCTCGCATGTACTGACCCGGAAGTTGATCAATAAGCCCCTTGTGGACGAGTTGAGCTGCACCGCCAGAATGGCACCACCATTTCACCGAGGGGCTTCCGTCCTTCAATGCTTTCGCAACGATGTGAATCTCTTCCTCTGAAAGCGCATCGAGATGCGCAAGTGCCGTCGCCTTTGCCACGCTTGCCGCCGTATCATTGGCGGTTTTCTCGGCGATTGCAGCAGCATCGGCCGACTTCTTCGTTTGCCGCGAACGAAACTCCATCACCAATTCATTGACGATGTTCGCAAGGAACAAAGCTCCAGAGAATATGGCAGCGACTGAAATCAAAGGTCTTAGCCATATCCCAATCTGCGCAAGGCTGAGCGAGCCCACGGAGTCGAGATACAGGGTCACTAGACTACCGACAAAAATGCCGCCAGTGATTTTTGCAGGTAATTCTAGTGCTTTAAGCCAACCTGAATCCATGAAGAAATACTACATGTTCCCTGGTTCGCGGCAAGGGAGTGATGATCGCCGGATTCGAGTTCTCCTGATAGAGAGCATTGAAACAGAACCGACGCTTGACGCGTGACTTTCCTCTTCCCAGATGGTTACGGGCTATGCGAAAGATCTCGGTCTCTCGCCAAGGCGGGAAAGCGGTTGAACAGGGCGACGCGAATGCGGGCTCCAACGGCTTCGGTCCCTCACGGCTATTCCCCCCTCGATGCCCACGCGGAAGGCATCACGGCTGAAGATAATCCGGGAGTGTGTCTACGATACATTGGCGGGGAGAGCTTAAACTATCAGCATAGCCATCGTTTGGCTCCCGCAAAAACAAAAGCTGGAGTGTCGAACTCCGTGCCGTGTTTCGATGCTCCATGGCTATCCTTGTGGACCTTGCCGGATGCACAGCCCCCCTCACTCCCCAAGCCGCGTCTCGATCGCCGAAATCCCGGCTTCGAGCCGCGCCGCTCCGGCTTCGCCGAGCTGGCCGGAGAGCCTGGCCTCATAGGTTCGGGCGAGTGCGACGAGGTCGCGGTAGCGTTGGCGGCCTTCGCGGGTGAGTTCGATATGTTCGACCCGGCGATCGGTCTGGTCGGGCTGGCGGGTGATCCATTTGCGCATCTCCAGCGCGCGGATGGCGCGGCTGACCTTGGTCTTGTGCATCGACGAGTGGGCGCCGATTTCAGTCGCGGTGATCCGGTTGAACTGGCCGACGGTGGCGAGCGTGCGCCATTCGGGCCGGGTCAGGCCGTGGCGTTCGCGGTAGAGCGTGGCGAACTGGCGGCTGACGATTTCGGCGGCGCGCGCCAGCCGGTAGGGCAGGAAGTTCTCCAGGGCCAGCACGTCATGCGCGGGGGGGTCAGTCTTGCGGTCCATCATCGTGCCCCGATCGTTGCGGATGTAACCATGCCGGCATAGGGCCAAAGCGCGCCGCAATCAATTGCCATGCGGAGATCAAGGTTCTAAATCTCGCTGCAATCGATAGGAAATCCGGCTTTTGCCGCGGAGGGCTTTATGGAACGCAGCCAGATCAACGAGATCCTCGAGGAGAGTGACCGCTTCATCCGCTCCTTCGGCTATGTGATGCCGCCATTTGCCTATTGGAGCCCGGAGGAGATGCGGGCGCGCACGGCTTCGGACGCCGGCAGCATCCGCGACAATAGGCTGGGCTGGGACATCACCGATTACGGACAAGGCCGTTTCGAGGATCTGGGGCTGTTCCTGTTTACCGTCCGCAATGGCTCGGCGGCCGATCTGGCGGCGGGCAGGGGCATGCTCTATGCCGAGAAAATCATGATCTCGCGCAAGGACCAAGTCTCGCCGATGCACCGGCACGTGGTCAAGGCCGAGGACATCATCAACCGCGGCGGCGGCGCGCTGGTGCTGGAACTGTTTGCCTCGAGAGAAGACGGCTCGATCGATCCCGAGGCGGTGGTGCGGGTTCTGACCGACGGGGTGGCGCGCCGGTTTGAGGCGGGCGGGGTGCTCAAGCTCGATCCGGGCGAGAGCGTCACCCTGATGCCCGGTGTCTGGCATGCATTCTGGGGCGAGGGCGGCGATGTGCTGATCGGCGAAGTCTCGACCGTCAATGACGATCTCAGCGACAATGTGTTCCGCGAGCCGATCGGCCGGTTTTCGACGATCATCGAAGACGAGCGGCCAAGACATCTGCTGGTTTCCGATTACGACAGCTGGCTTTGACCGCCC
>JBDRNF010000169.1:0-28003 GCA_043811435.1 Pseudomonadota bacterium
CCAGGTTGTCAGGGAGAAGCGCATGAAACGACTTATGACCGTCATTGCGAGGAGCGCAAGCGACGACGTGATCCGGCGGCGACAAACCTCTGGATTGCATGCGTACGTAGGGTGGGCAAAGGCGCGCCTTCGCGCCGTGCCCACCCTCACGCGGATGATTTTCGGTGGTATGGGGGGCACGGCGCAAGCGCGCCTTTGCCCACCAAACGCGCGCATGCGCTAGCCCGGCGGCAGCGAATAATTGGTGAAGTCGATCTTGAACATGGCGGGATCGAGCTTCTGGGAGGCGTCCAGATTGTAGACTGCGACCGTGGTGTCATAGCCCTGTGGGTCGGTTACGGTCCACTGCTTGAGCTGGCCGTCCTTGGCGCCGATCATCAGCATCAGGCGGCTGGTGCCGATCAGCGCCTGCTTTTCCTCGATGGTGACGCTGATGAACACGTCGTCGGCGGTTACGCTCACGACGTTGGTGTCCTTCAACAGATCGATGCGATCCGACAACAAGAACCGCAGCGGCGTCTGCGACAGCGGATAGATGTCCTGGGTCGCGAGCTTGGTGTCGCGCACCGCCAGCGAAGATCCGTCGGCGATGATCGCGATCGGGCTCGGCGCCTCGTACTCGAATCGTACCTTGCCGGGCTTCTGGATGTAGAAGTCGCCCTTGATCCTGGTGCCGTCGGGCCCGACCTGGACGAAATTTCCGACCAGGGTCTGCAGCGACGACAGGTAAGTACTCACCTTGGCGGCCTGCGCCTTCTGGTTGGCGTCGAAAGTTGCAAATATGTTGGCCGGAACATTGCGGCGCGGGTCGGGAATGACCGGATTCGGCGGAGCGGCCTGGGTGGTCCCGGTCGTCATCGGCGCGCGGTGCGGCTCCGATGCGCTGACCTGCACGTCGCGGCCCTTCGGCGCGGGCTTCGGAACCGGAACGGTCTGCGCCTGACCCGGCGTCGCGGCGCCGGTCACGGCGGTGGCGATCAGCAGCGCCAGCGCGGCGCGCATGCAGGAGTTTGCGAATCGTATGGCCATGCGAAATTTCGGATTTCTGTTCAACGCGTCATCCTGCCTGGCTGCCATTTTACCGTGCTTTCGGCCCAAGGAGATATCGTTTTTCCGTGAAACTGGGATGCCCGGTCAGGCAATCGCTTGAGCTCGATAACACTCAAAAGCCGCTTTCCTCTTCCTCGACCAGAATTTCACGCTTGCCGGCGTGGTTGGCCTGCCCGACGATACCTTCGAGTTCCATCCGTTCCATCAGCGACGCGGCGCGGTTATAGCCGATCTGCAGCCGACGCTGGATGTAGCTGGTGGAAGCCTTGCGGTCGCGCTTGACGATCGCCACTGCCTGCGAGAACAGGTCGCCGCCCTCGCCGCCCATGCCGGTGGAATCGAACACCGCGCCGTCCTCGTCGGTGGGCTCTTCCGCCGTGACCGCCTCGAGATACTCCGGCTGGCCCTGGGTTTTGAGATGGCGCACCACCTTCTCGACCTCTTCGTCCGAGACGAAGGGGCCGTGGACGCGGCTGATGCGTCCGCCGCCCGCCATATACAGCATGTCGCCCTGTCCGAGCAGCTGCTCGGCGCCCATTTCACCGAGGATGGTGCGGCTGTCGATTTTCGACGTGACCTGAAACGAGATGCGGGTCGGGAAGTTCGCCTTGATGGTGCCGGTGATGACGTCGACCGACGGCCGTTGCGTCGCCAGGATCACGTGCAGGCCAGCGGCGCGCGCCATCTGCGCCAGACGCTGCACCGCGCCCTCGATGTCCTTGCCGGCGACCATCATCAGGTCGGCCATCTCGTCGACGATGATGACGATGTAGGGCAAGGGATCGAGGTCGAGCTTCTCTTCCTCGTAGATCGCCTTGCCGGTTTCCTTGTCGAAGCCGGTATGCACGGTGCGGCTCAGCTCTTCGCCCTTGGTCCTGGCTTCCAGCAGGCGCTGGTTGTAGCCGTCGATGTTGCGCACGCCGAGCTTGGACATCTTCTTGTAGCGCTCTTCCATCTCGCGCACCGCCCACTTCAGCGCGACCACGGCCTTCTTCGGATCGGTCACCACAGGCGTCAGCAGATGCGGGATGCCGTCATAGACCGACAGTTCGAGCATTTTCGGATCGACCATGATCAGCCGGCACTGATCCGGCCGCAGCCGATAGACCAGGCTGAGGATCATGGTGTTGATGGCGACGGATTTGCCGGAACCGGTGGTGCCGGCGATCAGCATATGCGGCGTCCGCGCCAGATCGATGATGATGGATTCGCCGCCGATGTTCTTGCCGAGGCAGAGCGGCAGTTTTGCCACTGATTCGTCCTTGGCGGTCAGCAGTTCGCGCAGATAAACCTTCTCACGATGCGCGTTCGGCAGCTCGATGCCGATGGCGTTGCGGCCGGGGACGACGGCAACGCGCGCCGACAGCGCGCTCATCGAGCGGGCGATGTCGTCGGCGAGCCCGATGACGCGCGACGATTTGATGCCGGGCGCGGGTTCGAGTTCGTACAGCGTCACGACAGGGCCGGGATGCGCCTTGACGATTTCGCCGCGAACGCCGAAATCGCCGAGCACGCTTTCCAGCGCGCGCGAATTGGCTTCGAGTTCCGCCTTGCTCAGCGGCTGGCGGTCCGAGGCTTTCGGCGCCGTCAGCACCGACACCGCGGGCAGTTCGAACTTGTCGGAGGCCTTGCGCTGTGGCGTACGCGGCGCGGCCTTCTTGCGCGGCGCGCGGGCGGCGGGTACTTCCTCTTCGTCTTCCTCCTCGTCGAGGAACTCCTCATCGGCCTGCGGCGCCAGCGACGGCGCGGCGCGGCCGCCGAGATTCGGCTCCTGGCGTTCGAACGAGGCCGTGCGCGATGGCGGCGCGCTTGCCACCAGCGAGCGATAGGCCAGCGAAAACAGCCACGCGAGCCGCGCCTTGGCGCTCATGACGGCATGAAACGCCCATCCCAGCGAGACCGAGCCGCGATCGCTCTCTTCCTCCACGAACGGCGCGTCGTCGTCCTCAAGCTCCGTCAATTCCGCCTCCTGCGGACGCGAGCCCATGCCGCTCGCGAACAGGAAGGTCGCAACCACGCCTGCAAACAGGATGAGCCCGAGGACCAGACGATAGACGATGCCGGGCGGTCCGAACACGACGGCGGGCGCGCGCACCAGCGCATCGCCGACCACGCCGCCAAGTCCGGTCGGCAGCGGCCATGCCCCGCCATGGGCCCAGCAACTGGCAAAGCCCGCCGACAGTACCGCGCAGAGAATCCAGCAGGCGATTCGCAGCGCTTCGCGGTCGAAGGTGCGGTGGGTCAGCATGCGCCAGCCCCAAACCGCTACGGGGAGGATCAGCATGATGGCGCCAAGGCCGATGATCTGCATCAACAGATCGGCGCCGATCGCGCCGGGATAGCCGAGAATGTTGCGGATCGGGCGCGAGGTGGCGTGGCTGAGGCTGGGATCCTGCACCGACCAGGTCATCAGCGCAGCCGCGGCCACGCCGGACAGCGAGATCAGCGCAAGTCCGGCCAGTTCGCGCAGGCGCCGCGCCAGCGCCTCGCGGATAGACGCCGGCAAGTGGCCGACCAGGGGAAGGACGCGTTCGATCGCCGGCATGCTCATGGGGCCTTCGCGACTAGATTATAATGGTTACGCATGGTCATTTCGGAAAACCGGTTCCCATTTTTCCGGATCATGCTTTAGTCCAGAGTTTCGACCAGCCGGTGCAACGCCTCGGCCGTTGTTTCACTGTCCGCAACCAGCGCCAGCCTGATATAGCCGGCGCCGGGATTGCTGCCATCGGCCTGCGGGCGCGCCAGATAACTCCCGGGGATCACACGCACGCCGGCGTCCCGGTAGAGCTTGATCGCCGCAGCCTCGTCGCCGCCGCGCTCCGACACGTCGAGCCAGACGCAGAAGCCGCCGGCGGGCCTGACATAGCCATAGCGGCTGCCGAGGATCTGGTCGGCGAGATCGAATTTGATCCGGTAGAGCCTGCGATTCTCTTCGACATGCGCCTCGTCGGCATAAGCCGCGACCGCAACGTGCTGCAGCGGCACCGGCACCTGGGGCGCCGCCACATTGCGCAGCTCGTGGAACATGCCCAGAAATTTCGCGTCGCCGGCGGCAAAGCCGACCCGCATGCCCGGCAGGTTGGAGCGCTTCGACAGCGACTGGAACGCCACCACATTGGCGAAATCGAGCCCGGCGCATTCCAGCATGCTGCCTGGTGCTTCCCGGGTGTAGATTTCCGAATAGCATTCGTCGCTTAGAATCATGAAGCCGAAGCGGTCGGCGAGCTGCTTCAGGCGGCCGAGATATTGTCTCGATGCCACCGCGCCTTGCGGATTCGCCGGCGAGGCGATGTAGATCGCCACGGTTCGCGCCAGCGTGGCGTCGTCGAGCGCGTCGAGATCCGGCAGGAACCCGTTGGCGAGCGTGGTTGGAAGGTAGATCTCCTCGCAGCCCGCGGCGCGGGCGCCGGCGGCATAGGCCGGATAGAACGGATTGGGGATCAGGATCGCCGGCCTGCCCTTGCGCTCGCCGACATAGCGCGCCGCGGTGAGCGCGGCAAAAAACAGCCCCTCGCGGCTGCCGTTCAGCACCAGCAGCTCGGTTTCGGGATCGATCGGCCGCGGCAGGGCGAACCGGGTGGCGAGCCAGTTGGCGGCCGCCCGGCGGAACGGCTCGATGCCCTTGGCGATGGGGTAGCGGCCGAAATCGGCGATGTGGCTGGCCAGTACCGGTCCGACAAAGGTCGGCACCGGATGCTGCGGCTCGCCTAATGAAAGCGCAATCAACGGCTTACCCGGCTGATACGGCGCCAGCAGCTCGGCCGTCCGCAAGAACGGCGAGCGTTGCTCGCTTTGCGGGCTTCCGGCGGCCTGTGGCGCACGTGATGAAGCGGTGGTTGCCATAGGGTAAGCCAGCACTCTTGAGGGGCCGGTCGCATGTCGAGACCGGCCAAAAATGGATCAAACCACCATAGATACGGCGAGGTTAAGACGCGATTAACCATCGGCGGCAGCGAGGATTTTGCCGATCGTCACGCTGCTGGCGAAGTTCTATTTTCCGCAGGATTCCCGGGGCCGGTGCGGCGGTCGCGGACCCTGGGATCAGGCCCAGGGGCCACCACGATGAACGATATTTTGTGCTGCGATTCCAAAGACATCCCTACTGTACATGGGGTTGTTTTCGACCTTTTTGCTCCCTGCCCCTCAATCCTGCCCCTTGAAGCTCATCAGCCGCTTGATCATCCGGATATTGGCGTAGTCCACCATCTTGCCGTCGACCGTCACCGCGCCCTGCCCGTTTCGCTCCGCCTCCTCCAGTGCCGCAATGGCGCGCTCGGCGTAGGCCAGTTCCTCGTCCGAGGGGATGAAGGCGTCTCGCGTCGGTCCGATCTGGCTGGGATGGATGACCTGCTTGCCGTCAAAGCCCATCGCGGCGGCCTTGGCTGCGGTCGATGCGGTGGCGATCGCGTCGCGGAACGCGCCGCAGGGGCCGTCGATCGCGCGCAGCCCGAAGGCGCGCGCGGCGACCAGGAGGCGCATCATCGGATAGGCGAACAGATCGAGCGGCACCGAGGGATGGCCGTCCGCGGCGTTGCCGACATGCCGGTAGCCCGACGGCGAGGCGCCGATCTCCGCGCTGCGGGCGCCGATCGAAGCCGCGAAGTCGCCGACGCCGAGGTGCAGCGCGGTCACCAGCGGGTCCGCCGCCGCGAGCGCTTCGACGTTGACCAGGCCGCGCGCCGTCTCGATCAGCAGTTCCATCGCGACAGGTGCCTCGCGCGTGCCGGCGGCTTCGGTGATCCATTGGCCTATCCGGGCGACGTCGGCCACCGCCTCCGCCTTGGGGATGATGAAGGCGTCGATCCGCTTGAGGCCGCCGAGCCGCGCGATTTCCGCCTGAATCGACGGGCTGTCGATTGCGTTCAGCCTGACCGCGACGGTCTTCCGGCCCCAATCGAGCGTGGTCAATGCGTCCGCCGCGGCCTCCAACGCTGCCGCCTTTTCCGCCGGCGGCACCGCGTCCTCCAGATCCATGAACACGGCATCGGCGGCCGAAATCGCGGCGCCTTGCACCATCTTGCCGCGGTGGGCGGGAACGGCGAGGTAGGTTCGGGTCAGTCGCGGCGCGGTCATATGCGGGTTTTCTCGAGCAGGCCGAGTTCGGCGAGGATCGCGTCGGTATGCTCGCCGACCGCGGGGATATCGCCCATCACGGGATCGACGCCGGGAATGGTGATCGCGGGCAGAAAGCTCATCAGCGGCCCGTTCGGCGAGCCTACCTTGTGGACCCGGTCGCGGGCGTGAAGCTGTGGATGTTCGAGGAAGCTTTCGACGGTGTTCATGTTGGCATTGGCGATGGCGGCGTCGTCGAGCCGCTGGATCACCTGCTCTACCGAAAATTTCGCGAACTTCTCCTCGATCAGCGCCTCCAGCGCATCGCGGTTTTGCATGCGCTGCGGATTGTCGCAAAAGCGCGGATCGCTCGCCAACGCCGCGTCCTCCAGCACCTGCGCGCAGAGCGCGGTCCATTCGCGCGCGTTCTGAATGCCAAAGAACACGATTCGCCCGTCGCCGCACCGGAACGGGCCGTAGGGCGCGATGGTGGCGTGCCGCGTGCCGGTGCGGACCAGCGGCTTGCCGGCGCCATCGGTGTAATAGGCGGGATAGCTCATCCATTCGGTCATGGAATCGAACAGCGAGACCTCGAACGCCATGCCCTTGCCGGTGCGCTCGCGGTTGAACAGCGCCATCAGCACGCCGTTGACGATGTACATGCCGGTCGCGGTGTCGACGACGGCGATGCCGCATTTCGCCGGCTGCTCCTGCGTTCCGTTGATCGACAGGAATCCCGCCTCGCATTGCACCAGCAGATCATAGGCCTTCTTCTCGCTGTAGGGACCGCCGCTGCCGTAGCCGGAAATGTCGCAGGCGATCAGCCGGGGAAAGCGCGCCACCAGCGTCGCGGCATCGAGGCCGAGGCGCCTGGCCGCGCCCGGCGCGAGATTCTGCAGAAACACGTCCGCCCGCGGCAGCAGCGCGTCGAGCACGCGCTGGCCCTCGTCGCTTTTGACGTCGAGCGCCAGGCTCTCCTTCGACCGGTTGGTCCAGGCGAACTGGCTCGACATCCCGTTCATGACATAATCGTAGTCGCGGCAGAAATCGCCCTTCCCCGGCCGTTCGATCTTGATCACGCGCGCACCCCAGTCGGCCAGATGCCGGCTGGCGAGCGGCGCCGCAATGGCCTGTTCGAGCGACACGACGGTAATGCCGGACAACGGCAGCTGTGGCGATTCCCGGTTCATGGCAGGTCTCCGGCGCGCAAGCCGCGCAATGGCCGACGGCATGTCTCCTAGTGCTTGGCGGCGTCCGTGGCAGCGCTTTTCGCCGCGGCGTTGTTGAGCACGATCAGGCCGTCCACGGCGACGCCCACCTTGGTGTTGATCAGGAAAGGATTGACGTCGATCGAGGCGATGCGGTTGCCGGCGTCCGCCATCAGGTTGGAGAGACCGACGATGGCCTTGACCACCGACGCCTCGTGCAGCGCGGGCTTGCCGCGATACCCCTTCAGTTTGACACCGGCCTTGGTGCGGTTGATCAGCTCCCTGGCTTCGGCCGCGTCCAGCGGCGCGCCGGCAAGGGCGACGTCCTTCATCAGCTCGATATCGACGCCGCCGGTGCCGAACAGCACCACCGGTCCCATCTCGGCATCGAGCGAAGCGCCGACCACCAGTTCGAGGTCGGCCTTGACCTGCTGCGCGATCAGGATGCCCTCGAGCTTCGGTTTGCCCTTGAGCTTCCGGACCCGGTTGGTGATGTCGTTGAAGGCCTTCTTCACCTCGGCGGCGTTGTTGATATTCAGCACCACGCCGCCGATATCGGATTTGTGCAGGATGTCCGCGCTGACCACCTTCGCCACCACGGGAAAGCCGATCTTTTTGGCGATCTTGACCGCATCCGTCGCGGTCTGCGCGATCTCTTCCTTGGAGACCGGGATGCCATACGCCTTCAGCAGCTTCTTCGATGCGACTTCGTCGAGCGCCGCCGCGCCGTTGGCGCCCTTCAGCGTCCGCTCCAGCGTCGCGCGCGCCGAAGCGCTCGAACTCGAGACGATATCCGGCACCACCTTGCGCAGGCCGGCATAGTCGATCAGCGACTTGATGGCGCCGACCGCGCGGTCGAGACCCTGCATGACAGCGATGTTCGGCAGCGATTTGCGCAGGCCCTTGGTGAACTCGGTGAATCCGATCGACATCGTGCTGATGTAGACCACGGGCTTGGAGGCGGCGCCGGCCATTTCGTTGACGATGCGCAGATTGCGTTCGCGCAGTTCGTGCGGCGCCTTGGGCAATTCGGCGTCGATGATGACGATGTCGGTGTCGGGATCGTCGATCATGACCTGGATCGAGGCCATATAGACCGATGGATCGACTACCGCGGCAAAACCGGCGTCGAGCGGATTGCCGACGATGCTGCCGGGGCCGAGCATCTTTGCCAGTTTGGCAGTCGCGTTGGGGCTGAGCGGCGCAAAATTCAGCCCGGCCGAATGGAACGCGTCGATCAGCAGCCCGCGCTTGCCGCCTGACAGCGACACGGCGGCAAGCCGGTTGCTCTTCGGCGGCTCGGCATGCACGAAGCATTCGGTGGTTTCGATCAGCTCATCGAGGCCGCGGACGCGAATCACGCCCTCCCGGGTCGAGATGGCGTCGAACGTTTCGATCGAGCCGGCCAGCGCGCCGGTATGGGCCATCGCGGCGGCGCGCCCGCCCTCCGACGCCCCGAGCTTGAGCGCGATCACCGGCTTGCCGGCGGCGCGCGCGGCCTTGCAGGCTTCGCGGAACACTTTTGTGTTTCGCACGCCCTCGAGATAGACCACGATCACGCGAATCGAGGGATCGGCGGCGAAATAGCTCATCAGGTCGGGCGTTTCGAGACCGGTCTCGTTGCCGGTCGTCACCATGTAGCCGACGCCGACGCCGCGATCCTCCAGCGCCTGGCGGATCGCCATCACGATCGCGCCGGACTGGCCGGCGATCGCGACCGGGCCCGCCTCCATCGTGACGATGCGGTCGTCGATGTTGGTGAACAGGTTTTCGCCGGCGCTGAGATTTCCGAGGCAGTTCGGGCCGGTGACGGCGAGGCCGGTTTCCCTGACGGCCTGCTTCAATTCGACTGCCAGCCTCTGGCTTTCATCGTCCTGCAATTCGCTGAAGCCCGAGGTGACGATGGTGGCGGAACGGGCGCCTGCCGCCGCGGCGTCGCGAATCACCTGCACCGCAAAACGGGCCGGCACCAGCACCAGCACGTGGTCCGGTTTGTCCGGCAGGCTGGCGAAATCCTTGTAGCAGGGCACGCCCCAGATGGTCTCGCGCTTCGAATTCACCGGGTAGAGGCCGCCGGCGAACTGATACTTGATCAGGTTGTTCCAGATCCGCTCGGCATAATTGCCGGGTTTGTCGGTGGCGCCGACCAGCACGATGTTCCGCGGGTGCAGCATCGCATGGATGCTTTTCACGATCTCGCTGGCGTCGGGGGCAGGGGACCATTTGCCGGCCGAACCGGATGCGTTGCTGGCGTGGGCTTCCATAGGTGATTCTACCCTTTGTTCATTGTTGTTTTGCGGCAGCAGGCGATCGACGGTGAAGAAATCACCCGGTCCCTGCGCGGCAGCTCGTCCAGCTGGTTCACCGGACCGGAAACAAACAGATCATTTCCCCCCGCGTCAACACGCCTGGACACGACAGGTCTTGCGGCTGGTTCGGATATTCCGTGGAACGGTCATCGGCGGCAAAAAGAAAGGGGCCCCAGCTTGCGCTGGAGCCCCTCGACGGTCAGGGCATTGCCGGGTATGTGCCCAAACCGTAGTTCCGGGCGCGACCTCGTGAGATCGCGCCCCCGGGAGGCCTCACATGTTGTAGGCGCGCTCGGTGTGCTCGGTGATGTCGAGACCCTCGCGTTCCACCTCGACGGTGGCGCGCAGGCCGACGATCACATCGACGACCTTGAAGAGGATCGCCGAACCGATGCCCGACCAGACCAGTGTCGTGGCGACGCCCCAGATCTGCGCCGTCATCTGGGCGACCAGATCGTAGTCGGCGACCTTGCCGGCGACGTAATCGTAGACGCCGGTGCCGCCGAGTGCCGGATTGACCAGGATGCCGGTGGCCAGCGCGCCGACGATGCCGCCGACGCCGTGGATGCCGAACACGTCGAGCGAGTCGTCATAGCCGAGCGAGTTCTTGATTACGGTGCAGAAGAACAGGCAGACGACGCCCGCCACCAGACCGAGCACGATCGCTCCCATCGGACCGGAGAAGCCGGCCGCGGGCGTGACCGCGACGAGACCTGCGATGGCGCCCGACAGCGCGCCGAGCAGCGAGGGATGGCCCTTGATGATCCATTCCGCGAACATCCACGCCAATGCCGCCGCCGCAGTTGCGATGAAGGTGTTGGTCATGGCGAGCGCAGCGCCGCCGGAGGCTTCGAGGTTGGATCCGGCGTTGAAGCCGAACCAGCCGACCCAGAGCAGCGAGGCGCCGATCATGGTCATGGTCAGCGAGTGCGGAGCCATCAGGTCCTTGCCGTAACCGGTCCGCTTGCCGATCAGGATGGCGCCGATCAGACCGGCGATGCCGGCGTTGATGTGCACCACGGTGCCGCCCGCGAAGTCGAGCGCGCCCTTCTTGAAGATATAACCGGCGTCGGCGTTGATCTCGTCGAGCTTGGCCTGTGCCGCAGTCTTTGCCGCCTCGTCACCCGCCGCGGCAAGTGCCTTGACCGCATCCGTGATCACGTCCGGTCCGGGCCAGTACCAGACCATGTGCGCCATCGGGAAGTAGATCAGCGTCACCCAGAGCGGGACGAACAGCGCCACCGCCGCGAACTTCATGCGTTCGGCGAAGGCGCCGACGATGAGAGCGGGGGTAATCGCCGCGAAGGTCATCTGGAAGCAGAAATAGACCAGTTCCGAGACGTTGGCGTCGACGCTGAACGTCGCGGCCTTGGTATCGATGGTCACGCCCGCCAGGAAGGCCTTCGAGAAGCCGCCGATGAAGTCGGAACCGCCGGTGAAGGCGAGGCTGTAGCCGTAGAGCGCGTACAGGATGATGACGATGCAGACGGTGTAGAAGATCTGCGCCAGCACCGAGAGCATGTTCTTGGAGCGGACCAGGCCGCCGTAGAACAGCGCAAGGCCCGGAATGGTCATCAACAGCACCAGCACCGTCGACGTCATCAACCAGGCATTGTCGCCCTTGTTGACGGTTGGCTCCGCGTAGGCAGCGGTCGCGGCGAACAGGCCGACCGCGAGGGCCGCCAATCCCGCGCTATAGGGACGTTTGAACGTCATTTGTTTTACTCCTGAGTGGAAAAGGTTGAGCGCGAAATCAGAGGGCCGCGGCATCGGCCTCGCCGGTGCGGATGCGGACCGCATGGTCGAGGTTGATGACGAAGATCTTGCCGTCGCCGATCTGTCCGGTCTTTGCAGCCGTCGTGATGGCGTCGATGGTCTTGTCGACCTGGTCCGAGGCGATGGCGACCTCGATCTTGATCTTGGGCAGGAAGCTGACGGCGTATTCGGCGCCGCGATAGATTTCCGTATGGCCTTTCTGCCGGCCATATCCCTTGACTTCCGTCACCGTTAGACCGTGAACGCCGATGGCGGTCAGGGCGTCCCGGACTTCTTCGAGTTTGAATGGCTTGATGATCGCCATAACAATTTTCATGGGTCCTATCCCCGCTTGGGCCCGGTCCAGACTCGACCGGGCGTTCTCGACTGAGGTTCACCACGCGGAGAAGTTCACTACGCGGGCACAGCCAGACCAGATAGAATCAAATGCCGTGCCAGATCGGCCGCATTCCCTAACGGATTATGAACGCGGGCCTTTTCGGGCTTTTTGGGAATCGGCCGGACCTGCGCTATTCCGCCGCGCCTAAAGCCTAGCCACGCCTGCTTAGATTTAAGGCATGACAGGCTGTCGACATAATCGTGCCCATACGGAGGGCAGATGGCGGGTATTTAGGTAGAGAAGCCTATTGAAGCGCCTCACCATGCTGCGAAATATCCAGGCCTTCCATCTCTTGCTGCAGCGAAACCCGCAGCGGCACGAAGGCGCCGACCAGCTTCAGCAGCACGAAGGTCATGCCGCCCGTCCACAGCAGGGTGACCGCCACGCCGTAGAACTGAATCAGCAATTGACGGGCATTGCCCTCCAGCAGGCCCGAAGTCCCGCCGATCGCGGCGGTCGCGAATACGCCGGCCAGCAGCGTGCCGGTCATTCCGCCGATGCCGTGGACCCCGAAGACATCGAGCGAATCGTCATAGCCGAGGCGCTGCTTCAGGCTGGTGCAGGCCCAGAAGCACAGCAGGCCGGCGACCATGCCGATGACGATGCCGTGCCAGGGCTCGACGAAGCCGGAGGCGGGCGTGATGGTGCCCAGCCCCGCGATCGCACCGGAGATCATGCCGAGCACCGAGGGCTTGCGCCGCGTCGACCATTCGATCGCGCCCCAGGTCAGCGCGCCGGCGCAGGCGGCAAGATGCGTCGCCGTGATCGCCATCACCGCACGGGGGCTGGCCGACAGCGCCGAACCGCCGTTGAAGCCGAACCATCCGACCCACAGCATGCCGGTGCCGATCACCGCGAGCGACAGATCGAACGGCGCCAGGTTCTCGGTGCCGTAGCCATGTCGCTTGCCCATCACCTTGGCCGCGACCAGGCCGCCGACGCCGGCGGACAGATGCACCACGAGGCCGCCGGCGAAATCCAGCACGCCCATGGTGGCGAGGAAGCCGCCACCCCAGACCCAGTGTGCCAGCGGCACATAGACGAAGGTGAACCAGCCGACGGAAAACAGCAGGTAGGCCGAGAACCGCATCCGGTCGGCCACCGCCCCCGCCACCAGCGCGACCGTGATAATCGCAAACGTCATCTGGTAAAGCATGAACAGCATTTCCGGAATCGTCTTCGCCAAAGGGTTGACGTCGTCCATCTTCATGCCGGCGAGGAACCAGCGGTCCAGCGTGCCAAGCCAGGGACCGTCGCCGACGAACGCCAGCGAGTAACCGTACGCGACCCAGAGAATTGAAATCAGCGCCACGGCGGCGAGGCTTTGCGCCATCGTCGCCAGTACGTTTTTCTTGCGCACCATGCCGGAATAGAACAGCGCCAGGCCCGGCAGCGTCATCATCAGCACCAGGGCGGTGGCTGTGGTCACCCACGCGGTATCGGCGGCGCTGATGCCGGAGGATTCGGCGGCCAGGACCGGCGATACCGGCGTCATCAGCAATGATGCGATCGAAAATGTCGCCGCGGCGCGAGCCGCGTGACGTGGCAGAACCCCCATGATGTTTCCCCAGCCTGTTATCGATATTAGGTGTTTTGATGCGATGTCTTGGAGCATCGCTGTTTCATGCAGCGAAAATCCGTCAGAGCGCGTCGCTGTCGGTCTCGCCGGTGCGGATGCGCAGCGCGTGATCGATCGGCGTCACGAAGATCTTGCCGTCGCCGATCTGGCCGGTGCGGGCGCTTTGCGTGATCACCTCGACCGCCTTGTCCGCGATGTCGGAGGCGACCGCGATCTCGATCCGCAGCTTGGGCAGGAAGTTCACGACATATTCGGCGCCGCGATAGATTTCAGTGTGGCCCTTCTGGCGGCCGTAGCCCTTGACCTCGGTCACCGTCATGCCGTGGACGCCGATGGCCGTGAGCGCCTGGCGGACTTCGTCCAGCTTGAACGGTTTGATGATCGCGACGACGAGTTTCATGGTCAGGCCTTATCTTCTCGATTTCGGTAGGTGGGCGTCAGGTGATTTGCGCCTGGCCAAATCTGGCATCTTTCTGGGCAAATGGCACAAAAAAGTTGCAAGCGGCGGGAAAACATTTGTGGCCGGGCGCCGGCATCCCTGTACAGGGGCCCGCATCGTCCGCCACAATGGGCTTTTGCGGCGCCGGTTGGGCGCGTGGCAGTGGCCAAGCGGGGAAAATCATATGGCGGCTCGATCCTGGTTTTATGCATCGCAGGGCCAGCAGCAGGGTCCGTACTCCGAGATCCAGCTTCGCGAGTTGATCGCCCGAGGCACCATCACGGCGGACACGCTGGTCTGGACCGAGGGCATGGCCAACTGGCAGCGGGCGGCCGAAATTCCGGGTCTCGCGCCGGGCGTCTCCGGGCCGCCGGCGATGCCGCGGGCGGGCGGTGTTGCGTCGGGCGCCGGCGTCCATGACGGCGGCGCGGTGTCGATCGACCTTCCGCTGTGGGGCTTCTTCGGCAGAGCGCTGCTGTATATCTTCGGAATCACGCTGGTAATCCCCGCGCCGTGGGCCGGCACCTATGTCTACCAATGGGCGGTACCCCGTCTTCAGGTGCCGGGTCGGCCCAATCTGGCGTTCACCGGACAGGTCGGCGACCTCTGGTGGGTGTTCGTCCTCATGGGACTGTCCGGCTATGCCGGCCTTTACGATGATTACATCCAGCTCCTCATGCTTCCGCTGCAAGGGTTTCTGTCGTGGACGCTGCTGCAGTGGCTGGCGAGCCGCCTCACCTCGAACGGCCAGCCGCTGCCGATCGCCTTCAACGGCAGCCTGCTGACCTTCATCGGCTGGCAAATCCTGTTCGCCATTTCGTTCATCACCATCATCGGCTGGGCCTGGGTCGCCACCGCCTGGACGCGCTGGATCTGCCGCAATGTCGAGGGCACGCGGCGCGAAATCGTCTTCAACGCCTCCGGGCTCGACGTGCTGTGGCGGACGATCGTGTTCGTGATCGGCTGCGCCTTCATCATTCCCATTCCCTGGGTGATGCGCTGGTTCGTCCAGTGGTACGTGTCGCAATTCGAGCTGGTCGAGCGCGGCAGGCTGGCCGACGCATAATCAAATCAGGAATCTGGGGCCCCGTTTCGATTCAATCGAAACGCAAAGGGCTCTAGGGCTTCCGCTCGCGCAGCGAGCCTTCCTGCGCCACGGAAGCCACCAGCGTGCCGTCCTGCTTGAAGATCATGCCGCGGGTCAGTCCGCGGCCGCCGCGCGCGCTCGGTGAATCCTGCGCGTAGAGCAGCCATTCGTCGGCGCGGAACGGGCGGTGAAACCACATCGCATGATCGAGGCTCGCCGGCATCATCCGCTTGTCGAACAGGGTGCGGCCGTAACGCGCCATCGCGGCATCGAGCAGCGAGAAGTCCGAGGCATAGGCCAGCGCGCACATGTGCAGCGCCGGATCGTCCGGCAGTTTCGAGGCGGTGCGGATCCAGACATTGATGCGGCCGTCGTCGATCTTCTGGCCGAAATAGCGGCCGAGTTCGACCGGGCGCAGTTCGATCGGACGGTCCGATTCGTAATAGCGCCGGATGAATTCCGGCATCTCGCGGAACATCGGCTGTTTTGCGACTTCCTCGGCGGTGAGCTTTTCCGGCGGCGGCACGTCCGGCATCGGGTCCTGGTGGTCGAACGCGCTGTCTTCCTCAATATGGAACGACACCATGATCGAGAAGATGGCGCTGCCGTGCTGGATCGCGGTGACCCTGCGGGTCGAATAGCTCTTGCCGTCGCGCAGCCGTTCGACCTCGTAGATGATCGGAATTTGCGGATCGCCCGGCAGGATGAAATAGCAATGCAGCGAATGCGGCAGCCGGCCCTCGACGGTGCGGCACGCCGCCACCATCGCCTGGCCGATCACTTGCCCGCCGAACACCCGCTGCCAGCTCGTCTTCGGGCTGTTGCCGCGGAACAGGTTCACCTCGATCGGCTCGATATCGAGAATGGAAATCAGGTCGATGACGCCTTTGGACATGGCCGCGCTTTCAATTCCCTCCGTCATTCCGGGGCGCATAGCGAAGCGGAGCGAGCCCGGAATCCATAACCACGATCGTGAGTATGGATTCCGGGCCTGCGTCTCAGGTCGGCAATTGCCGACCCAAGGCGCATCCCGGAATGACGGAACCCTTGTTTCTCGGCCCTGTTTCGCCCAGCTATAATCAGGTAGCAAGGGTAGTTTCGTGACGCGAGCAAGCAGGTTTGGACATGTCGGCACAGCGTAGCATTGTTATCGGCGGCGGCGCGTTTGCGGGGCTGGCGCTGGCGCTGGCGCTGCGTCAGGGCCTTGGGCCCGATATTCCGGTCATCGTCGCCGATCCGGCGCTGGCCTCGCGGCCGAGCCGCGATCCCCGCGCCACCGCGATCGTGGCGGCCTGCCGCCGGCTGTTCGATGCCATCGGGATCTGGGATCAGGTCGCCGCAGGGGCGCAGCCGATCACGGACATGGTCGTTACCGATTCCAAGGTGGAAGATGCCACCCGGCCGGTGTTTTTGACCTTTGCCGGCGATGTCGAGCCCGGCGAACCCTTCGCCCACATGGTCGAGAACCGCCATCTGATCGATGCGCTGGTCGCGCGCGCCGAGGCCGACGGCATCGACCTCAGGGCCACCGCGGTGACCAGTTTCGAGTCGCGCAGCGACGGCGTCGATGTGTCGCTGGCCGACGGCAGTGTGATCGAGGCGAGCCTGCTGGTCGCCGCCGATGGCGCGCGCTCGAAACTGCGCGAACGCGCCGGGATCGCCACCCATGGCTGGGACTACGACCAGTCCGGCATCGTCGTCACCGTCGGCCACGAGCGTGAGCATCACGGCCGCGCCGAGGAACATTTTCTCCCGGCGGGACCGTTCGCGATCCTGCCGCTGACCGGCAACCGCTCCTCGCTGGTGTGGACCGAGAAGCGGGCCGAAGCCGCGCGCATCGTGGCCTTGAGCGAAGAGGAATTTCATGGCGAACTCGAGCAGCGGTTCGGCCTGCACCTCGGCGAGGTGAAGGCGCTCGACAGACCGCGTGCGTTTCCGCTCGGCTATTTCGTCGCGCGCTCCTTCATCGGCGAGCGGCTGGCGCTGGTCGGCGACGCCGCGCATGTGATTCACCCGATCGCGGGCCAGGGGCTCAATATGGGCCTGAAGGATGTCGCCGCGCTGGCGGAAGTGATCGTCGATGCCGCGCGGCTCGGCATGGATCTGGGCCAGGCCGACGTGCTCGAGCGCTATCAGCGCTGGCGCCGCTTCGACACCATGGCGATGGGGCTGGCCACCAATTCGCTGAACCTGCTGTTCTCCAACGAATCGACGCTGCTGCGCACCGTGCGCGACATCGGCCTCGGCCTGGTCGACCGCGCGCCGCCGTTGAAAAGCCTGTTCATCCGCCAGGCCGCGGGGCTATCAGGCGAAGTGCCGCGGCTCCTGAAGGGCGAGGCGTTGTAAGGCCACTGGTGTCGCGGGGATATCGGATGCCGCTCTCCCACCATTGTCTTCCCCGCGCAGGCGGGGATCCAGTACGCCGCGGCCTCTCGGCTCAATCTCTACTGTCTCTGGAATACTGGATCGTCCGCCTTCGCGGACGATGACAGTTGAGGATGTGGCGCATTCGCACGTCACGTCAGTCAGGATTAGTTTCAAACAGCAATGACGAGGAGAGACCGGCGCTCACGCTAATCGATCTTCCGTGCCTCTTCCGGCAGCATGATCGGGATGCCGTCGCGGATCGGATAGGCCAGTTTGGCCGAACGCGAGATCAGCTCCTGCTTCGCCGCGTCGAACTCCAGCGGGCCCTTGGTCAGCGGACAGACCAGGATTTCCAGCAATTTGGGATCGACGGTGCCCTCAAGGCGTTCGGACGGGGAAGTCATGCAATGGTCTCCGGATGGGTCTTGATCCCTTAGCATATTCGCCCAGCGGCGGTAGCCGCCCCGTCAGCGCGCCGCGATGGCGAGCAATTCGTCGAGCACGGCGGCCTGCCGGGCCTTTGGCAGCTTCTGCTCCGACAGCGCATAGCCGAGATACGTCCAATAGAGGATCTGTGCCCGGGCACGGGCCACGGCAGGAGGGAGCCCGTTGGCCCGTAACAGGCCTTCGATGTAGTCCAGCCGGCGCCGGTCGATCGCCTGCACCGCCGCCCGGGCCTTGGGATCGAAGCTCGCCCAGGTGCGGACCGCGTTCTCCAGCGCCGGCCTGCTGCTGAACGCGCCGCGCAGCAGCCGCGGCAGTGGATTGGCGGTGCCAGAGGCGGCTTCCAGATTGGCGATGATCCGTTCGGCGGCGACATCGCGCCAATGCGCCAGGATAGCGGCGTGGAACGCGCCGATATCGGCGAAATGCCAGTAGAAGCTGCCCCGCGACACCCCCATCGCCTTGGCCAGCGGCTCGGCCTTCAGCGCCGTGAAGCCGTTCTCGGTCAGCGTCCTGAGGCCCTGATCGAGCCAGTCCTTGGCGGAGAGTTGTTCGGCCATGCTTATCCCTGCGACCTCTCACCATACACTACTGTATTGACCGTCGCCGGCGCAATGTTTATACAGACCGTACAGTCATGTATGGAGGCCGGTTCGATGCGCGATCTCTTGCTGCAATGTTCCGGCGTTACCGCGATCGCGGTAGCGCTGATCCACGGCGTGCTTGGCGAGACAAAAGTGTTCGCCCGCGCCACCATCGAGCCGCCGCGGCTGCGCCAGCTGATCCGGCTGGTCTGGCAGGCCGGCACCATGGCCTGGATCGGCGGCGGCGTGCTGCTGATCGCGGCGCCGTCGATGGCGTCGGAGCCGGCGCGGCACTGGATCATCGTCACGCTCGCCGTCGTGTTCGGTTTCGCCGCGCTCGCCAACGCGTGGGCGATGCGCGGCCGGCACTTCGGCTGGGTGGCGCTGAGCGGCGTGGTCGCGCTGGCGATGGCGGGGTACTGAATCCCAAGGCCGCTGCGCTACGCCGCGGCAGGCGGTCCGAACCACATGGTCAGCGCGTCGGCGAGCCCCGCCCCGGCCGGCTCTCCCACCCAGGCCACATATCCGTCGGGCCGGATCAACACGGCGGCGGGAGCGCTGACTGGCCCAAGTGCCGGAAGCTCCCACGCGCCGTCGTATCTGGCGTCGACCGACTGAACGCGATCCGCCC
Source organism: Pseudomonadota bacterium (assembly GCA_043811435.1). Classification (GTDB taxonomy): domain Bacteria; phylum Pseudomonadota; class Alphaproteobacteria; order Rhizobiales; family Xanthobacteraceae; genus Bradyrhizobium. The sequence goes on from JBDRNF010000169.1 coordinate 18,909, forward strand.
ACGGCGTGATGTCGAAGCCGCAGGATTCACCGAAATTGAGCAGCACCGGCCGGGCTTCGTGCAGCAGAGTGTAGACCCGCAGCGGGCCGTTGGCGGTGACCAGATCGAGATCGGGCATGCGGCGTCCGAGCAGTCTATGGCCCTCGCCGAGGTCGTAATGAATGTCCAGACCGGACATGACGGCGGCGAATCGCCGGCGCGGCTCGTCCATGCCGAGCAGCTTGGCAACCGTGTCGCGCAGCGCCTTGGTCCGTTCGTCTTCGCGGCGAAGCACGACCGCTGCCATCGTGTGGCGCAACGCGCGGGCGCCGATCGGGTGACGCTCGGCGTGGTAGCTATCGAGCAGGGCTTCCGGCGATGTCCGTTTGACCACCTGCGCCAGCTTCCATCCCAGGTTCACCGCATCCTGCACGCCGGTCTGGAGACCCTGGCCGCCGTCGGGGGGATGCACATGCGCGGCGTCGCCCGCGATCAGCACGCGTCCCTTGCGGTAGCAGGCCGCCTGCCGCGCGGCATCGGTGAACCTCGAAATCGAGGTGGGAGAGTGGATCCCGTAATCGGTCCCATAGACGGCGATGAGCGCGGCGCTGAGATCGCCGAGGCTGGGTTCGGCGGTCTGTCCGACATGCTTTTCCGTCACGAGGATGCTGACCGGACCGTGATCCGCATAGATGATCTCGCCGTTGCGGATTTCGTATTCCACCCGGCCGAGGGCATGGGTACCGATTGCGTCGCGGCGGATGCCCCATGCCGGCGGCGTCTCGGCGAGTTCGGCCTCGGCGATCAGGTTGCTGGTGGTGGGATCCGATCCCGGGAACGCGATCCCGGCGGCCTTGCGAACCAGGCTGCGTCCGCCGTCGCAGCCGACGAGATACTGCGCCCGCAGCGAGCGGCCGCCGCCCAGTTCGACGTCGACGCCGGTGTCGTCCTGCGCCAGGCCCGTCACTTCAGTGCCGCGATGGATCGGCACCTTGAGTTCGTCGACCCAGCCGGCAAGGATCCGCTCGATGTGCTTCTGCCGCAGCCCGAGACTGTAGGGGTGGCGGGTGGGAAAGCCGCCGAGATCGAAAGTGACACCGGCAAACCCGATGGCCTGCACCTTCTGTCCCTCGGTCAGGAACTGATCGGCAATGCCGCGCTGATCGAAGACCTCGAGGGTGCGCGCGTGCAGGCCGCCGGCGCGCGAGCCGGCGAGGTCTTGGCCTTCGCGCCGCTCGACGATGGCGACGTCGATCCCCGCCAATGCCAACTCGCCCGCCAGCATCAAACCGGTCGGGCCCGCGCCCGCGATCAGGACATCCGGATTCCGCAAAGTCATGAACCGCTCCCGTCATGTTTCGGAGGGGCGCTTCATAGGGCGGCAAATCGAAACCTGGCAATTCTTGAAGTTATTTAGTTCGGTCCCATATTCATGTCAGGCGCTACGCATTGACGCCTTTATGTCATGCTGGAACCTGCGTGCAGGCGCGAAGCCTCAAGCGCTCTTTGGCTTCTTCCTGGCGGCGCGTGTCGCCGTGTTCAGCGCCACCGCGGCGCGAATCAGCGCCTTCAGCGCTTTTTCATTGATCTTGTCGTCCTCATGGATATCGATGGCGCGCCTGACGTTGCCTTCGAGGCTGGCGTTGAAGAGGCCTGACGGGTCCTCCAGCGCGGCGCCCCTGGCGAAGGTCAGCTTCACGGCATTCTTGTAGGTCTCGCCGGTGCAGATGATGCCGTCGTGTTCCCACACCGGAACACCCAGCATCGCGTTCGACGGCTTTCGCCATTTCACTTCCTCGACCACTTCGGGGTCGGCCTGCTTGATGACAGCCCGAACCCGCGCGAGCGTTTCGCCGCGCCAATCGCCGAGCTTCTTGATCCTCGCTTCGATCAGCCGAGCGGGAGAGTCTTCTGTCTCTGCCTGCTTCGTGGCGCTCTTCTTCATCGCTGTTATCGTCTCCATGTTTTGTCGCTCGCTCACATCCGTTCGCCGGGCAGTTGGCTGGCCTGCTTCACCCAGGCGGCGAGCTGGGCTTCGTCGAGCTCACCCTCATAAAGGTCGAGGTAGCGCACTTCCTTTTGCTTGGATTCGCCGGGTGGAACCGGATTCAGCGACGTGCCGCGGAAGAAGGCCAGCTTGATGTATTTCGTGAAGCAATGGAGGCTGAGGAACCAGCCATCTCCCTCGATGCCATAGAAGGGCGAATTCCATTTCACCGCCTTGTGCACGCCGGGGACGGTACGCACGATCAGCGCGTCGAGGCGGCGGCCGACCTCGCGCTTCCATCCCGGCATCGCCGCGATGTAGGCCTGCACCGGCGTATCGCCGTAGCCCTTCGCGATCTGCGGGTTGCCGCCGGAGAGCAGGACTGGCTTTGCAGTTTGGCGGGGCTGCGGCTTCGGCGCCGTCTTGCGCGGCTTTGTCAGCTTCGCACCGACGCGTTTGCGGGCAGGCTTTTTTGCGATCTTCGCCATCGCCTTCCAACTTGCTCCATGCGCAGCAACGCCCCCGCGCCCGGAATGACGGTGTTACCTACTGCAGCCCCGTATCGCCGCTGGTGCGCTTCTTGGCGAGGTCCATCTCGGTCACCGCGACCAGGATTTCGGCGCGGGTCTTGAGGTCGGGAGCTTCCAGCATCGCCTGCTTTTCCGGCGGGCCGTAGGGCGACATCATCGCCAGCGCATTGACCAGCGCCTCGTTGGGCGCACTCTCGACACCCTCCCAGTCGACCTTGAGATTGTTGGCTTTCAGAAAATCGGTCAGCACCGACAGCAGCGCCTCGCGGTCGACCGCTTCCTCGCCCTTGCGCGCGGTGAAATCGTCGATGTAGGGGAAATAGTCCACCTTGCACTGCCGGTAGGCGGTCAGCACCGTCAGTTCCTCGATCACTTTGAAGCGCGCGATGCCGGTGAGCTCGAGGATGTAGCGGCCGTCGCCGGACTCGGCGAGCTGGGTGATGCGGCCGACGCAGCCGACCCGGAACAGCGCCGGCTTGGCCTCGTCGCGCGAGTGGGAAATATTCGGCTGGATCATCCCGATCAGGCGGTGGCCGTCGCGCAGGGAGTCATCGACCATCGCGAGGTAGCGCGGCTCGAAGATATTGAGCGGCATCTGACCGCGCGGCAGCAACAGCGCGCCCGGCAGCGGAAACACCGGGATCACCTCGGGAAGGTCGCCGGGCCCGCGGTATTCGGCATTGATCGGCATGGGCGGTCCCGGTGCTTGGCGCTAGGAGAACAAAATAGTCGACAGCCGTTTGCGACCTTCGATGGTGGCTTCGTCGGCCGGGCCCCACGCCTCGAACAACTGCACCAGCTGCTTGCGCGCGCCGTCCTCGTTCCACTTGCGATCCTTCTTGACGATCGCGAGCAGCTGTTCGGTGGCCTCGGCGCGCTTACCCGAGGCGTTGAGCGCGGTCGCCAGGTCGAATCGCGCCTGATGATCGAGCGGGTTTGCGGCGACTTTCTGTTCGAGTTCGGTGACCGGGCCGACCGCCTTGGCCTGCTCGGCCAGATCGATCGAGGCCTGCACCGCCTTGACCGCGGCGTCGTTGCGCTTGGATTCCGGCACCATGGCGATGGTCTGTTTGGCCTGCTCGATGGCGCCGGTCGCGACGTAGCATTTCGCCAGGCCCGCCAGCGCGGGAATGCTGGTGGCATCGACTGCCAGCACCTCGGCATAGATCTGCGCGGCGGTCGCGGTGTCGCCCTCGGCCATCACGGCATCGGCCTCTTTCAGGATCTCCGCGATATTGGGCTCGCCTGATCCCGGCATGCCCGCGGTCACCTTGTCGATGTAGGCGGTGACCTGGCTTTCCGGCACCGCGCCCATGAAGCCGTCGGCGGGCTGGCCGTTGACGAACGCGATCACGGCCGGGATCGACTGGATGCCCATCTGGCCCGGGATCGCCGGATGCTCGTCGATGTTCATCTTGACCAGCTTGACCTTGCCCTTGGCGGCGCGGACCGCCTTCTCGATGATCGGCGTCAGCTGCCGGCAGGGGCCGCACCACGGCGCCCAGAAGTCGATCAGCACCGGCTGGCGCTTCGATTCCTCGATGACGTCCTTCACGAACGTCTGGGTGGTGGTTTCCTTGATCAAATCGGGCGCCGCCTGGGGCGCCGGTCCGCTGCCCTGCTCAATTATCGTCACGGGGATCCTCGTCTGATGTCTTTTTCGGATTGGCGGCTGTTCTAGCACGGTCTGAGCCCTAATTGGCCCCTGGATCGCCAATTTGCAATCGCTGGAACCCGCCGCGGCGGCCTTCGGGCGGAAATGCCGCAAAATGCCGGGGATACCCCCTGAGCGGCCCGATTCCCGGTCTTTCCCGGCCTTGTTTGGGCTGTTGCATTCATGGGCGGCATTTGGCATAGCTCTGCCCGTTGACGGCGCGTGCGCCGCCATTCTCTCGGATGCGGGTGTAGCTCAGTGGTAGAGCACGACCTTGCCAAGGTCGGGGTCGAGGGTTCGAATCCCTTCGCCCGCTCCAGAACTTTCTGAATTGGCAAAGCGATACCAAACGACAAGCCGCCCCATGGGCGGCTTTGTTGTTTGTCGCTCGTCGCTGAACCGCGACGGCCTTTCCCGCGTCAAACCGGCGTGCAATGTTTCGCACCAGTGTTGCAGGTGTCGCGCCGCGCGCGAGGATGAGGATAACGAGTGTTCGAACGCGGCTATCGGCAACGGCTCGAGGCGGATCTGGTCGAATGGGTCGCCGCGGGGGTGATTTCGGGCGACGCCGCGCAATCCATCCGCAAGGCACGGTTCAGCGAGGAGGCGAAGTCGCGGCTTCCGGGCATCTTCGCGATGCTCGGCGCGCTGATGCTGGCGGCCAGCGTCAGCGCTTTCGTGGCGGCGAACTGGCAGGAGATTCCGCGCCTGGTGCGGCTCAGCGGCATCCTCGCGATCATCGCGGGCTGTTTTCTTCCCGCCCTGTTCCTGGAGCGGCGCGGCCACCCGGCCGCCGCCGATGCGGCGATCACCTTCGCCACGCTGTGCTTCGGCGCGGGCATCGCGCTGGTCGGCCAGATGTATCATTTGCCCAGCGATTGGCCGGCCGGCGCGATGCTGGTCGCGATCGGCGGCCTGGTCGCCGCCGCTTTGACGGGCAAGAGCGGTCCGCTCGTCCTGGCCTTCGTGGCGATGACGTCATGGTCATGGGGACGGTTCGAAGCTGCGCATTTTCGCGAGGTCCATTGGTCCTTCCTGCTGCTGTTCGTGCCGGCCTTGCTGCTGGCGCGGGGCCGCGACAACCGCCTGCTCGCGCATGCGGCCATTCTGGCGCTGAGCGCCTGGCTGTGGGCGCTGTTGATGCCGCAGGGCGGCGCCAAGGTTTTCTTCCACCTGGTCGATGGAGGCCTCGCGATCTCGGCAGCCTACATCGCGATCGGGCTGTTGGCGCTGGAGCGGGGCTGGCCCGCCATCATCAAGGCGCTGCTGCCGTGGGGCGCCGTGATTTTCGGAATATTGCTTTGCGTTGAAATCGGCCTGGTGCTGGAAAAGTCGCTGTTTGGCGACCGGCCTGCGGTTACGTCTGTCGTCAATCCGGCCTATGGCGCGGCGCTGGCCGCGCTGGCGGCGCTCGCGATACTGGCACGGGAACGCGACAGCGGCAGGCTCGTCATCATCGCGGCCTGCGCCGTCGGCCTGACCATTCCGCTGATGTTCCTCGGCCTGGTCGAAACCGATGTCCTGCTTCGCGCGCTGGTCTCCGTCGCCGTCCTCGTCAGTGCCGTGGCGTTGATCGTCGGCGGCCTTCTGCTCGGCCTCAGGACGTTCATCGTGGTCGGCTATGCGGTGTTCGGTGTGTCGATCCTGATCCTGCTCTGGCAAACCATCGGCTCGCTGCTGAGCCAGTCGCTGTTCTTCCTCGCCGCCGGCGTCGCGCTGCTGGGTCTGGCGGCGGGCGCGCATAAACTGGCCAACTGGTCCAGGCGTGACATCGCAACATCGCCAGGGAGTCCGGCCTGATGCCCGCGCTGGACACCATCATCGCCCGCATGCCGCCGCTGCTGCGCTATCTCCTTGCCGCGCTGGCGCTCTGTGGCCTGATCCTCGCCATGATCCTGCCGCGCGCGGCGATCCTGCGAAGCGGGCAGGAAGTGCGGCTCGAGATCGCGCCGGTCGATCCGCGCGATCTGTTTCGCGGTGATTATGTCGTGCTCGCCTATCGGATCGGCACGGTGGACCTGCCGCAGGATGCAACGGATTCCTTCAAGCGCGGGCAGCCGGTGTTCGTGACCTTGCGTCCCGACGCCGGCAACAAGTCGAAGGCGGTCGCGATTTCGGCCGAACGCCCCGCGGTCACCGGGAACGACATCGTAATCGCGGGTGTCGTGATAGCCAGTTCGACCTGCCGGCTGAACGAAGCCGGGACGCGGGACTGCAAGCTCGGGACCCGCGCCGTCGGCGTGCGCTATGGCCTCGAAAGCTATTTCGTGCCGCAGGGCGAGGGCAAGAAAATCGAGCTGATGGCAAGGGCGCGGCTGGAAGTCGTCGCCGCCGTCGCACCCTCCGGCCAGGCCGCGATCAAGCGCCTGCTGATCGACGGCGTGCCCGTCTATGACGAGCCGCCGTACTGATGGTAGTGAAGTCGTTCATTTCTGGCGCTCCGGGATTCGCCGAGAAGATCTCTGCCCACTGAACGCCGGGTATCAGGGCGCTCGCGCTGCAATGGGACGTTGCCGCAATGCAGCGAGCCCGGCGCAAGACTCTCCGGCCGACCTTACCTGACAGAATTTTTCGTTCAAATTGCGTTCGTCCGGCGGAGCCGCGCAGCGCGCACTTCTCACCCGCGGAAGATGTGCTAGCATTCCTGCGTCTGATCTACCTCACCACAGACCAAACTTCGTCTCTCGAACGTTCAGAACAAGAGAACACGCGCGGCCGCATTGGCCGCATAGGGGAGTGACGCGATGAAATCGGCTTTCAATCGATCCATTCTTGCGCTCGCGACGATTGCCTTTGTTGCGGGGGCAAGCCAGGCCGGCGCGCAGCAAAGGCCGCTGAAGAAATACGATTCCGGTACCAAGGATTTCTGGGCCAATCCGCCGCCGGACTGGTTCCTCGGCGACGAGATCGAGGCCCAGAAGGGACAGGCGCCACCGTCGGGTCCGCCGACCGGCGCATCGGACGCCGAACTCGCGTCGATGATGAAGAAGATCAAGCTGCCGCCGGGCTTCAAGATCGAAGTCTACGCCTCCGGCGTGCTGTCTGCGCGGCAGATGGCCTGGGGCGACAAGGGCACGCTGTTCGTCGGCTCGTTCGGCGTCGGCAACGTCTACGCGATCAAGGACAATGGCGGCAAGAAGGAGGTCAAGACCGTCCTCAAGGGAATGAAGATGCCGACCGGCATTGCGTTCCGCGACGGCGCGCTCTACGTCGTCGATATCGACAAGCTGATCCGGTACGACAACGCCGAAGCCAATCTCGACAATCTCGGCGCCGGCAAGGTGGTCTATGACGACATGCCGCCCTATGTCCCGCATGGCTGGAAATACATCGCCGTCGACAAGGAGGGCTGGTTCTATCTGCCGTTCGGGCCTCCCTTCAACATCGGGATTCCGCCGACCAGCCTGTCGCAGATCCGCCGCGTCGATCCCAAGACCGGCAACGCCGAACTGGTGGCGCTCGGCGTCCGCAACAGCGTCGGCGGCGACGTCGATCCGCGCAGCGGCAAGTACTGGTTCACCGAGAACGCCCGCGACTGGATCAGCGACGACATGCCGAGCGACAAGCTCAACATGATCTCCAAGCTCGGCGAGCATTTCGGCTATCCCTATTGCCACCAGGGCGACATGCCGGATCCGAAGTTCGCGATGGGCCATAAATGTTCGGAGTTCACCCCGCCGGTGCTCAAACTCGGCGCGCATGTGGCGCCGCTCGGCATGAAGTTCTACACCGGCGACCAGTTCCCCGCCGAGTACAAGAACAACATCTTCATCGCCGAACACGGCTCCTGGAACCGGGCCAAGTACCAGGGCGCGCGGATCAAGCGGGTGATCGTCGGGCCCGACGGCAAGAACGCCAAGCAGGAGATCTTCGCCTCCGGCTGGCTCGAGGGCGACACGGGCTATCTCGGCCGTCCGGCCGATATCGTGCTGGCCAAGGACGGCTCGATGCTGATTGCCGACGACTGGGCCGGTGCGATCTATCGCATCAGCTACAGCAAGAAGTAAGCGCTGAATAATGCAGGGCTGCGGTCGCCCGGAACGGGTGGCCGCAGCTTTGCGTTGCTGACAAACCCGTCATTCCGGGGCGCGGAGCGAGCCCGGAATCCATAACCACGATAATGCGTATGGATTCCCCGATGTGCAACTGCACATCTGAGGCCTGCGCCGCAGGTCGGCCGTTGCCGACCCATCGGCGCACCCCGGAATGACAAGCTCGAGTTGGAATGGAAATATTGATCATGCCTCGCCGGTTCGCACTGCATGCGCTTTACTGCCTCGTCCTTGCCGTAACGGGTATCGCTGCCCACGCCGCGGATGTCTCCGCCGGCAAGCAGAAGGCCGAAATATGCGTCGCCTGTCACGGCGAAGCCGGCATCTCGCAGATCGAAAAGATGCCGTCGCTCGCCGGTCAGCCCGACCAGGTCATCCAGTGGCAGCTGGTGTTCTTTCGCGCCGGCACCCGCAAGAACGAACAGATGCTCCCGATCATCGAGCAACTCACCAATGAAGATATCCGAAACCTCGGCGCCTATTTCGCCTCGCTGCCGCCGCCCGGGGCCAAGCCGGACGACAATCCGGATCTGTCGGCCAAGGGCGCGCAGGCCGCCGCGGGCCGGCGCTGCACCTCGTGCCATACCGACAACTATGCCGGGACCAAGGCGATCCCCCGCCTTGCGGGTCAGCGCCGGGACTATCTCGTGAAGGCGCTGCACGACTACAAGTCCGGCGCACGGTCCGGCGGCGGCATGGCGGCGATGGCGAGTGTCGCATATTCCCTCAACGAGGAGGAAATCGAGGCGCTGGCGCATTATCTCGCGCATCTTTGACGTCGTCCCTGCGAACGCAGGGACCCATACGCCGCGGCCTCTCGATGACGCACCGTGTACGAACGTCCCGCTCAATAACCACGCCCTGTGGTTATGGGTCCCTGCGTTCGCAGGGAC
>JBDRNF010000170.1:0-17741 GCA_043811435.1 Pseudomonadota bacterium
AATCCGGGAGCGGAGGTGGGACCGGCCCCGGATTTCGCCATCGGGCGGCGCTTTGCGCCGACCTCCGGCTGCATCCGGGCTACTGGCCTTCCACTCACTCAACCCACCTCGAACGCATGCGCGATGGCGCGCTGGGCGTCGTCCTGGATCTGGCGCAGGTGTTGTTCGCTGCGAAAGCTCTCCGCATAGATCTTGTAGACATCTTCGGTGCCGGACGGCCGCGCCGCGAACCATCCGTTGTCCGACGTCACCTTGACGCCGCCGAACGGCTGGCCGTTGCCGGGTGCCGCTGTCAGAACCGCGCGCACCGGCTCACCGGCCAAATCCGCCATCGCGAGCTTTTCCGCCGACAGCGCCTTCAGGAGGTTCTTCTGAGCCGACGTCGCCGGCGCGTCGATCCGTTCGTAGTGGGGCATGCCGAGTTCGCCGGTCAATTGATCGAACAGCTGGCTCGGATCGGATTTGGTGCGCGCGGTCATCTCGGCGGCCAGCAGTCCCAGGATGATGCCGTCCTTGTCGGTGGTCCAGACCGATCCGTCCCTGCGCAGGAACGAAGCGCCGGCGCTTTCCTCGCCGGCGAAGCCGAACGAGCCGTCGCTGAGGCCGTCGACGAACCATTTGAACCCGACGGGAGTCTCGACCAGACCGCGGCCGAGCTTCTTCGCGACGCGATCGATGATCGCGCTGGAGACGATGGTCTTGCCCACCGCGCTGTCGCCGCGCCATTGCGGGCGGTTCGCGAACAGATAGGCGATGGATGCGGCGAGGTAATGGTTCGGGTTCATCAGCCCGTTCGAGCCGGTCACGATGCCATGGCGGTCGGCGTCGGTGTCGTTGGCGAAAGCGACGTCGAACCGGTCGCGCATGCCGATCAGCCGCGCCATCGCGTAAGGCGACGAGCAGTCCATCCGGATCTTGCCGTCCCAATCGAGCGTCATGAAGCGAAACGTCGGATCGACCGCGTCGCTGACGATGGCGGCGTTGAGGCCGTAGCGCTCGATGATCGGCTGCCAGTAGCGCACGCCCGCGCCCCCCAGCGGATCGATCCCGATCCGCACACCGGACGAACGGATCGCCTCCATGTCGAGGACATTGGCGAGGTCGGCGACATAGGGTCCGATGAAATCGATGCGATGGACGCAAGCCGCCCGGCGGGCGCGGTCATAGGGAATACGTTTGACGCCGTGCATGTCCAAGAGAAAGCCGTTGGCGGCGCGCTCGATTCCGGAGGTGATGTCGGTATCCGCCGGTCCGCCATTGGGCGGATTGTATTTGAACCCGCCATCCTCGGGCGGATTATGCGACGGCGTGATCACGACGCCGTCGGCAAGGCCGTTTTCGCGGCCTTTATTATAGGAGAGGATGGCGCGGGAGATCACCGGCGTCGGCGTGTAGCCGTCATCCGCATCGATCATCACCTCGACGCCGTTGGCTGCGAACACTTCGAGCGCGCTCGCCAGCGCCGGCTCGGCCAGCGCGTGGGTGTCGATGCCGACGAACATCGGCCCGTCGATGCCGCTGCGCTTGCGGTGATCGCACAGCGCCTGGCTGATCGCCAGGATATGCGCCTCGTTGAAGGCGTGGTTGAGCGCGGAACCGCGATGCCCCGAGGTGCCGAACGCCACCCGCTGCGCCGGCACGGAGGGATCGGGCTTGCCGGCAAAATAGGCCGTCACCAGCCGCGGGATATTTGCCAGCATCGACGGGTCGACGATCTTGCCGGCAAGCGGATTGATTTCAGCGGCCACCTGATCTCCTCGATGGTTTTGAGCATTTGCCATTGTAGATGGTTCGCGGTCGCGAACAAGGGAGCGCACGGAAAGCCGATGTCCAGCCTCAGCCTTGCGTTTCGGGCGTCGGCGTTGCGGACGGCAGGATTCCGGCCGGGGTCAGCGCCACGCGAAGCATGCGCGCAAGATCCACTTTGCGGTAGGGCTTGACCAGCAGCAGCACACCCGAATCCAGCCTGCCATGATGGATGACGGCATTCTCGGTATAGCCTGACGTGAACAGCACCCGCAGCGACGGGCGCCGCGCCGCCGCCTCCGCGGCGAGTTGCCGGCCGTTCAACCCTCCGGGCATGATGATGTCGGTGAACAGCAGGTCGAAGGCAGCACCACTATCGATGATCGCCAGGGCCTCGGCGCCGTTTGCCGCCGACAGCGTCCGGTAGCCGAGGCTCTGCAACTGGGTGTTGACGTAGGCGCGCACCAGCGGGTCATCCTCGACCACCAGAATGGTCTCGTCGCCACGCTCGATCCCGGACGAGGACGGCTCGTCGACGATCCGCTCCGCCGGGGCATCCGCCTGCGGCAGATAGAGCCGGAACGTCGTGCCGTGGCCCTCCTCGCTGTAGACCTTGATGTGCCCGCCGGACTGCTTGACGAAGCCGTAGACCATGCTCAGCCCCAGCCCGCTTCCCTTGCCGACCTGCTTGGTCGAAAAGAACGGATCGAACACCTTGTCGCGGATCGCTTCCGGAATCCCGGTGCCGGTGTCGCTCACCGCGATCATCACATAGTTGCCAGGCTGGACGTCGCCGATGGCGGCGGCATCGTCTGCATCGAAAGTGACGTTCCTGGTCTCCAGGGTCAGCTTGCCGCCTCCGGGCATCGCATCGCGCGCATTGATGGCGAGGTTGAGCAACGCGGAACTGAGCTGGCCCGGGTCGACCAGTGCCGGCCATACCGAATCCGTCAGCATCGATTCGATTTCGATCTGCGCGCCCAGCGTCGGCCGGAACAGCCTGGCTGCTTCGACGACCAGGCGGTTGACGTCGATCTCGCGCGGCTGCAGCGGCTGCTTGCGGGCGAAGGCCAGCAGATGCGAGGTCAGCTCCGCGCCGCGATCGGCGGCCTCGCTGATCAATTTGGCGACGGCCGTCGCTTCCGGCCTGCCGGACACTTCCTCGGCGAGAATTTCGATGGTGCCGGAGATCACCGTGAGCACATTGTTGAAATCATGCGCGATGCCGCCGGTGAGTTGGCCAAGCGCTTCCATCTTCTGGGCCTGCCGCAGCTGCTCCTCCGCCGCGATCCTTTGCGTCTGGTCCCGCACAAACACGTTGAACACGTAGCTGCCGCGGCGGCGAAGCGCGTTCATCGACGCCTCGATCCTGATGGTGCTTCCGTCTTCGCGCCTGGCCATGACTTCAAAGCGCTCGCCAGCGGCGGCTTGCGCCTCGTTGCGCAGCAGCCGTTCCTTCAAGGCCTGGCAGTACGGCTGGAGCGCTTCCGACAGCAGCAGCGTCGGCAAATGCTGCCCCAGCGCCTGCTGCCGCGACCATCCGAAGATCGCCTCGGCCTGCGGATTCCATTCGATGACGTGACTGGCATCGTCGGTCTGAATGAACGCTTCGAAGGCGTTGGCGATGACGTCCCGCGCCATCTGCTCGCTTTCGCGCAGTTCCTCGACGGTGCGGCGGCGCTCCTCGATCTCCTGATTGAGCGCCGCTGTCTTGGCGCGCGACTCGGCCGCCATATGCGCGAACGCATCGGTCAGCGCCCTGATCTCCTGGCCGCCTCCGGTCGGCAGTGCGACCGTCTCGCCGCGGGTAAAGCCGTCGACCGCTTTGGTCATCTGCACCAACGGCCGCGTCAGCGAGCGGGCCACGATGACGGCGAGCAGGAAGGCGAAAAACGCCGCCCCCAGTCCAGCCAGCAGGCTGGAATCGCGAACCGCCGATGTCGCCGCCATCAGATTCGCATACGGCACGGCCTGGATCACCGCAATTCGCGGGCCGTCCGCCAGCCTCATGAACGCCAGCCCGACCCCGAAGCGATCGCCGGCGCGGTCCTGCATCACGCGAGGCGTGGTATCGCCGCTGGCGAAAATTCTGGGGAAATCCGGAAACTCGTCCTGGATATGGGCGGGCCTGCCGACGATGAAGCCGAATTCGCGATCCCGATCGGGATGAACGAGAAACCCGCCCTGACTGTTGACGACATAGCTGCGGCCGCCCTCGATCGGGTTGGAGCGGATCCGGTCGAAGCTCGATCGCATGTCAACATGGATGATCACGATCGCAAACGGCTTGCCGTCCGGCGTGTGTATCGGCGTTGCGATCCGCATCACCGGTACATGCGGCGTTGCGATGACGCCGCTGTCCTGACTGAGATTGACCGGGGAGACATAGACCTCGCCGGCGGGCAGCCGGATGGTTTCGCTAAAGGCGATCCGCTCGCCCTCCTGCCGCAACTCGTCGTCCGGAACGATGCGTATGGCGCCATCGGGGCCCGAACGGTCGACCCGCACCAGTTCGCGCCCGCCGTCATCGACCCCGATGATTCGAAACGCGTAATAGTTCGGTTTGGCGGCCAGTTCCACGGCGTAGCGCTGGGCCATCCGCCGCCGCGCCTCGGCCTCGTTGGCGGCGGCATCCGGATCGCTCCCGCGACCGAGGCGCGCCGTCATGATGTCGTTGACGGCGACGGCGGAGCGAAAGCCGATCACGTCGGCGCGCGCGCCGCGAACCGACGCGGCAAGTTCGCTGCCGAGCAGGTAGGCGTGGGTATCAAGCCGCTCCAATGCCCGCGGCAGGGCAAATGCCGCGACAGCGCGGTGAGTCAGCACGCCCACCGCTGCCGTCGCCAGCAGCACCAGCGCGACCATCGCCATCGTCAGCCGAGTCGACAACCTCATGGATTGCCCTCTGGACGCGCCTATCGTCGGCCTCAATGGGTGCCGCGGTCAATGCCCAATTATCAAGCGGTCGCCGCATGACCGCCGCCGCCGCGCATGCAGGATGATCCATCGACGGGTTAAGCAACCTGGAATGGAAGGCCCGCGCGACCGCGCCGAGCAACGCCCGCTGCGTCAAGACGGGCGTCGACGACTGCGCGGAACCTCTACCGCCGACCGGAGCAAGAACGCCGTGCCAGTTACGTAACAGCAGCCGCCTTTGCCGCCTGTGAAACGTTGAACGCCCCGACCGGTGTGGTGGGTTGAGGCAGATCTGGCGTCGTCGGAGCCACCGCCGCGGCCCCGGGTGCCGCCACCTTTGGTTCACCGCCAACGACATCCTTGGCGATACTGCGGATGTTGGTCAGTCCCGTCACTGCGCTGTACCAGAACGGCGCGCCGAGACCGACCAGAATTCCGCCAAGCAACAACGACCACGCCAGCCTGAACCAGGCCCAATCATCAGGCTTCTCTCCCGCGCCGCATTGCTTGTCTGCGGCGATTCTAAGCACGCCGTCTTTCGAGCAGGTCACTGCCCAGGGATTGAGCGTGGCATTTTGCTTAGTCCATCCAATCGGTAGGCCGAGGTCGGAATATTGTTTCACGGTGTTGCGGGTACTATCGACTGTAGCCAGCCAATCCTTTTTCAGGGTTTCGAGCTGCGCCTTCACATCGTCCGACGGGCTGTCACCGGCGCTCTCCTTCACCGCCTTGTACTGCGCGGTTACCGCCTGCATCTGCGCGATGACGCTGTTTCTCGCATTGGGATCGCGGAGATAGGTATTGAACAGTTCGATGGCGTCGACGCGGATCGCAAACGCGAGCACGACCGCCACGAATACGGACAGCCATCGCGCGCGGCTTTCGAAGAAAGTTCCAGCATCCCTGCCAAATGCTTCGAACTTCTGGGCGATGTCCACGAGAACCGCATCTACCGCATTCGCAGCCGTTCCGCCTGCTGCTGCCGCAGCCGCGTTCGCCTTTTCATTCGCTTTCTTGAGAATTTCCGCAACATTCACGCCGGAGCCGACATCGATGCTGCCAAGACGCTCCATGAATTGGGCCGATGTCAGCGCCGCCAGATCGACCTGAGCCGCAGGCGTGCCGCCCGCGGCAGCCGCGGCGGCTGGAACAGCGGCGGCAGAATCGACAATGGCCGTGACCGGAAAAGTGATTGGCGCACGATTGGCGCTCATCCGCTCGACGAAACTCTTGCGCGTCTGTTCCAGCAACTCTGCCGTGGTCTTACCGGAAGCAGGCGTTTTCGCGATGGCATCCAGTGCCGGCGAAATGTATTTCGCAAGAACTTGGTCGAACACCTGATAGAGCATGTATTTCAGGCCGGCCTCGCGCATCGAGAGGGTCCGATGAATGATCTCGACGAACGACGAAACGATCAGCGACAGGACGAGCATCGTGATGGCAAACGCAAGCACTGCTTCAATGAGCTGCATGAAATCCTCCGGCCCCTAAAAAAACCCAATATGTCTTAATTCAAGCATAGGGTGTTTTCTGTAGCAAGCTCGCGCTTTTAGCGATCTGGTCGCATCCCCTTCCATCGCCGCCCGACTCTGCCCATATTCGCCCCATGGCGAAGAACCCCGACACTCCGAAAAAGCCCGGCAGGCCCCCGAAATCGAAAGCCCATCGTCCCGATGTGCAGCCGATCGGGCCGGCGCTGGCGGAACTGCTCAATCCCGCGATCAACCGCGGCGATGCCGGCATGGGTTCGGGCACCGGCTTGCGGCCGCCGCCGGATAATTCGAAAGACCGCCGCTCCGGCGGCGAAGCCGCGCTGCATCGCGCGCGGGCCTCGACGCGCGGAACGAGCGACGATGTGGCGAAGAAGGATGCTTCGATCGCCAAGCGCGGTGATTCTTCCTCCTCTCCCCCCGCGCGGCCCTTGCCGCGTGGTGGGGAGGGGTCGGGGGTGGGGGGTCTGTCAGCGCGTACCGCTGGTAGCGAGTTTGCTGAGACACCCCCCACCCCCGACCCCTCCCCGCCGCGCGCAAGGGCGCGCGGAGGGAGGGGAGAAGAAGGATTCGGCGAATCGCCGCAGCGCGAATTCGCGCCGGCCAATTACGGCACGTCGGCCACCATCCCCACCCTCGACCCAGAACTGGCAAAGCAACTCGGCTTCACCACCGAGGAGGAAGACCTCGCGGCGATGGCGCGCCCCGCCCGCAACAAGATGGAAGCGCTCGGCGTCGCCGCCACCGCCGACGCGCTGGAAAGCCTAATTCGCGACGGCCGCCCCGAATTCAAGGGCGAGGATGGCCAGGTCAAAATCTGGACGCCGCATCGCCCGCCCCGCCCGGAAAAATCCGAAGGCGGCGTGCGCTTCGTGATCAAATCCGAATACGAGCCGAAGGGCGACCAGCCGACCGCGATCAGGGAACTGGTCGAGGGCATCGCGCGCAACGACCGCACCCAGGTGCTGCTCGGCGTCACCGGCTCCGGCAAGACGTATACGATGGCCAAGGTGATCGAGGCGACGCAGCGGCCCGCCATCATTCTGGCGCCGAACAAGACGCTGGCGGCGCAGCTCTATGGCGAGTTCAAGAGCTTCTTTCCCGACAACGCCGTCGAGTATTTTGTCTCCTACTACGACTACTACCAGCCCGAGGCCTATGTGCCGCGGACCGACACCTATATCGAGAAGGATTCGTCGATCAACGAGCAGATCGACCGCATGCGCCATTCGGCGACGCGGGCGCTGCTGGAGCGCGACGACGTCATCATCGTCGCGTCGGTGTCGTGCATCTACGGTATCGGCTCGGTCGAGACCTACACCGCGATGACGTTCGCGCTGAAGAAGGGCGAGCGCATCGACCAGCGCCAGCTGATCGCCGACCTGGTGGCGCTGCAATACAAGCGCACGCAGGCCGATTTCACCCGCGGCACCTTTCGGGTGCGCGGCGACGTCATCGACATTTTTCCGGCGCATTATGAAGACCGGGCGTGGCGCGTGAACCTGTTCGGCGACACCGTTGAAAATATCGAGGAGTTCGATCCGCTCACCGGCCACCGCCAGGACGATCTCGAATTCATCAAGATCTACGCCAACTCGCATTACGTGACGCCGCGGCCGACGCTGGTGCAGGCCATCAAGTCGATCAAG
This sequence comes from Pseudomonadota bacterium, assembly GCA_043811435.1. GTDB lineage: Bacteria > Pseudomonadota > Alphaproteobacteria > Rhizobiales > Xanthobacteraceae > Bradyrhizobium. The sequence continues at coordinate 7,802 of JBDRNF010000170.1, forward strand.
TCCGAGTTGAAGTGGCGGCTGGACCAGCTGCACGATCAGGGCCGCCTGCTGGAAGCGCAACGGCTGGAGCAGCGCACCACCTTCGACCTCGAGATGATGGAAGCCACCGGCTCCTGCGCCGGCATCGAGAACTATTCGCGCTACCTCACGGGACGCCGACCCGGCGAACCGCCGCCGACGCTGTTCGAATATGTCCCCGACAACGCGCTGGTGTTCGCCGACGAAAGCCACGTCACCGTGCCGCAGATCGGCGGCATGTTCAAAGGCGACTTCCGGCGCAAGGCGACGCTGGCGGAATACGGTTTCCGGCTGCCGTCCTGCATGGACAACCGTCCCTTGCGCTTCGAGGAATGGGACATGATGCGCCCGCAATCGGTCGCAGTCTCCGCCACGCCGTCGGCGTGGGAATTGAACGAGAGCGGCGGCGTGTTCGTCGAACAGGTGATCCGCCCCACCGGCCTGATCGATCCGCCGGTCGACATCCGCCCCGCCCGCACCCAGGTCGACGATCTCGTCGGCGAGGTCCGCGCCACCGCCAATGCGGGCTATCGCTCGCTCATCACCGTGCTGACAAAACGGATGGCGGAGGATCTCACCGAGTACCTGCACGAGCAGGGCATCCGCGTGCGCTACATGCACAGCGACATCGACACCATCGAGCGCATCGAGATCATCCGGGATCTGCGGCTCGGCGCGTTCGATGCGCTGGTCGGCATCAACCTCTTGCGCGAAGGCCTCGACATTCCCGAATGCGCGCTGGTCGCGATCCTCGACGCCGACAAGGAGGGCTTTTTGCGCAGCGAAACCTCGCTGGTGCAGACCATCGGCCGCGCCGCGCGCAACGTCGACGGCAGGGTGATCCTCTACGCCGACCAGGTCACGGGCTCGATGGAACGCGCCATCGCCGAAACCGACCGCCGCCGCGAAAAGCAGGTCGAATACAACACCGCCCGCGGCATCACGCCGGAAAGCATCAAGAAATCCATCGGCGACATCATGAACAGCGTCTACGAGCGCGACCATGTGCTGGTGGAAATCGGCGACGGCGGCATGGCCGACGACGTGATTTCGATCGGACACAATTTCGAAACGGTGCTCGCCGATCTCGAAACCAGGATGCGCGAAGCCGCCGCCGACCTCAATTTCGAGGAAGCCGCCCGCCTGCGCGACGAAGTCAAGCGCCTGCGCGCCACCGAGCTCGCCGTGGTCGACGACCCCACGATCAAGCAGCGCGGTGTCGCCGCGAAAGCCGGCGCCTATGCCGGCACGAAGAAGTATGGCGAGTCCGCGAACTTGCCGAAGGGCTCGAGCAAGCGCGGCGGCAACAACACGCCGCGGGCTCCTTCACCCTCCCCTGCAGGGGGAGGGTCGCGCGCCGCAGGCGCGCGGGGTGGGGTGAACAACGACGGCGGTCCCTCCTCCCGCGCCCACAAACCCCACCTCGACGAAATGCACGGCCCCGAGTCCCTGCCCTACCGCCCCGGCGGCGCCCGCCCGCGCAAGCCTTCGCTCGGCGACGCCGGCAGCGGCAGCAAGATCTTCCAGCCGACCGACTCGCGGCAATCCGGGCCGGAATTCGGACCGACGCCACGCTCCAGCGGCGGCGCGCCGGGACATCGGGGTGGATGGAAGAAGAGGTAAGAAGGCAGGGTGCCGGCAATCCAAAGTAGTTCGGCTATTCTGGCGGTATGAAACCCGGTTTCGAAGAATTGCAGACCGCCAGGCCAGCGCCTCGCAAAGCGCCCGTGCATGGACGGAGGCATGGGTAAGCGGGTGGGCTTACCGTCCACATCAGGCGGGGCATGTTCACCCCGACCGTCGGTTGCTCGTGTTCTGCATGATATTCCCGTGATCGCCCTGCTCGCGGATGTTCTGTTTCTCGTCGTCGCGATGCCCTTTGGTGGTGTCGATGGGAGCGCGGGGCGCGCTGCCGGGGCCCTTGTGGCTCCGGTTTTCCTCGGGTACCGGCGGGATCGGTTTCGTCTCGGATCTTGTCATCGTTCGTCTCCGTTGCTCACAGAGGGAAAACGCCGACGGCGGCGGCATCGTTCCCATGTCATTGCGAGGAGCGCTTGCGACGAAGCAATCCATCTATCAACCGGTACTGCTGTGAAATGGATTGCTTCGCTTCGCTCGCAATGACGTTGATAGGCCTGAAGTCCGCATGGGCCGCCCTATCCGCTCCCGGATTGCGCCATCGGCTCGGCGCTGACGCGCCGACCGCTGGCTTTATCCGGGCTACGGCGCGGCGCTCGTTCCCGCCGCTTGCATACAAACCCCCGCGCCTTTGCTACGCTGGCACCGCGCCCATGTCTTTCAACCGGGCGCCAGGGGAGACGGTCCATGGCCAAGGGTCAGATGCGCAGCAACAAGGAAAAGAAGAAGCCGAAGGCCGACAAGAATCTCAAGAAGGGCGGCGCCGCGCCGGTCAATCCGTTCGCGGCCGGCAAGACCCCGGCCGGGCAGAGCCCGAACAAGAAGAGCTAGAGCCCGGTTGCAGCCGGCCACAGCCGGTCGCGCCACGGAGCGCACCGGTGTCGATCCATGACGGCGCGCGTGCGGCGCGGCGCCGTCAGCCGGGCTGCGCCGCGTCGCAGCCCCTGCGCACGCATTTCGCGAAAATCCTAAAAATACAACCGAAATACATCTCTGGGTTGCGAACCATTTTACGCATGCGCGCGTCCAATGGTCGGAATTTTTTGCCGATTGATCGCTGCGAAATTCCGACCACAATGGACCTGACACAGGTAAGACCCGGAACAGCTGGAAACAGCAAGACCAGGAAATGCCGGTCGGGCGCACCGGCGGAGAACAAACATTGGTCGCACCACTCAACCGGCAGCGCGTGCTGAATTTTCTCGATGCATTCTACTCCCGCGATATCGAGGGCGCGCTGGCCTGCTGCAGTGACGATATCGACTTCGTCGCCAATGCCCCGATCGACATCATGCCGCATATGGGCCATCGTCGCGGCAAGGCCGAGGTGCGGGAGATGTGGCGCATCGTCTACGCCCGCTATTCCGGCATGCGCTATGAGATAGCGACCACCGTCACCGAAGGCGACAAGGTCGCGGTGAATGTTCGCGCGTTCTTTCGCAAGCGCGACAACGACCGCACCGTCCAGTTCGATATCGCGATATTTTATACCCTTCGCGGCGGCCGGATCGCGGAGATCCGCGAAATCATCGACACCTTCGACCTCGTTCAACAGGTGCTGGAGCGCGACGTGGCCGCGGAACTGATCAGGCCCGGGCCCCGAAAAACCTGAGCAGACCTGCGTCCGAAGGGCGTCCGCGAAAAGAGCGAATCGGGAATCGAACCCGCTGCGCGATCGGGCTATCGAACCCTGGTCCCGTCGGCACGACGCCGGCTGGTTTTTCCCGCCGCGCATTGAACCTCCCGGCCCCCTGGCGCGACCCATCGCGAGGCATTGCGGCCACCGACACAAAGAAACCACACCCATGAAAATTGCGTTGCTTGTCCTGCTCGGGCTGTTGTTGGGAGCGCTGGGCGGCGCCGCACTCGGAATCGGCGCCGGGCTCGCCTGGGTCGAACTGTTCAAAACCTCGCATTTTGAAGGATATAGCGGCACGTTGATGTTCTTCACCTTTATGCCGCTGGGGGCGGCGATCGGCGGGGTCGGCGGCGCGCTGCTGTTCGGCGTCATCGCGATTCGCGACGCGGAAATCGCCATCGAACAGGAGCCGGTGCGCCGGCGCGACCGGTAAACGGATGGAACCCGCCGCATTTGTGCAATGCAAAAATGTCCGTTGAGTTTTAGACAAATTCTTGTATTTGTAATGCCAACAACGAATTGCAGCATCTGAGCCAGGCGTCGCGAATGACGCTCATTGTGGCCATGTGCTGTTTTGTCAATTCCGGAAGATCAGGAAACACCATAAAATGACAGAGCACAGTCTCTGGCGTTTTTCGCGTGCGTTGCATCGCGCGATCAATGAACGCCGGTTCGAAGACATCGAAGCCTTGATCGACGACGATGTCGACTGGGCGGTCTATGGCCCGATCGACATGTTTCCATTCCTCGGCGCGCGCCGCGGCCGGGAAGCCGTGATCGAGGTCATCAAGCAGATCGCGCACAACGTCCGGGTCCACCGCTTCGATCGCGAGAACATCATGCTGGGCGTGGATTCGGCGGCGTCGATGCTGCGCTATTCGCTGACCGCGCTGGATTCGAACAAGCCGATCAGCCTGCGGATCGCGCATTTCGCGCAGTTCAAGGCCGGCCGGCTGCTCAACATCCGGGTTCTCGTCGATACCTTCGACCTGGTGGAGCCGGCGCTCGGACGTCCGATCCATCTGCCGAAGATGGTGTCGTTCGCCTGACATGACGGAGACGCTCATTTCGTCGTCATGGCCGGGCTCGTCCCGGCCATCCACGTCTTTGAGCTCGAGAAGAAAGACGTGGATGCCCGGCCCAAGGCCGGGCATGACGAGTGGATTTGCTGTGGTCGCCATCGCGCGCCCCGCCACAATTTTGCGCCGATATACCCGCATCAATGCAGCTCTGCAGGCGGGCGGGGTTATGATTTCGAGAACGCGATACGGGCTGGCGAAGCTGCTGTTGGCGGCAAGCCTTGTGCTGGCCAGCATCGGCATGGCGCCGCCGGCGCATGCACAGGCGCTGCCGCCGGATCCGGAGGATCAGGACGCCGTGGCGGCAACCGTCGCTTCCGACGCCGATGCCGGGGATCTGGAGCCGGACTGGAGCCTGCTCAATCCCGATACCGCCACGCTGCTGCTCGCTCCGGCCCCGAAAGCGCGATCGAAGGCGAACCGGCCGCAAGCCGCCGCCGGCTCCGACACCTCGTGGAAATCCAGCCACAAGGCGAATGGCGCGGCCGAAATGTCGGTGAAGCAATCGCTGTCGCCGTTCTGGGATGCCCGGATCGGCGCCGACATGACCGTGGTCAATCAGTCCCGGACCTTGACCAGCGCGGACCTGCTGCGGCAGAAATTTTCACCCGACAGCCCGCCGTCGCAGTCCTCCGGTACCGCATGGGCGGCGATCACCGCGCCCGGGATCGGCTCGATCTGGGACAAGACTGCGATCGAAGCCCGGGTCGATCCGGCGGAGGAGCAAAGCAAGCTCGGCGCCAGCCTCAGCAAGTCGCTGCCGCTCGGCGAGCAGTATTCGCTCACCTTGCGGAACGGCTACAACATCATCCAGCATGGCATCGTCCCGGTGCCCGGCATCGCCGCGCACCATCAGCGCGATTACCAGACCGAGCAATCGGCGAAGCTGAGCATCGCCGATACCGGCACCAGTTTCATCGCCGGCCAGTCGCTGTCCTCCACCGAGGACAAGTGGCTGCGCAGCATCGGCGCCGAGCAGAAATTGTTCGGCGGCGTCACCGTCAACGGCTCGATCGGCGAAACCGCGCTCGGCACGTCCAACTTGAGTCTGAGCGCGGGCTTCAAGCGCAGCTGGTGAGCGCCGCGGTCGCCGCCTGCGCAAATCCCGCGAAAGATCGAGCATTGCCGCATATTGGCCCCGATGCGGTCAAAATCAGCAGCCCTGATGCAATCGTGAATTTTCGTCGTGCGGGGGACAACCGCTCGCTACACACGCAGGGGAAAGCCGATGAATGCGACCATTCGTTCCGATAAAGTTGAATCAACCGAAGCGGATCCCAACCTCGCCGCGGTCTCGGAAGTCGAGGCCGGTATCCGCGACTTCGTCCGCAACGACGTCGCCTATCTGCGCCGTCCGCCGACGCTGACGCCCGACGGCCCGCTCGAGCCCTCTACCGAGGCCACCGTCAACAACGTCAACTCGCTGATCCAGCGCGTCGCCGGAACCTCGCTCGCGGAAATCGAAAACCTGATCGGCGAGCTCGAAAGCCTGCGCGACCTGCTGCATGCCGAGGGTCAGCGCGTGCAACGCGAGATTTCCGGCTACGCCCAGCTCAGCCAGGCCGCGATGAAGTCCACCCGCATGATCGCCGACAATGTGACGCAGTGGAAACGCGCCGCCGACGGCCTGCGCAACAGCTGATCGCTCGAAATCCGGCCTTGATTGCCGCCGCCTCCCGGCTCGGGAGCGCGGCGGTTTCATTTTGACCGCGCTTCATTTTCATCAAATGGCTTTGAACTTGCCGCGTCCGCGCTGCGACCAAGGGCAGGCGCTATCACGCGGCGGGGGCAAATTTTGATGAAAACCATTCGACCCGACAATACCGATCCGATTCCGCTGCGGCTCTCGCAGCACCGGATGGGCTCCATCATGATCCGTTTCGTCGCGCTGTTGTTGCTGGCGGTGGTGGTCATGGCGCTGGCCTGGCGCTGAGCGAATCAGACGAGGGATTTGGCGGCCACGGTTACTGGAAGGTGATGTCGCTTCAGGAATTCGGGTTTCGGCGCGGCACGAACGCCGTCGCCAGCAGCGAATACACCAGCTCGCCGCGCTGGTTGGTGCCGGTGTGACGTCCCTGCACGATGCCCCATTGCGGGCGCTTCTCCGAGATCCGCAGCGATTCGATCTCGCTGGCGAAGGTGATGGTGTCGCCGGCCAGCACCGGCTTAATCCAGCGCAGTTCGCGAAACCCCGGCGACGGTCCCCAGACCGCGACCGGCTCGCCGCGCGCGGCGGCTTCCCTCGCCTGGCTCTGGCCGTCGGCCACCAGCAGCTTCATGCAGACCGAGCCGACATGCCAGCCCGAGGCCGCCAGCCCGCCGAACAGCGAGTTGCGGCCCGCCTCCTCGTCGAGATGAAAGGCTTGCGGATCGAATTGCGCGGCGAATGTCCTGATCGCATCGGCGGTGAAGGTGAACGACCCCACCTCGCGCCGCTGGCCGACCGCCATGTCCTCGAAGAAACGCATCAGCCGGCCTGCCCCGAAACGGCTTCGGCGCGCCGCTGCACGATGATCGGCGAGACCATCTCGCACAATGGCTGCCCGGCCGCGTTGCGCACCATGCCCCTGAATGTCACGATGCCGGTGTCCGGACGGCTGTTCGAAACCCTGGCCTCCGCGACGTCGATATCGAGCGTGATGTCGTCGCCGGGCCGCAGCGGCGCCAGCCAGCGCAATTCGTTGACCCCGGGCGAGCCCAGCGAGGCGGTGCGGCCGATAAAGCCGTCGAACATCATCCGCATCATGATCGAGCAAAGATGCCAGCCCGACGCCGACAGGCCGCCCAGCATCGAGCGCGAAGCGGCCTCCTCGTCGAGATGCATCGGCTGCGGATCGTACTCCGCGGCGAAGGCCAGAATCTCCTCGCGCGTGACCCGGCGCGGGCCGAACGTCCCGAATCGGCCGGGCGGAAAATCTTCGAAGCTGAGTGTCATGCGGGGGATTGAATGGTGCTTGAATCGGGAATTGGTGCGAGGAAGCCCGATTGTGGCCGTTATTTGCGGCAATCTCAACCCGCCTGCCCGCATGGCTCGTGCCCGGCGGGTGAACACCGCCCTATCGGTGCTTGTCACGATCTTGCCCGGAACAACATTCGGAGCTAGCCCTGTGCAGGCAGGTTTGGACTCAACTCATACGCGACTCGCCGGGAGAACGACCGATGTTCGAATTTCGGGATCTGTTTCAGTGGGACCGCTTCATCACGCCCACCATCATCAAGACCTTTTACTGGCTGGTGATCGCGCTGATCGTGCTGTTCGGCATTTCAGGCATCTTTACCGGCTTGTCCGCGATGGCGATCAGCCCGTTCGGCGGGTTCATCGTGCTGTTGTCCTCGATCGCCAGCATCATCGTCGGCGTGATCTTCTCGCGCATCGCCGCGGAATTCATCCTGATCGTGTTCCGCATCAACGAACACCTCGGCGCCATCCGCGACCAGGGCCAGGGGCAAGGGCATTGAAGCTCGTGTCCCGGACGCGGTGCAGCGTTCTTCACGCTGCTCCGCAGAGCCGGGACCCATGGAGCGACGTTTGCGGAGAGATGGGCCCCGGCTCTGCAGCGCATCGCAAGCGCGCTGCGCAGCGTCCGGGGCACGAAACCAACTCTTACGTATTGAACCGGAAATGCATCACGTCGCCGTCGGCGACGACGTATTCCTTGCCTTCCAGCCGCAGCTTGCCGGAATCGCGGGCGCCGCTCTCGCCGCCGAGCGTGACGTAATCGTCATAGGCGATGGTTTCGGCGCGGATGAAACCTTTTTCGAAATCGGTATGGATGACGCCCGCCGCGGCCGGCGCCTTGGTGCCGCGATGAATGGTCCAGGCGCGCGCTTCCTTCGGGCCGACGGTAAAATAGGTGATGAGGTCGAGCAGCTGGTAGCCGGCGCGGATCAGGCGGTCGAGACCGGCTTCCTCGAGGCCGAGCGTATCGAGGAATTCGGCGCGCTCCGCCCGCGACAGCGTCGCGATCTCGGATTCGATCTTGGCTGAAATGGCGACGGCGACCGCGCCCTCTTTCTTCGCGTGCTCCATCACCGCTTTGGAGAAATCGTTGCCGGTGGCGGCGGCGCCCTCCTCGACGTTGCAGACATAGAGCACCGGTTTCGAGGTCAACAGTCCCAGCATGCCGAAGGCGCGCTCTTCCTCGGGCTTGCGCACCAGGAACCGCGCCGGCTTGCCCTCGCGCAGCAGCACCAGCGCGCGGTTGACGAGGTCGAGCTGCTCCTTGGCGTCCTTGTCGTTGCCCTTGGCCTTCTTGGCGAGGTTGTCGACGCGCTTCTCGAGGCTGTCGAGATCGGCCAGCATCAGCTCGGTCTCGATGGTCTCGATGTCGGCGAGCGGCGCGATCTTGCCCTCGACATGGGTGATGTCGGAATCCTCGAAGCAGCGCACCACATGCGCGATCGCATCGACCTCGCGGATGGTGGCGAGGAACTGGTTGCCGAGGCCCTCGCCCTGCGAGGCGCCGCGCACGAGACCGGCGATATCGACGAAGGTCAGCCGGGTCGGAATGATCTGGCCGGAGCCCGCGACTTCCGCCAGTTTGTCGAGCCTTGGATCAGGCACCGCGACTTCGCCGACATTCGGCTCGATGGTGCAGAACGGATAGTTCGCCGCCTGTGCGGCCGCCGTCTCCGTCAGCGCGTTGAACAGCGTCGATTTGCCGACATTGGGCAATCCGACGATACCGCATTTGAATCCCATGGTGTCCTCTGCATCAGTGCTCGTCATGCCCGGCCCTGTGCCGGGCATCCACGTCTTCCTTCGCTGGAAGAAACAAGACGTGGATGGCCGGGACGAGCCCGGCCATGACGGTGGAGTGTGTCGTTAGCGGGCGCGCGGGGTCATTTCTTCTCCGCGTCCTTGTCCTCGAAAAATCCCTTGGCCTGCAGCGCCAGATGCACCCGGTTCTGGAACGTCGAGTCCTTCTCCGTCGCCAGCAGCCCGGCGTTCTCGGCCATCGCCTCGCACAGCGCCACGACCCAGGGCCGGTCGCTCTTGGCGAAATCCGACAGCACGTGGCCGTGCACCAGTTCCTTGACGCCGGGATGGCCGATCCCGATCCGCACCCTTCGATACTCGTTGCCGATATGCGCCGAGATCGAGCGCAGGCCGTTGTGGCCGGCGATGCCGCCGCCGACCTTGATCCGCACCTTGCCGTCGGGCAGTTCGAGTTCGTCCTGGAACACGGTGATCTCGCCGGGCGCCAGCTTGAAGAAACTGGCGGCTTCCTGCACCGCCCGGCCGGACTCGTTCATGAAGGTCATGGGCTTCAGCAGCACCACCCGTTCGCGATCGAGCGTGCCTTCGGCGGTCTCGCCCTGAAAGCGGCGGCGCCATGGTGCGAAACCATGACGCCGCGCGATTTCATCGACGGCCATGAAGCCGATGTTGTGCCGGTTATGCGCGTATTTCGCGCCGGGATTGCCGAGACCCACGAACAGACGCATGACGCGGCATCCCGCGTCCGGTTACTTCTTCTTGTCGGCAGGCTTCGCCGCCGGAGCCTTGCCTGCCGCGGGCGCCTTGGCGCCGGCAGCGGGAGCCGCACCGGCCGCGGGCGTCGCC
>JBDRNF010000171.1:0-2457 GCA_043811435.1 Pseudomonadota bacterium
GATTCTTGTTACACGCAGCGCCAGCCTGCTGGGTATCGAAGACGAGCCGACATGGGAGAACCTGAGGCGCGTCACGCTCGATCAGATGGATGTCCGTTCGTGGATAGCTCCGGCACTGCTGTCCTTGCGCGGCTTCGGAGCCACTCTCTTCCTCGTCGTGCTCTATGCCAGCTTCTTCATGGCCGAACGCGGGATGATGACGCGGAAATTGGTGATTGCGCTGGGCGGCGAAGAGGCCGGTGGCCGCGCTCTTTCGCTTCTGTCACGCATCAACGAACGAATCGGACGCTATCTGTTCGTCAAGACGGTTGTGAACCTGATCCTTGGCGCGGCCTCATTCGCCATCATGCTGCTGCTCGGGATCGAGTTCGCGCTGTTCTGGGCGGTCCTGATCGCGTTCCTGAATTACATCCCCTATATCGGTTCGCTCCTTGGCGTCTTGTTTCCGGTCCTGCTCAGTCTCGCCCAATTCGGCACGCTCTGGATGGCGGGCGTCGTTCTCTTGTCCCTGACTGCGGCGCAAGTCTATGTCGGCGCGGTTCTGGAGCCGCGCATGATGGGCCGCGCCTTCAACTTGAGCCCGCTGGTCGTGCTACTGGCGCTGGCCTTCTGGAGCACGCTGTGGGGCCTGCCGGGTGCGCTTCTGGCCGTGCCGATGACCGCCAGCCTGATTCTCGTCCTGGCCGAGATCAAGACGACCCGCCCGGTCGCTGTCTTGCTCTCGGCGAGCGGGAAAGTTTGATCAGGGTGGTGCTATGCGCGCCGGGGCAGCAGGAGAGGTTCACGCCGTCCTGCGAGTGATCCGCCCGCGAGCCGAGGCGTTGCTGGCTTCGGCGCGATGAGGTGGGAGAGTCTGGTTTGGGCGGATGTTGTTGAAAAAGTCGACGCGAAAGCGTGATTCGGTCTGCGATGGGACACAGCACATGTTTCGGTTTTGCGCCTTTGCGCCTGGTCTTGCCGTTGGCAGACGGTCTGGTCCTGTCACCTCATGCGATTGCCTCCATTTGGGGGGGCCGAGGTCGCAGTCTGGCGAGCTTTCGCAGGTTTTGGGCGATGGCGGCGAGAAGGAATTCGTCCTTGGCTCCATTTGGGCCTCGCAGCCTCAGCCTCGTCAGGTTCAGGATACGCTTCAGGTGGGCAAACAGCATCTCGACCTTTTTGCGTTTGTCGCGGGATATCGTGTAGGCTTTCGTCTTCCGACTTGACCGCGCGAAGTCCCGCGCATCTTCGTGCGGCTCCCGCGTGACAGCACGGAAGTCCATGTTCGGGCAGCACCTTTGTTTGGCTGGGCAAGCCTGACAATCTGCTTTCAAGGCACGGTATTTGTAGGTGCCGCCCGTCTTTTTGACGCGGTTCGGATCGGAGTAGTTGCGGCGGAACCGGCGTAGAGAATGCCCTTCCGGGCAGATATACTGATCATTCTCCTCGTCCCATTCGAAATCGGATCGCGACCAGGTGCCGTCCGTGCGTTCAGCTTTGTCGATCACCGGGATGAACGGGATGATCCCCCGTTGCTTAACCAGCCAACCGAGGTTCTCGCTGGATCCATAAGCCGTGTCGGCGGCAATCCAGTGCGGCTTGATGCCGAAGCGTCTCTCGGTCCGGTCGAGCATGGTTTGTGAGGCACCGACCTCGGCCTGACGGATGGCACGGGTGGCCTCGACATCCATGATGACCGAGCTCTCGGTGTCGATCAGGTAGTTCGTGGCGTAGGCAAAATACGGCCGGCTTTCTTCGGCACGCGTCCATTGGGCTGCCGGGTCTGACTTGGCAACGAACTTCGGCTGGGAAGGCGATGCGGCACCGAAGGCTGCATCATCAAGCGTGTCGAGATACTCCCGCGCCGCGCGCGATCCGATCTTCCGGGCGACCTCCGGGCACCACTCCGAGGCAGGCAATGAGCGCGATTTGTTTGCATCGGCCGGGATCAAGCTGGCATCAACGGCAAAGCCTTCACCCGAGACCAGGTCCTCCCTCAGACACCGTTCAACCGTCGCTTCGAAGACGTGCCTGAGCAAGTCGCTTTCGCGGAATTTGCCGTGGCGATACTTCGAGAAGGTCAAGTGGTCCGGCACCTTTGCGTCGAGGCCGAGACGACAGAACCAGCGGTAAGCGAGGTTCAGATGAACCTCGTCGCACAGTCGCCGCTCGGAACGGATGCCCATGACATACCCGATGACAAGCATTCGCACGATCAGTTCAGGATCGATCGAGGGCCGGCCTATGTGGCTGTAAAAGGGACGCAACTTCTGCCGCATCCCGTCGACGTCCAGAAACCGGTCGATCTCGCGAAGCATGTGATTGTCGGGCACATGGCGCTCAAGATCGAAGTCATAAAACAGCTGCGCCGGTGCCGATTGCGTCCCCATCATGGCCGAATCCTCCAATCTCCTCATAATCGAGTGAATCAAAGGATTTCCCGCGGCGCAACAAGGACTTTTTCAACAACATCGGCGG
>JBDRNF010000172.1:0-6655 GCA_043811435.1 Pseudomonadota bacterium
GTCTGATCGACCACCGCGGCCTGTTCACCCGGTTCGCTCCGCTACGTGAGAGCTCCCGCGCCCCGGGTGAACAGCCCGCTAAACCCAAACTGTCGGGGATCATGCCGGTCTAAAATGTCGACAATCATTCCGGTTGAACACGGTGCATTCGACTGAGAGCGAATATGCGGAGCCACCCCCGACCCTCGAGAGCGAGCTTCGCTCGCCTCGGACCCCGCCACGCGCAAGCGCGCGTGGAGGGAGGGGAGCTCACCTCACCTCGCCGCTCCGAAATCATCCCAAGCCGGGGGTTTGACGGGCGGACATCATGACCTATTTATGATAGATCGCACTCTGGAAATGCATACAGCCTCGGCCTGATCGTCGGGGATTGGGAGACAACAGACCGTGCTGAATAAATTCGCCCCGTCGGGCCATGGCGAAGCCCAGGTGCAATATCTGGATGGCGATTTCCGCGTGATCTCGCCGGGAACCTATGTGCGTTGCGCGGTGACCGACGCGCGGATCCCGCTCGACGAGCTGAAATACTGGAGCGTCGACCTGCAGGAGGCGTACGCCATTCCGAACGCGGTCTTGCAGCGGCATTATCCGGCGCAGGTGAAGGGCTGATTCGTAGGGTGGGCAAAGGCGCGCTTGCGCCGTGCCCACCATTCGGCAGATCAAAACGTACCGTCAAGATGGTGGGCACGGCGCGAAGAGCGCGCCTTTGCCCACCCTACGGATGGGCGCGATACTTCTTCTCTCTTGCCTTGAACAGCCGGTCGCTCACGAACTTCCGCAACCCCGCGGTATCCTCGAATTCCAGCGTCACCGCGAACGGCACGATCCCGTTCGCCCGGGATCCCAGCCGCGCCAGATCCTTTTCCGTCGTGACCAGCGTCAGCCCGTCGCAGGCCGCTTCGGCGGTCAGCGCCTCGATCTCGCTTGACGAATACGGATGATGATCGGCGAAGGCGCGTTCGCTGACAACCTCGATGCCGGCGGCGCGCAGCGTCCGGAAGAAGCGGCCGGGATCGCCGATCCCGGCGAAGGCCAGCACGCGCTTGCCCGCAAGCGCGGCGATCGAGGCGTCGGTTGGCTTCAGATGTGCTGACAGCACCGGCCCGCCGCGCGCGGCGATCGCGGCGGCGACCGCGTCGGCCGCGCTGCCATCGCCGATCACGATCAACGCATCGGTGCGGGCGAGTTGCAGATGCAGCGGCGCGCGCAAGGGGCCTGCCGGAAATACGCAGGCGTTGCCGATGCCGCGGTTGGCATCGATCACGATAAGCGAGGCGTCCCTGGCAACAGCGGGATTCTGAAAACCGTCATCCATCAGGATCACGCTGGCGCCCTGCGAGCGTGCCAGAGGGACGCCCCCGAGGCGGTCGCGCGCGACCGCCACCGGCACCGTCCGTGCCAGCATCAAGGGTTCGTCGCCGACATCGGCGGCGGTGTGGCGCGCAAGGTCGACCATGACCGGACCGCGCAACCGGCCGCCATAGCCGCGGCTGAGCACGACCGGCGTCTCGCCGAGATCGCGCAGCAGTTTTGTGAGGGCCAGCACGGTGGGGGTCTTGCCCGCGCCGCCGGTGTGATAATTGCCGACGCACAGCACGGGGATGCCGGCATCAAAACCCTGGCGCTGCATGCGCTGGCCCGCCACCGCGCCATAGAGCGTGGCAAGCGGCATCAGCAAATGCGAAATCCAGGACGCGGGCCGGTGCCAGAAGGCCGGCTCACGCATTGCCCGCTCCCATCTCGATCCGCAACTGCAACAGATAGGGCTCCAGTGCGGCGAGCGTGCGCTCGAGCCCGCCGCCGAGCTGCTCGACCACGCGCGCCGAGGCCGCCGCCGCCGCGTCGCGCGCCGCCGGATCGGCCAGCAGCTGGCCGAGCTGTTTCACCAGCGCTTCCTGGGTATCGGCCTGCCTGGCGCCGCCGGCGCGATCGAGCGCCTCGTAGACGTCGGTGAAGTTGAAGACGTGCGGGCCATGAACGATCGAGGCGCCGAGCTTGACGGCCTCGATCGGATTCTGTCCGCCGTGCGGAACCAGCGAGCCGCCCATGAACACGACCGGCGCCAGCCGGTAGAACAATCCGAGCTCGCCCATGGTGTCCGCGACATAGATATCGGTGGCCGCGGTCGGCAATTCCTCGCGCGAACGCAAGCCGGCGTGCAGGCCGTTCATCTCGACCGTGCGGGCGATCGCCTCGCCGCGATCGGCATGCCGTGGCACGATCACCGTCAGCAGCGAGGGGAAGAATCCGGCCAGCGTCCGATGCACCTCACACAGGATTTCTTCCTCGCCGGGATGGGTCGACGCCGCCACGACGATCGGGCGGCCGCGCGTCACCGCCATCAGCCGCTCCAGTTTGGCGGAGTCGGCGGGCGGCGCCGGCACGTCCAGCTTCAGGTTTCCGGTGGTGACGACGTTGCGGCTGCCGAGCGCGGTAAAGCGTTCGGCGTCGAGCCTCGACTGCGCGAGGCAGACCTCGAACTTGCCGAGCAATGCCGCGATCGTGCCGCTCATCCGGCTCCAGCGCGGGAACGAACGCTGCGACATCCGGCCGTTGATCAGCACCATCGGCAACCGCCGCGCGGCGCTCGACAGGATCAGATTGGGCCACAGATCGGACTCGATGAACAGCGCCAGCGAAGGCCGCCAGTGATCGAGAAAGCGGGCGACATAGCGCGGCGAATCGTACGGCACATATTGATGGATGATGTCGGCGGGAAACCGCCTGGCGACGATCGCCGCCGAGGTCACCGTGCCCGACGTCAGCAGGATCCGCAGATTCAGCGCGCGCAACCTCTCGATCAGGGCCGCGGCTGCCAGCACCTCGCCGACGCTGGCGCCGTGAATCCACACCAGCGGCCCGTGCGGCCGGATATCCGCGCTCATGCCGCGGCGCTCCCCGACCCGCGCCGGATCCTCCTTGCCCTGCTTCAGCCGGCGCTTGATCAGGGCCGGTGCCAGCGGCAGCATTTCGGAGGACAGCTTCCGGTAAACCCGCAGCGTCATCGGCAGGGGGTCAGTCAAGGCCTGCCTCCGGACGGCCGACCAGGGCATAGGCGCGACGGGCCGCCTCGTTGAGGTAATTCTCGAGCTGGAGGCGACACTTTTCCATGGTCTCGGCATCGGCATCCGGCGGTACGATCACCGCGTCAACACCCGTCACTGCGCCGCGCCCGAATGGCAAATTGATGGTGGTGCGGTCCCAGTTGTTCAACCGTATGAAACGGCTGGTCACCATCGCGAAGGGCACGATCGGCCGGCCGGATTCCCGTGCCAGCATGATGATGCCGAGCCCGGCAACCCGCGAGCGCTTCGGCACGTCGGCGGTGGAAGCAACATTGCATCCCTCCTCGAGCGCCTGGACCATTTGCCTGAAGGCGCCGACGCCGCCCTTGCGGTGAAACGCGCCGCCATGGTCGCCGGAGCCGCGGATGGTCTCGATGCCGAGCCGCTCCGCGGCGATGGCGTTGAACTCGCCGTCGCGGTGCCTTGATATCAGCACCTTGGCGCGATGGCTGGCCTTGGTCTTGATGAACGGGGTCAGGAAATGCTGGCCGTGCCAGAATGCGAAGATCAGCGGCTGGTGCGGCTCGACCATCTCGTAGACGTTAGCCGGATCGAACGTGAACCTGTTGGTCAGCCAGACCAGCCGCAGGTACTCGGCCGCGAGAAATCCCACAGCATGCTGAACCCAGCTGCTGCGCAGCACATTGCGAACGAGCTTTTTCAACTGGCGGGCTTCGCGTCTTGACCTGGATCGAGCAGCCGGTGGAGGTGCACGACGAAGTAGCGCATATGGGCGTTGTCCACGGTCTGCTGCGCTTTCGCCTTCCAGGCGGCATGCGCGGTGGCGTAATTGGGAAATACGCCGACGATCTCGACGGCATCGAGATCCTTGAACGTGGTGTGTTCGAGGTCGGTCAGTTCGCCCCCGATGACGAGATGCAGCAATTGCTGCTGGGCATTATCTGGCATGTTTCTTTTTCCTAATGCGGTGCCCGGCAAAGCAGCAGCGGAAGCAGTCTTAACACGTATCGGGTCGTGACGCGTATCGAGACGCTCAGGGCAGCGGGTGGTTGCGAAAATGCTCGACGATACGCGCATGACGATCGCGTCCCGCGGCCACCAGTACCCCGTGCGTCACCTCCCGGCGATTGTAGAGGATGGTGTCCCCCGAGAGCGCGGTCATATTACCATTCGCTTCCTGCACGATCAAATTGGCCGCGGCAAGGTCCCAGTCGCGGCTTTGGCCGCCGGCAAAAGCCGCATCCAGGCTGCCCTGCGCGACCCGGCACAGCCGAAGCGCCAGCGATCCGATTCGGGGGTGAAGCACGGTCTCCCCGGAGGAGACGTTGAGCCGTTCGACCAGCGGCTTCGGCCCGGCGACGCGGGGAAAATCCAGCTCCGTGCCGGGTGCCGCGACGACGGACATATCGTTCAGCGTGGCGCCCTGCCCGCGCACCGCGAAGAAAAATTCGTCGCTGACCGGCACGAACACCGCCGCCAGCACCGGCGTCGCATCCTGCACCAGCGCCACGCTCACGCACCAGTCTTCGCGGCCGGCGAGATAGCCGCGGGTGCCGTCGATCGGATCGACGATCCAGGTCAGCCGCTTGCCGAGCCGTTTGTCGTCGTCGATGCTTTCCTCCGACAGCCAGCCATAGTCCGGCGTGGCCGAGCGCAGCCTGCTTTCCAGCAGGTCGTTGACGGCGATATCGGCCTCGGACACCGGGGACGACGCGCCTTTGGTCCAGTTCTTCAGTTCGGTACGGAACAGCGACAATGCCAGCGCACCGGCCTCGCGCACGGTATCGGTCAGCAGGGCGGCGTCGCGCGTCAGCACCTCGCGCGTCGAAATCATGTCATGGACGCGCCCGGCGCTAACGTCCGCCAAGCGTCAGCCCCTCGATGCGGACCGTCGGCGCGTTGACGCCGTAACGGAATTCCAGATCGTTGGCCGGAATCATCGACTTGAATATTTCCAGCAGATGTCCGGCGATCGTCACCTCGCTCACCGCATAGGTGATCTCGCCATTCTCGATCCAGAAGCCGGAGGCGCCGCGGCTGTAATCGCCAGTGACGCCATTGACGCCGGAGCCGATCAGGTCGGTGACGTAGAATCCCTGGCGGATGTCGGAGATCAACTCGGCCGGCGTGGCTTCGCCCGCCTCCAGATGCAGATTGTAGGACCCCGGCGACGGCGACGACGAGACGCCGCGGTGGGCGTGACCTGTGGTGACCAGCCCGAGTTCGCGCGCGGTCGCGCAATCCAGCAGCCAGGAGGTCAGCACGCCCTCATCGATGATGGCGAGTTTCTTCACCTTGACGCCCTCGGCGTCGAACGACTGCGAGCGCAAGCCGCGCACCCGCAGCGGATCGTCGATGATGCGGATATTCTTGTTGAACAATTGCTGGCCGAGGCGATCCTTCAGGAAGGAGGTCTTGCGCGCGATCGAAGCGCCGTTCACGGCGCCGACGAGATGGCCGACCAGCGAGCCCGAAACCCGGGGATCGAACACCACGGGCACCTTGCAGGTCTCGACCTTGCGCGGATTGGCGCGCGCCACGGTGCGCTCGCCGGCCTTACGGCCGACGCTTTCGGGCGATGCGAGATCGGCGGCATGCGGCGCCGAGGTGTAGTCGTAGTCGCGTTCCATGCCGGTGCCGTCGCCCACGATGGCGGTCATCGAGATGCCCTGGCTGGAGCGCAAATAAGAACCGTGGAATCCGGTCGAGGTCACCAGCACCATGCCGCCGATGCCGGTCGAGGCCGATGTCCCGCCGGACTTGCTGACGCCCTTGACCGCGAGTGCGGCAGCTTCGGCTTCGCAAGCGCGGCGTTCCAGCTCGGATGTCGAGGGAACCTGCGCGTCGAGCAGATCGAGATCGGGAAATTCCCGCGCCAGCAGGGACGGATCGGCGAGCCCGACATACTTGTCGTCGGGCGCCACCCGCGCCATCGCGACGGCGCGCTCGGCAAGTTTCGCGACGCCATCGCCGCTGATGTCGTTGGTGGAGACCACCGCCTGACGCTGTCCGACCAGCACGCGCAGCCCGACGTCGTCACCCTCGGAGCGTTCGGATTCCTCGACGCGCCCGTCGCGCACCTCAACGCCTTGCGAGATGCCGCGCACCGCCACCGCGTCGGCGGCATCGGCGCCGGCGCGCTTCGCCGCCTCGACAAGGCGCTGCGCCAGCGTGCTCAGCGCCGATTGATCGAACAGGTCGGAAGAGGCTGCTTTCGAGGAAAGCGCCGATGCGGCGGATGGTGAAGAGATCACGAATAAAATCCCTTGGGATTGAGGGCATTCAAGGGACGACGAGGCGAGCCCTTGAAGCAAATCAGCAGACCCTTCAGATGTGCCTGATTCACAGCGATTTCAAGCATTTGTTGGCGCGGAAAGCGAATGATTTTCAGGCCTCCGGCAAGGTCTCGTCAATCATGTCGGCCAAGGTCTTGTCAATCATGCCGGCCGGTGACGCCGGATTAACCAGCCTTTTTAAGCCAATCGGGACGGGGCTCGGCTACGGTCTCACACATCGACCGGGAACATAATCCTGGCGGGGAGATAAAGCCGTGAGGCGTCAAACTGCAACAAGCGGGATCAATCCCGCCGGGGGGGGGCGCGCCGTGCGGCGCGTCCCCCAATACCAGC
>JBDRNF010000173.1:0-53192 GCA_043811435.1 Pseudomonadota bacterium
GCCGATGATCGACAGGTTCTTCAGCGCCTCGATCAGCATCTTGCCGTCCGACGGCGATGGTTGATTCCAGAAGTCATGAAAATAGAAAGTCGATGCGCCCACAAAGAGGATCAGCAGAATGGCAAAGAACCGCGCGCCGAAATTGAGCGCGATCATCAATCCGGCGATCAACTCGAAGGCCCCGACCGCGATGGCGAGCATTTGCGGCATCGGCATCCCCGTGATGCCTTCAAGTTGCGTCACATAAGGCGCGACCAGCGCCGGGAACGTCACCACAACCTTGGCAGCGATGGCTTCCGATGTCGCCTGGATGCCGAAAAGCTTGGCCGCCCCCGAATAGATAAAGAGCGCGGCGAACAGGATTCGGCCGAAAGTAACAAACGCTGGCATAATTGGCCTCGTTGAATGCTGCAATCCCGACATCGCGACGGCGGAACGATTATGGGCGCTCCGCCGTGGCTTTTCAAACGCTCAAATCAATTCCGCAGCTCCCGTCGACCGCCAACGGAGCAGGCTGTTGTTCTCGCCTGACCTATCCGAACAGCGTGGGCTGCTGGCGGCCGGCGCGCTCCTGGGCTTCCACCGCGGCGACCGCGGTCATGTTGAGGATTCCGCGCGCGGTCACCGAGGGGGTGAGAATATGCGCCGGG
Organism: Pseudomonadota bacterium; assembly: GCA_043811435.1. Classification (GTDB taxonomy): domain Bacteria; phylum Pseudomonadota; class Alphaproteobacteria; order Rhizobiales; family Xanthobacteraceae; genus Bradyrhizobium. The sequence continues at coordinate 651 of JBDRNF010000173.1, forward strand.
CGCGAGGGACCGATCAGGATCGGTCCTACCGGCAGCGCGTCGGCCAGCACCTTGATCATCTGATAGGCGACGTTGGCGGTATCGAGGTTCGGCATGATCAGGATGTTGGCGACACCTTCCAGCTTCGAATGCGGCAGGATCAGTTTTCGCGCGGCTTCGGAAAGCGCGGTGTCGCCCTGCATCTCGCCGTCGGCCTCGATCTCGGGATGGTTCTGCTTCAGAATTGCGGTGGCGCGCCGCATCTTGCGCGAGGAGTCCGTATCATAACTCCCGAAGTCGGAATGTGACACGAAGGCGACCTTGGGCTTGATGTTGAAGCGCTGGACATGGATCGCCGCCAGCGCCGCCACTTCCGCGAGTTCCTCGGCGGTCGGGTTCGGCCTCACCTGGGTATCGGCGATGAAATAAGCGCCCTTGCTGGTGATCATCAGCGCCAGTGCCGCGAAGTCGCTGACGCCAGGCATGAAGCCGACGATCTCGCGAACGTGGCGCAGATGGCTCATGTAACGGCCCTCGACGCCGCAGATCATGGCGTCGGCCTCGCCGCGCATCACCGCGAGCGCGGCGATCACGGTCGCGTTGGTGCGCACCACCGTGCGCGCCGCATCCGGAGTCACGCCGTGCCGGCCGGCGGCATCGATATAGGACTGCACATAGGACCGGTAACGCGGATCGTCCTCGGGATTGACGAGGTCGAAATCCTGACCGGCCTTGATGGACAGGCCGAACCGCTTGATCCGCGCTTCGACCACCGAGGGACGTCCGACCAGGATCGGCCGCGCCAGCTTCTCCTCCAGCACGACCTGGGTCGCGCGCAACACCCGTTCATCCTCGCCTTCGGCGTAGATGACGCGGACCGGCTGGGTCTTGGCCTTGGCGAATACCGGCTTCATGACCAGGCCGGAGCGGAACGCGAAGCGTTCCAGCAGCGCCGTGTATTCATCGAAATTATTGATCGACCGCGTCGCCACGCCCGATTCCATTGCCGCCCTGGCCACCGCCGGCGCAATGCGCAGGATCAGCCGCGGGTCGAACGGGCTCGGGATCAGCGAGCCCGGCCCGAATCCTTGCGCTTCGCCGCTGTCGAAACCGGGCGCCACCGCATCCGACGGCGGATCGCGCGCCAGTTGCGCGATCGCATCGACCGCGGCCTTCTTCATCTCCTCGTTGATCGCGGTGGCGCCGACGTCGAGCGCGCCGCGGAAGATGAAGGGAAAGCACAGGACGTTGTTGACCTGGTTGGGAAAGTCGGAGCGCCCGGTGCAGATCATCGCGTCGGGGCGCGCCTTGCGGGCCTCGTCCGGCATGATTTCGGGGGTTGGATTGGCCAGCGCCATCACCAGCGGCTTGTCCGCCATCGCCTTGACCATGTCAGGCTTCAGCACATTGGGCGCCGAAAGCCCCAGAAAAATGTCGGCGCCGCCGATCACGTCCGCCAGCACGCGCTTGTCGGTCTTCTGCGCATAGACCGACTTCCAGCGGTCCATCAGCGTGTTGCGGCCTTCATGCACCACGCCGTCGATGTCACAGACCCAGATATTCTTGCGCTGCGCCCCCATCGAGACCAGCAAATTGAGGCAGGCGATCGCGGCGGCACCGGCGCCGGAAGCGACGATCTTGATGTCGGCCAGCTTCTTGCCGTTGAGCAGCAACGCATTGGTGATCGCGGCGGCGACGATGATCGCGGTGCCGTGCTGGTCGTCGTGGAATACCGGGATCTTCATGCGCGCCTTGAGCTGCGCCTCGATCTCGAAGCATTCCGGTCCCTTGATGTCCTCCAGATTGATGCCGCCGAAGGTCGGCTCCAGCGCCGCCACGGTCTCGACCACGCGCTCGACGGTGTCGGCGGCGATTTCGATGTCGAACACGTCGATGCCGGCGAATTTCTTGAACAGAACCGCCTTGCCTTCCATCACGGGCTTCGACGCCAGCGGGCCGATATTGCCGAGGCCGAGCACCGCGGTGCCGTTGGAGACGACGGCGACCAGATTGGCGCGGATGGTCAGGGATGCGGCTTCCGCCGGATCGGCCGCGATCGCCATGCAGGCCGCCGCCACGCCCGGCGAATAGGCCAGCGCGAGGTCGCGCTGGTTGGCGAGCGGCTTGATCGCCTGAATCTCGAGCTTTCCCGGCCGCGGCAGCCGGTGATAGGCCAGCGCCGCCGATTGCAGATCTTCAGAATGGGACGACATCGTTTCCCCCGGGCGGCTTCCTTGGCCCCGAATTCAGATTTCAGTGACCAGATTTCAGCTAGTCTTGCGGCAGATTGAGCCGGATGTGCAACTCGCGCAATTGCTTCGGCGCCACGTCCGACGGCGCTCCCATCAGCAGGTCTTCGGCCCGCTGGTTCATCGGGAACAGCGAGATTTCGCGCAGGTTGGTGGTGCCGCAGAGCAGCATGACGATGCGATCGACACCGGCCGCCATGCCGCCATGCGGCGGCGCGCCATACTGGAACGCGCGGTACATGCCGCCGAAACGCTCGACCACGTCGCTCTCGCCATAGCCGGCAATCTCGAACGCCTTCACCATCGCCTCGGGCCGGTGGTTGCGGATGCCGCCGGAGGCGATCTCGTAGCCGTTGCAGGTGATGTCGTACTGGAACGCCTTGATGGTCAGGGGGTCCTGGGTCTGCAGCGCCTCGAGGCCGCCCTGCGGCATCGAGAACGGGTTGTGCGAGAAGTCGACCTTTTTCTCTGTCTCGTCATACTCGTACATCGGGAAGTCGACGATCCAGGCGAGCTCGAACCGATCCTTGTCGATCAGGTTCAACTCCTCGCCGAGTTTGGTGCGGGCGAGACCTGAAAACTTCCAGAATTTTTCGGGATCGCCAGCCACGAAGAAGGCGGCATCGCCCTCCTTCAATCCCAGGGCATCGCGGATCGCAGCAGTCCGTTCCGGGCCGATGTTGTTGGCCAAGGGACCCGCGCCCTCGCCGCCTTCCCGCCACATGATGTAGCCCAGGCCCGGCTGGCCCTCGCCCTGCGCCCAGGAGTTCATCCGGTCGCAGAACGCGCGCGAGCCGCCGCCGGGGCCGGGAATAGCCCAGACCTGGTTCTTCGGGTCTTCCAGCATCCGCGCGAACACCTTGAAGCCGGAGCCGCGGAAGTGCTCGGAGACCTCCTGCATGACGATCGGATTGCGCAGGTCCGGCTTGTCGCTGCCGTATTTGCGCAAGGCTTCCGCGAACGGAATCCGCGGCCAGGATTTCGTCACCGGCTTGCCCTTGGCGAACTCCTCGAACACGCCCGTGACAACCGGCTCCATCGCGGCAAACACGTCGTCCTGCGTCACGAAACTCATTTCGACGTCGAGCTGATAGAACTCGCCCGGCAAGCGATCGGCGCGCGGGTCCTCATCGCGAAAACACGGCGCGATCTGGAAGTAGCGGTCGAAGCCCGACATCATCAGGAGCTGCTTGTACTGCTGCGGCGCCTGCGGCAGCGCATAGAACTTGCCCGGATGAATCCTGGACGGCACCAGGAAGTCGCGGGCGCCTTCCGGCGACGACGCGGTCAAGATCGGGGTCTGGAATTCGAAGAAACCCTGTTCCTTCATCCGCTTGCGCATGGAATCGACGATCGCGCCGCGGGTCATGATGTTCTGGTGCAGCTTGTCGCGGCGAAGGTCGAGGAAACGGTACTTAAGCCTTATGTCCTCAGGATATTCCTGCTCGCCGAACACCGGCAGCGGCAATTCAGCGGCCGGACCGAGCACCTCGATCTCGCTGACGTAAAGCTCGACCATGCCGGTCGGCAGATCCGGATTGTCGGTGCCGGCGGGCCGGCGTCGGACCTTGCCGTCGATCCGCACCACCCACTCCGCGCGCAGCTTCTCGGCATCCTTGAAGGCCGGCGAATCCGGGTCGGCCACGCATTGCGTCAGGCCGTAATGGTCGCGCAGATCGATGAACAGCACGCCGCCATGGTCGCGGATACGATGGCACCAGCCCGACAGCCGAACCGTCTGGTCGATTTCGCCCTCACGGAGCGCGCCGCATGTATGTGACCGGTAGCGATGCATGGAATTTCCAAAAACAGATGTCGGAGAGGTCGAATCGAGGCCAAAAGCCCGTCCGGGGAGGGTCAGGGTTTACCCGACGCGGTCAGGCGCGGCAACCGAATGAGGGGGCGATTTTGATCGCTGATTCCGGCTCCGGGACCGGAAAAAGGAGCGAAAAAGCGGACCATCCGCCGGCAATGGCGCGAGGCGATTGTGTATTCGCCCGGCGCGCTTATCTTTCAGGTCATGACGGTCCATTTCCCCTTCCAGAACACCTATACGGCGCTGCCGGCGAGCTTTTTTGCCCGGGTGGCGCCGACCCCGGTCGCCGCCCCGCGCCTGATCAAGTTGAACCGGCCGCTGGCGGTCCATCTCGGCCTCGATCCCGACCGGCTCGAGAGCCCCGAGGGCGCCGAGATCCTGGCCGGCAAGCAGGTTCCGGAGGGCGCCGATCCGATCGCGATGGCCTATGCCGGCCACCAGTTCGGGCATTTCGTGCCGCAGCTCGGGGACGGCCGCGCCATTTTGCTTGGTGAAGTCCTCGACGCCGACGGCGTGCGCCGCGACATTCAGCTCAAGGGCTCCGGCCCGACGCCATTCTCGCGCCGCGGCGACGGCCGCGCAGCACTCGGCCCGGTGCTGCGCGAATACATCGTCAGCGAGGCGATGGCCGCACTCGGCATTCCCACCACGCGCTCGCTCGCCGCCGTGATCACGGGCGAGCACGTGATGCGCGAGACGCCGCTGCCCGGCGCCGTGCTGACCCGCATAGCCTCCAGCCACATTCGCGTCGGCACCTTCCAGTATTTCGCGGCGCGCAGCGACACCGAGGGCGTGCGGCGGCTGGCCGATCACGTCATCGCCAGGCACTACCCGCACGCCGCCGATGCCGAGCGGCCCTATCGCGCGCTGCTCGAAGCGGTGATCGCGCGGCAGGCCGACCTGGTGGCACGCTGGCTGCTGGTCGGATTCATCCATGGCGTCATGAACACCGACAATTCCTCGATCTCCGGCGAGACCATCGATTACGGCCCCTGCGCGTTCATGGACCACTACGACCCCGCCAAGGTGTTCAGCTCGATCGACGAAATGGGCCGCTATGCCTACGCCAACCAGCCGCGGATCGCGCTCTGGAACCTGACGCGCCTCGCCGAATGCCTGCTGCCGCTGTTGTCCGACGACAAGGACAAGGCCATCGAGGAAGCCCAGGCCATCCTCGGCGACTTCGCCGAGCAGTTCGCGTCGGCCTATCAGAGCGGCCTGCGCAACAAGATCGGCCTGTTCACGGCGCGCGACGGCGACGAGGCGCTGGTGCAGGACCTTTTGGACGCGATGGCGAAGAACCAGGCCGACTTCACCCTGACCTTTCGGCGCCTGAGCGATGCCGCACAGGATCCCGACGGAGATACCGAAGTCCGGCAATTATTCGCCGACCCCGCCGCCTATGACGACTGGGCCGCACGCTGGCGGCAACGGATTTCGGGGGAGCCGCAGACCCCCGCCGAGCGGCAGGCCGCGATGCGGTCGGTCAATCCCGCCTTCATCCCGCGGAATCACCGGGTGGAGGCCGTCATCGAGGCCGCCGTGAACCGCGACGATTTCGCACCGTTCGAGGAACTGCTGGCGGTGCTGGCAAAACCGTATCAGGACCAGCCCGATTTTGCCGGCTACGCCGACCCGCCCCAGCCGCACCAATGCGTGCTGCAGACGTTCTGCGGGACGTAAGGCGCTAACTTTCCGTTAAACATCGCATCAGGCTCCGGTTCCCCGGCCTCAGGAATTAACAAACGGTCAACGGGTTCCCTCCAAGTCTAATGGTTTGGCAGGGGGAACTACCGTGTTTGACGTATTGGTATTCGAGTTCATGGGATTGGCGATGCTGGCACTCTGCGTCATCGTGCTGGCCACCCCGTCGCAGCGCCGGCGCTCGCGCCACATCCGCGATTACTAAGGGTCCGTTCCCGACGTGTTGTGACGCGCTGTTTCATATGTCACTAGGCTGGATCGGCCGGGAATATCCAGGGTCCATGGGAGGTGCCGAACTAGGCGGACTTCTGAGGCCTCCGGCGGCCGAGACCAGCGGGCGTCGTACGCACGCCGGGACTTGAGGGCCTTGCCGTCATTCGCCATCGGCGGGCCAAGGAGGCAGCCGCTATGTCTAGAAATGCGTTTCTAGCCGCGCATGAAACACTCAGAAATACGAACCTGCACATCGATAGATTTCAAGCCGGGTGTGCGGCCTTCTTTAGTAATCCGAAGCACACACGCGTCCGAGATGTTGAATCCGAGGCCGGAAAAACACTCTTCAAAGTCCGCTTTGCTGAAACAGTGCCGTACTCCCTGAACAGCGCCGCCCTTGACGCCGTCACCAACGCGAGGGACGTCCTAGACAACGCCGTGTACGCTTCAATTGTGGCGTCTGGCGTTACCATCCGCGGACTCAGGAAAATAAAATTTCCATTCGGAAGTGATGCCGATGAGGTTGCCAATCAGATAAAGGCCATGGGCGTCGACCTCAACCCCGCCATCGCGGACATCTTAATCGGACTTAGGCCGGAAAGCAGATCGAAGAATTTCCTCTGGACCATCAACTTTCTGGCCAATTCCAAGAAGCACCGCTGGAATCTCGTGCCCTTCCCCATTAGACCCCAAGGTCTTTCCCTTCATATCAACGAAATGACCGGGACCGAGGGCGTCTTAGATTTGGTGCTCGAATGGGACGCCACAAAAAATGAGATTACCTACATCCGCATCAGTGGCGACCTGGAGGGCGCTCTCGATACAACAATAAGGTGCGATCTGGCATTCGACGGTCCGGAGACGGTACAGAACAGGAGCGCACTTCTGATGCTCCGCTCCATTAGGAATACAGCGGGCAACATCCTGGTGGACATTGAGACAGAGTGTAGGCGCCTCGGATGGGTAGACTAGACCTCATCCGCTGGCCTGTCCCCTGTGCCACTCAGACCGGCGGCCCCGTTCGAGCCCGATTTTTACCCGATACAGGGGGTGACAAGTAATCTTGCGCACAGTGCCATTTGAACATTTGATCGAACCGGGCCTCCTGCAGGCCCTTCCCGGCCGGCCTGAGTCCCTGCGAAAGATCATTGCCGGGCCAAAATGCAAGGCATGAATTCGCCGCAAGACCCTTGACATATCAGCGCTTTCGGCCGAACGCGTCTCAAAAGCGTTATGGACCGTTCATGGATCTGATTGCCACCACCTCCGACCTGGCCGCGGTATGCGCCCGGCTCGCGAAACACCCGGTCATCACCGTCGATACCGAGTTTCTGCGGGAAACCACCTACTATCCCCTGCTCTGCGTGGTGCAGATGGCGAGCGCCGAGGAGGCGGTCGTGATCGATACGCTGGCCCAGGGGCTCGACCTCAAGCCGTTCTTCGACCTGATGGGCGACGAAAAGGTGCTGAAGGTGTTCCACGCCGCCCGGCAGGATATCGAGATCGTCTGGCACCAGTCCGGCACCATTCCGCACCCGATCTTCGATACCCAGGTCGCCGCCATGGTGCTCGGCTACGGCGATTCCATCGCCTACGACCAGCTGGTCGAGCGTATCTGCGGACATCGGCCGGACAAGACCCACCGTTTCACCGACTGGTCGCGCCGGCCGCTCTCGGCCGAGCAGATGCACTACGCGGTCTCCGACGTCACCCATTTGCGCGAAGTGTTCGCTGCCCTCGACGCCGATCTCAAGAAGCGCGGCCGCAACGAATGGGTGAGCGAGGAGATGGAGGTCCTGACCTCGCCGAAGACCTACGACTTCCACCCCGAACGCGCCTGGGAGCGGCTGAAGACCCGGGTACGCAAGCCGAAGGAGCTGGCGGTGCTGATGGAGGTCGCGGCCTGGCGCGAACAGGAGGCGCAGAGCCGCGACGTGCCGCGCAGCCGCGTGCTGAAGGACGATGCGGTCGGCGACATCGCGACCCATGCGCCGACCAGCCTCGAACGTCTGGCCAATCTGCGCTCGCTGCCGAAGGGCTTTGACCGCTCGAAATGGGGCGCGGACATCGTGGCCGCCGTGCAGCGCGGGCTGGCGCGTGACCCGGCCTCCCTGCCTAAGCTGGAAAAGCCGCGCGGCAACTCAAATGGCGCGGCGATCGTCGAGCTGTTGAAGGTGCTGCTGCGCATGACCTCGGAGCGTCACGCCGTCGCCAGCAAAATCATCGCCACGGTCGGCGATCTCGAAGACATCGCGGCCGACGATAATGCCGACGTGGCCGCGCTCCATGGCTGGCGCCGCGAATTGTTCGGCGACGCGGCGTTGGCGCTGAAGCATGGCCGGCTGGCGCTGGCGATCGAAAAGGGCCGCGTCATCAGGGTCGATCGCGCCTAGAGCGAGATGGCTTTTGGTTAAATCGATCGGTCGAGGATTCTGCTTACCTCTCCCCAGCGGGGAGATGTCGATTTGCGCAGCAAATCGGGTGAGGGGGTGCTGGCCCAACGAGAGACCGTAACCCCTCACCCGGCGCTACGCGCCGACCTCTCCCGAAGGGAGAGGTGAATTCCGATGCCGCTCCAGCACGCATCGCTGCGCGCTGCGTCCGGGGCACGAGACCTGATCGACAGTTTCGTCACACCGAAATCACCGCGTTGGCTTCGATCAGGTCGACACTGCCCACGATCCCCGCGAAATTGCCGATCACATTGACGACCGCCAGCTTGTAGGAAGCCGCGTCGCCGATCCCGGCGCGGCGACAGGCCACGGCATCGCTGACCACCTGGTAGCGGTGGCTGCGGTGAAAGCCGTCGACGACGGTCGACAGAATGGTCTCATCGAGGGAAAATCCTGAAAGCACGCAGCGCATGTTTTTCATGTTCGCCATGTATTCGGCGAACCGCGCGGAGCTGTAGGCCGATGGCAGCGGATGTTCGAACGCGAGCTCTCCCGGCCTCGGCTTCAGGTCGACGATCCAGTCCGTCAGATTCGATGCCGGATTGAACCAGGCGGCCTGGGCAATCCGCTTCAGGTGGATGATCGGCCAGAGGTTGCCGCGCCACAGCGTCATCAATTCGCCGCAGCGCGCCGTAATCGCCTCGGCGTCGGCGATGACGTGGCGGCGGCCTTCGGTCAGATACTCGGTCTGCAGATCCGCGCAGATCAGGATCGGCGGATCCTCGTGGATCGAGACCGCCAGTTTGGGATGGCTCATCATCGAAACCTATACCGCGCGCAGCGGCGAGGTCACGGCGCGCCCCGCTGAAATGTCGAGAACGCCGGGCCTGTCCCAATCGCCCTCCGGCCGAATGATCACATAGGGATCGCTGTCGAGCGTGATGGCGTCGGCGCCGGGCTCAATGTCGAGCACCATCTCGGTATAGGAAAAATCGGAAAAGGTGATCTTGCGGTTGTGGCCGAGCGGCTTGGCGCCGAAATGCGCCCAGAAGTCCACCAGCCGGTCCTGGGCCTGGCCGTAGATCTTCCGAAACCCCTTGCGCTTGCAGTAGTCGACGCTGGCCTGCACCAGCTTGAACGATACGCGCGAGCGCCGGAACTGGTGCCGCACGGCAAGGCGCTCGACCTTGGCGAACTCGCCGAAGAACCGCACCCGCAGGCAGCCGGCAGGCTCGGTTCCGATGAATCCGAGGAAGTGCGCCGCCACCAGATCGTTGCCGTCGAATTCCTCCTCGATCGGGCAATCCTGCTCGGCGAGGTAAACCGCCGACCGGATCGCGGTCACCAGCATCAGGTCGTTGGGGTCGCGCGCGATGCGAACGGTGATCGAGCGCGATGACGTCTTGATGGAAGCTGGAATGTTAGTGCCGTGCATCTGCAAAGCTCCTCGCCGGTTGGGCTGTTGGCGCGTTCAACGGGACACGGTTCCAGGGACGCTGGTAGCGCCATAGTTCGTGCTGGTGGCTCGGGATCGGTTCGAAGCCGATCGCGATCATCAGATTGCGCCCGTCCGCACTGGAGGGCTGGGCGTAGAGATCGGCCGGCGCCAGCCGCGGCTGGGAAAGATGCGTCGACACGTTACCCAGTCCCGCCATCGCCCTGCCCTGCCCTGCGATCGCCCAGACGTAGATCGCGGACACCGGCTCGGAGGAACCGGCGAGCAGTCCGATGTCCGGATGCGTCAAACTCATGTCGTCGAGAATGAGGGCATCATGGCCGCGGCTGTTGAGATAGAGAAACGCCACCGCTCCCAGCAGCGTGTTGTTTCGGCTGAACGTCAGAATGCTGCCGGGATCAAAGGTGTAGTATCGCGCGAGATCCGGTTCCGTAATCCGAACTCCGGGCACCAGGCGATTGGCCATGTGGGCAAGCGCCCCAAGCTCGGAACGCAGCGCGGGTTGCACCGCGATCTCCGCACTTCTGGGCAGCAGATCGAAATCACGTTTTGCGGCCAAAGTGGGCCTTTCCATAACCGGGTCGCGCATCTATCGTCGCTCCTGCCTCTGGGTGAGCACCATACCGGGCGGAGATTTGGGGTATGCAGCAACTATTGCACCGGGGTGCTGCGGTGACGCAGCACCGGAATGACGAAATTCTGGATGCGTCCTGGGATGATTTGCGTTCGTTTTTGGCATGCGCGAGGTACAAGAGCTTCCGCAACGCGGCAGAGGAACTCGGCCTTACCAGCACCACGCTGATGCGCCGGATCGACCGGCTCGAAGATTCTATCGGCTGCAAATTATTCCTGCGCGACCAGAGCGGCCTGACGCTGAGCGCCGAAGGCACGGCCATGATCGGCGACGTGAAGGAAATGGAACGTCACGCGTTCAACATCTTCCGGCGCGCGGCGCAGTCAGACGATACCGCCGGCACGGTCCGCGTCGCCGTCACCGAGGGCCCCGGCAATTTCTGGATCCTGCCGAGGCTGATCGACTTCCAGAAAACCTACCGCAAGATCACCGTCGACCTTCGCTGCGCGATGGAGCAGGCCGACGTCGCACGGCTGGAGGCCGACATCGCCATCCAGCTCGAGCGGCCGACCAATCCCGACCTGATCGTCACCAAACTCGGCCGGCTTCACATCTACGGCTTCGTGTCGGAAGGGTACCGCAAGCTGCACGGCGTGCCTACGCTGGCCGAAATCAGCAACCACCGGCTGGTGATCCAGCATGCGCCGCAGGTCGACGATTCCGCCTATGCGAGGGTGCTGGGACTGACCTCGCTGGAAGGCATTGTCGGAATCAAGACCAATTCGAGCATCGGCGTTCTCTATGCCGTGGAGCGCGGCGCGGGAATGGGTTTCCTGCCGACATCCTCCGTCGCGCTGGGCGCGGACCTGGTTCCGGTCGATCTCGGCGTCCACCATCACGCCGATCTGTGGCTCACCTACCACAAGGAGTTTCGCAACTCCGATCGCCACAAGATCGTCATCGACTGGCTGAAGAAGATATTCGACCCGAAGACCTATCCCTGTTTCAAGGACGAGTTCATTCATCCCAACGACCTCGTGCCGCTGATGGCGGCAGCGCGAGCGAATTTCGGGCTTCAGGGATACGTGGCCGCGGGGCCGGCCTGACCAGGCAATCCAGCGGCGGTGGCGCGCAGCCCCGCTACCATTTGATCTCGACTCCGAGCGTGCCCTGGTGCGACTGCATCGCGGCGCGATACTTGGCATCGTAATTGACATAGAGGCGCGCGGTATTGCTCAGGCTGAGCGAAGCGGAGGCGCCGGCGTCGACGCCATAGCGGCTTTCGCCGATCCCCTGCACCACGATGCTCTGGGCGCCGAGACTGACCGTGACCGAGCTGAAATTCTGCACGACGTTGTCGACGAACTTGCCGTAGGCCGATACGTCGAAAATCTTCTGATCGAAAATCCAGTAGCGCCCGATTTCCGCGCCGATCAGGATCCGCGCGCGCTCCGCCGTGGCGCCTGATGCCATCACCGGATCGAGACCGCCGGTCTCCTGCAGCGATCCGGTCGAGGCGCGCACATATTCGAAAGCCAGTTTCGGCACGATGCGGCTTTGATCGATGCTCCAGTAATAGCTGAGCTCGGTCAGGGCGCCGCCGAGACGGGCGTTGTAGCCGGCGGTTGCGAAGCCGAACCCGGTATCGCGGCTCGAATTGACCTTGCCGAAGCCGTGAACCAGCGCGACGGCCCAGGTCCACGGACCCTTGTCGACCGAGGCATTGAACCCGAACTGGGTGATATCAAGCGTGGCCGACTGCAGCGCCAGGGGAATGTCGATGGCGCTATGACTCTGATCGACGGCGAACCCGACATTGACGCCGGGCGCGACGCGCGCCCCTATCCCGACGACTCCGCCATAGGTGCGGCGGCGGTCGCCGACGAAGTAGCCCTGCGGACCGGTCGTGGCCGTCAGTCCGTAGCCCTCGGCCCAGCTGCGAAACCGGGGCGCCTCCGTGCTCTCGGAAGCGCCGCCGCCGCCCGGATTGCTTCGCACCGCCTTGCCGAAGCCTGATGTCGCCTGGCTGCCGAGCCGCTCCAGAAAGTTGCTGCCGAGATTGGTCACGGTCGAGCCGGCCGAAAAACTGGAATTGGTCACCGTCGGCGTCGGCGAAGGTGTGGGCGTCGGGGTTGGCGTTGGGCTGGGCGACTGGGCCCGTGCCTGCGATACAGCAGCTACGACGAGCAGCAACGCCGCCGCCAGGCCCCGGACCAGACGGCGGCCGGTCCCTGCTCTATTTGCTCGCCGAGCGGATGAGGCGCACATGAAGACAATCCCAAAAAGAGCGCCAGCTCGAGAAAAATCCCAAAATCCCCATCGGCCCGTGGCGATTTGCGCTGAGTTCAAGGGGAGCGTCAATCGGTTAGGCCGCTCCGCACCAGCCGATTGCCCGGCGTTGTTGTTCCGCTGCCACAGCGGGTCACGGGCGATCCGGTTGCCCGTCCCGATTTCCTGAGCCGCGCCAGACGCTTGCTAACGCACGGATTTCGTGTTGCAATATCCGGTACAATCGGATCCAGGCCGTTCGACTGTGCGTTTCGCGACGATGAAGTTCAAGACTCGGAAATTCAGCAGACTTCCGGAAGCCGCTTGTGGCGTGGCACGCAAAATGCGTGGCCGCGTCTTTTTTATGTCTAGACCAGGAGACAGGCGATGCAGAAAGGCACCGTCAAGTGGTTCAACCCGACCAAGGGTTATGGGTTCATCAAGCCGAACGCCGGCGATAAGGACGTGTTCGTCCATATCTCGGCGGTCGAGCGCGCCGGGCTCTCAACCCTCAACGAAAATCAGGTTGTCGAGTATGACCTCGTGGAAAATCGCGGCAAGAGCTCCGCGGAAAACCTGAAGGTCTCATAGACTTCGTCACGATCCGCGCAAGCGATCATGATGGCCCCCGGCTCGCGCCGGGGGATTTTATTTTGTCGCTCGACAACGTTTCAGCTTGCGAGCATCCGGCGCTCGCGCCGACGAGGCCGACCACCGTCTCATTGACCGGCGTGGCTATCCCGAGCGGCTTGCCGAGCCGCGGGATCGCGCCATGATGGCATCCACCTCGCAGCGGCGGCCAGTTGGATGGTCTGCACGATCGTCTCTGCGCGCCCTGACCAATATTGCTTTACGTCGCGGGCAAATGCCGACAGGCTTGTCATTCCTAATATTGCTTTGGACGGCTGAAATGGCTGAAAAATTATACTTTGAAGACATCAAGGAACATCGCGGATCGTACTTCGTCGAGTATCATCCACCCGTTTCTCATTCCCGCTCCGCAACGCTCAATCTGGTCTTTCACGATGGTGTCCATTCGGCGAGCGTCGCTGACTTGATGGAGACCGAGCTGCGCCACTGGCTTTCCCGCTATCCGGTCCCGCTGATGATTTGGGCATGGGATTCCAAAGAGGATATGATTAGGCCGGATGGCAAAGGCGGCAATTGCCTCGTCGGCTGGATCGAGCCGGCGGCGGGTGGCGTCAGGCAGTCCTGGAATATCGATGACCTAACTGAATTCTTGAACACGGCCCCGCCCGATCCAGACTGGCGCGTGATCTACGTCGATTTGGCGGTCAGGACTGACGCCGAGGTCAAAGCTGACGCGATGCGCAAGCTTCTTGAGCGTGGCAAACAGGTCCGCATTCTCAAAATCATCTTGGTGCTCTGGGTCGTTGTCATCCCTGCCACTTGGGCCATCCTGGAATTTTTGGGTCCGGATTGGCTTGGCGCGCTCGTGCTTACCTACGTTTTGTGGAAGGCGTGGCGCGCAGGCTTGAATATCTGGGGGCTCACAAGGCCATCAGCCAGAGAGGCGGAAAAGGCGGAGAAGCAACGGAAGATGGATCACTATTTCTACCATTGTGAACGCAACCCCGACGGCTTTGCCCGGCTCAAGATTGAGAACTTTGAAAAAGACACAGGCGAACGCCTCCGCACGGAAGCGGCGGCGCTTGCGAGCAAAGGCCGTCAATAGCGCGGGGCCCGAAATGACAGGCAATATCGTGGGACTATGAGTAAGCTCGGTGCCGAAGGGGCACGGGCCCGACACGTTTCAGAATTTGAGAGCAACCACCTTCCCTCGCAATGACCATTGCCGGTTGTAATGATTTTCAATGGACACACGGGAAGACGTTGATTGGGTTTCATGAGACCCACTAAATGCTGGGAACGTGGCTCGTGCGCCCTGACAAAGTCATGCTGAATGCTGCGTCGATGGTGGTGGTGGGGAGCGCGGATGCATCGCTGTCAACGAACAGCAGGCCGTACTTGGCGGAACTGGCAGATGCAATTTTGCACCCAGTCACAATTTTCAGATAGTATTATAAAAATGTTTTAGCTTAGATTGCAACTAGGTTCATCGCATTGGGGGAACGTTTGTGATGGCTCGCTCAATTGGACGATATAGTTTCTCCATTTTTATGTTCTGGATGCTCGCAACGCCGTCCAGCTATGCGCAGCCGCAGTGTTTGCACACGCTGGTTCAAGACAAGTCATATCTAAATTATCGTGAAACGTCTTCCTTGGCATTGATGAGGCTCATTCAGCAGAGCTCCAAAAAGGAGTCCGGCTGGTCGGGGAACGTTACAGTGCCAATATACGGTGTTCCCGTTAATTTCGGAGCGAGTGGACACGAGAAGGCGACCAATAGTTACTTCGATAACACAAAGATTAATTGGTCTCAGGAACGACTCCTAAGTGTCGCTACCCAAACGTTGTCGAAAAATGCAGTCGAAGCCTATAAAGCTTGCGTGCATGGCAGAAAGAACAACGGGGTTGATATTATAGTCTACGACGCGAGACCAGACGCAGTCACGGTTTCAATTAGGTGGATAGCGCCTCCCGGCGCTCCCACTCAGCAGAGTGGCTCCGTGACCATGAGCGGTGGAAGACCACAAAACCAGTTTCCTTCGGTTTGGCTATCTGGATCCGTATTTGGAAACATTATTTATCGCAGTGCGAACGAAGATTTAAGGATCGTCGCCAACGTCGGAAATGACACTGACAACGGCTTTGTCGCATATTTACCCCCTGTCGAATGGCCAGCGCCTACTCCAGCCCCACAGCCAGATCAGCACCTGTACGTGGGTACGACTCCTGGAGTAAATGCTGGCGAGATTACAAGCAATCCTGCCCATAAAAACGGCGCCACGCTCGATTACGGTTGGTCAATCAGAACAGGGCCGAGAGCTGGGACCGGTATATTTATGGGTCAGACACCCGGTCTGAACGCGGCGATCGCAACAACAAATCAAGGTCTCTGGCGCGGTGGACAGACGGCCCAATACGGCTTTGCGCTCAAGCAAGATGACGAGTATGCCGCAAAAGACCTACCACTATACGTAGGAGTGGGTGGCAGATGCAGCGGCGCAATCGCGAATAATCCCGCTCACCAAGGTTGCAACATGCAATTGTTTGGATACGCCTATCGACCGCCGCGTTAAAGTACTTTTGGTCGGGCGTCCGCGCCTACCTCGTGACCGGCATCGACCCAGCGGCATGGATCGATCCCATGGAGCCGCAGCAGACTATCGCATCCTCGCCAGCTTGGCTTCTCCGTGCGGATCGTCGACGAAAACTTAAGTTACGGCGGGCGAAATCAACACACCGCAGACCTCGGCGCTGCCCTCGGTCTTGCAGACATCGCCGTCCACGCGCGCCCGGCCGCCGGCGAGCAGCCGCAGCGCTTCGGGATAGATGCGATGCTCTACCTGAAGAATCCGCTCCGCCAGCGTCTCCGCGGTGTCGTCATCGGCGACCGCAACCGCCCCCTGCATCACGATCGGGCCGGCGTCGGTTTCCGGAATGACGAAATGCACGGTGGCGCCGGAAATCTTGACGCCGGCGCGCAGCGCCTGGCCTTGCGGATCGAGGCCCGGAAACGACGGCAGCAGCGACGGATGGATGTTGAGCATGCGGCCGTACCAGCGCTGCACGAATTCGGCCGTGAACAGCCGCATGAATCCGCCGAGGCAGATCAGCTCGACGCGGTGCTGGTCCAGCGCCGTCTGCAGCACCGCCTCGAACGCCGCACGATCCTTGCCGAACGGCTTGCTCTCGATGACGACGGTCGGGATGCCGCCGGCCCTGGCCCGCTCCAGCCCGCCGGCATCGGCGCGGTTGGAAATCACGACCGCGATCTCGGCCGGAAAATCCTGAAGGCTTGCCGCCTCGATCAGGGCGGCCATGTTGGATCCGCGCCCGGAAATCAGGATGGCGACGCGGCGCTTCATGGCCTCACCATGCAGGATCTTACCATGTCAGATCGAGGTGACCGTTATAGACCACGCGATGCTCGCCCTCGGCCGGGATCACCTCGCCGAGCAGCGCCACGCTCTCGCCGGCTTCGGTGAGAATGGCCGTGACCTCCTCGATGGCATCCGGCCTGACGATGGCGATCATGCCGATGCCGCAGTTGAAGGTGCGCAGCAATTCGAGTTCGGCGATGCCGCCCTGCTGCGCCAGCCACTTGAACACCGGCAGCACCGGCAGCCGCGCGAGGTCGATGCCGACGCCGAGATGCTTCGGCAGCACGCGGGGAATGTTGTCGGTAAAACCGCCGCCGGTGATGTGGGCGAGGCCCTTGACCGCGCCGGTTTCGCGGATCGCACGCAGGCAGGACCGGACATAAAGTCTGGTCGGCGTCAGCAGCGCGCCGCCGAGCGTCATGACCGGCGAAAACGGCGCCTGCGCCTCGAAGCCGAGGCCCGACTGTTCGACGATCTTGCGGACCAGCGAAAACCCGTTGGAATGCACCCCCGAGGAGGCCAGCCCGATCACGGCGTCGCCGGCCGCGATATCGCCGCGCGGCAGCAACGTGCCCCGTTCGGCAGCGCCGACCGCGAAACCGGCGAGATCGTAATCGCCGTCCTTGTAGAGCCCCGGCATTTCCGCGGTCTCGCCGCCGATCAGGGCGCAGCCGGACTCCCGGCAAGCTTCGGCGACGCCGGCCACGATCGCCGCGGCGGCCTCGGGGTCGAGCTTGCCGCAGGCGAAATAGTCGAGAAAGAATAGCGGTTCGGCGCCCTGCACCACGAGGTCGTTGACCGACATCGCCACCAGATCGACGCCGATGCCGCCATGCAGGCCGGTCTCGATGGCGATCTTGACCTTGGTGCCGACGCCGTCGGTGGCGGCGACCAGGACCGGATCCTTGAAGCCCGCGGCCTTGAGGTCGAACAATCCGCCGAACCCGCCGATTTCGGCGTCGGCGCCCGCCCTGGCGGTGGCGCGAACCATCGGCTTGATCAGATCGACCAGGCGATTGCCCGCATCGATGTCGACGCCCGAATCCGCGTAAGTGAGCCCGTTTTTGCGGTCGATCATGCCCTAATCCCGATGAAGGCGGCTGGTTACGTCGGATTCCGTCATCGTGCAATGGCTCGCAAGCGGCGGCGGCATGTACTATGTAGACAGGAACCGGTCTGGGCTGCCAAGGGCTGGATCATTTGCGAAATCAGGCCGGTAGCCGGGAAGCGACCGAGTTGAGTATTCCGAACATCATTACGCTGGGCCGCATCCTCCTGGTGCCGGTCATCGTGTGGGCGATTGCGTCGAACCAGATGGCGATCGCCTTTGCGATCTTCATCGTTGCCGGCGTCAGCGACGCCGTCGATGGTTTCCTGGCCAAGCGCTTCAACATGGCGAGCGAACTCGGCGCCCTGCTCGATCCGCTGGCCGACAAGGCCCTGCTGGTTTCGATCTATATCGCGCTCGGGACCTGGGGCGCGGTACCGGGCTGGATCGTCATCCTCGTGGTCTCGCGCGACATCATGATCATCGCCGCCGTGATTGTGTCATGGTTGGTCGGCAAGCCGATCCCGATGAAACCCTTGATGGTGTCGAAGCTCAATACGGTGGCGCAGGTGGCGTTCGCGGCACTGGTGCTGGCGGCGCTGGGCTTCGGCTTCAATCCGACGCCCTACGATCTGATCCTGATGGGTTTCGTCACGGTTTTTACGCTGGTTTCCGTCTCGCTCTATCTCGTGGAGTGGGTACGGCACATGAGTACCGTCGAAATAACCTAGAGAGATTTTGCGTGGCCGCCCGCGTTCAACCCCGCCAGCTCGCATTCGCGCTGCCCCACGCAGAGAGCCTGACGCGCGACAATTTTCTCGAAGGTCCGGCCAATGAAGCGGGCCTGGCGCTGATCGACAGCTGGCCGGAATGGCCCAACCGCGTGATGCTGCTGGTGGGTCCGGAAGGCTGCGGCAAGAGCCACCTCGCCGCGATCTGGGCCGAGCAAGCCGGCGCACGCTCGATATCGGCGCATGCGCTGACCGCGGCCGCCGTGCCGGGCGCGCTGGCGACGGGGGCGCTGGTGGTGGAAGATCTGAGGCCGGGGGATGTCGACGAACGGGCCTTGTTCCATCTGATGAACCTGGCGCGCGAGGATGAGGCGTTCGTGCTGATCACCGCGCGCGATCCGCCGTCGGCGTTCGCGGTCGAATTGCGCGACCTGCGTTCGCGCCTGCGCGCGGTGCCGGCGGTGACGCTTTTGCCGCCTGACGATCAGCTGTTTCGCGCCCTGATCGTCAAATCCTGCACGGACCGGCAGCTCACGATCGACGAGACCGTGGTGAGCTATCTCGCCTCCCGGATCGAGCGGTCCTATGCGGCCGTGCGCCGGACCGTCGAGCTGCTGGACAGCGAAGCCCTGCGGCTGGGCCGCCCGGTGACCCGGGCGCTGGCGGCGGAATTGCTCCGCAACGCCTGATCCTGAGACCCTGTGCCATCTTGACGGTGCCGCGGCCGGGAACATCAATGTCATTGAAACGTCATCGCGATAACACATGCTTTGCTGCGCAATTGCCGGCAACGGCGCAAGCATCGCAGGATTGGACCGAACTCTGATGGAATCCGCACAAGCTGTTGTAATTAAAGAAAAAGATGCGGAGGCCGAAGCCGGCCCAGCGGTGGCTTCCAGCCCTGAACGCTTCATCAATCGCGAACTCTCCTGGCTGAACTTCAACCGCCGGGTCCTGGAGGAATCGGTCAACCCCGGCCATCCCGCGCTGGAGCGGGTGCGATTCCTGTCGATTTCAGCCAATAACCTTGATGAATTCTTCATGGTCCGCGTCGCCGGCATCAAGGCCCAGGTGCGCGAGGGCATCACCGAGCGCAGTCCCGACGGGCTGACCCCGTCCGAACAACTGGTCAAGATCAACGAGAAGGTTTCCAGGCTTGCCGGAGACCAGCAGGCGATCTGGCGCGACCTGCGCGGCATTCTGGCCGAGGTCGGCATCGTTCTGGTCGACGGCCGCGACGTCACCAAGTCCGAGCGGACCTGGATCGAGGATCATTTCCTCCACAACATTTTCCCGCTGCTGACGCCGCTCGCGATCGATCCGGCCCATCCCTTCCCGTTCATTCCGAGTCTCGGATTTACCGTTGCGCTGCAGCTGGCGCGGGTTTCCGACGGCAAGCCGATGAATGCGCTGATCCGCATGCCCGGCAAGATCGATCGCTTCATCCGGATGCCCGCGGGCAAGGATGCCGCGGTGCGGCTGATCACGCTGGAGCAGGCCACCGGCCTGTTCATCGGCCGGCTGTTTCCCGGCTACCACGTCAAGGGCCAGGGCGCTTTCCGCATCATCCGCGACTCCGAACTCGAAATCGAGGAAGAGGCGGAAGATCTGGTCCGCCTGTTCGAAACCGCGCTGAAACGCCGGCGCCGCGGATCGGTGATCCGGCTCGAGATCGAAGCCAAGATGCCGGAAGAGCTGCGCATCTTCGTGCAGCACGCGCTGTCCACCGCCGACGACGAGGTATTGCTGGTCGACGGCGTGCTGGCGATGAACGAGCTGTCGCAGCTGACGAGGCTCGACCGGCCCGATCTCGAATTCGCGCCCTACGTCCCGCGCCATCCCGAACGCGTGCGCGATCATGGCGGCGATATTTTCGCGGCGATCCGGCAGAAAGACCTGATCGTTCATCACCCCTACGAATCGTTCGACGTCGTCGTGCAGTTCCTGCAACAGGCGGCGCGCGACCCCGACGTCGTCGCGATCAAGCAGACGCTCTATCGCACCTCGAACAACTCGCCGATCGTGTGGGCGCTGGTGGAGGCCGCGGAGGCCGGAAAAACCGTGACCGCGCTGGTCGAACTCAAGGCGCGGTTCGACGAGGAAGCCAATATCCGCTGGGCGCGCGATCTCGAGCGCGCCGGCGTGCAGGTGGTGTACGGATTCATCGAACTGAAGACCCACGCCAAGCTGTCGCTGGTCGTGCGCCGCGAGGGCGGCAGCCTCACCACCTATGTCCACACCGGCACCGGCAACTATCATCCGGTCACCGCGCGCATCTATACCGACCTCTCCTACTTCACGTCCGATCCGATCATCGGGCGCGACGCGGCGCGGGTGTTCAACTACATCACCGGCTATGCGGAACCGATCGATATCGAAAAGATGGCGGTATCGCCGCTGACGCTGCGCGCGCGGATGCTCGAACATATTCGCGGCGAGACCCATTTTGCCAGTAACGGCAAGCCGGCGGGAATCTGGCTCAAGATGAACTCGCTGGTGGATCCCGATATCATCGACGCGCTTTACGAAGCATCGCAGGCCGGCGTACCGATCGAGCTGATCGTTCGCGGCATTTGCTGCCTGCGGCCCGGGGTACCAGGACTTTCGGAGAATATCCGCGTCAAATCGATCATCGGCCGTTTTCTCGAACATGGCCGAATCTACTGCTTCGGGATGGGACAGGGCCTGCCCAGCGCAAAAGCTGCTGTGTATATCTCCTCCGCCGACATGATGCCGCGCAATCTCGACCGCCGTGTCGAGATCCTGTGTCCGCTGCAAAATCCCACGGTTCATCAGCAGGTTCTCGAGCAAATCATGGTCGCGAACCTGAAGGATACCGAGCAGAGCTGGCAGTTGTTGCCGGATGGATCGTCAACGCGTATGAAGGCCGCGAAGGGCGAGGAGCCCTTCAATCTGCACGATTACTTCATGACGAATCCGAGTCTGTCTGGCCGTGGAAAGTCTCTCAAGGAATCTTCGCCGCGCCGCCTCACGCGCCGTTCCGAGCGTCATCAGTCGCCCTAAGGGGCCGACGTGGTGAAGCGGCCGCACAAACGCGCATCCAGCGTCGCGGTCATCGACATCGGCTCGAATTCGGTGCGCCTCGTCGTCTATGAAAAGATGGCGCGCAGCCTGATCACCATCTTCAACGAGAAGGCGCTGTGCGGTCTCGGCCGCGAGGTCCAGACCACCGGGCTGCTGGCGGCGGATTCCGTCGCCAAGGCGCTGACCTCGCTGCGGCGGTTTCGCGCATTGTGCCGGGTGATGAAGGTCGGCCGCGTCCATGCGATCGCCACGGCCGCCTGCCGCGACGCCAGCAACGGTCCCGATTTCATCGCCAGGGCCGAACGCATCTGCGGCTGCCCGATCGAGATCCTGTCGGGGCCGCGCGAGGCGCATCTATCGGCGCTGGGCGTGATCTCCGGCATCCACAAGCCTGACGGCATTGTCGGCGATCTCGGCGGCGGTTCGCTGGAACTGATCGACGTGCGCGGCAACCGGGTTCGCAGCGGAGTAACGCTTCCGCTCGGAAGCCTGGCGCTGCAGGACGTGTCGCAGAAATCGCTGAAGCGCGCCGAGCGCATCGTCAAATCGGATCTTGCCGGCGTGGCGCAGCTCAAGGCCGGCCGCGGCCGCACTTTCTATGCGGTCGGCGGAACGTGGCGGGCGCTGGCCCGCATCCACATCATCCAGAGCGGCTATCCCCTGCGCGTGATGCACGGCTATTCGATCCCGGCGGCGGATGCGCTGGGTTTCGCGCAGCGCCTGCGCCGGCTGGCGGCGGTCGACATGCTGGCCGATATCGAGGCGATCTCGGACGCCCGCCGGCCGTTGCTGGCCTATGCCGCTCTCGTTCTCGAATACATCATTCGCGTCGCCCAACCGAAGACCATCGTGTTCTCGACCTTCGGCGTGCGTGAAGGCCTGCTTTACGCGAAGTTGCCGGAAGCCGAGCGCTCCAGGGATGGCCTGATCTGCGCCGCGCAGACGCTGAATGAATTGCTGTCGCGATCGACCCGGCACGCCCAGGAACTGATCGGATGGACCGATCGGTTGGTCCGGGTGGTCAAACTCAAGGAAACCGAAGAGGATCGCCGCCTGCGCCATACCGCCTGCCTGCTGTCGGACATCGGATGGCGGGTACATCCCGACTACCGCGGCGAGCAGACGCTCAATCTCATTACCAACGGCAATTTCGGCTCGATCAGCCATCAGGGCCGGGCCTTTGTCGCGCTGTCGGTATTTTATCGCTACGCCGGCCTGAGCGAGCAAAATGAACCTCCCGCGATCATTCAGCAACTGGTGCCGCCGGCCATGGTCGAGCGCGCCCGGCTGCTCGGCGCGGCCTTTCGCGTCGCTCATCTGATATCGGCGGCACGGCCCGGCGTTCTGCCGCGGACCCACTTTCGAAGCCAGGGCCGCAAGCTGATGCTGGTGTTCGAACACACGATGGTCGACCTGGTCGCCGATCGCGTCGGCAGCCGGTTCAAGCAGCTGGCGCGGCTGGTCGGCCGCGCCGGCTCGATCGTGCGGCGATAGGCCCGGTCAAGCCGCCGTCGCGGAGTGCGCATCGCCTTGCAGCCTGCGCTTCCGCCACATCGATCCCGCCACCAGAACGATGGCGATGCCGACGATGCCGAAGATCACCTCCCCGCCATGACCGTCATTGGCAAACTGCGGGAACACCTTGAGCGGCGCGAGAATCGAGTCAAGCGTGACGCCGACCGGACCGTTGAAGAACGCCTTCAGATGCGGGACGATCGCGGGATCGGTCGCCATGACCTCACCGGCCACCCAGCCGAGCAAGGCCGCGCCCGCCCATACCAGACCAGGCATGCGCGTGAGCAGCGCCATGATCAGCGCGGCACCGGCAACGATCAGGGGAACGCTGATCGCAAGCCCGATCACGAGCAGCGGAATGCTGCCATTGGCGGCCGCCGCAACCGCGATGACGTTGTCGAGGCTCATCACGATGTCAGCGATCGCCACGATCCGCACGGCCGCCCACAGATGCGCCGCCGCGTCCACATCGCCCTCGCCCTCATGTTCCGGGACCAGCAGCTTTGCCGCGATGAACAGCAGCGCCAATCCGCCGACCAGCTTGAGGAACGGCAGCGCCATCAACGTCACGACGATGCCTGTGAAGATGATACGCAGGAATACGGCGACGCCGGCGCCAAGGATCATGCCCCAGAATCGCTGCCGTGACGGCAGCCCGCGGCATGCCATCGCGATGACAAGCGCATTGTCACCCGACAGCAGGATGTTGATCCACATGATCTTGCCCAGCGCGACCCAGAAGGTCGGCTGCTGGATCTCGGTTTGAAACTGGGTGAAGAAGTTCGAGATCATCGCCGGATCGAAGATTTGCATCACCCAGTCCACAGCCTGTTCTCCCCGGCGCGCGGCCGTTCCGAGCGGCTATTATTTGCCGCTTCCGCTATCGATCAACCGACGATTTCGTTGCCCGAGAAGAACTGCGCGATTTCGATCGCCGCGGTCTCGGCGGCATCGGAACCGTGCACGGAGTTTTCGCCGATCGACTTCGCGTGCAGCTTGCGGATGGTGCCGTCGGCCGCCTTGGAAGGATCGGTCGCGCCCATGACGTCGCGGTACTTCAGCACGGCGCCCTCGCCTTCGAGTACCTGGACCACCACCGGTCCCGATGTCATGAAGTCCACCAGCTCGCCGAAGAACGGACGCGCCTTGTGGACACCATAAAAGGTTTCGGCCTGTTCGCGGGTCATGCGAATGCGCTTCTGGGCAACGATCCGAAGGCCTGCCTTTTCGATCAGCGCGTTGATCGCGCCCGTCAGGTTGCGCTCGGTCGCGTCGGGCTTGAGAATCGAAAAGGTACGTTCAATCGCCATAGTCTCGTCCTTGAAAAGCGCTGGTGGGAGTTGCGGCGCTTATATCGACGCCGTCAGGGAACGGCAAGCGACCGGACGGAACCGGCAAGCGAAATGACGCGGGCAGCGCCCCGCACCCCATCCCTGGCATGCGGTAGCCCCCGCTATTGAGCCCCAATCGTCCCGCTCGCACGGCAAACAGCCCTGGCTGCCCCTCGCCCGGAGCTGATCCGGCGTTCCATGGAGCGGAATCGGCGCCAGCTTTCATGCCATTCCGATGTGCCGGCCACGCAATGCACTCCCGGCGGGAAACCATTCCCGGCCCGGCGACTTAATCCAGCGACATCACTACCGAATACAAGCGGGATGCCCGTCATGATCAGCCACACCGACAACAGCGACCAGATCGATCGCAAGACCAGCCGATCGATTTGCCATGCCGTGGGCGAACGGCTGCAGCAGAACCTCCGCCCGCTGGAATCCGAACTGCCGTCACATCTGGCAGATCTGATGGACGAACTGCGCAAACAGGACACCAGCGGCCGCCGAATGCTCCCGAATTAGCCCCTGTTGCGGTATCAGCCACCCCGCAGCCACCGTTCGTTCAATTAACGGGTTGCGTTTTGGGGCGGCTCCGGTGAAAAGCCCGCATGCTTTCAATCACCGATATTTCCGTCCGTATTGCCGGACGGCTTTTGATCGATAACAGCTCGGTTCAGATCGTGCCTGGCGCACGGGTGGGGTTTGTCGGCCGCAACGGCGTCGGCAAATCGACGCTGTTCCATGCGATCCGGGGCGAATTGCCGACCGAAACCGGTTCAATTTCGATTCCTCCCCGCTGGCGTATCGGCAGTCTCGCGCAGGAAGCGCCCGACGGCCCGGAGAGCCTGATCTCCGTCGTGCTGAAGGCCGACCTGGAGCGCGACGCGCTGCTGGCCGAAGCCGAGACCGCGCACGATCCTTCGCGCATCGCCGATATCCAGACCCGGCTCGTTGACATCGATGCGCATTCGGCGCCGGCCCGCGCCGCCGCGATCCTGAGCGGCCTCGGATTTTCCACCGCCGACCAGGCGAGGTCCTGTTCGGAATTTTCCGGCGGCTGGCGCATGCGCGTCGCACTCGCGGCGACGCTGTTTTCGGCGCCCGACCTTCTGCTGCTGGACGAGCCCACCAACTACCTCGATCTCGAAGGCACGCTGTGGCTCGAGGATCATCTGGCGAACTATCCGCGCACGGTGATCGTCATCAGCCATGACCGCGACCTGCTGGACACCTCGGTCGACCAGATCCTGCACCTCGATCGCACCAGGCTGACGCTCTACAAGGGCACCTACTCGTCGTTCGAGGAGCAGCGCGCCACCCGCGAGATGCTCGACGCCAAGCACGCCAAGCGACAGATGGACGAACGCAAGCGCCTGCAGGCGTTCGTCGATCGCTTCAAGGCCAAGGCCTCGAAGGCCCGCCAGGCGCAGTCGCGCGTCAAGATGCTGGAGCGGATGAAGCCGGTCACCGCGCTGGTGACGCAGGACGTGCGCGAAATTTCCTTTCCGGTGCCGGAGCGCATGCTGTCGCCGCCGATCATCGCGGTCGACAATGTCTCGGTCGGCTACGACCCGAAGAAGCCGGTGCTCAATCGCGTTACCCTGCGCATCGATACCGACGACCGCATCGCCCTGCTCGGCTCCAACGGCAACGGCAAGTCGACGCTGGTCAAGCTGCTCGCCAACAAGCTGGCGCCGTTCTCCGGTCATGTCACCCGCGCCGAAAAGCTGTCGGTCGGCTATTTCGCGCAGCATCAGGTCGACGAACTCAATCTCGACGGATCACCCTACGATCACGTCCGCAAGCTGATGCCGGACGCCACCGAAACCAAGGTGCGCGGGCGCACCGGCGCGATCGGTTTTTCCGGCAAAGCCGGCGACACCAAGGTGAAAAGCCTGTCGGGCGGCGAGAAAGCGCGGTTGCTGCTGGGACTTGCGACCTTCTTCGGTCCCAACATGATCATCCTCGACGAGCCGACCAACCATCTGGACATCGACAGCCGTGCGGCACTTGCCGAAGCGATCAACGATTTTCCCGGCGCCGTCATCATGGTCTCCCATGATCGCTATCTGATCGAGGCCTGCGCCGATCAATTGTGGGTGGTCGCCGATCACGCGGTCACGACCTACGACGGCGATCTCGACGATTACCGGCGCATGGTGCTGTCGGCGCGCGGCATGCGCTCGAATTCGCGCGACCGCGGCGATAATGAACGCGGCGACGGCCGCGACAAGCCGGCGCGCAACAAGTCCGAGAAGCGCATCCCGCTGAAGCAGAAGATCGCAGACGCCGAGGCCGAGATTGCCCGCATCAACGGCATCATCTCCAAGATCGATACTGCACTGGCGCTGCCGGATCTGTTCAAGCGCGATCCGAAGCAGGCGGCGCAGCTCGGCAAGGCACGGGCCGGCGCCCAGAGCGCGCTGCTGCGCGCCGAGGAAGAATGGCTGGCAGCAAGCTCGCAATACGATCAGGCGACGGGCTGAGCCCGTTCACGGCTGCCTGCAAGCGCGGACCGGCGATCAGGTCGCGGCCGGCTTCCTCCTCGGCTTCGTCGTTCTCGGCGGCGCCACCGGCTCGGGGGCGCGCTCGATCGAGCTCAGGCGTCCGGCAGTGAAGGTGTAAATTCCGGCGCGTTGCCCCCGCGAATAATTGACCACCGCCACCCGGTCGCCGCGCTCATTGTTCGAGAAGTTGACGCTGTCAGGTGCGCCGATGCCGCGCACGACGTCGCATTCGGTATGGCCAAGCGCCACCGTTCCATAGGTCGAGGGCACCGGCGCGCCGGCCGCGCCGTCGGTCAGGGCGTTGGCGTCCGAACCGGGAGGCGCCATTCCCGGGCACCCGCCATCGGCGCTCACCAGGTCCTCCGCTGCCACCGGCTTGTCGGGGGTCAAGGGCGGCGTCTCAATCGAAACGTTCTTGATGAAGAGTCTGCCGGAACGCGAGAACCATTCCGCGTCTTTCGACAGCAGATCCGACTGAAACATGTTGGACGCGCCCGAGCAGCCCGCCATCAGGGGGGCCAGCAGGAGCAGCGCCAGCAGGCGTTCGCGATGAAGGTTTCTGTCTCGCACGATTAACCGAATTCCCAACCCTGTCGCCTAAGCGGTTGTCCCACCATCACTTTGCGGCATGAGCGTGACTATGTCCAAGCCCGGGGCCTGAAACCCGCCGAAACCGCAGATTATCATTAATTGCCGGATATCGCTAATTCCGCCGCTGCCACCGGCCCCGTTCGTCGGCCTGCCAGTAGGTGACCTCGAACCCCCGCGACTTGCAGTCGGTCCAGGCGCCCCGCGCAGCGCCGAGCGCGTTGTCGTCGTCACCGTTGAAGACCAGAACCAGGCGGTCGTAGGCCTCGCAATCAGCGGGCAGCGCGGCGTTGTCGATCAGAAATCTCACATTGGCCCGATTCGGATTGCCCTCCTCCACCGCCAGCACGATCGGCTGATCCTGGGCGTCCGCCGCGCGCCAGGTGGCGTGCGGCAGGAACGAATCGTCGCGATAGGTCCACAGATGGGCGTCGAGCGCGTCCGCCCGCTCTTCCGATGTCGACTGCACCACCACCCGCCAGCCACGCTCCAGTGACTTCTCCAGTAACGGCGGCAGCACGTTCTCGAGCAACATGTCCTGCAGATGGTAGAATAGAACTTCCGTCATCTTGTCTTAGCTGTTTTCCCGGTCACTTCTTGCCTTCGTAATGCTCCGCCACCAGCCGCTCCAGCAGGCGCACGCCATAGCCCGAACCCCAGCTGTGATTGATCTCGGACTTCGGTGCACCCATCGCGGTTCCCGCGATATCGAGATGCGCCCACGGCGTGTCGTCGACGAAGCGCTGCAGGAACTGGGCGGCGGTGATCGAACCGCCATTGCGAACGCCGGCGTTCTTCATATCGGCGAACTGCGAATCGATCTGCTTGTCGTATTCCGGACCGAGCGGCATGCGCCACACCCGTTCCCCGGTCTCGAGCCCGGCCTTGGTCAAGCGTTCGGACAGTTCGTCGTTGTTGGAAAACATGCCGGCATGTTCGGTGCCCAGCGCCACCATGATCGCGCCGGTCAGCGTCGCCAGATCGACCATGAATTTCGGCTTGAATTTCTTCGCCACGTACCAGAGCACGTCCGCCAGAACGAGGCGGCCTTCGGCATCGGTGTTGATGATCTCGATGGTCTGGCCCGACATCGAGGTCACGATATCGCCGGGGCGTTGCGCATTGCCGTCGGGCATGTTTTCGACGACGCCGATGGCGCCGACCACGTTGAGCCTGGCCTTGCGCGCGGCCAGCGCATGCATCAAGCCGACTACACAAGCCGCACCGCCCATGTCGCCCTTCATGTCCTCCATGCCGGCGGAGCCCTTGATCGAGATGCCGCCGGTATCGAAACAAACGCCCTTGCCGACGAAAGCCACCGGCTGCTCGCCCTTCTTGCCGCCGTTCCAGCGCATCACCACCATCCGGCCGGGCTGCGTCGAACCCTGGGAAACGCCGAGCAGCGCGCCCATGCCGAGCCTGGTCATGGCCTTGACGTCGAGAATCTCGACATCGACGCCGAGCTTGCGCAGCTGCGCGGCGCGCCGCGCGAATTCCACGGGATACAGTACGTTCGGCGGCTCGTTGACGAGTTCGCGCGCCAGGATGACGCCGTCGACAATGTGCGCGCGGGGAGCGAAGGCTTTACGCGCGGCGGCGACATCGCCGACCGCGAGCGAAACCTCGGCGCGCACCGCGGCATCCTCGCCGTCTTTCTTTTTGGTCTTGTAGCGATCGAATTTATAGGCGCGCAGCCGCACTCCCGATGCCACCGCGGCGGCCTGGTCGGGCTTCATCGCGCCGTCGGGCAAGTCCGCGATGATCGTCACCACCGCGTTGCCGCCGGGCAGCTTCCCGGCCACCGCGCCGCCCAGCTTGAGAAAATCATTGTCCTTGATCGCCGACAGCTTGCCGGCGCCAACCACGATCAGCCGGGAGGCCTTGAGACCCTCCGGCGCCAGAATATCGAGCGTCGAGCCGCTCTTTCCCTTGAACTGGCTGGTTTCCGCTGCGCGCTTGACCACATTGGCTGATTTGCCCAGCACCTTGAGCGTCGCCGCGCCGAATTTCAGCGTGTCGTCGCAAAACACCACCAGAACCCCGCGAGGGGCGGTGGAAAACGGAACGAAGCCGACCTTGACGGCGTCGGACATGGGCAAATCCTCCAAGAATTCAGGGCTGTCGCTGGGTCGGGAACCGGCCGGGCGGTGTTTCGAATGCTCTCATCGGCTGGCTGCACATCCGCGGGAAGCATTGGTCCGGGCCACTATGGCCTGTCTGCCGCCGCGCTGCCAAGCGTCCCCGTGGCTCATTAGACACATCGGCTGAATTATTAACCATATATCAATGGTGCCATGGCCCAGCCATTTTGTTGACGGATCAAAGGGATGGTAGTGAGAATGTGGGCCGGCAGGACAGCTGCGGCGCGACCAAAGGGGATCCCGTAACAGGGATTGGTCGCAAGCCGGAGTTCGCCAGGTGGGGATCGTGCGGTAACGATGGGGTCGATCGACAGGTATATTTTTCGAACGACGCTGGCGTCGTTTGCGCTGATTCTGGTGAGCCTGACAGGGGTGATCTGGATTACGCAGGCGTTGCGCGGCATCGACCTGATGACGAGCCAGGGCCAGACCATCGTCACCTTTCTCGGCATCACCAGCCTCGTCATCCCGGCGCTGGTGCTGATCATTGCGCCGATCGCGCTGATGATCGCGATCTCGCACACCCTCACCAAGCTCGCGACCGACTCCGAGATCATCGTGATGAACGCTGCGGGCTTCTCGCCGTTCCGGCTGTTCCGTCCGTTTTTCTACGCCACCTGTGTGGTGTCGATCATGGTTGCCTTCATTGCTTCCTATCTGGCGCCCGACGGGATGCGCCGTATCAAGCAGTGGGACGCCGAGATCACCGCTGACGTGCTCACCAACATTCTGCAGCCCGGCCGCTTTGCCTCGCTGGATCAGAACCTGACCATCCGCATCCGCGAGCGTCAGCCCGGCGGCGTGCTCGCCGGCATCTTTGTCGACGATCGCCGCGACCCCAAGGAACGCGTCACCATCATTGCCGACCACGGTACGATCCTGCGCAACGAGAGGGGGTCGTATCTGGTGCTCGAAGACGGCAATCTGCAGCGTTTCGAAATCGGCAAGCGCGACCCGGCGCTGGTGGCATTCGGCCGATACGCGTTCGACATGTCGAAATTCTCCAATCACGGCCGCGACGTCACGCTGGGAATCCGCGAACGCTACATCTGGGAATTGCTGAGGCCCTCCTACGAGGATCCGGTTTACCAGCAATTGCCCGGCCAGTTCCGCGCCGAATTGCACGACCGTTTCATGGCGCCGATCTATCCCTTCGCCTTCGCGGTGCTGACCTTCGCGTTCCTGGGAACGCCGCGCACCACGCGCCAGAGCCGCAATTTTTCGATCGGCGGTTCGATTGTCGCCGTGTTCGGGCTGCGCATGGCGGGATTTGCCTGCTCCGTCATGACGGTGCGCTCGCCGCTCGCAGCCGTCTTTCAGTATCTGATGCTGATAGCCGCGATCGGCGGCGGGCTGATGATGATCCTGAGCGGAATTGTGGTGGAGCCGCCCGCGGCGCTGATGGAGGCCATCAACAGGTCGAATGAACGTATCCTGCGGCTGTTCGGACGGACGGCCACAGCATGAGCATGATGACCAATACGCTCGGGCGATATTTTGCCGGCCGCTTCCTGATCTCGGCGGTGGGCGTGTTCGCGAGCATCTTCCTCCTGCTGGTGCTGGTCGACTACATCGAGATGGTCCGCAAGACGTCGGGGCTGGCTTCGGTCTCCGCCATCACCGTGGCGAAAACGTCAATCTACCGCGTGCCGCAACTGCTCGAAAAAATGATGCCGTTCTGCGTCCTGATCGGAGCGATGACCTGCTATCTGGCGCTGTCGCGCCGGCTGGAACTCGTGGTGGCGCGCGCCGCCGGCGTTTCCGCCTGGCAGTTCATCGCGCCGGCGCTGGCAAGCTCGATCGTGCTCGGGTTCCTGGCAACCGTCGCCTACAACCCGATGTCCGCCAATCTGCGCGAATTGTCCAAGCGCATGGAAGCGGAGCTGTTCGGCAGCGCGCCCGGCGGCGGTATCCAGGATGCGTCCGGCTTCTGGCTCAACCAGGTCGCCAGCGACGGCCAGTGGATCATCAACGCCGCGCGCAGCGAGCAGCAGGGCGTCCGGCTCACCGGCCTCACGGTGTTCAGGTTCGACAACGACCACCAGTTCAAGGAACGCATCGAGGCGCGCGAGGCGACCCTCGAGGAAGGCCGCTGGGCCTTCAAATCGGCGCGCCGATTCTCCCTCGACGCCCCGCCGGTGGATCAGGACAGCTTCTTCATCGCCACCAGCCTGACCCCCGCCCAGGTCCGCAACAGTTTTTCCACCCCCGAAACTGTGTCTTTTTGGCAACTACCCGGCTATATCCGGTCCTCGGAAAGTTCGGGATTTGCGACCGCCGGGTACCGGTTGCAGTACCATAAGCTCATTGCACAGCCGTTTTTGCTGGCTGCGATGGTCATGCTGGCGGCCTCGGTGAGCCTGCGCTTCTTCCGTTTTGGCGGCGTTCAAAAGATGGTTTTGAGTGGCGTGGGAGCAGGCTTTCTGCTCTACGTTCTGTCGAAAGTAACCGAGGATTTGAGCAAGGCTGAGTTGATGCATCCGATCGCTGCGGCGTGGCTGCCTGTGTCTGTGGGCGGCCTCACCGGCTTTTTGGCCTTGCTGTACCAGGAGGACGGGTAGTGGCCATTGTCGCCGCCCGCCAGGGAAGGTCGTCCGCGTTCCCGCGGCGCACGCTCGTGCGCCGCCAATGGAGTCGCTTGGCCGCAACCGGCGCCCCGGTTCTGGCGCTGGCGGCCGGGCTGATTCTGGCCGCCGCGCTCGACATCGCGACCACGGCGCCGGCGTCCGCGCAGGGCTTCACCTATAATCCGCGCCCGCCCCGGCCGGCACCGCCTCCCTCCGCCAATGACGGACAGATGCTCGTCCAGGCGGTCGAGGTCAATTACGACTACAACAATCAGCGGGTGTCGGCGGTCGGCAACGTGCAGATGTTCTTCAACGGCACCAGCGTCGAGGCCGACAAGGTCATCTACGATCAGAAGACCAAGCGGCTTCATGCCGAGGGCAACATCCGCATGACCGATGCGGAAGGCAAGATCACCTACGCCAACGTCATGGATCTGAGCGACGACTACCGCGACGGTTTCGTCGATTCGCTGCGCGTCGACACCGCCGACGCCACCCGAATGGCGGCGACGCGGATGGACCGCTCCAGCGGCAACCACACGGTTTTCGAGAACGGCGTTTATACCGCCTGCGCGCCGTGCAAGGACGACCCGAAGAAGCCGCCGCTGTGGCAGGTCAAGGGCGCGCGCATCATTCACGACCAGACCGAGAAGATGCTGTACTTCGAAAACGCACAGCTGGAATTCTTCGGCGTTCCGATGGCGTATCTGCCATATTTTTCGACGCCCGATCCGACGGTGAAGCGCAAGACCGGCTTCCTGATGCCGGCCTTCAGCTCGGTGACGGGCTATGGATACGGCATCGAGACGCCATTCTATTGGGCCATCGCTCCCGACTATGACGCCACTTTCAACCCGCGTTTCACGACCCGGCAGGGCGTGCTGTTCCAGGGCGAATTCCGCCAGCGCCTGATCAACGGATCCTACCAGATCCGCGGCTACGGCATTAACCAGCTCGACCCCAGCGTCTATGCCGGTCAGCCTGGCGACCGTGACTGGCGCGGCGGCGTCGAAACCAAGGGCCAGTTCGCGCTCAACGATAAATGGGTTTGGGGCTGGGATGGCGTCCTGCTGTCCGACTACTACTTCATGTCCGATTACCGGCTGTCCCAGTACCGCGATCCCTTGGGCTCGTTCCTGAGCCTGCCGACCGAAGCCATTTCGCAGCTTTATCTGACCGGCGTCGGCAACCGCAGCTTCTTCGACCTGCGCACGATCTATTACCTCAGCTTCTCGGGTAACCAGGAGAAGGTTCCGGTCATTCACCCGGTCCTCGATTATTCCAACGTGATCAACAGCCCGATCTTCGGCGGCGAGTTCAGCTACAAGACGAACTTCACCAGCCTGTCGCGGGACACAGCGGCGTTCGATCCGATCACGACGACGGCAAACACCAATGGGCTATGCCTCACCACCTCCGCCGACCCGCTGGCGCGGATGCCCAGCAGCTGCCTGTTGCGAGGCATCCCAGGCACCTACACGCGGGCGACCGTAGAGGCGCAATGGCGGCGGTCGTTCACCGATCCCGTCGGCCAGATATGGACGCCGTTCGCCATCCTCCGCGCCGATGCGATCAGTGCCTCGATTTCAAACCAGCCGGGCGTTTCCCATTTCCTCCCAGTCGGCGACACCCAGGCGCTGCGGGTGATGCCGACCATCGGCCTCGAATACCGCTATCCCTTCATCAACGTTCAGCCCTGGGGTTCCACCACGATCGAGCCGATCGCCCAGATCATCCTGCGGCCCAATGAAACCTATGCCGGCAAGCTGCCCAACGAAGACGCGCAGAGCATGGTGTTCGACGCCAGCAACCTGTTTTCCGTCGACAAGTTCTCCGGCTACGACCGCATCGAGGGCGGCGGCCGCGCCAATGTCGGCGTCCAGGCGACCACGCAATTCGACCGCGGCGGCTCGGTCAATGTGCTGTTCGGGCAGTCCTACCATTTGTTCGGCCTGAACTCGTACACGGTGGCGGATCTGACCAATACCGGGCTCAATTCCGGCCTGGAAACGTCGCGATCCGACTATGTCGCCCGCGTCAATTATTCGCCTAACCGAACCTATACGGTCAGCGTGCGCTCGCGCATGGACGAAGCAACGCTCGATATCAATCGTTTCGAGGCCGAAGGCCGCGCCAGCTTCGACCGCTGGTCGGTCGCCCTGACGTACGGCAATTACGCCGCGCAGCCGGAACTCGGTTACCTGACGCGTCGCGAGGGATTGCTCGGCAGCGGATCGATCAAGGTCGCCGCGAACTGGGTGGTGACGGGAGCCGCCCGGTGGGATCTTGAAGCCAACAAGCTCAATCAATACGTCATCGGCGCCGGCTACGTCGACGACTGCTTCGTGCTGGCTGCGAACTACGTGACGTCCTACACCTATTCGGCGGGCTCCACGCCGCCGGTACTCAGTCACGCGTTCATGTTCCAGATCGGCCTGCGGACGATTGCCACCACGGCCACAACGAGCAGTTCCGCCGGTATCCAATAGAGCGGGATCCGACTGCCGGACCAATGCCGCCGCGGATCCAGTTTGAACCGGGTTATACAGCGAAGATGATCATGACGAGTCCCATGCCCTTTCATCGCCTTCGACCGCTCTTGCTGGCTTGCGCCGCGGCGCTGGTCCTGATGGCCGGCGGGTCGCCGCTGCAGGCGCAGAGCGTGGCCGTCATGGTCAACGGCGAACCCATCACCGATTACGACATCCAGCAGCGCGGCAAGCTGAATTTCCTGACCACGCGCAAACAACAGCCCCGCCAGGAAACCATCAACGAACTGATCGATGAAAAGGTGAAGGTCAAGGAAGGCAAGAAATTCGGCGTCGAACCGACCTCTTCCGATGTCGATCAGTCCTATGCGCAGATGGGCGCGCGGATGCGCATGTCCGCCGACCAGCTCGACAAGACGCTCGAAAGCCAGGGCATTCGCCCGGACACGCTGAAGGCGCGTTTGAAGGCCGAGATCGTCTGGACCAGCCTGGTCCGCGGTCGTTTCAAGGGAAGCCTTCAGGTCGGCGAGAAGGACGTTGCCGCCGCCGCTCAGGCCGCCGGCAACGAGAAACTCGAGACCGAAGCCTTTGAGTATCAGATGCGGCCGGTCGTGTTGATTGTGCCGAGGGGATCGCCCCCCTCCCTCCTCGAGGCACGACGCAGGGAGGCCGAAGCGCTGCGCAGCCGGGTACAGACCTGCGAGGAGGCCATCGCGCTGTTCAAGTCCATGCAAAATGCCACGATACGCAACATCGTAACCAAGACCTCGGCCGACCTGCCGCAGGTGCTTCGCGACGTGCTTGACAAGACCCCGATCGGCCACTTGACCGCGCCTGAGCAGACCAAGCAGGGCGTCGAGATGGTTGCGCTGTGTGGACGCAAGCCCACCACCGTCGACACGCCGAAGAAGCGGGAAATCCGCGACAAGATGTATATCCAGAAGTACGAGGCGAAGTCGAAAGCCTACCTGCGAGAAGTCCGCAAAGCCGCGATGATCGAATATCGTTGATGCATGGCAAAGCCCCTCGCGCTGACGTCAGGCGAACCTGCGGGTATCGGGCCCGATATCACGATCAAGGCGTGGCTGCGCCGCGATGAACTGAAGCTCCCGGCATTCTATCTGGTTGGCGATCGCGACTCCGTCGGCAAGCGAGCGGAAATTCTCGGGCTGAAGGTGAAACTCGCCGACGTCAGGCCCGAGGATGCGGCCGCGGCATTTGGCGACGCCTTGCCGGTGGTGGCCACCGGCCAGGCCGCGACGGCGCGGCCGGGCCACCCCGACGACAGCAGCGCGGCGGCGGCGCTGGCCTCGATTCGCCAGGCGGTCGCCGACGTCGTCACCGGGCGGGCAAGCGCGGTCGTCACCAATCCGATCGCCAAGAGCGTGCTTTACCGCGCCGGCTTCCGGCATCCGGGCCATACCGAATTTCTCGCCGAACTCGCGGCAAGCAGCGGCCGCACACCGCAGCCGGTGATGATGCTGTGGTCGCCCACCCTCGCCGTGGTGCCGGTAACCATCCATCTTTCGCTGCGCGAGGCGATCGCGCAACTGTCGAGCGAACTGATCGTCACCACCGCCCGAATCGCGGTGGCGGATCTGAAAGCCCGGTTCGGCCTCGCCCACCCGCGCCTCGCGGTGTCAGGCCTCAATCCGCACGCCGGCGAAGACGGCTCGCTCGGCATCGGGGACCAGACCATCGTGGCGCCGGCGATCGAAATCCTGCGCAACGAAGGCATCGAGGTCCGGGGACCGTTGCCGGCCGATACCATGTTCCACGACGCCGCGCGCAAGACCTACGATTGCGCGATCTGCATGTATCACGATCAGGCGCTGATCCCGATCAAGACCATTGCCTTCGAGGACGCGGTCAACGTCACGCTGGGACTGCCGTTCATCCGCACCTCGCCTGACCACGGCACCGCATTCGACATTGCCGGCAGCGGCCGCGCCAATCCGTCGAGCCTGATCGCGGCGCTGCGGCTGGCCGCCCGCATGGCGGCGGCGCGGCCGGCATGAGCGCGATCGACGACCTGCCGCCGCTCCGCGACGTCATTCGTCAGCATGACCTCTCGGCCCGCAAATCGCTCGGACAGAATTTCCTGCTCGACCTCAACCTCACCGCCCGGATCGCGCGCGCGGCGGGCCCGCTGGAAGACGCCACGGTCGTCGAGATCGGTCCCGGCCCCGGCGGGTTGACGCGCGCGCTGCTGGCGCTGGGGGCGCGGCGCGTCATCGCGGTGGAGCGCGACGAGCGCGCGCTGGCGCCGCTTGAAGAGATCGCCAGGCGCTATCCGGGACGGCTGGAGATCATCTGCGCCGACGCGCAAACATTCGATCCACGGCCATTGCTCGGCGGCGTCCAGGCCAGGATCGTCGCCAACCTGCCCTACAACATCGCGACCGCACTCCTGATCGACTGGCTCTCGATCGAGCCGTGGCCGCCCTGGTACGACATGATGGTGCTGATGTTTCAGCGCGAGGTAGCCGAGCGCATCGTCGCACGCGAGAATGACGAAGCCTATGGACGGCTCGCGGTGCTCGCGAACTGGCGCGCCGAGACCAGGATCCTGTTCGACATATCGCCCGCGGCTTTCGTGCCGCAACCCAAGGTAACCTCATCAGTGGTGCGGCTGGTGCCGCGCAAGGCGCCGGAAGCATGCGACCGCCGGGCGCTCGAGCAGGTGGCGGCGGCGGCATTCGGCCAGCGGCGAAAGATGCTGCGGCAAAGCCTCAAATCCCTGGGTGTCGACTCGACCCGGCTGGCCGCCGCCGCAGGGATCGATCTCACCCGGCGCGCCGAGACCGTTCCGGTCGGCGGCTTTGTTGCCATGGCCCGCGAATTGATAAATATACGTCCGACAAAACCGTCCTGAAGGGGAGAAACGCCATGGCGCTGATGCGTCGCCAGTCATTGGTCAAATTCGATGCACCGCTGTGCGAAACCATCGTCGACACGCCGAAGCCGCAAGGCAAAGAGGTGCTGGTCCGCATCGAGCGCTGCGGACTGTGCCATTCCGATCTGCATATCCAGGACGGTTATGCCGACCTCGGCGGCGGCAAGAAGCTCGACACCACGCGCGGCATGACGCTGCCGTTCACGCTGGGGCACGAGATCGCAGGCGTCGTCGAGGAAACAGGTGCCGATGTTGCGAAGGACCTGATCGGGAAGAAGGTGGCCGTATTCCCGTGGATCGGCTGCGGCCAGTGCCGCGACTGTCTCAACGGCGATGAAAATCTTTGCGTCAAACAGCGCTTTCTCGGCGTATCGATCGACGGCGGTTTCGCCAGCCACGTGCTGGTGCCCGACGCCAAATATCTGCTGGATTACGATCCGCTGCCGGTCAATCAGGCCGCGACGCTGATGTGCTCCGGCGTTACCGCCTATGGCGCGTTGAAGCGGCTGGTCGACCGGCCGCGGCAACGCAATCTGCTGCTGATCGGTCTCGGCGGCGTCGGCATGATGGGACTGTCGTTCGCCCAGGCGATGTTCAAGCAGCCGATTTCGGTGGCGGACCTCAGCCCCGCCGCGCGCGAGGCTGCGCTGAAGAACGGCGCCGCCGTCGCCTACGATCCTTCCGAACCCGACATCGCCAAACGCATCGTCAAGGAGACCGAAGGCGGCTTTGACGCGGTGGTGGATTTCGCCGGCAACGAGAAATCGATGGCCTTTGCGGTTGCCGCGGTTGCGCGCGGCGGCAAGATCGTGGTCTCCGGATTGATGGGCGGCAATTTCAGCCTGCCGATGGTGCAATGGATCTACAAGCGGATGACCATCGAGGGCTTCATGGTGGGAACCCTGGCCGAAGCCCGGGAACTGATGGCGCTGGCCCGCGCCGGCAAGATCAAGCCGACGCCGATGAAAGAAGAACCGATGGGCGAGGTCCAGAAATGGATCGACGAGTTGCGGGCCGGAAAAGTCGTCGGGCGCATCGTTCTGAAGAATTGATACGACCTTGCCGGGGGGCGCTTCTCGCGGCGCCCGGCAAGTGCTAACCTGCTCCCATTGTATTCGGGGGATGCATTGCAGATGCGCTGGCCGGTCAATTGCAGGCCTTCAGGACTGGCGGCGCTGGGTGCGCTGCTACTGGCGCTTCTTGTCAGCCCCGCAGCCGCGGAGAAACGCATCGCATTGGTGGTCGGCAACACCGCTTACCGGAACATCGCGCGGCTCGACAATCCCAGCAACGACGCAAAGCTGATGGCCGAGACGCTGACGGGCCTCGGCTTTGCGCTGATCGGTGGCCGAGCCCAGCTCGATCTCGACAAACAGGCGCTCGATAGCGCTGTGCAAAACTTCGGCCGGCAAATCCAGGGCGCCGACGTAGCGCTGTTCTACTATGCCGGTCATGGCGTTCAGGTCAGCGGCTCGAATTACCTGGTGCCGGTCAGCGCCAATCCGACCCGTGAGGCCGACGTCGACTTCCAGATGGTGGACGTCAACCTCGTGCTGCGGCAGATGCGGGGTTCCGGCACGCGGCTCAACATGGTGATTCTCGATGCCTGCCGCAACAATCCGTTCGGCGGCCGCGGCTTGCGCGCGTCCGACGGCGGCCTTGCGCAAATGCGGGCGCCGGAGGGCACCCTGATCTCCTACGCGACCCAGCCCGGCAGCGTCGCCCAGGATGGCAGCGACGGCCACAGCCCCTATACCAGGGCCCTGGCGGCGACCATTCGAGTGGCCGGTCTCGACATCTTCCAGACCTTCAACCAGGTCGGGCTCACCGTGAAGCGCCAGACCGGCGGGGCGCAGCAGCCCTGGGTGTCGTCGTCCCCGATCGACGGCACCTTCTATTTCGTGGCGCCGGTGGCGACGGCCTCGCAACAGGCGGCCTTGGCGCCGCCGCTTCTGTCCAAGACGCTGCGTCCGGATCCGGACTGGGTCCCGATCAAGGATGGCGTGCTGCTGCGGGAACTGAGCGACCGGCTCTATGAACGCAACTTCGATCCGGAGCCGCTCGACAGCAAGAACGGCATGAAGGTTGCGATCGCCAAGTTTCAGGAAAAAAGCGACATGACGCCGACCGGCGAAGCCACCGAGGGGGTGCTGACGCGGTTGCGAAAGATGGACGACCTGAAGCCGTGGGGATCGATCGTTTATGGTCCCGACAACGACAAATGGGGTATTTCCTGGAATCACGCCTCGCGAAGGGCAGCTGTCGACGATGCCCGCTCGAACTGTGGCGCCAGCAAATGTCCGATGGAACTGAGCTTCTACGGAACAAATTGCGGAGCGTTCGCTATCTCGGGAGAGTCATGGTCGCTGGTGGCGCGGGATACCGTCAAAAGGGCCAAGGAGGCCGCGCTTGACGAGTGCGGCAAGACTGGCAAATCTTGCCGCATTATCGGCGCGGCGTGTGCGGACGGCTCAGGCCGCTGAGTTCATATTGATCATTGGAATAATACTGATGCCAGGCCTCATTCAACGTCAGATCAGAATTGCCCTTCTCTGCGCCCTTGCCGTCACGATCGGTCACGCCACCGCGCTCGCGCAATCCGGCAGCGCCGGCGGCAGCATCGGCAACGACGAGAAGTCGGTGTCCGGTTCGCGGCAGGCGCCGCGGTCGGTCGAGACTGAAAAGCCGGCACGACGAAGCAAGCCCAAAGCCGACGCACCGCGCCGTGCCTCGCGAAAAAGTGGCGGAGGCGGAGAAAGCGGCCGAAGCGGCGGCGGAGGCGGCAGATTCGACGGAGCGTGGGTGGCCCATTCCGTAGGTACGACTTGCGGCGCCAGTACCGAGAGATTTGTCGTTACCGGCGGCAGGATCGTGGGGGAGCTCAGCTCCGGTCACATCAGTCCAAATGGCTCCACGAGGTCGGGCGGGTCCGCCTCCGGTTTGAGCTGGAACAGTACGGGCCGTTTCTCGGGCCGCAGCGGCTCCGGCAGGTTCGTGCGATCGGACGGTTGTACCGGACGGTGGACGGCGTCGAAGCAATAGCCGGATTTCATCCATCTGGCCCGCGCCCCGGCGCGCAAATCCGGGCCTAAATTAAGCCCCACCCCCTCCGGAATTGCGGCTCATTGCCACCCAAGTCTTTGCGGAGATTGGGAGCGTGAAGCGTCGCGTATCATCCCCGGAGATGAAGATGCCCCAACGAGCCACGAAATTCGTGTTCGCCATTTTCACCGGCCTGCTCCTGGGCTCCCCGCTTGTCACCGCATCGCACGGCGCGCCAGCCAAGGCCGAAAAATGTCTCTCCAGACCGAAGGGGACGCCGCCCGCCGGCGGTCATTGGTACTATCACACTGACCGTGCCACCAAACGGCGCTGCTGGTTCATCGGCGACGCCAGGGAAAAGCGTGCGCGGCGGGCCGCGCCTGAAACGTCGCCGCCGGCGGCCAATTCTGCTTCGCCGCCGGAGAGCGCCGATACGCAGCCGTCGATCGCCAATGCGCGCGCCGAGTTGCCGTTGCCTCGGGCGCGCGTCGAGCCGGACACCAGCGTCTTTGCAGGACAACGGGTGGCGGCGGCCGTCACCGATACGATTGATCCGGAAAATGACCCGCGCGCCGACGCGGACGATGCCGGCGCCCAGCGATCCGTCGTCGCTTCGCGCTGGCCGGAGGTGGCGGGCGTGGCGAGTACGCAGGCCAGTCCCGCACCGTCCATCGACAATGCCGCTGCCACGCCGCCGGCAAGCTCCACGGCCGGGCCGCCCGCTTCCAGGCTTGCGCCACCGGCCGCCGTGGCCGCGCTTCCGCTTGCCGCAGCGGACGCATTGCCGAGCGAAAAGCCAACCGGCTCGGTCCAGATGCTGCTGATTTCCATCCTTGGCGCACTGGCGCTTGCGGGTGTGCTGGTAAGCGCGATTTTCAGGCTCAGTGGCGGGCGAAGGAACGGCGTCGACCGGCGCGTGAACTGGGATTCCGTCCGGGCCGATCGTCCATCGCTATCGGACGAGGCCCGGGCAGACAAATCGAACCGGGAACCCGGTTTGCTGCCGCAGGGCAGTCTGCCCCGCGAGCTGCGCGCTTCGGATGATGCGGACGAACGGATCGCGCAATTGCTCTCGCGGCCGCCGCGACGCGCCGCAACCTGACGCCAGCCTATTTTTCCAGCTGCTGCTGCAAGCCCCGCACGAACTCGGTCAGACCGATCCGCCGCAAGCGCTTGAGCCGCTCCGCCTTGAGGATCGATTGCACCTCGGCGAAGGCTTCGTTGAGGTCGTGATTGACGACGATGTAATCATATTCGGCCCAGTGGCTGAGCTCATGACTGGCGCGGTCCATGCGGCTGCGGATGACCGCGTCGGAATCCTGCGCACGGGTGTGGAGCCGTTTCTCCAGGTCCGCCGCCGACGGCGGCAGGATGAACACGCTGACGACGTCGATCCCGGCCTTCTCCCGCAATTGCTGGGTGCCCTGCCAATCGATATCGAACAGCACGTCGCGTCCGGACGCCAACGCCGCTTCGACCGGCGCACGCGGCGTGCCGTAGCGATTGTCGAACACGGGAGCCCATTCGAGCAGTTCATTCCGCTTCACCATCTGTTCGAATTCGGTCTGATCGACGAACAGATAATCGCGGCCTTCGACTTCGCCGGGCCGCATCGGCCGGGTGGTCGCGGAAACCGACATTTGCAGGTCGGGCATTCGTTCGAGCAGCATGCGCGAAAGCGTGGTCTTGCCGGCGCCCGACGGCGACGAAAGCACGAACATCAGTCCGCGCCGCTCAACGCCGTCGAAGCTGTGGCCGCCAGCCGTCATGTTCACTCCAGGTTCTGAACCTGTTCGCGGAATTGCTCGACCACGTTCTTCATCTCGAGGCCGGTATTGGTCAATTCGAGATCGTTCGACTTGGAGCAGCAGGTATTGACCTCGCGGTTGAATTCCTGCGCCAGAAAATCGAGCCGTCGTCCGACCGGTCCGCCCTTGCCGATCATCTCGCGGGCCTGCGAGATATGCGAGGCGATGCGGTCGAGTTCTTCGCGAATATCGGCCTTGGCCGCGATCATGATCGCTTCCTGATTGAGCCGGTCGGGATCGAAGCGATCGGAGGTGTCGAGCAGCGCCGCGATCTGCTCGGCGAGCCGGGCCTTGATCGTCTCGGGCTTGCGGCCGGGCGCGGCCTCGGCCTTTCTGGCCAGACGTTCAATCTCATCCATTCGCTGCGACAATATCTGTCCGAGCGTTACGCCCTCGCGGCGCCGCATCTCGAGAAGATCGGTCAGCGCCTGCTCGAACGCGACGGCGGCGGCGGCCTTCGCGGCTTTTTCCTCCGCCTCGTTGCTTTCGGGCTCGACCACCTCGATGACGCCCTTGATCGACAGCAGCCCGTCGATGCTCGGCGCCACCGCGTCGATCTTGCCGGCCAGCACGCCCGCGACCTTGACGATCGACGCCAGCACATCCTCATTGATGCGGATGGTCGAGACCGCGTTGCTGCGCTTGACGTTCAAATTGGCGTAGACGGTGCCGCGCGACAGCACCTCGCCGGCGCGCTTCTTGGCCAGCGCCTCGAGTTCGTCCCAGCCGGGCGGCAGCCGCATGCGCAGGTCAAACCCCTTGGCGTTGACCGACTTCAATTCCCATTCGAATGCGTAGGGACCGCTGGCGCCGTGGCTGCGGGCAAAGCCGGTCATGCTCGACAACGCCATCGTTTGAATTTCTCCGGAAGTGCGGGTGTGGGATTCGCAGCGGGTGCTGCGACATTAAAGCGTTTTCGGCCAAAGTGGAATCCGGTTCCGGCGCGAACCGGCGCTAGCGCTGAACCACCGGCGGCGTGGCCCTCGGTTGCGCGGCGCCCTGCCGGCCCGGAGCCGCGCGCACCGGCTTCTTCGGCGCGGCGGCCGGCCTGGTCGTGGTGGCGGTGGGATTGGTATCGGCCGGCGGGTCGGCCGCGGCCGGCTGGGCCTCTTCGGCTGGCGGTTCGACGGTGTCGTTCTGGATCTGCTTTTCCAGCGCGCGCAGCTTGACGACGTTCTTCTGATGCTGGTCGTAGGTCTCGGTAAAGGTGTGGCCGCCGGTGCCGTCGGCGACGAAGAACAGATCGCGCGTGCGCGCCGGATTGGCAGCGGCCTCCAGCGAGGCGCGACCGGGATTGGCGATCGGTCCTGGTGGAAGGCCGTCGATCACGTAGGTGTTGTAGGGCGACGGCTGCTGGATTTCAGAGCGCTTGATCGGCCGGCCCAACGTTCCCTTGCCGCCGACCAGTCCGTAAATGATGGTGGGATCCGACTGCAGCCTCATCTTCTGCCGCAACCGGTTGACGAACACTGCGGCGACACGGCTGCGTTCGTCCGCCTTGCCGGTTTCCTTCTCGATGATCGAGGCCAGCGTCACCAGCTGTTCCGGCGACTTGACCGGAATCTCCGGATTGCGGCGCTCCCAGATCTCCGCCAGAATTCGCTTGTGCGTCTGCTGCATGCGCTGGATCACCTGCTCGCGCGAGGTGCCGCGCGGGAATTTATAGGTTTCCGGCAGCAAGGTGCCTTCGCGCGGGATTTCACGAACGTTGCCCGAGAAAATTTCATTGTCGGTCAACCGCGCCACGATCTGCTCGGACGTCAGGCCCTCGGGAATCGTGACGGAATGCTGAACCACCTTGCCTTCGACGATGATGCCGATGACGTCGCGAAGGCTGGCGTTTTTCTGAAACGAATATTCACCGGGCTTCAGCTCCGAGCTTGCCTTCAACGCAAACGCAGCTCCCATGAACAGCCACGGATTGACGTCGATCACCCCCTCGCGCTGCAGGGTCTCTGCGATTTCCCTGGTCTTGGAGCGCGGTGGAATATTGACGGTCTTGTCTTGCGCGAGCGGACCGGCGGATTCCAGCATCTTCTTGCCGTAGACATAGACCCCGCCGGCACCGATCATGAACACCAGGATGACGGTGATGATGGCATTGCCGACGATGACGAACGGATTGCGGGCGCGGTCGGACCGCTTCGGCGGCGGCGGAACCTGCTCGGGCTCCAGCGCGGCGCGCGGGCTACGTGGTGAAATGGGCGGCCTCTGACTCATCGATGCAACCTGAATCCTGTCGGTTTGATCGTGGCCCGGCAAATCACTGCCACGCCAATGGTATACGCCCACGGGTCTTATAGTTGAGAGCGCGACAGGACGCAAAACCGGCGTCCGATGTTGCTGATCGCACCCTGCAGTTATCGCCGAATGCGGCGAAACGGTGGAGTCGTTCTAAATCACCGGCTAATTGATCACTCGCTGCACGATCACGGATGCGTTGGTGCCCCCGAAACCGAACGAATTCGACAGCGCGACATTGATCTCACGCTTGCGAGGGGTTTGCGGCA
Source organism: Pseudomonadota bacterium (assembly GCA_043811435.1). Lineage (GTDB taxonomy): Bacteria > Pseudomonadota > Alphaproteobacteria > Rhizobiales > Xanthobacteraceae > Bradyrhizobium. Next base: position 45,489 of record JBDRNF010000173.1, read on the forward strand.
CGAGGTCGATGGTCGTTTCCACCGACGGGTTTTCCAGATTGATGGTCGGCGGGGCGACGTTATCGCGAATCGCCAGGATGCTGAAAATCGTCTCGATCGCACCGGCGGCACCGAGCAGATGTCCGGTCGACGACTTGGTCGATGACATCGACACCGTGGAAGCGGCGTTGCCCAACAGCCGCTCCACCGCGCCGAGTTCGATTTCATCGCCGACCTGCGTCGAGGTGCCGTGCGCATTGATGTAGTCGATGTCGGAAGGGGTGATTCCGGCGCGCTTCATCGCCGCGCTCATGCTGCGGAATGCGCCATCGCCGTCGGGCGACGGAGAGGTGATGTGATAGGCGTCACCGGACAGCCCGTAACCGATCACCTCGGCATAAATCCTGGCGCCGCGGTTTTTCGCGTGCTCGTATTCCTCGAGCACCACGATGCCGGCGCCCTCCCCCATCACGAAGCCGTCGCGGTCCTTGTCGTAGGGACGTGAGGCTTTTTCCGGGGTCTCGTTGAAGCCGGTCGACAGCGCGCGCGAGGCGCAAAATCCCGCCATCGACAGCCGGCAAATCGGCGATTCCGTACCGCCCGCCACCATCACGTCGGCGTCGCCGAGCACGATCAGCCGGCTGGCATCGCCGATCGCATGCGCGCCGGTCGAACATGCGGTGACCACCGAATGGTTGGGACCCTTGAGGCCGTGCTCGATCGAGACATAACCCGAAGCCAGATTGATCAGGCGGCCGGGAATGAAGAACGGGGATACCTTGCGCGGACCGCGCTCCTTCAGCAGCAATGCGGTGTCGGCAATGCCCGACAGGCCGCCGATCCCGGAGCCGATCATGGTGCCGGTGGCGCAACGCTCTTCCTCGGTGGAGGGATGCCAATTGGCGTCATCGAGTGCCTGACGCGCCGCGCACATGGCGAAGACGATGAAATCGTCGACCTTGCGCTGATCCTTCGGCTCCATCCACTGGTCGGGATTGAAGGTGCCGCCGGAGCCGTCGCCGCGTGGAATCACGCAGGCGATCCGGCTGGTCAGATCGGACACGTCGAACGTGTCGATCTTCCTGGCTCCGCTCTCGCTGTTGAGGATGCGCTTCCAGGTCGGCTCGACGCCACAGCCGAGTGGCGTGACCATGCCGAGGCCCGTGACGACAACCCGCCTCATATCCAGCACTCCAGCCCGGTATTCACGGCCCATGACAAGAAACCGGCTGACCGCTCGATCACGGCCCGTCCGGCTTCGTCGGCACCGCGCGGGGCGTCAGCTCTTCGCGTTTTTTTCAAGAAATTTCGTGGCGTCGCCGACAGTCAAAATCGTCTCAGCAGCGTCGTCGGGAATCTCGCAACCGAATTCCTCTTCGAACGCCATCACCAGCTCGACCGTATCGAGGCTGTCCGCGCCGAGGTCGTCAATGAAGCTCGCGGCATCGACCACTTTTTCGGGTTCAACACCAAGGTGTTCGACCACTATCTTCTTAACTCGCTCGCCAATCTCACTCATCGTTCAACCTCGTGCTTGTTCCATTAGACCCGTCGTCCCCAAGACGCTACGAGCCATCATGGTCGTTAAACTTCCTTCGCAATCGCGCATCGTCTTGATTTGCCCCGTCATGTCAGACGAAGGCCCGGCGAACGACGGCAGGCTCCGCCCCGCCAATATACAGGGATTCAAATTCCTGCAATGGCGTTCTTTGCCCATCCGTTAGGGGTTCGGTTATCATACTTCCCAAGCCTTGACTACAAAGCCTTGACCACCAGCCCCGATCACCGCCGGAAACCACCCCGGCGCCATCGAAGGGCTGATAACCGGTTCAAAACATGGCCATTCCGCCATTGACGTGAATCGTCTGTCCGGTCACGTAAGCGGCCTCGTTGGAAGCAAGATAGACCGCCGCCGCCGCGATATCTTCGGGCGTTCCCAGCCGCGCCGCAGGAACTTTCGAAAGGATTGTTTCGCGCTGCTTGTCGTTGAGCGCGTCGGTCATCGGCGTCTTGATGAATCCCGGTGCAATGCAATTGGCGGTGACGTTGCGCTTGGCATATTCCGCCCCCAGCGTCTTGATCATGCCGATCAGTCCCGCCTTCGACGCCGTGTAATTGCCCTGCCCCGGATTGCCGGTGACGCCGACGATCGAGGTGATCGCGATGATGCGGCCGAACCGCTTGCGCATCATCAGCTTGGTCGCGGCGCGGGCGAGGCGGAAGGTCGAGGTCAGATTGACCTTGATGACCTCGTCCCAGTCTTCGTCGCGCAACTGCACGAACAGATTGTCCCTGGTGATGCCGGCATTGGCGACGAGGATATCGACCTGGCCCATCGCCGCCTCGGCCGCGGGTACCAGCGCCTCGACCTCGGCGCTGTCGGAGAGATTGCAGGGCAGCACGTGAACGCGCTCGCCCAATTGGCCGGCGAGCGTGTCCAGCACCTCGCGCCGCGTTCCGGAAATGGCCACCGTCGCGCCCTGGGCGTGCAACGCCTGGGCGATGGCGTTTCCGATGCCGCCGGTCGCGCCGGTGACGAGCGCCGTCCTGCCAGTCAAATCGAACATCAAGATCTCCTACTGCGATGCCGCCAATGCGTCCTTGGCGCCGGCGATATCGCCGGGTCCGCCCACTGAAATTCCGACCGCGCCGTCGGCGATGCGCTTGACCAGCCCGCTCAGCACCTTGCCGGCGCCGATCTCGAAAAATCGCGTCACGCCATGGCCCGCCATGTACGCCACCGATTCGCGCCAGCGCACGGTGCCGGTGACCTGCTCGATCAGGCGGCGGCGAATCTCGTCCGGATCGGTAATCGGCGCGGCCAGCACGTTCGAGACCAGCGGCGAAGCCGGTTGCCGGATGGCGACGCCGGCCAGCGCCTCGGCCATCGCGTCGGCCGCCGGCTGCATCAGCCGGCAGTGGAATGGTGCCGATACCGGCAGCAGCATGGCGCGTTTGGCGCCTTTCGCCTTGGCGATCTCGAGCCCGCGCTCGACCGCGGCCTTGTCACCGGAGATGACGACCTGGCCGCCGCCATTGTCGTTGGCGGCCTGGCAGACCTGGCCCTGGGCGGCTTCCTCGGCAACGGCTACCGCCGCCTCGTAATCGAGCCCGAGCAGCGCCGCCATGGCGCCGGTCCCCACCGGCACCGCCTTCTGCATGGCAAGGCCCCGGATGCGCAGCAGGCGCGCGGTATCGCTGATACTGAAACTGCCGGCCGCCGCCAGCGCGGAATACTCGCCGAGCGAATGCCCGGCGACGTAGGCGGCATCCCGTCCGACCGAGAAACCGGCCTCGGTCTCCAGCACCCGCAAGGTGGCGAGCGAGACCGCCATCAATGCGGGCTGGGCATTCTCGGTGAGCTGCAGGGTCTCGGCCGGACCGTCCCAGATGATGGCGGTCAGCTTCTCGCCCAGCGCCGCGTCGACCTCGTCGAAAACCGCGCGCGCCGCCGGAAAGGCCTCCGCTAGCGCCTTGCCCATGCCGACCGTCTGGGAACCCTGCCCCGGAAAGGTGAATGCTGCCGTCATCGGCACTCCCTGAACGTACCAAATCCCTAAAGTTGGGCCGAAAGACACCGCCGGGGCTCCCGGTGTCAAGCCGCGGTCCAGCGATCCACCGATGAACCGGCCGGAAAGGCCGGCCTTGATTACCCCGCCTGGCGGTGGCAGGTCGGCGATACCAGCGGGTGGCGCGAACTGAGCTGAAATCCTTCCGTTTCCAGTCATTTAGGCCCGGTTTCGCATCTGGCCTTTTTGTTGCCGCCTCCTGTGGCATTCCCTTGCCATTGCGTTCAAAATCCTTATAAACCGCGCATCCGTGGATCCCGGCCGGGAGCTGAACGGACGGTCTCAGCAATTTCACCTTCCAGGCGATTTTGATGCGGCAGGGCCAGTCGGTCCGTCGTCCCGTGCTTCCGCCTTCTGAGCTTAATTCCGAGTCCTTTCCGTGAGGTCTCGAAGGGCTTGCCGCCGGGAACCGCGCCAACACTAGGAAAGGACACCCATGCCTCTTTACGAGCATGTTTTTCTCGCGCGCCAGGATGCGAGCACCCAGCAGGTCGAAGAACTGACCACCCAGATGACCGGCATCGTCGAAGGTCTCGGCGGCAAGGTCGTCAAGATGGAAAGCTGGGGCGTACGCTCCCTCACCTACCGCATGAACAAGAACCGCAAGGCGCATTTCGTGCTGCTCAACATCGACGCCCCCTCGGCGGCGGTCGCCGAAGTCGAGCGGCAGGAGCGAATCAGCGAAGACGTGATCCGCTATCTCACCGTTCGCGTCGAAGAGCATGAAGAAGGCCCCTCGGCGATGATGCGCAAGGCCGATCGCGACCGCGATCGCGACGACCGTGGCGGCGGCTTCCGTGGCGACCGCGAAGGCGGTTTCCGGGGCGGCGATCGCGAAGGCGGTGGCTATCGTGGTGACCGGGGTCCGCGCCGTCCGCGTGACGACGCCGAAGCAACGGTTGAGGAGTAAGAATCATGGCTGAAGCTGGTGCACGCCGTCCGTTTTTCCGCCGCCGCAAGACCTGCCCGTTCACGGGTCCGAACGCGCCGAAGATCGACTACAAGGATTCCAAGCTGCTGATGCGTTACGTTTCCGAGCGCGGCAAGATCGTGCCGAGCCGCATCACCGCCGTCTCCGCCAAGAAGCAGCGTGAACTCGCCCGCGCCATCAAGCGCTCGCGGTTCCTCGGCCTGCTGCCCTACGTGATCAGGTAACGAACTTCTCGATCCGCGGCGTCCGCGCCGCGGATCGAAAATCTTCATAAGGCTTCCGGGTCGTCCGGTCGCCGATGGTTGCACCCCGTTTTTGCTACGAAACGGCGACAGTTCAGAACTATTTTTTTACCCAGCCAAGACGCTGAGCGGACTAGCCGATTTCTAATCGGTCATTCTGAGAAAACGGGTCTATCTCCACCACCAGCTTATGAACGATGGCGGTCGGCACCTTCGTCCGCTTTTCGGTATCATCCATTCTGACAAAGCCAACAGCCTCCAACTTGGCCAGTGTGCGGGTCAAATTAGGCGCTGCTCGGCCTGAAAATGTCGCAAGCTCCGCTATCGACTGTGGCTTGCGGTCGCGAATGATCGCGAGAAGCTTTCTGTTGTCAGGCGTCAGTAGGCGCAGCAGTGCATCTACCGATTCAAAGCTCTGGCCGCTCGAATTGGGAGCAGCAGGCTTTTCTCCACGTGCAACGGCCTTCATTTCCTCACGTAGTCCGCTGTGACTGATAATTCTGTGCTGTGTCATTTTTTTCGTCCTTTCAGCTTAGGCTTTGTTTTGGCCTTCGCCACGGGCTTAGGCTTGGCTGCATCCCTCACGACGTGGATAGGCACCTTACGTTCGGTCAGAATGCGTTCGACCTCTGCGAAAAAGTCGTCGATTAGCTTTTCGGCGTCCTTGAACTTGTAGGCTCTGCCCTTGTCGCTTTCGGTGCGGTGCCAGTGGTCGGTTTCGATTTGCCGTTTAGCGTTCCTGCCAGCCGCTGCGACTGTATGAGCGTTGTCGAAGCCCATAAGCCGCTTTCCTTCAGGATCGTGCAGCGTGAAGGAGTAGCGCAGGCCATGCGGGCGCTCCTTGCTCGGCTCGACCCGCTTAATTTCGAACTTCGTAAAGTAGCCCTGCTCGTACCAGTGCAGCCGTCCGTCAAAAGCGAGCAGAAATTCGAGCGTATGCATCTGCGCCTCATTCATATCTTATCATCACATGATATGGCAAGAATTACAGACCATCTCCTTTCATGCCGGGCACTTTCGTGCAGTCTGCTGGACACCTCCCACAAATTCGGCCGTTGAAGTTGAGCGCCTTTTCGACTAGAAGACCCTCGTTGGTTGGCGGCTCCCTGGTGGGGCCGCTTTCGTTTTAGAGTTGCCCAGGCTGGGGTTTTCGCTACGGTTTTCGCTGCAGAATAGGCGCCGTACGACTTAAACCCTTGATAACACTAGAGAATTCTCTGGTCCTGGGCTAACCGCTCGAAGGGAGCGGGACAGCTGATGACCATGATCGTTCTCATCGCCATTGCGGCCGGCTGCGCGTCGGCGCTGATGTTCGCCTCGATCACTTCGGGCGCGCTGATCTCGCTGGTGCTGCTTTACTTCACCCCGTTGCCGTTGATGGTGGCAGGGCTGGGATGGGGACCGCTTGCGGCCACCATCGGCGGCATCGGAGCGGCCACCGGCCTCGGCGCGATCTTCGGCCTGCCCATCAGCATCCCCTTCGTCATCATGATGGCGCTGCCTGCCTGGTGGCTCGGACATCTCGCCTTGCTGGGACGGCCGGTTGCCAATGCCGAATCAGCCGAGGGCGCGACGCCGGCCACGCCTGTCATGGAATGGTATCCGGTCGGCCGCATCCTGCTCTGGATCGCCGGTTTCGGCACGCTGTCCACCATGGCGACGCTGCTCACGCTGGGCACCGACGCTGCCACCATCACCGAGAGCCTGCGGGCGGCCCTGCTTCGGGTTCTCAGCCCGCGCGGCGCGGGTTCAGGTGACGAAATCCAGCAGCGGATCGAGGTCGCGCTGGTCATCCTGCCCGCGGCCGCCGCCAACAGCGCCATGACAATGCTGATCGTCAACTTCTGGCTGGCTGCCCGGATCACGGCGATGTCGGGACGACTGCGTCGTTCGTGGCCCGACCTGAAGAGCACCGAGCTGCCGCCGATGACGCTCGCGGCCTTGTCGGCCGCCATCGCATTTTGTTTTTCCGGCGGGCTGCTGGCGATGCTGGCGCAGACCGTCACCGCGGCGCTGCTGATGATTTACGCGCTGATCGGCTTCGCGGTGCTGCACACGGTGACGCTTGGCCTGAAAGGCCGCGGGATCTGGCTGGCCTGCAGCTACACCATGGTCGTGGTGTCCGGCGGCTGGCTGATCCTGGCGATGGCGGCGCTCGGCATTGCCGACGCCATCTTCGGATTTCGCCAGCGCTTTCTGCACAAGAGGCCGCCGCCCCTGCCCACGGCCTGAATCCACACTTCACGTCAACCTCACAACCTTCATCACCAACCAAGGAGAACGAACATGGAAGTCATTTTGCTGGAACGCGTCGCCAAGCTCGGCCAGATGGGCGAAGTCGTCCGCGTCAAGGACGGCTATGCCCGCAATTTTCTCTTGAAGCGCAACAAGGCGCTGCGCGCCACCACGGATAACCGCGCCAAGTTCGAGGGCATGAAGGCCGATCTCGAAGCCCGCAACCTGCAGGCCAAGGGCGAAGCCACCAAGGTCGCCGAGAAGATCGACGGCCGCAACGTCGTCGTGCTGCGCCAGGCCTCCGAAACCGGCCAGCTGTTCGGCTCGGTCACGGTTCGCGACATCATCGCCTCGTTCGAGGCGGACGGCGTCGCCATCAGCCGCAGCCAGGTGATGCTGGACGCGCCGATCAAGACCATCGGCAAGCACAACATCGCCATCGCCGTGCATCCGGAAGTCGAAGTCGCCGTCAGCGTGACGGTCGCGCGCAGCGCCGACGAAGCCGAGCGGATCAACCGCGGTGAAGACATCTCCACGCGCCAGGAAGATCAGGACGCGGCCGCCGAAGCGCTGGCCGCCGCCGGCGAATTCTTCGATCCGGAAGCCCGCCAGGACGACGAACCGCAGGAAGAAGCTTCCGACAAGTAACTCGGTCGCTCTCCTTACATCACACTACACCAGGCCCGGCCTCAGACGGCCGGGCTTTGGATTCTGGCCGTCACTTCTCCCGGCAGCATCGCGATCGACG
>JBDRNF010000174.1:0-4543 GCA_043811435.1 Pseudomonadota bacterium
GAACAGGCGGCTGAGCGTAAGCACTGTCGTCAGGAGCGTTCCCGCAGATAGTCCGATCCAGATGCCGGTGACGCCCAAATCATGCCACTCGCAGAGATAGACGCCGAGCGGAGCGCCTACAGCCCAATGCCCGACCAGCGCATAGATCATCGGAACGCGGGTATCCTTGCGTCCGCGAAGCAGCCCGGCGGCCGCAGCACCCGGTACGAAGATGAACTCCATGACGCCGAGCAGGACCAGAAGTCCCACTGCCAGACCAGCTGCAGCGACACCGGCCGGGCTGTCGTCGAAGAAGGCTCCGGCAAGCGGCCCTGCGCCGCTGGCGAGCAGCAGGACGATGAGCGCGCCGAATGCGAGCGAGATTGCGAGACTGCTCGTGAACACGGCACGCTCGGCATGGGAATCGCCCTGGCTGTGCGCACGGGCCATCCGGACCATCGAGGCCTGGAGCAGTGCTGCCGGTATGGCATAGGCGACACCGGCCGTGCGCAAGGTGAGTGTGTGGGCCGCGACATCCGCCGCGCTCTGTGTTGCGGCATAGATCGTCGCGGCGAGGAAGACACCGACTTCGGCGACTGCGGTAATCCCGATGGGCAGGCCGACACGGAGCACCGTGGCCAGGCCGCGCCAGTCGACGGAAGCCGAGGCGACGGAAGCCCAGGCGACGGAAGCATCGGCCGGTGGGGAAATTGCTCGCCTGGAGGTGCGGCGGGCGATGAAAATGAGGATCATAGGCTGGCCGAGGCCACGAGCAGCGTGGAGATGCCGGTGCCGGTGGGGCCGAATGCCGGGACGGGACCGAAGCCGGTCATGAAAACATGGTTGCCGAGCGCGTTCAGCGGCAGCATCACGACTGTGACTTTCAGGAACACCTTGGGCTTCTCGGCCGCCGTCAGGACGGTGCGGTAGAGCATGACGCCGAGCATCGGCATGAGCGTCAGCGCCATTGCGCGGGTGTATCCCTGGCCTTGCTCCAGGAGCTTCGCATCGAGACCAAGCGCCGGCAGCCAATTGGGCGAGAACCAGACCAAGGGAACGACCAGAACGGCGATCATCCCCACCATCATCCATCCAATCCGCAGAAGCCGGGCTGTCTCGGCGGCATCCGAACGCACGGTCGCCGCCGTGTAGAAGGGGGCAAGCCCGCCAAGAATGCCCGCACCGAGATAGAACACGATCGAGTAGAAGTCGCTGCCGACCGCGACGACCGCCAGGGCTTCGGCGCCGAACATGGCCGAGACCATGGCGGCGTCGGTGACGCTCATCCCCATGTTGACGAGCGCGATGAGCATGATGGGGGCGGCAAGCCTGAGGAGGGATCGCCCTTCCTGAGTGTACAGGCCCAAGCCGAGTTCGGTCGCAGGCCCGGTTTGGCGGGCGGAAGCGAGGTGCGCGATGGACATTTCGGGTTCTCCAAATACGGGAATTTTCGAGGTTCGGCGCCCGGCCTGGGCCGGACGCCGATGGCGGTCACTCGCCGCCGAACTCGGTCTTGAAGGTGCCAGGTTTTGGTTTTTACTCATGACCCGCCCTTCCATCCGTGTCGCGCCGGCGGAACCGATGGTCCCGCCGGTGCCAGTGGCGTCAATGGGCGTGAAAGTCCTCGGCCTCGGATGTCAGCATGATCGTGTTGATCGTGAGGCCCGCTTCCTTGAAGGTGTCGATGCTGCCGAGCTTCTTGCCCGCCACCAGGTCGATCACGGAAATCGAGCCGTCGTTCATGCCGGGGATGTTGATCAGGCTGTTCTGCACATAGGCGCGCTTGCCGTCTGGCGAGAACACCAGGTGGTGGGCACCGCCCGCCGCCTCGACGGCGTAGAGGTGCCTGGGCGCGCGCGGGTCGGAGATGTCGAAGGCGTTGAGATGTCCCGGCAGCGCCGTGGTCACGTAGGCCCGGTCGCCCGCGGCATTGAAGTAGACCTCGAGCGCCATACCCTGGCCGATCGCGGCGAAATCGAAATCACCGCGGAAGGCGAACGTCTCGGACTCCGGCTGCCATTCGGCGATCCAGATGCGGCCCTCGATCATGTTGGTGATGTAGGCGACCGGCGGCTCGGCTCCCGGGACGAAGAACGCCTCGACGGGCGCCGTGCCCGCCGGCGACGGCTTGTCGGAGATCTTGTGTGTCGACAGGACCTTGCCGGTGCTCGGCTGGACGACCACGATCGACTCGCCGGCATCGGTCGGATCCTTCGGGTTGATGGTGCTCGTCACCAGCATGCGGTCGATGCCGTCATGCACGGTGATGCCGTGCGGATAGGGCGCGGGCATCGGCATGGTTTCGAGCACCTCGTCCGTCTTCGCGTCGCCGACGATGACGACCGAACTTCCCATGCAGGTGAGATACCAGCGGTCCTGCGCCTCGGAGAAGGCGACGTCCTCGCCGACGTCGCAGCCGGGAACGGATACGACCTTGGTCCGGTACGGGAAGCTCGTCACGTCGAGCACCCACAATTCGGGACGGCCAAGCGATGTGACGTAAGCCCGGTCACGCGCGGGGTTGTAGAAGATGTGATGCGAGATCAGGTCCGGCGGCAGCGGAATCTGGGCGAGGATCTTGCCATAGTCAGGCGCCACCGGGTCGAGTTCGACGAAGGCGATGCCCTCCTGGCGGATGGTCTGCTGGCCCTTGGTTTCATAGAGGATGAGGGCCGTCTGCTCCGCCTGCGCGGGGGTGAAGGACGCGGTGAGCGTGGTGGCCACGGCGATCGCGGCGATTGCAAAAGTCTTTCTCATTGTCGTTTTCCTTGTGTTTGTGTCTTGAAAGAAGGGAACGGTTGACCGCCTCCGCGCGCTCTTCACGCTGCGAAGCCGGAATGGTTCGGGTCGCTGGACCGGTGGGCGTCTCATATTGCCGAGGCGCTGATGGCGCGCAGGCAGCCGACCCCGCGCAACTGCCGCAGGCTCAGGTCTGGCGCCGGCGAACCGGCTCAGTCGATCGACCTGTCGATGTTCGGCGCCTTCGAACGCGGCTCAGGCTGAAAACCGCCAGGCCACCGACTCCGGGATCAGGTCGAGGGGCCTCTCGAGCTGCTTGTTCATCCGGATGCAGCCGAAGCTGCTGCCGTTGTTCAGCGGCAGTTGTTCGCGCCCCTCAGTCAGATAACCGAGCCGCTCATAGAGTGCCGCGCCGGACAAGGTCGCCGTGAGGGCGATGTCCCGCACGCAATGATCGAGGGCGTCTCGCTCGATGCGGGTCATGATCGACGATGCGATTCCGCGCCGTTCCGCGGCAGGATCGACGAAGACGCTGCAAACGGTGGGCAAGGCCTCCGTTTCAGCGCTCTCGCCGAGCCCTGTTGTGTAGGCCGGCCGCCTGCGCGTCCAAGCTCCGCTGCCGAGGATCTTGCCTGAGGGGTTCTCGGCAACGAAGAAATTGCCCTCCGCCACCATCGCGTCGTCCATCGTCCCGTATTGGGTGAGGAAGCCGGCGAGCTCGTCGTCCGTGTAGAAAGGGCCGCCGAGGATCCACATCGAGCGCTCCTGCATGGCCCGGATCGACGGAATGTCGGCGGGGCGCGCATGGCGAATGGTGAAGCGGAACATGTCTGTGGTCGGTGTCATCGGAAGTGTCTTTCTGCGTCCGGTCGAGGGATGCGGCGCTTCAGCGCCGCACCTCGAAGATGAAGTTGAACGGGGTTTCCGCGGCGCGGCGGAAATGCGTGAAGCCGGCCTTGCGGAACACTTCGGCCAGTCGCGCCTGGCCCGCCTGCGCGCCCAGCACCATGTGGCCGCCCTCGGAGATGGCGTGCGCGGTGCAGATCACGGTGGATGCCGAGTAGTAGAGCTGCGCCACCGGCGATAGGTTGTCCTTGACGTGGTCGTGCGCGAACGGCTCGACCAGAAGCACCGTGCCGCCGGGCGCAAGCGTCTTCGCCGCATGGCGAGCGGCCGCGACCGGGTCACCCAGATCATGAAGAATGTCGAAGAAGCAGATCAGGCCGTAGCCTCCATCCGGATAATCGTCGGCCCGTGTGAGCGAGAAATCGACGCGGTCGGAAACACCCGCGGCCGCAGCATTGCGCCTCGCCTCGTCAAGCGATCCGGCATGCGTGTCGAAACCGTGGAAGCGCGAATTCGGGAACGCCTGCGCCATCAGCAGCGTCGAGTGGCCGTAGCCGCAGCCGACATCGGCGACCGTGATGCCGGCCTCGAGCTGTTCCACCACGCCGTCCAGCGCCGGCAGCCATTGCGGTACCAGGTTGGCACGGTAGCCATTGCGGAAGAAGGCCGCCGAGCCGCAGGAGAGCCGACCGTCATGTTCTCCCCAGGCGATGCCCTTGCCGGTGCGGAAGGCATCAAGGGTCTTCGGTTCATCGAACCACATTGATGCAGGCACGTTCCAGGCGTGCGGGACGTAGACGGGGCTGTCCTCGTCTGCCAGCACCATCGCCTGCTCCGGCAGCAGTTCATAGGTGTTGCTGAGTCCGTGATAGGCAATATAGCCGCCGGCGGCCTGCGCGTTCAGCCATTCGGCGACGTAGCGCTCCGCACAACCGGCCCGTTTGGCTATTTCCTTGGCGCTCAGCGGACCGGCGCCGGC
>JBDRNF010000175.1:0-18909 GCA_043811435.1 Pseudomonadota bacterium
CTTTGCCCACCCTACGGCACTACGGCACCATGCCGGCCCGCATCACCGCGTCGACCAGCAATCCCGCGAACAGCAACAACCCCGCATCACGATTCGACTTGAACAGCCGCAGGCACAGCGCGGGATCTGAAATCTCCAGACGCCGGATCTGCCAGACCAGATGCGCGGCGAAGGCCGCCAGCCCGATCCAGGCCGGCCAGCGCGCAGCACCCAGCGCCAGCGCCGCGCCAATCAACACCACCGCCAGGCTGTAAAATATCGCGAGCGCCCGATGGGTGCGCGCGCCGAACAGGAGCGCGGTCGATTTCACGCCGATCAGCGCGTCGTCCTCGGTATCCTGATGGGCGTAGATAGTGTCGTAGCCGATCACCCAGGCAATCGAGCCGGCATAGAGCAGCAGCGCCGTCGCATCGATCCGCCCGAGGATGACCGCAAATCCCATCAGCGCGCCCCAGGAGAAGGCGAGGCCGAGCACGACCTGCGGCCACCAGGTAATCCGCTTCATGAACGGATAGACCGCGACGATAACAAGCGAGGCGATGCCGGTCATGATTGCGAAGCGGTTGAACTGCAGCAGCACCAGCAACCCGACCAGCGCCTGGGCGACCAGGAAGATCGCCGCCTGCTTCACGCTGACCTGTCCCGCCGGGATCGGCCGTGACCGCGTCCGTTCGACGCGGGCGTCGAGATCGCGATCGGTGATGTCGTTCCAGGTGCAGCCGGCGCCGCGCATGACGAAGGCGCCGATGAAGAACAGCACGATCACGAACAGCAATTGGCTGACGTCGCGCGCAATGCCGGCAGCGAGCGCGGCCGACCACCAGCATGGCATCAGCAACAGCCAGGAGCCGATCGGCCGGTCGAAACGGGAAAGCCGCAAATAGGGCCGCGACCAGGACGGCGCATGCGTATCGACCCAGTTGCCGGTGGCATCGGCAACCCGGGCCGTGACGTCGCTCATCGGAAGGCGGTCATCGCGTGAGGACGTTTCCGTTCAGGGTGTCGAAGGTGCTGCCGCCTTTTCGCACGGCGGTGGCCTCCGGTAGCGCGGCCGAAGAGCCCAGCACTTCGCTCAGGCTCGGGCCGGCAGGGCCTCGCTGCTGCACCTGCTGTGCCGCCGCACAGACTTTCCTCTGCATGTTCTCGGTGTTCTTGTGGCCGGTTTTCATCTGGTCGGCGAGCTGCGCTGGAATCCCGCATCGGGCGGCGTTGGTTTCGACGAATTTGATCATCTTGATTTCGGCCTGGCCGAAATTGCCGATGAGCTTGCAGGCTTCGTCCGGGGGCGCCTTGCGTTCGCCGGCGGCCTTGATCAGCTTGGCGCGCTTCTCCGCCTCTTCGCGCAACGGCAGGAACTTCTTCATGCAGTCATCAGGCGGACCGCCTGCCTGCGGGGGAGGCGCGGACGGGCGCTGGAACGCGGAGCCGGTGATCGGCGCCGCACCCGTCGCCGGAAATGGACTGGGTCCCCCGACGGAAGCGGCGGGAGCCGCGCCATTGACCGGCGGAAACGGTGAAGCGTTGGCAGGCGCGGCCTGGCCGGGCAGCGGCGCCGGGAACGCACTTTGCGCAGAAGCCTGGCCGGCATGGCAGGTCACGAGAGCCACGGTGAGCGGCACAATCAAGCGGCGGATGATCAAGGCTGTTCCTCCGGCACGGTCGAACGGTCCCCAGCGTCTTCCTAATGGAAGAGCGATTCAGAATAGGGGCTTTTTACGATTCCTGCCGCCTCTTAACAACCTGCCGATTTTGGCAACAGCGCGGCGTAGAGCCGCGCTGCAGGGCAATATTTGCATTAATTCGGCTGCTTTGAGCTAAAAGGAGCGCCGATTGGAACCCTGACCATGCCTCAACATGATTTTCGCAGCCCCCGGCTGTTTGTCGATGCCGCGCTGGCATCGGGCGAAACAGTCGCGCTCGAGCGCAACCAGAGCAATTACCTCGGCAATGTGCTGCGGCTTGCCGCCGGCGACACGATTCTGGCCTTCAACGGGCGCGACGGCGAATGGCGGGCGGCGATCGCCGGCCGCAAACGGCCGGACAGCCTGGTGATCGGAGCCCAGACCCGCGAGCAGGATCGGCTGCCCGATATTGCCTACGTCTTTGCGCCCTTAAAGCACGCCCGGCTCGACTATATGGTGCAGAAGGCGGTCGAGATGGGAGCTTCGGCGCTGCGGCCGGTGGTGACCCGCTTCACCCAGGTCTCGCGGGTCAACAGCGAGCGGATGCGCGCCAATGTCATCGAGGCCGCCGAACAATGCGGTATCCTGAGTCTGGCCGACGTTGCCGAGCCGGTGCCGCTCGATCGGTATTTGAGCCAGCGCGAAGCCCGGCGCCTGCTGGTATTCTGTGACGAGGCCGCAGATGCGGCAGATCCGCTGCGGGCGCTGCAAAGCGAGCCGGCGGAATCCCCCGGAATCGACGTCCTGATCGGCCCCGAAGGCGGATTTGCCGAGGAAGAGCGCGCCAACCTGCTCCGGCAGCCGCGAATCCTGCGGCTTTCGCTGGGACCGCGGATCCTGCGGGCCGATACCGCCGGGGTCGCGGCGCTCGCGCTGGTGCAGGCGGCACGGGGCGACTGGAGCGGATCCGGGGCGATCGGTTAGAAAAACGCGAAAACAACCCCATACACAGTAAGGATGCCCTTCTGGCTACAGCACTTTTTTGGCCGGTCATTAAGCCACTTGGCTATTCCGGGTCGAAACCCCTGTCGGGCCATGCTAAGGGCTGCGCCCTGACCTCTGGAACCCGGTTTCCAGCCAAAGTTTGGACTTCGCGATGACCCTGACCGCCGCCCCTCGTGCGACCGGATCCGCCGCATGGGCGGACGCCCTGCTATTGTCGTTCACGCAGGCCGGCTACCTGCAGGCCGAGCCGGGAATCCTGCAGCCGGCCGAGCCGTTTCTGGATCTGTCGGGCGAGGACATCCGCAAGAGCCTTTATCTGACCACCGACCCCGGCGGCGAGGAATTGTGCCTGCGGCCCGACCTCACCATTCCGGTGGCGCGGGACTATCTCGCCTCCCCCGGCGCCGGCCAGCCCATGGGCTTCTGTTATCTCGGGCCGGTGTTTCGTTATCGCGGCGGCCGGCCGAGCGAATTTTTGCAGGCCGGCATCGAATCCTTCGGACGGGCCGACCGCGCCGCCGCGGATGCGGAAATGCTGGCGCTGGCGCTGGAGGCAACTGCCGCGTTCGGGCTGACCGAGGTCGAGATTCGCACCGGCGACGTGGCGCTGTTCAACGCGCTGATCGAGGCGCTCGATCTTTATCCGGTATGGCGGCGGCGGCTGATCAAGGATTTCAACCGCAAGGTCAGCCTGACCGAGGATATCGAGCGGCTGACGCTCAAAACCGCGCCCGGCCGCAACGAATATGAAGGCGTGCTCGCAGCGCTGGCCGGCTCCGACCGCAAGGCGGCGCTGGCGCTGGTGACCGACCTGATGTCGATCGCCGGCACCACCAATGTCGGCGGCCGCACCGTCGCCGAGATCGCCGACCGCTTTCTCGAACAATCGACCCTGAAGGGCGGCGCGCTGCCGCGCGACGCGCTCGCCACCATCAAGCGCTTTCTCGCGATCGCGGGAGATCCCAATGAGGCGATCGCGCAATTGCGTGCGCTCGCCGTCGACGCCAGGCTCGATCTGGCGGCCGCGATCGACCAGCTCGAAAGCCGGATCGGCTTCATGGACGCGCGCGGCATCGACACCGCCAGGACGTGGTTCTCCACCTCGTTCGGACGCGGCCTCGACTACTACACCGGCTTCGAATTCGAACTGCACGGCAAGGGCGACGGCACCGAGCCGCTGGTGGCGGGTGGACGCTACGACGGGCTGATGACGCAGCTTGGTTCGGCAACGCCGATCCCGGCGGTCGGGTTTTCGATCTGGGTCGAATCCCTGATGCAGGCCGGCCGCAAGCCCGCTGCAGGCGGGAGCAGGCCCGCCACGGGCGGGAGTGCATCATGACCGCGCCATTCGTTCTCGCCGTTCCATCCAAGGGCCGCCTGCAGGAACAGGCCGAGGCGTTCTTCACCCGCGCCGGATTGTCGCTGGCCAAGCCGCGCGGCGCCCGCGACTATCGCGGCACCATCGCCGGGTTGGACAATGTCGAGATCGCCTATCTCTCGGCGAGCGAAATCGCCTCGCAACTGGCGCGCGGCATGGTCCATCTCGGCGTCACCGGCGAAGACCTGGTGCGCGAGAGCATCGCCGACGCCGACAGGCGCGTGCTGCTGATCGACACTCTCGGCTTCGGCAGCGCCAATGTCGTGGTGGCGGTGCCGCAGGCCTGGATCGACGTCCGCACCATGGCCGACCTCGACGACGTCACGACAGGTTTTCGCGCCCAGCACAACAGGCGGATGCGGGTCGCGACCAAATACATCAACCTGACGCGGACCTTCTTTGCCTCGCATGGCGTGGTCGATTACCGCATCGTCGAGAGCGCCGGCGCGACCGAAGGCGCGCCCGCCGTCGGCACCGCCGAAATGATCGTCGACATCACCACGACCGGCGCCACGCTGGCCGCCAACGGCCTCAAGGTGCTCGACGACGGCGTGATCCTGCGCAGCCAGGCCAACCTCGTGGCGTCGAGGGACGCCGACTGGTCGGAGGCGGCGCGCGAGACCGCGCGCGTCATCCTGGATCACATCGCGGCGAGGGCGCGCGCCAGCAAATACCGCGAAGTCCGCACCCGCTTTGCCGGTTGCGACGCCGCGCTGCTGGCGGAAGCCCATAACCGCTTCGGCGTGGTCTCGCCGTTCGGCGGCCCGACGTCATCCGGGATGGTGACGCTGCACTGTCCGCCGACGCAGCTTTACGCGCTCGGCAGCTTTCTCCGCGATCATGGCGCCGAGACGGTGTCGATAGCCTCGCTCGACTATGTGCTCGACCGCGACAATCCGCTGTTCGCCAGGCTCGAGAGGTTTTTGGAAAGTTGATCCTCTTCTCCCCTCCCCCCGCGCGCCCTTGCGCGTGGCGGGGAGGGGTCGGGGGTGGGGGGCCTCTCAGCGCCTTCGCTGCCAGCGGAGCACGTTGATAGACCCCCCACCCCCGACCCCGAGAGCGAGCTTCGCTCGCCTCGGACCCCACCGCTGCGCCCGCCTTCGCCAAACGGCTTCGGCGGACACAGCGGGAGGAGGGGAGAACAAGAGCGTTGATGACGGAAAGCGCTTACGCGCCTTCCGTTCATCGTAGCGACAGCTGGCGACGCGTAGCCTATGCTGTTCCGTAACAGGTTTGGACCTGATCGATGATGCTTGGTACCGACGTTTCCGGTCTGTCGACCACCGCGGCCACCGCCGCGGCGCAGGGGCTGTCGATCGTCGTCCCCCTCTATAATGAGGCAGCCGGGCTGGCCTTTCTGCACCAGCGGCTCGGCGCGCTGGCGAAGACGTTGCGGCAGCGCTACGGCCTGGGCTGCGAGGTCGTCTATGTCGATGACGGCAGCGCCGACACGACGCTCGACATTGCGCGCGGGCTCGGCGCCGACGGGCTAGACGTCCAGGTGGTTTCGCTGTCGCGCAATTTCGGCAAGGAAGCCGCCCTGATGGCGGGGCTGGACCATGCCAGGCGCGGCGCGGTGCTGTTCATGGACGGCGACGGCCAGCATCCGCCCGCTCTGGTCGAACAGCTGGTCAGCCACTGGATCGAGGGCGGCTTCGATGTGGTCTATACCGCCAAGGCGCACCGCGACAATGAATCGCGGATGCGGCGCATCGCCGTGCATGGTTTCTACGCGCTGATCAATTGGGGCGCGCGGCAGAAAATTCCGGCGGATGCCGGCGATTTTCGCCTGCTGTCGCCGCGCGCCGCGGCCGCGCTGCGGCAGCTTCCCGAGCGCAATCGCTTTTTCAAGGGGCTGGCAAGCTGGATCGGCTTTCGCCAGATCCGCGTCGACTACGAGCCGGCGGCCCGGGCCCATGGCGTCACCTCCTTCAGCCCCGGCCGGCTGATCGGGCTTTCGATCGAAGGCCTGACCTCGTTCTCGGTGGCGCCGTTGCGTTTTGCCAGCCTGCTCGGCGTCCTGCTCGCGACCGGGGCCTTCCTGTTCGGTCTTACCATCCTGTGGGAAACCTGGATCAGCGGACAATCCGTCCCCGGTTATCCCTCGCTGGTGGTCGGCCTGATGACCATCGGCGGCGTGCAGCTCATCATGATCGGCATCGTCGGCGAATATATCGGCAAGATTCTTTCCGAGCTGAAAGCGCGCCCGATCTATTTCGTGGCCGAGCACAGCGTGAAACGGAGCGCGCAAGAGGCCGGCACCGGCGAACGGACCGCCGCGGAATGAGCGATGTCACGCCGCCGCGCCGGATCTGGCTGTGCGCCGACGATTACGGCATCAGCCCCGGCGTCAACCGCGCGATCCGCGACCTGATCGAGCGCGGCCGTCTCAACGCCACCTCGGTGATGGTGGTCGGGCCCTCGATCGGCCGCGACGAGGTCCGCGCGCTCGAAGCCGCCGCCGCCGGCAGTCCGCGTTGCGCCATCGGCCTGCACGTGACGCTGACGGCGCCGTTCGCTCCGCTGACGATGCACTTTCGGCCGCTCGACGGCGGCATATTCCTGCCCTTCCCCAAGCTGCTGCGCGCCGGCCTGTTGCGGCGGCTCGATCCCGAGATGGTCCATGCCGAAGTCATGATGCAACTCGCGGCCTTCGGCGAATTGTTCGGCCGCGCACCGGACTTCGTCGACGGCCATCAGCACGCGCAGCTGTTTCCCGGGGTGCGTGACGCCTTTCTCGCCGCGGCGAAACAATCGGCACCCGGCGCCTGGGTTCGCCAGGGCGGACGCAACCTGCCTTTGGCGCGGCGGCTCGGCGCGCCAAAGGCGCTGGTTCTCGACACCCTGAGCGCGCAGTTTCGCCGCCGCGCCGCCCGTGCCGGCATCGCCTTCAATCCCGGATTCGCCGGCGCCTATGATTTTTCGGCCCAACCAGATTTCGGCGCGCTGATGCGGCAATTCCTCGATGCGCTGCCCGAGCATGGCCTCATCATGTGCCACCCCGGCTTTGTCGACGACATTCTCGTCGGCCTCGACCCGCTCACCGTGCAGCGCGAACACGAGCACGCCTTTCTCGGCGGCGAGGATTTCCCGCATTTGCTGGCGGCGAATAAAGTTACACTGGGTTGATGTCCCGCCGGACGCTTTGTCGCATACAGAAATTTAATGCACCCGGGGACTACTTGCGACACAAACCGCCCCTACATCTGCTCCGCGCTTTGTCGCAATGGAGAACGTGATGACACCGCAGGAACGCCAACTGGTTGACGATCTTTTCGACCGCCTCTCGAAGGTGGAGGGAGCAGCGCGCGATCCGGACGCGGCAGGCGCAATCGCGCAGGGCCTGCGCAAGGCGCCCAATGCCCTCTATGCGCTGGTGCAGACCGTCCTGCTGCAGGACGAAGCGCTGAAGCGCGCCCATAGCCGCATCCAGGAACTGGAAGGCGAGGACGAACAACCCCAGCCCGGCGGTTTCCTCGATTCGATGCGCGAGACGATTTTCGGGCAAGCGCCGCAGCGTGGCTCGGTGCCGAACGTGCGGCCACCCGAGCTTCCGGGCCGTCCGACATGGAATAGCGGCCAGGTCATGCAGCAGGCGCAGGATCGCGGACAATACAGCCCGGCGCCCTACGGTCAGCCCCAAGGTCAGCCTTATGGCGCCCAACAGGCGCCGATGGGCGGAGGCGGCGGCTCGTTTCTCGGCACCGCGGCCGCCGCGGCCGCCGGCATGGTCGGCGGATCGCTGCTGCTCGGCAGCATCCGCTCGATGATGGGCGGCGGCGGCAACCAGCAGAGCTTCGGCGACACCGCGAGCGCCGGCGACGGCGCGGGCCATCGCGGCAGCGTCGAAGACCGCAGGCCATGGGGCGATCAGTCCGGCGGCGATCTGGCGAAGGAAGCCGGCATCAACGACATCGGTTCGTCCGGACGCCACGCCAGCAATGACGATGGCTCGCAGCGCACGGGATTGTTCGACAATGCGTCACATGACGACGATCACGACGACATGGACATGGATTCCGACGATTTCGGCGACAGCGATTACGTCTGAGGATTTTCCGCCGGCATCGAAGCAGAACGGCCGCCCATCGGGCGGCCGTTCTTGTTTTGAGGGATTTCCACTTCCAATACTTGATCCTTCGCATCACGTGGCGATGCTTTTTCACTCCCCTCCCCCCGCGCGCCCTTGCGCGTGGCGGGGAGGGGTCGGGGGTGGGGGGTGCCTCCGCCAACTCGCTGCCAGTTGTGCGCGCGGATAGACCCCCCACCCCCGACCCCTCCCCGCCGCTTCGCGGGGGGAGGGGAGAAGAAATCAGATCACGACCACTTTGGCGCCGACATTGACGCGGCCGTAGAGATCGATGACGTCTTCGTTGCGCATCCGGAAACAGCCGGACGAGACGTTGGTGCCGATGGTCCAGGGTTCGTTCGAACCATGGATGCGGTAGAGCGACGATCCGAGATACATCGCGCGGGCGCCGAGCGGATTTTGCGGTCCGCCTTCCATGTGCCGCGGCAGATCCGGACGGCGCGCCAGCATTTCCGGCGGCGGCGTCCACGCCGGCCATTCCTTCTTCGCAGAAACCTTCTTGACGCCCGACCAGGTGAATCCGGGCCGGCCGACGCCGATGCCGTAGCGCAACGCCTTGCCGTCGCCCTGAACCAGGAACAGGAACTTGTTGGGCGTGTCGACGATGATCGTGCCGGCGCTTTCCTTGCCGTGATAGTCGACCAGCTGCTTCTCGTATTTCGGATCGAATGCGGGACGCACGGGTTCGCTGACATCTTCCTGCCGGCGCATGGCCTGCTCGGCGCCCAGCGGCGGCAACAGCGCGCGCCGGTGTTCGTAGGAAGGCTGATAGCCGGGCTGCTGCTGCGGGTAGCGGCCGCCCTGCGGAGGTCCGTCACCGAACAGGAATTCGATGAAGCCGCCGCCCATATTGCCGCGCTCGGCGGAAGCCATTCGCACCGGCGCGGCCGGCCGCGATTCGGGCTGCTCGGCATAGATCACGGAGAGTTCGGTGGGACCGGCCTCGATCGCCGCGGCCTGATGGATGCCAGCCAGAAAGGACGCGCCGGCAAGCAGCGCGAGACACATATTTTTCAACATCGACGTACTCTGTACTGTTTCGTCACTGTTAAGTTCTTGGGGCACCTGGACCGGCGCCTTTGCACCTCGCCAATTAAAATCAAAACCGCCTCGGTTTGGTAAACGGAATCGCCGTTTCGATTCACCAAGTCGTCAAGACCGCGCGGTTTCGATGCGCAGCGTTTATTTTCGATGAACGCCGGCGGCGCATGGTTAATCGTTGGTGTGCGGCGCGTGCAATAAGCGTCGCAGGCAGCTTCCGGCGTGAACCTGACGTTAAATCACATCTGCCTAAAACGTTACGAGTGCAGTCAGGGAAAATCCAATGCCGGTCAATCGCAGACGTTTTCGTATCGAACAAGCTTTTGTCGGCGACATGCCGATGCCCGCAGCGATGGACGGCGAGGTCGGCCCGATGCATCGCGAAATCATGAACGAGCTTCGTTCCATCCGCGCCCAGATGGCCAGTTCCGGCGTCGTCCAAAACAGCGCGGCAACCAATACCATCGGCCAGTCGGTCAGCCGCGAGGTTGCCGAAGCGCACGCCCTGCTCGAAACCTACCGCGCCCAGATCGAGCAATGCGAGAAGCTCAAGGTCGAACTCGACCTCATTCACGACGCCATCAGCCGCACCAAGCGCGAGATCGCGGTGCTGCACGGCAAGAGTTTCAACGGCGAGGAGATGGCCAAGGTCAACGGCGAACTCGGTGCCGTGGTCGGCGGCACCGAAGAAGCGACCCAACAGATCCTGGAAGCCGCCGAGGCGATCGATCAGGCCGCCAGCGCGCTCGGCAAGGTGAATTCGCCGGATCAGCAGAAGATCCTGACCGAGGAAATCAGCGAACGCGTCGTTTCGATCTTCGAGGCGTGCAATTTCCAGGATCTCACCGGCCAGCGCATCAGCAAGGTGATGACCACGATGAAGTTCATCGAAAACCACATCACGGTCATGATGGACATCTGGGGTGGCGTCGATGCCATCAAGTCCCATGCACCGCCGATCGTCGACGACCGCGAAGGCGACGCCAAGCTGCTGAACGGACCGAAGCTGGATGGCGACGCCGGCCATGCGTCGCAGAACGACATCGACGCCCTGTTCGACTGACCCCTGATTTGCCCCAGACTGCAAAAACGCCGGCCCTGGCTGGGGCCGGCGTTTTCGTTTGGGAGTGTCATTCCGGGGGATGCGCCGCATCGAACCCGGAATGTAAGATCAGGCCCGCGGCGCGCAGCGGATGTAGACCATGTTGCCGTAGCGGACCGCCGCATCCTTGTCGACGAAGCGGGTGACCAGCACGCGGCCGTCGAAGGAAACAATCTCGCGATCCTGCTCGCCGGGGGTCGGCCCGGCGGGGCCGATATAATTCTTGCCGCTTGGGCTGCCCTTGAGGCGCAGTTCCTGCGGCGTCGCCTGGTCGGCGAGATGCATGACGACGCCGCCCGTCGCGCCGGCCGTGATCACATAGGGCTGCTTGCATTGCGAGCGCGCGGCGGCTTCGGTGCGCGCGCGGTCATTGGGGTTCTGGTAGGAGGCAAGGCCCCAGCGGCCGACGATCTCGTCGGCGCGAATGCTGGCGGGTATTTCCGGCGCCGGCGCCGGCTCTGCCGGCGCTGAAGGCGCCGACGAGAATGACGGCAGGCTCATGCCGCCGCCGCACGCCCCCAGAAATATCGTCAGCGCCGAGGCGATCCCCAGATTGGCGACCGTCCGCACGCTACATGACCTGACCATGATATTCCCCCCGAACAAATTCGTGGCCGCACCCGTCCCGCAGCCAATCTCAAAACTGCCGTCGGAGCAATGACGTCCCGTTGACTACGCCACAGCACCGATATGGTTTCCGGATCATCCTACATCAGCTTCACCAAGGACTTAACCCCCTTGCTTGACAGGATCGGCGTCAAGCCATATTCCCGGACCCACAATTAGCACTCAAAGACCCCGATTGCTAAGGGTGCAAGCTGCCCTGCCGCTTGGCGATGCCGCATGCGCCCCCGTCTTCAGAGCCACTTTCGATGGCGAACCAGACCTGAAAACCGAGCCTCCAAAAGGAACCGTCATGGCTAAATCCAAATTTCGTCCACTGCATGACCGTGTCGTGGTCAAGCGCATCGACGCCGAAGAAAAGACCAAGGGCGGCATCATTATTCCCGACAGCGCCAAGGAAAAGCCCTCGGAGGGCGAAATCACCGCCGTCGGACCGGGCGGCCGCGACGAAGCCGGCAAACTGATCCCGATCGACCTCAAGGTCGGCGACCGCGTGCTGTTCGGCAAATGGTCCGGCACCGAGGTCAAGCTCGACGGCGAGGAGCTCCTGATCATGAAGGAGAGCGACATCATGGGCGTGCTGAGCTGAGGGCCTAGCCACACATCCACCGCTCGTCTGGGCGGTGCGCTGCTTTCTTCCTTCTCCCCTTGTGGGAGAAGGTGGCGCGGACAAGGTCCGCGCCGGATGAGGGGTTTCTATCCACGGAGACAGACCCCTCACCCGTCGCCTCACTCCGTGAGGCGCCACCCTCTCCCACAAGGGGAGAGGGGAAGAGAAGCGCGGCAAGCGACCATATTCAATCATGCAGGAGCAAAATTCAAATGGCTGCCAAGGACGTTAAATTTTCCGGAGACGCGCGCGATCGCATGCTGCGCGGCGTCGATATTCTCGCCAATGCGGTCAAGGTGACGCTCGGCCCCAAGGGCCGCAACGTCGTGATCGAGAAGAGCTTCGGCGCACCGCGCATCACCAAGGACGGCGTCACCGTCGCCAAGGAAATCGAGCTCGAGGACAAGTTCGAGAACATGGGCGCGCAGATGCTGCGCGAAGTCGCCTCCAAGACCAACGACACCGCGGGCGACGGCACCACCACGGCGACCGTGCTGGCGCAGGCGATCGTGCGGGAAGGCGCCAAATCGGTCGCCGCCGGCATGAATCCGATGGACCTGAAGCGCGGCATCGAGATTGCCGTGCATGCCGTGGTCAAGGACCTCGAGAAGCGCGCCAAGCCGGTCGCCTCGTCGTCCGAAGTCGCCCAGGTCGGCACCATCTCGTCCAACGGCGATGCCGCGATCGGCAAGATGATCGCGCAGGCGATGCAGAAGGTCGGCAACGAAGGCGTCATCACCGTCGAAGAGAACAAGTCGCTGGATACCGAAGTCGACATCGTCGAGGGCATGAAGTTCGACCGCGGCTATCTCAGCCCCTATTTCGTTACCAACGCCGAGAAAATGACGGCCGAACTCGAGGACGTCTACGTGCTGCTGCACGAGAAGAAGCTGTCCGGCCTGCAGTCGATGCTGCCGGTGCTGGAAGCCGTGGTGCAGTCGGGCCGCCCGCTGCTGATCATCGCCGAGGACGTCGAAGGCGAGGCGCTGGCCACCCTGGTGGTCAACCGCCTGCGCGGCGGCCTCAAGGTCGCCGCCGTCAAGGCGCCGGGCTTCGGCGATCGCCGCAAGGCGATGCTGGAAGACATCGCGATCCTGACCGGCGGCCAGCTGATCTCCGATGAACTCGGCATGAAGCTCGAAAGCGTGACCGTCAACATGCTGGGACGCGCGGGCAAGGTGGTGATCGACAAGGAAAACACCACGATCGTCAAGGGCGCCGGCAAGAAGAAGGACATCGAGGCGCGGGTCGGCCAGATCAAGGCGCAGATCGAGGAGACCACCTCGGATTACGACCGCGAGAAGCTGCAGGAGCGTCTGGCCAAACTCGCCGGCGGCGTCGCGGTGATCCGTGTGGGCGGCGCCACCGAGATCGAAGTCAAGGAGAAGAAGGACCGCGTCGAGGACGCCCTCAACGCGACCCGGGCTGCCGTGCAGGAAGGCATCGTGCCGGGCGGCGGCGTGGCGCTGCTGCGCGCCAAGAAGGCGGTCGGCCGGATCCACAACGACAATTCCGACGTGCAGGCCGGTATCAATATCGTGCTGAAGGCGCTGGAAGCCCCGGTGCGACAGATCGCCGAAAACGCCGGCGTCGAAGGCTCCATCGTGGTCGGCAAGATCCTCGAAAACAAGTCGGAGACGTTTGGCTTCAACGCCCAGACCGAGGAATATGTCGACATGGTCGCCGCCGGCATCATTGACCCGGCCAAGGTGGTGCGCACTGCATTGCAGGACGCTTCCTCAGTCGCCGCGCTGCTGGTGACGACCGAAGCCATGGTCGCCGAACTGCCGAAGGAACCGGCACCGCCGATGCCCGGCGGCGGTGGCGGCGGCATGGGCGGAATGGGCGGCATGGGTTTCTAAAGCCGTCTGCTCCCGACCTGTTCGATCGACGAAGGCCGCCTCCGGGCGGCCTTCTTTTTTGGCAAAAAGGCTCTACGGTAACGCCCGATTCTGGATCCCGGGGAACGTTCAATGCGCGCGCTTTTATTCTGCCTGGCCGGTCTGATGACGGTTTCGCCCGATTTCGCTTTGGCCCAGGTCAAGCTGCCGGCCAAGGCGGCGGCTGGTGCCGGCGAGATCAGGTATTTCACCGCGATCGACGGCTTGATGGACGGCCATGCCGACGTCGTGCTCAAGGAAACCCGCCAGGGCAAGACGGTCACCGCGGCGGTGCTCGACGTCTGCTATCCCGCCGACAAGGGAAGCGACCGCAAGGACCGCTTCGTCGCCACCCTCGCGGTCAACGGCCAGACCCTGACCGGCACCACCCAGAGCCTCGGCGACAAATCGCCGGTCACGATCCGGCTGGTGCGCAAGCCGACCGGCGACAGCTTCGAATTCCGCGGGCAGATCAGCATCGGTCAGGCCGTGACGGAAGTGACATCGACTGATAATTCCGATCTCAGCGAAAGGGAATACCAGGAGAACCAGACCTCCGACGACGGCATCACGGAAAGCCCGAAGGATTTCACCGAAGTGTCGCCGGAATCGATTGGCGTGCGGGTCAAGCTGGACGCGACGCCGGATTTCCTGAAAGGCCTGAAGGGGCAGGACCTCGAGGTTTTGCTGAGCAGCCTCGGCGTCTCCTGCGACGCGATGCGCGCGGGCCATCAGACCATCCACATCAATACGGATCCGGAACGGTCAGCCGCGCTGGTTGCCAAAGCCAAATCGTCGCCCGGCGTGGTCGCCGCCGGCTGGACCAGCGGCCTCGTTGAGATGGACCGCACGATCCGCTTCAGTGCCGCCGACTGGCGCGATGGCGACAAGCTCAATCGGGAGAAGCTGGCGGCGGCGATTTCCGGCGTGCTGGCCAGGACGCTGGCGGCGAAAAATTCGGCGTCGGCGTGGGACGCCAATACCGGCAAGCTGAAGGTGACGTTGAAGCGGCCGAGCCAGATATTCCCGGCACTCGGCCTCACCGAGACCGTCGAAGTCATCGCGATGGTCTCGCCCGACAAACCCGGTGCGACCGACCGGCTGATGCTGTGGATCGGCAGCCCCGCCATTTCCACGGCGGACGAAACGTCCGGCCCCAAGCTCCATCTGGCGGAGGAGTCCAGCCTCGACGAGGAAGGCGAGTTGAGGGACGACAACGGCTCGGTCGATGCGCTGGCCAGGGAATTCAAGGGCCAGCGCTGGGACGGCGACAGGAACGCCTGGAAATAGCCCTGTTCTCCCCGCCCCGGCGCGCTTCGCAAACGCACCCTGTCCATGCATTCGTGCATTATGCCGTAAGTCGGATTATGCCGCATGGCCGAGTTCGGCGGCTTTTGTGTCTGCGGTCGGCCATGCGACCGTTCGGCATGCGGGACGGAGCGGTCAGCTAACTGCTCAATCGAAATAGTAGCTTTGTGATGAGACGGGCTTCAGAAACGTTCGCCCAGCAGGCGATAGCACCAGAACGGTTCTTCAGTCTGGATCGCCTGGTTCAGTCGGGCAGGTGTGAACCCTGTTGCGCGCCGAACGGAGCGGCCCATGTGCGACTGGTCCGAATAGCCGGAGGCAAGGGCGATGTCGGTTAGCTGATTGTCGGGGTCTTGGCTCACAATCCGATGCAGATTCTCGAACGCCGAATAGAAATTCAGCGAACGGCGCGTCTGTCCGCTCATCCGCTTAAGCCGGCGTTCGAGTGAGCGGAGACTGCGGCCTGGCCCTGCCAATGCCGCACGGGTCAGGGTTGCCTGCGCCCAATCAGCAATTCTCGACGTGCCCGGCCATCCTGGCGGCCGCCGATGCTCCCAAACATCCTCGAGCTCGGCGCAGAGGATGTGCCATCCTCGCTCAGGATCGGCGGAATCTCCAAATCGCGCCAATGCGTCCACAAGGCTTTTCGGTGCGTGCCTAAACTCTGGATCGCCTCCCAGTTGCAGCCATGCATCATAATAGAGACCCAGTGAGATCGCGGTAACTTCGCCGGGAGATCGGCTCGAAACTGGAACACCCTTCGGCCCCATGACAAACAACGACGGGCCCATCGTGGCTGATGCCGCATATCCTCCGCCCAAGCCGAATGGCAAAACAGTCAACGTGCCGTGGATCACGCGCGTCACCGATACCAGCGGCGATGCAGGGAAGTGGTTGACGCGGTCTCTTTCTAAGAGATGCGCGCCTCGCGTGTCCCGATAGACCGAGGCGAAGATGCAGCCCGCCAGGACCGGAGGTGGGAGAAACAGTTTCGATACTGGCGACGTCACGCGCAACTCCAGAGTTGTCGTATACGTTCTATATGCAGGCGCGGCACATGTGCAACATCAGGAAAAACCTCTTGGGAGATCACATGGCAAAACTCGGATTCCACGGCCCGTTCGCACTGCGGCTGCGCAGTCTCATGGCGGTCAACCGCATTGCGCTGTCCACCTACTTCCGTCAAGCAACGGGACGCCGGATTGCCCCGGACTGGGATGCCGGTTTCGAGATCGGGGTGCGTTTCTGGCGGCACCAATTCACCGTCGCGATGTCCGATCCGGATATCGCCCGTGGCCGGATGATCTTCGACAGCCTTCAGACCGAAACAGACGACCGATATGATGTAACCACCGAATACTGCGCTGATCCCGAAGGCGACTGGTATCGTCCCGGCCAAAGGCGCGGTGACACGAGCGTACTGCATTTTCATGGCGGGGGTTACGCGTTCCATGGCGGGATCAGTCGGCGCTACGCGGCCATGCTTGCCCATCATTTTGGCGCGCCTGTCTTCGCGCCGGATTACCGCCTCACACCCGAGCATCCGCATCCTGCGCAGGCCGAGGATGCCCTGGCTGCCTGGCGCTACCTGTCAGCGCAGGTGCCGCCCGACCAGATCGTGGTAACCGGGGACAGCGCTGGCGGGCATATGGCGTTGATGTTACTTCAGACACTCAAAGCCGAAGGGCTGCCCCAACCGGCGCTCTGCATTGGTCTGAGTCCATGGACGGATATCGGGGATCGCGGGGTGAGTCTGCGCAGCAATAACTGCTTCGATTTTGTGCAGGGATGGATGGCGCTTAAATTCGGAGCGTGGCTTGATCCGGGGGAACGTTACGGCCGCGCGGCGCTCTCGCCTTACTATCATGACTACGCGGGACTTGCCCCGGTCTATGTCCAGGCCGGTGGACGTGAGGTATTGCGTGACATGATCGTCGAATTCGTCGAGATCCAGAAGGCGAAGGGCGCGCAGATCGCGTTGGATTTGTGGCCGGACATGCCGCATGAATTCCAAGCCTATGACAGTTTGAAAGCTTCTTCCGCCGAGGCGCTGGCTAAGCTCTCGCGCATTGTTGAGGAGCGTAGATTACCCCGCGCCTCTCTTGAGAACTGACATTCGAGCGATGTGCAGCAAAAGGGAACTTGGGCTCGGAGCGGTCGGTCAATTAGCTGCCGTAACGGCTAAAATGAGACCAAAATCTGTCGCAAGGCTGGCCAAGAGATGTGGCTATGGCGTGAAGATTGTTGCTCCAACAACATGGAGCACAAGAAATGGAAATGTCCGACCAGACGACCTGCCTCGATCCCTCCATCGAATCATTCGAAAGAAGTCTTTCGTCCAGAAACTACAAACCAGCCACGTTGAAAACTATCGCTACCTGCTTCGACGATTCGGAACATTGCTAGAGGCCGAGGGTATTGCTCCGTCGGCATTGACGCCGGACCTTGCCGTCGAACTGGGGTAGCGCTTGCCAGCTACATAATCCGACTTACGGCATAATGGGTCTTAGGCCGATATCGGCATAAGGGCCATTTGACATGCCGCGCCACAGCGGCGAAGAACGATTGATATCCGCACGAGAAGCTTCAGGGAATTGATGGCGCGCTGTGACGTAGTGGTGATCGGCGCCGGCCTTGGAGGCTTGACGGCCGGAGCGATGCTGGCGCGCGCCGGACGCAAGGTGCTGGTCATCGAGCGCAGCAACTCGGTCGGCGGCGCGGCGTCGAGCTACAAGTCCGGCGACCTGTTCATCGAAGGCTCGTTGCAGGAAACCAGCGACCCCCACCACCCCGGTGATCCCAAACACGACGCGCTGACGCGCGCGGGCGTGCTCGACGCGGTCAGGTGGATTCCGGCGGGCTCCCTGTACGAGGCGCGTGGCGGTCCACTCGAGGCGCCGTTCGTGATGCCGGATAATTTCGTCGCCGCGCGGCACGCGCTGTCGGAGCGTTTTCCGCGGGCGCGCGCCGGGATCCATCAGCTGCTCGACGAGATGGCGCACATCGCCTCAGCCGCGGGCTCGCTCGCGCAGGACGGCCAGGAAAGCTCAATCTTGATGCATTCGCCCGACTGGCCGCTGTCGCTGTCGCAAAAGCTCGACGCGGTGTTCGGCGACGACGAAGCCGTCAAATGCGCGCTCGCCGCCAACCTTTCCTATTTTCACGACGACCCGGCGACGCTGTGGTGGATGCATTTCGCGATGGCGCAGGGCAGCTATCTGCAAAGCGGCGGGCGCTTCGTGCAGGGCGGATCGCAGCGGCTGTCGAGCGCGCTGGCCCGCGCCATCCGCGCCGCCGGCGGCGAGGTGCTGCTGCGCCGCGTCGCGACCGGCATCGCACTTGACGCCGACGGCCGTGCCGGCGCCGTCACGCACGCCGCCAAGGACGGCGGCGACAGCCGGACCGTGGAATGCGCCCGCGTGATCGGCAACGCCGCGCCCGGCGCGCTCGCAGCCTTGATGCCGCAAGCCGGGTCAGACCGGCTGCAGGCAAGTTACGCCCGCCGCGCGCCATCGATTTCACTGTTCGCCATGACGCTCGGCCTTGGCCGGCCGCCGCGCGAATTCGGCGTATCGGCCTATTCCACGCAATTGCTGCCGCGCCAGCTGCGGCGGCTGTCGGATTTTCCGCAAGGCGCACGGCTGATGGCCGACGAACCCGGGGAACGAATGCCGCCGATGTCGCTGGTCGATTTCGCCGCGATCGATTCCGGGATCCCCTCGCCGCCTTACGTGCTCTCGGTCTACGGACCCGATTTGCTGTCGAACTGGGACAGTTCGGACATGGACGCCTACCGCGAAAAGCGCGGGCGCTGGCAGGACGCGATCGTCCGCCATCTGGATTCGCTCTATCCCGGCCTTGGCCAGGCCGTGGTCGCGTCGTCGTTCAACACCGCATTGTCGGTCAGGCAGTATCTCAATGCGCCCGAAGGCGCGGTCTATGGTTTTGCGCCGACGCCACCGCGATCGATCGGGCAAGCCGTGGACCGCTCGCCGCGCACGGCGGTGCCGGGTCTCTATCTGGCGTCAGCCTATGCCGGCTTCGGCGGCTATAGCGGCGTGGTGCAGGCCGGCGGCGCCTGCGCCGACATGATCCTGAGCGAGAGCTAGCGCTTTTCTTCTCCCCTCCCCCCGCGCGGCTCTTCGCCGCGTGGTGGGGAGGGGTCGGGGGTGGGGGGTCTATCGGGGTACGGACCGGATAGATTCCCGACAGATTAGACCGGCATGATTCCCGACAGGTTTCCATAATG
>JBDRNF010000176.1:0-9687 GCA_043811435.1 Pseudomonadota bacterium
GTGTGTTCTTCCGATGGGGGTTTTATAGACCTACACCCCACCCCGTCTCGCATCTGCTATGCGCGCCGACCCTCCCCCTCCAGGGGAGGGTGAAGAAAAGCGCTACAAACGGAGCAAAGCTACTCGTAAACGAACGTGGCCTCGTCGAGGTCGATCGCCGGGAATTGGTCCTTCTCGGCCCAGTAATCCTGGCTGTGCTGCCATTCCGGCTTGTCGCCGCGCTTGGGCAGCAGATGCATATTGCGCATCATGTAACCAGGATTGAAATTCTCCGGATCGATCCAGGCATGCAGAGGCATGTTGCCTTCCTGCGGCCGTAGCGCGGTCACCACCTTGCGGGCGCCCTTCGCCTTCATGTGGCCGAGCAGGCGGCAGACGAAGTCGGCGACCAGATCGGTGCGCAACGTCCAGCTGGCACGGAAATAGCCGAACACCCAGGCCATGTTCGGAATGCCGGTGAACATCATGCCGCGATAGGTGACGGTGTCGGCGAAATCGAGCGGCTTGCCGTCGATCTCGAAGGCGATGTCGCCGAGCACATTGAGGTTGAACCCGGTCGCGGTGATGATGATGTCGGCCTTCAGCGTCTCGCCGGACTTCAGCAGAATGCCGTCTTTCGTGAAGCGGTCGATCTCGTCGGTCACGACCGACGCCTTGCCGCTCTTGACCGCCTCGAACAGGTCGGCGTCGGGCACGAAGGCGATGCGTTGCCGCCACGGCCGGTAGCTCGGGGTGAAATGCTTCTCGACGACCTCCTCGTGGCCGGGGCCAAGTGCTGCACGAATGCCGCCGAGCAATTCCTGCTTGACCTTCTCCGGCTCGGTGAAGGAGCGGCGGGTGAACAGATCCTGCTCGAACAGGATCTTGCGCCGTACGATTTCGTGGATCCACTCCTCCTTGACCTGCAACCGCCGCAATTCCTCGGCCAGCTCGATCGCGTTGCGGCCGGTACGGAAATAGGTCGGCGAGCGCTGCAGCATGGTGACATGCTCGCATTGGTTGGCGATGTTCGGGATCAGCGTCGCCGCGGTCGCACCGGAGCCGATCACGACGATCCGCTTGCCTTCGGTGCTGAGGTCTTCCGGCCAGCGCTGCGGATGAACGATGCGTCCCTTGTAGTCTTCCATTCCCTTCCATTCCGGCGTGTAGCCTTCGGAATGGCGGTAATAGCCCTGGCACATCCAGAGAAAATTCGCGGTGAAGGTTCGCGCCTCGCCACTGCCCTGATCGACGGCTTCGATGGTCCACAGCTTGCTTTCGCTGGACCAGCTCGCCGCGTTGATGCGATGGCGGTAACGGATGTGCCTGGCGAGATCGTTCTCGTCGATCACCTCGCCCATATAAGCGCGGATTTCCGCGGCGGTCGCGATCGGCGGTCCCACCCACGGCTTGAAGCTGTAGCCGAAGGTGTGCAGGTCGCTGTCGGACCGGATGCCGGGATATTTATGGGTCCACCAAGTCCCGCCATAGGTCTCCTGCTCTTCCAGCACGACGAAACTGGTGTCGGGCAGTTGCCTGGTCAGGTGATAGGCGCTGCCGACGCCGGAGATGCCGGCGCCAACGATCAGTACGTCGAAATGTTCGACTGCCTGTGCTGACGATATCGAGCGGAGG
This sequence comes from Pseudomonadota bacterium, assembly GCA_043811435.1. GTDB lineage: Bacteria > Pseudomonadota > Alphaproteobacteria > Rhizobiales > Xanthobacteraceae > Bradyrhizobium. The sequence continues at coordinate 1,615 of JBDRNF010000176.1, forward strand.
GGCGCGTTGATGTTCATGTGTTTTAATCTTTGTTTGAACCGTTGAGCCGTTTCCTGAAATTTTCTAACCGCCAATCATCGAACAAACAAGGCGGTGACGTCCTTGAGCTGCGTCAAACTTACAACGCTGAGCCCCATTGCCGCGCGGTCTGCAGGATCCAGTCGCGGTAAAGCGTCAGTGGCGTGACGCCGGTCATGCCGCCGCAGCCGGCGCTGCCGTTCGGACCGGTCGACCAGCTGACGACGCCGACGATAACGGGGCCATTTGGCTTGTCCTCGAATACCGGGCCGCCGGAATCTCCGGTGCAAGCCCCCATCCCGTCGCGGATGCCCTTTCCTATGGGGTCGACGAGGCGAATTTGCAGCGTGCCGGGCCTTCCGGTCGCGATAAGTCCCGCGACACGAATGATGCCGCCGCTCTTGCCGTCACCGCGGACCGTGACGCCGATGCCGGCGATGGCGAAGCGGCTGCCGGCTCGAACTGGAATCTGCGGCGCGCCGACGACCCATGCCGTCTTGCCCTTGAGCGGCGCATCGAGCCGCAGCAATGCGACATCGGCGGTGGCGCGGTGCGCCGCCATTGCCTGCATGTTGAACCTTGGATGGATCGCGACGCTTCTCACGTCCTGCAACAGCGGCTGGCGGTCCGCGCCATATTCGACGATCTTGTAGGTCGCCCCGGGCTGCACGCAATGCGCCGCCGTCAGCACCAGCTTCGGCGCGATCAGCGCGCCGGTACAGAAGTTGCCGCGCGAGCCTACAATGGTGACGACGGAACGGCCGACACCGTCGGCCGACGGCGCGCCGCCGCCAACGATGGCATGAGCGGGCGTGGCCAGCAGCGCCAGGCCCGACAGCATTGGGAGCAAGATTCTCATGAAGCAGAAATAGCCCGGACCACGGCCATCGCCAAGCCACGATCCAGGCTGGCCCTCGCCCGGACGCCGTGTTAGCCGTTCTCCAAATTGCGTTCGCACAGGCGGGGAAAGATGATCGAGGCGGTAATCTGGGATTTTGGCGGCGTGCTCACCACCTCGCCGTTCGAGGCGTTCATGCGGTTCGAAACCGAGCGCGGGTTGCCCGCCGACATCATCCGGCGCACCAACGCGGCCAATCATCTCGAAAACGCCTGGGCGAAATTCGAGCGTGCCGAAGTGGACATCGAAACCTTCGATCAGCTGTTCGCGGCGGAATCGCTGGCGCTCGGCGCCGAGGTTCGCGGCCGTGAGGTGTTGCCGCTGTTGTCGGGCGATCTGCGGCCCGAGATGGTCGAGGCGCTGACGCGGGTGAAAGCCCGGTTCAAGACCGGCTGCATCACCAACAATTTGCCCGCCAATGCGATCGGCAGCCACAGCGGCCGCTCGCTCTACGTCGCCGAGGTGATGGTGCTGTTCGATCACATCATCGAATCCGCGAAGATCGGCCTGCGCAAGCCCGATCCCCGCATCTATCAGATCATGGTGGAGACGCTCGGCGTCGATCCCAAACGATGCGTCTATCTCGACGATCTCGGCGTCAACCTGAAGCCGGCGCGCGACATGGGCATGACCACGATCAAGGTCGTCAACGCGCCGCAGGCGATTGCCGAACTGGAGGCGGCGACGGGACTGGTGCTGCGGTAGCCATCCGTCCGGGAAATGCCGCCGATAACGCGGCGCGATCAGGCTTGAGCACGCCGCGCTCGGTGATCAATCCCGTCACCAGCCGCGCCGGCGTCACATCGAAGGCATAATTCGCCACCGGCGAACCGTCGGGCACGATCCGCACCGTTTCGATCCTGCCATCGGCGGTCCGCCCGGTCATGTGCGTGACTTCCTCAGCGCCGCGCTGTTCGATCGGAATTTCCCTTAACCCGTCATCGATCGTGAAATCGATGGTCGGCGAGGCAGCGCCACATAGAACGGCACGCCATTGTCATGCGCGGCGAGCGCCTTGAGATAAGTGCCGATCTTGTTGCAGACGTCGCCGTCAGCGGTGACCCGGTCGGTGCCTGTAATCACGAGATCGACCATGCCGTGCTGCATCAGGTGACCGCCGGTATTGTCGGGAACCACCGTGTGCGGCACGCCATGATGGCCGAGCTCCCAGGCCGTCAGCGAGGCGCCCTGATTGCGCGGGCGGGTCTCGTCGACCCAGACATGGACGGCGACGCCGCGGTCATGCGCCAGGTAGATCGGCGCGGTGGCGGTGCCCCAATCGACCGTCGCCAGCCAGCCGGCGTTGCAATGGGTCAGCAAATTGACCCGCTCGCCCGGCTTCTTGTCCGCGGCGATCGCCTCGATCAGGCCAAGGCCATGGCGTCCGATACCCTTGTTGATGGCGATGTCTTCCTCGGCAATTTCACTGGCGAGGGAATAGGCCGCCGTGGTTCGTTCGGAGGGCGGCAACGGCCGCAAGGTCGACCGCATCGCGTCCAGCGCCCATTTCAGATTGATCGCGGTCGGACGCGTCGCCATCAGCGTCTTGTGGGCCCGATCGAGTGCCGCGTCGGAAGCGTCCGCCCGCATCGCCAGCGCCATCCCGTAGGCCGCGGTCGCGCCGATCAACGGCGCGCCGCGCACCAGCATCGAGCGGATGGCATCGGCGGCCGCATCGCAATCCGTCAGCCGGACCACGACGAAATCATGCGGCAGCCGCCGCTGGTCGATCGCGCTGACCGACCAGCCGTCGCTTTCGAGCCAGATGCTCCTGACGTGCCTGTTGCCGACCTTCATGGCGCGCCCATCGACGGTGTAAACCTCATCCGCGCAAAATCCGGCCCGCCACGGCATCGAGCTTTTTCAGCAGCTCCGGATCGCGCGCTTCCGGCGCGGTGATCAGCGCCGTGTCGAGCGCGCGGTCCGAGCCGACCGGGCACGGCTCGTGCTCCCTCGGAAACTCGGCGGCGAGCCGTGCCACCAGCGTCTTTGCCTTGTCGGCGTTGGTGGTCAGCACCCGGATAATGTCCTGGACCGATACCGCGTCATGGTCAGGGTGCCAGCAATCGAAATCGGTCACCATGGCGACGGTCGCATAGCAGATCTCGGCCTCACGCGCGAGCTTGGCCTCCGGCATGTTGGTCATGCCGATCACGGCGTAGCCCAGGTTCTTGTAGGTCATGCTCTCGGCGTAGCTGGAGAATTGCGGACCCTCCATGCAGACATAGGTGCCGCTGCGCGCGATGGCGATGCCCTCGGCCTCGGCAGCGGCGGCCAGATGGATGCGCAACCGCGGCGATACCGGGTGCGCCATCGACACATGGGCGACGCAGCCTTTGCCGAAAAACGAACTCTCGCGCTTATGGGTACGGTCGACAAACTGGTCGACCAGCACGAAAGTGCCGGGCGGCATTTCCTCCTTGAAGGAACCGCAGGCCGACAGCGAGATCAGGTCGGTGACCCCGGCCCGCTTCAGCACGTCGATATTGGCGCGGTAGTTGATGTCGGACGGCGACAGCCGGTGACCCTTGTCGTGGCGCGGCAGAAACACGATCGGAAGCCCGGCGATGCTGCCGCGGCGCACCGGCGCGGACGGCTCGCCCCACGGGCTTTGGATCGTCTCCTCGCGCGCGCTCTCGAGTCCCGGCAGATCGTAGATGCCGGAGCCGCCGATAATGCCCAGAATCGCCTTCGTCATCATTTCCCTTCGCCTCGTAGGTCCCGCCAATCGGCATGCCGGCGAAGCGCTCACAACCGTATGGCATCCACAATATCGAGCATTTCGAGGGGCTTGTCGACCATTCGCCCCACGTCGTCGCGGGTTTGGCGGCTTGATCAGCACGCAGGCATTCGAGGCTACGGTTGCGCGGCACTTGGTGCTAACTTGCCGACCAAAAGGGACCGGCCATGAACAGGATTTGCCTCGCACTCTTGATGATCGGCGCCTGGAGCGAGGCCGGTCACGCCCTCGACCGCGAGCAGCGACACGGCAAGGCCCTGCTCGAAACAGAATGCGCGCGCTGTCACGCCGTCGGCAAGACGGGCCGAAGCCCTCTCGACGAGGCCCCGCCGTTTCGGACTTTCGGCGACAAGCTTTACGACACCGACTTCGAACAACGATTGCAGGATGGCCTCACCACCCTTCATCGGGACATGCCGACCTTCCGCTTTAGCCGGGGCGACGCCGAAGCCGCGGTCAGCTATCTCAAAGCCATTCAGTCACGCAAAAAGCGCAAATAGCCGGACCGCCGCGGCCGAACCGCGGGTTCCATGCCGGATATGACTGGTATTTAGGCCTGCCTGAAGGAGTTCCCGTGCGAACAAGCCGCATGGGGATGTAATCCGCCACGAACCGGCGTTGGTTGCAGCTTGGCAGTGCCTGGCTGGTCTGGCAGACATCTACCTGCGAGCATGATTTGCTTGAGTATGGAGTTTGCGCCCCGTGAGTGACGGAATGAAGAGTCGATTGCGCAGCGACAGCCCGCCGAAAATCTCGATCGAGGGTTGCGCACCGGTACCGGTCGTTGCCAATTCCGACGACCGCGGATGTCTGTTCGAAATCTTCCGTGAGGAATGGACGGGCGCCTTCAAGACGGTTCAGTGGAATGCCTGCAGTTCACTTGCCGGAGTGATGCGGGGCGTCCACGTTCACGTCGATTATGACGAATTCTATACCCTGCCGTTTGGCCGGGTTTTCCTGGCGCTCCGGGATATCCGCCGCGCATCGCCGACTTTCGGCAAGAGCGTCGGCTTCGAATGGAACGCCGCCGACGGGTTCGCCGTCCCGGTACCTGCCGGTGTGGCGCACGCGGTGTTCTTCCTGGACAATTCGGTCCTTGCGTTCGGGCTCAGCGGTTACTGGAAGGCCGAGCTGGATGTAGTCGGCTGCCGATGGAACGATCTCGATTCATCGCTGCGCTGGCCCGTGGAAAGCGCGCTGCTTTCGGACAGGGACACCGAGTCGGGGTCATTTGACGATATGGTCTTCAAGTACGAAGCGCTGTCCAGCTCCATAGCTGGGAGATAGACGTCCGGATCTGATGCTTTCAATACCACCGATGAATTTCGCATTGCGCGGGGCTGTTACATGAGCTCCCCCCCTGCTGCGGCGGCTCCCGCCGTTTCGGTCATTATCGCGACCTACAACAGAAGCCAGCCGTTGCGGCACGCCATTCGAAGCGTGTGCAATTCGACGCTCGGAGATTGGGAAATCATCGTCGTCGGCGACGCGTGCACTGACGATACCGCAGAGGTCGTTGCGTCTTTCGACGATCCGCGCATCCGCTTTGTCAATCTACCGAGCCGTTGCGGCGACATGTCCGGTCCGCATAATCACGGCCTCGCTCTGGCACGCGGCAGGTATGTCGCATACCTGAACCACGACGACCTCTATCTTCCCGATCATCTCGCAAAATGTGTGGCTGAACTGGAGTCGAGCGGCGCCGACCTCGTCTGGGTGCCATGCGCCATCGCGCGCGAGAAAGCCGATCCAACCGGAGATTGGCCGTTTTCGTTCGCGCTCATCGGCGTACCCTCCACGTCCGAGTACTCGCCGCTGGGAGTATATTTCTCATCATCCTGGGTGTTTCGGCGAGGCCTGGCCGATCGGGTTGGGCCATGGCGCTCACCCGGCCAGATGTACGTTGTACCCTCGCAGGACTGGCTGTTTCGAGCATGGCATCTGGGGGCGAGATTGAAGTTTCTGCCCTCCGTATCCGTCATACTCGTGCCGGCCGGGGCGCGGGCGGGAAGCTATGCTCGCCGGGACAGTCCGGAACATGATCTGCTCGCGCGACGGCTCCAGGAAGACCCAAGATGCCTCGAGCGAATCTTTGAAGAAGCCGCGCTGAATGAAGCGAGGGAACATTTTCTCCACCACAGATATCCACCATTCTGGTCGCTTGCGCGGCGAATGCTGCTGCGGCCGGTTTATTCGCTGCTCGCCCGGATGGGCATTCATCCGTTTTCCCTGCCGATGGCCCTCGTTTACGGGCGGCGTGGCGGCTTCATTCGAAGCCTGCGGAGAATTACCGGTGCGGAATAAGCCGGCATTCCAGCGGAGGCGGGCAAATTTTGCCCGAAATTGATCCAGAAGTGAGTATGTAGGGCTGCCCGAATCGGACGATTGTAACCGCATGTCTCATCCCGCCATGGCCACAGCTCCCGACCGCCCGTCCGACGTCAGCCGCGACGCGCTCTCGGTGCTGAATCACGTGTTCGGCCTGCCCGGCTTTCGCGGCGCGCAGGAAGAAATCGTGCGGCACGTCACCGGCGGCGGCAACTGCCTGGTGCTGATGCCGACCGGCGGCGGCAAGTCGCTGTGCTATCAATTGCCTTCGCTGCTGCGAAAAGGCTGCGGCATTGTGGTATCGCCGCTGATCGCGCTGATGCGCGACCAGGTCGCCGGCCTGCTCGAGGCCGGCGTCAAGGCGGCGGTGCTGAATTCGACGCTGTCCTATGAGGAGGCCAATGCGGTCGAGGCGCGGCTGCTGGCCGGCGATCTCGACCTGCTCTATGTCGCGCCGGAGCGGCTGGTGACGCCGCGCTGCCTTGGCCTGCTCGGCCGCGCCGACATCGCCTTGTTCGCGATCGACGAGGCGCATTGCGTGTCGCAATGGGGGCACGATTTCCGCCCGGAATATATCGGCCTGTCCGTCATCGCCGAACGCTTTCCGAACGTGCCGCGCATCGCGCTGACCGCCACCGCCGACGACCTCACCCGCATGGAGATCGTCGCCCGGCTCGGGCTGAACGATGCGCCGAGCTTTGTCGCCAGCTTCGACCGTCCCAACATCCGATACGAAATCGTCGACAAGCAGAACGCACAGACCCAGCTGAAAGCCTTCATCGCAGAACGCCATGCCGGCGACGCCGGCATCGTCTACTGCCTGTCGCGCGCCAAGGTCGAGGACACCGCGGCCGCGCTGAACAAGGCCGGCGTGGAAGCGCTGCCCTATCACGCGGGGCTGGATGCGGCCACGCGCGCCCGCAACCAGGACCGCTTCATCAACGAGGACGGCATCGTGATCGTCGCCACGGTGGCGTTCGGCATGGGCATCGACAAGCCCGACGTGCGCTTCGTCGCCCATCTCGACCTGCCGAAAAGCATCGAGGCCTATTACCAGGAGACCGGACGCGCCGGGCGCGATGGCAAGCCCTCCAGCGCGTGGATGGCGTATGGCCTGTCGGATATCGTGCAGCAGCGCCGCATGATCGACGAATCCACCGGCGCCGAGGCGTTCAAGCGGGTGTCGATCGGCAAGCTGGACGCGCTCGTCAGCCTCGCCGAAACCGCGAACTGCCGGCGCACCCGCCTGCTCGGCTATTTCGGCGGGACTCCGGCGGCGGCCAAATGCGGCAATTGCGACAACTGCCTGTCGCCGCCGCTGGTGCGCGACGGCAAGGTGGCCGCGCAAAAGCTGCTGTCCTGCGCCTATCGCACCGGGCAGCGTTTCGGCGCCATGCACCTGATCGATATTCTGGTCGGCCGCCTGACCGAACGCGTCACCCAGTTCGGACACGACAAACTGTCGGTATTCGGGATCGGCGCCGACCTCAACGAAAAGCAGTGGCGCGGCGTGATCCGCCAGCTGGTGGCGATGGGCCATCTGGCGCCGGACTCCGAGGCTTTCGGCGCATTGAAACTGACGGACACCGCGCGCGGCGTCCTGAAGGGCGAGACCGAGGTGATGCTGCGCGAGCAGGTCGCCGGCGCCCGCGTCCGCGCCGTCAGGGTCAAATCAAGACGCGGCGATATCTCGCCCCGGATTGCCGGCTCAGGCGGAACCGCCGATCAGACCCTGGTCGGCGCGCTCCGGGCCTGGCGTTCCGACGTGGCGCGCAGCCGCGGCGTGCCGGCCTACGTCGTGCTGCACGACGCCACCATCGACGGCATCGCGACCTCGCGCCCGACCACGCTCGCCGGACTCCGCAACATCCCCGGCATCGGCGACAAGAAGCTGGAACATTACGGCGACGAACTGATCGCACTGGTGAAGGCGGCGGGCTAGTCTAGTGCGCTTTTCTTCTCCCCTCCCCCCGCGCGGCTCTTCGCCGCGTGGTGGGGAGGGGTCGGGGGTGGGGGGTCTATCGGGGTACGGACCGGATAGATTCCCGACAGATTAGACCGGCATGATTCCCGACAGGTTTCCATAATG
>JBDRNF010000177.1:0-47013 GCA_043811435.1 Pseudomonadota bacterium
TCACCGTCCGCGCGGCCGGTGTTGACCGGCGCCTTTACTTTCCCGAGATCGCGGTCATTCCCGTACTTGCGACGCGCGCAACGATCGAACTAATGCTTTTCGCCACCGGCGCAATAGCAGAGCTGCGACGCGCAGACGATACGCCCGTGTTCTTCACTGATAATGTCGCTGGCGATCAGCATGTCTGGGCGGACGACCTCGCCGGCCGGATCGTGTGGCCCGGCACCGAGGCTCCCGCCGTTTGCGTGTTCGATACTGGCGTCAACCGTTCTCATGCGCTGATTGAACCCGCGCTGTCGCCAGACGATCTACACACGCTTGATGACGACTGGGGCGTAGACGACCAAGACCCTTCCGGCCACGGCACATCCATGGCGGGTATGATCCTGCACGGCGACTTGACTGCCGCGCTCGGCGATCTCTCGGTGCGCCGCTTGGCGCATCGGCTTGAGTCCGTGAAATTTCTGCCGCCGTCAGGGTTCGATCCGAACGAACCGCAGAGTTACGGCATTCTCACCCAGGCTGCCGTCGCACTTCCAGAGATCGGGGCGCCGGAGCGGACACGCGTGTATTGCATGGCTGTCACCAATGACAACGTATCGGGCGCAATAGCATCCGGTTGGAGCGCAGCCCTTGACCAAGCTGCCGCGGGCACAATGATTGGTGATCAATCGGATGACCCCGGCGTTGAGATGCCTAAACGCTTGATCATTGTCGCGGCCGGGAACGTGCTTGCCGAAACGGACTTTGCACGCAGGCGCCCGCAAGATGAGTATCCGATTGAAGATCCGGCGCAGGCATGGAACGCCCTGACCATCGGCGGCTACACCGATCTCATCGATGTGCGCGACGTCGGATACGAGGCATGGACGCCAATGGCGGCGGCAGGAGAATTGAGCCCGCACAGCCGCACGAGCGTGACCTGGCCGCAAGGCCTCTCGCCGTTCAAGCCGGAACTCGTGATGGAAGCTGGCAACCGCGCCGTCAATCCGGGCCGGACGGAAGCGCTGACCGTCGGATCACTGTCATTGCTGACCACCGGGAGCGATGTCGCTGGTGCCCCGCTGGTGCCGTTTGAGGCAACAAGCGCGGCTACCGCGCAAGGCGCCCGCATGGCAGCGCAGATCGCGGCCGAGCACCCGGAGTTTTGGCCGGAAACTATTCGGGCGCTGATGGTTCATAGCGCCGAATGGACGGAACCAATGCTTGCGGCCTTGGGCGACACGCCGGGCAAAAGGAGCCGCTATGAACTTGTGCGACGCTTCGGATACGGCGTTCCGAGCCTTGAACGCGCAAATGCGTCCGCGCTGAACCACCTCGCGCTTTTTGCTCAGGCGGAGATTCAGCCATTCAAGCTCGAAGGACAGCGCAAGTTTAACGAGTGTCATTACTACACGTTGCCGATCCCGGGTGACACGCTCGAAGCACTTGAAAATGAAATCGTAGAGTTAAAAGTGACGCTCTCGTATTTCATCGACCCAAATCCAGGATTGTCGGCGAATGTCGATGCACAGCGTTACCAATCCCATGGGCTGCGGTTTGACCTGCAGCGTAAGAACGAGTCGCTGACAAGGTTCAAGAAGCGCGTAAACGCATCCGAGCGGGATGATCCACGGCATAGGCCCCAGAATGAGCCCGTCGACCCGAGATGGATGCTGGGGGAGGAAAGCATCTCGGCTGGATCGCTGCATTGCGATGTATGGACAGGACCTGCAATTGAGCTCTTGGGCCGTAATACGCTTTGCATCAAGCCGGTCAATGGCTGGTGGCGGAACCGGGCATCGGCGAAGATTGTCGGCAACAAAAGTCGCTATGCGCTGATCGTAACACTCAAAGCGCGTAATGCGGGCATCGATATTTATACGCCGATACGGACGTTCATCGATCTTCCGATCCCGGTTGAGACCGACGTATTCACGTAGGCAGGCGTCGGATGGTGGAGCGAAAGCAATGCTCATCGCGATCTCGATACGGCGATGGGTTTCGCGAAGGGCTCAACCCATCCTACGATGTGTGTGCCGCTGTGTGACTACCCGACGGGCAAATCACTATGGCGGGCGCGATTTCCCGGTCAAATGATTTATTTCTGTTTTTCAGAATTATTCTGCTTCACGCCATACCCAAATCAGAACTATATCCATCGCGTCCCGTCCCATTCAGAGGGGCGTCGGCCATCGTCACGGACGTTGGGGCGGGATGCGGTGGACGCGGCAGCGTCGGGCGCGCAGGTGGTCGCAGGGCGGGATCAACTCCGTGAGCGATCGAACGGCGTGCCGACGAACGGCGCTTTAGCCCGGCGAAGCCTTTTGGCGAAGACGGGTGGTTGCGTACGGTGAAATCGTGTGGACCCGACGCCCGTTGCTGGCGTCAAGTCTGGCGGTGGTGCTGCAGGCCCGACCGGGCCGAGGCGCCGGTTTCCGCCTGATGACGGAGACTAGACAGCGCATTACTCCGGGGTGAGCGCGGGATAAGCCGTAATACCATTGCGCAGGGAAGGCCGGGTGTTCTCCGCTGAACCTGTATGCTCATGTGCGTTTTTTTGTTGCACGAGTTTGCACATGAGACCGCGGGTGCAGCGCGCACCCGGTCTTCCCTGCGCCCTCTGATTTCAAGGGCGCGAAGGTTTCTGGCACAGCCCGGGCGTTTCGCGTCGCGGGACTGATGTGGCGCGCCTGGACTATCGACGTCATTGCGAAGAGCAGCTTTGGAGCCGACCCTGATGAAACAAATACCGATGTCATCGCCCGGCTCGACCGGGCGACCCAGTATTACAGAGGCGTTCGTGCTCAACCGAGAAGCCGCGGCGTACTGGATCGCCCGGTCGAGCCGGGCGACGACAGTCTTGATTGTGGCGACCGCCTTCAGCAACGGAAGCGCGGCCTCACCTCTTCTCGGAAACCACGTGGTTGCAGGCGTAGCAGCGGAAGATCCGCATGGCGGCGCTGCCGACGATGGGCTGGAGATCGCTGAGATGCGTCATGGCCGCACCGCATTTGTCGCAGACGCGCGATGGAACGTCCGGACTATCGGACGGGGCAATCGCATCGGTGGCTGCCATGAGGTCGGCCTTGCTGGACGGGAGAAATGAATAAAGTGCCGCGGCAACGCGGCCTTGTCGGACATGCTCCGATTCTCACCGCGATCATGGCCGCGCGTTGACGGCATGGTGGCCGCCGGCGGTCAATTTTGCTCCCGCTCAAGGCAAGGGGAATACCGTAGAACTACAGGGGCGCCGCGCTCTCGCCCCGCGCGCTGGTGAGCCTTGCCGCGAGCGACGCCGCCACGATGACGACCGTGATCAATCCCAGCACCAGCGTGCAGATGGCGTTGATCTCGGGCTTCACGCCGAGCCGCACCTGCGAATAGATCCGGATCGGCAGCGTCGCCGAGCCGGGGCCGGTAGTGAAGCTCGCGATCACGACGTCATCCAGCGACAGCGTAAAGGCCAGCATCCAGCCCGCCACGATCGAGGGCAGGATCAGCGGCAGCGTCACGCTGACAAACGCCCGCAGCGGATCGCAGCCGAGATCCATCGCGGCCTCCTCCAGGCTGCGGTCGAGCCGGCTGAGCCGCGACTGCACCACCACGGTGACAAAACACATGGTCAGCGTGGTGTGCGCGATGGTGACAGTCCAGAAGCCGCGCCCGGCATCGAGCGCCACGAACAGCAGCAGCAGCGACAATCCCGTAATGACTTCCGGCATCACCAGCGGCGCGTAGAGCATGCCGGAGAACAGCGTGCGGCCCCTGAAGCGTTCACCGCGCGAAAGTGCCATGGCGGCAAGCGTGCCGAGCCCCGTCGCCAGCGTGGCGGACACCGCCGCCACCTTGAAACTCATCCAGGCCGCGTCGAGCATGGCGCGGTCGTTGAAGATTTCGCTGTACCAGCGCAGCGACCAGCCGCCCCACACCGTCACCAGCCTCGAGGCGTTGAACGAATAGATCACGAGGATGACGATCGGCAGATAGAGGAACGTCAGACCCAGCGTCAGCGAGGTCACGTTGAAGCGGGAGAGACGGTTGGCCTGACTCATAGCCGCTTCCCCCAAGTCAACGCGCGACCCGAATCTCCGTTGAAGGTGGAGGTGACAAATCCGGTCTCGGTCTGCCCCCTCTCCCATGGGGAGAGGGTTGGGGTGAGGGGGTACGGTCTATCGATCAGCCTGATCCCCTCACCCGGATCGCTAACGCGATCCGACCTCTCCCCTTGGGAGAGGTGAAGAAAGAGCGCCGTCATCGCCGCGCCTCCAGCTGGCGGCGCTGCAGCCGGTCGTACAGCACGAGCGGCGCCACCAGCAGCACCAGCAACACGACAGCGACGGCGGAGGCCACCGGCCAGTCCCTGTTGGTGAAGAATTCCAGCCACAGGGTCTGGCCGATCATCATCGAGTCGGAGCCGGCCAAGAGATCCGGAATGACGAATTCGCCGAGAATCGGAATGAAGCAGAGCAAGGCGCCGGCGCCGACACCCGGCAAGGACAGCGGAAACGTCACCAGCCAGAAGGTCTGCTGCGGCGACGCGCCGAGATCGTTGGCGGCCTCCGAAAGCGCCGGGTCCATCTTCGCCAGCGTGGCATAGAGCGGCAGGATCATGAACGGCAGATAGGAGTAGACGATGCCGAGATACATCGCGCTGTCGGTGGAGAGCCACACCACCGGCGTCGAGACGATATGCAGCGCGAGCAGGATCTGGTTGAGCAGGCCGTCATGCTGCAGGATGTTGATCCAGGCATAGATCCGGATCAGGAACGAGGTCCAGAACGGCACGATCACCAGCATCATCGCGATGCCCTGCCAGCGCTGCGGCAGCCGCGCCATGCCATAGGCGATGGGATAGCCGATCGCGAGCAGGATCGAAGTCGAGACCGCGGCGACGACGAAGCTGCGCAGATAGGACAGCACATAAAGGTTGTCGGAGACCAGCAGCCGGTAATTGTCCAGCGACAGCGCGGCGAAGGCGGCCTTGATCGCCGCCCAGCCTTGCGTCAGTTCGAACACCGGCAGATAGGGCGGCTGCGCCACCGCGGTCTGCGACAGGCTGATCTTCAATACGAAGCCGAACGGCACCAGGAAGAACAGCGCCATCCACAGATACGGCGCGATCGCGGCCAGGCGCGCGGGACCGGCGAAGATGCGCCGCGCGCTCATTGCTCCAGCACCAGGCAATCGTCGGGCGTGAACCACACCACCACGCGATGCGTCGGCCGGTAGGTATCGAGGTCGATCCGCGCGGTATTGGCCATCGACGAGCGCAGCACCGCGCCTGAGTCGAGCTTCACCCTGTAGGTGGTGATGCCGCCGAGATAGCCGACCTCGGTGACGACGCCCTCCAGCCGGTTGATCGCATGCGCATGGTCGGCGTCGTCGGCGGCAGGACCCCGCCGCGACAGCTTGACCTTCTCGGGCCGGATCGCGACCGCGACCACGTCCTTCGTGATCGGTTGCGGCGGCTCGGCGACCACGATGGATCCGGCGTCCCGCGTCGCAATCGTCAGCCGCCCGGCCTCGCGGGAGGCAACCTCGCCCTCGAACAGATTGATGTCGCCGACGAACCCGGCGATCCAGCGCGACGCCGGCGCTTCGTAGAGTTCGCGGGGCTTCGCCACCTGTTCGAGACGGCCCTGGTCCATCACGCCGATTCTATCCGCCATCGTCATCGCCTCGTCCTGGTCGTGGGTGACGATGATGAAGGTGGTGCCGAGACGCTGCTGCAGCGCCATCAATTCGGCCTGCGTGCTCTCGCGCAGCTTCTTGTCGAGGGCCGCCAGCGGCTCGTCCAGCAGCAAGATCCGCGGCCGGCGCGCCAGCGCGCGCGCCAGCGCCACGCGCTGCTTCTGGCCGCCGGAAAGCTGGTCCGGCTTGCGCTTCTCGAGGCCCTCGAGCTTGACCAGCGCCATCATCTCGGCGACGCGCGTGGCGATATCGGCAGCCGCCATCCCGGCACGCTTCAAACCGAACGCGATATTGTCGCGCACCGAAAGATGCGGAAACAGCGCGTAGTTCTGGAACATCATGTTGACCGGCCGCTCATGCGGCAGCAATGGGGCGATGTCCCAGCCGTCGAGCAGGATCCTGCCCTCGTCCGGTGTCTCGAAGCCGGCGAGCATCCGCAGCAGCGTGGTCTTGCCGCAGCCGGACGGGCCGAGCAGCGCGAAGAATTCTCCCGCCCGGATGTCGAGCGACAGCCGGTCCACCGCACGAAAGCCGCCGAACTGCTTCACCACCCCCTCGATGCGCAGCAGCGGAATGTCGGCGGCCTCGGCCTCGGGCCTTGCCGGCTCCGCCACCGCCTCGAATAGCGGTTCGGATTTCGTGAGATCCTCAGTCATGTTCCCCGCCGGCCCGATCGTCCAGCACGCTAGCGGCGGATCGGCAAAGGCTCAACCCTGCTGTAAGATGACAAGCTGCTGTACGATGACCGCCGGCACCACCATCCACCCATTGAGACGGAACGGAAACATGAACCGGGACAGATACAATCTGCCGCTGACCACCGCATCGGACCGCGCCGCGGCGCTCTATCGCGACGGCGTCGACTGCATGCTGTCGGCCTGGAACGGCGGCGCCGACGCCTTCGACCGCGCCATTGCCGAGGATCCCGGCTTCGCGCTGCCTTACGTGGCGCGGGCGCGCATTCATCAGATGAACATGGAAATCGCCGAGGCGCGCGAAAAGGCGGCGCAGGCGAAGCAGCTTGTGGGCGCGGCCAGTCCGCGCGAACGGCGGCATGTCGAGATCATGGCGGCAACGATCGAGGGCCAGCCGATGGCGGCCCTGTCCGGCGCCGAGCAGCATCTCGAGGAATATCCGCGCGATGCCCTGATCCTGTCGCTGCTGCTCGGCGCCTTCGGTCTCTACGCCTTCTCCGGCCGGGCCGACCACGACGCCGCAAAACTCGCGATCTGCCAGCGTCACGCCAGCCATTACAACGACGACTGGTGGTTCCTCACCTATCTCGGCTGGTCGCACACCGAGGCCGGCGATCCCGGCATCGGCCGCGACCTGACCGAACGGGCGTTGCCGCAGCGGCCAGCCAACGCCAGCGCCGCGCACGGGCTTTCCCATGCGCTGTTCGAACAGGGCGAAGCGGAAGCCGGCCGCGAATTCCTCGCCTCCTGGCTGACGACGCATGAAAAAGGCAGCTTCCTGCACGGACACCTGTGCTGGCACGTCGCCCTGACGGCGATCGAAGCCGGCGATCCCGACACCGCACTCGATATCTACCAGCGCCAGATCCAGCCGACCGGTTCGCCCTATCCGCCGCTCAACGTGCTCACCGATACCGCTTCGCTGCTGTGGCGGCTGTCGCTCGCCGGCGTCCCGGGGCTGGAGCCGCACTGGCGCGACGTCGCCGCCTATGGCGAACGATTCTTCCCGCAGGCCGGCGCCCATTTCGGCGACGTGCACTATGCGCTGGTGGCTTCGACAACCAACCGGGAGGGCCTGCAGGCGAGGCTTTCGCAAATGGAAGCGCGTGCGGCCACCGGCAAGCTCGCACCGGGCCCGGCCGCAATCGGCCTCTGTCGCGGCGTGCAGGCTTTCGCAGACGGCGACCACGCGCGCGCCGTCCACATCCTCGAACCGCTGCTGCCCGAACTGGTGCGGATCGGCGGCAGCCATGCCCAGCGCGAATTGTGGGAAGACACCTTCATCGTGGCCTGCCTGCGCGCCGGACATGGCGACAAGGCCGCGCGACTGATTTCCGAGCGCCTGCACCGCCGGCCGTCGAGACGCGACGCGGCCTGGCTGCGGCAAGCGCAGCCGGTTTCGTAGGGTGGGCAAAGGCGCCCTTGCGCCGTGCCCACCATCTATCATCAATCGCCGTTGCGTAATGGTGGGCACGCTTCGCTTTGCCCACCCTACGATGTCGCCGCCGCCATGAACACCGCCAGCGCATCGCGGTCTGCTGATGGCATGGTCAAACCGAGTTTCGAGCGCCGCCACAGAATGTCGTCGGGAAAGCGCGCCCACTCTTTCGTCATGAGATGGCGCACCTCCGCGCCCGTCAGTTCCGGTCCGAAGGCCGGCCCGAGGTCGGCGCGAGCCCCGGCGTCGCCGAGGATCGTCGCGAGGCGCGAACCGTAGGCCGCGACCAGCCGCCGTGCCTCAGTCTCCGAGAGAAACCGCCACCGCGCGACGGCCGCATCGACCTCGTCTTCGAACCGCTCCCAGGCGAAGTCGCCGCCCGGCAGCGGCGTGTGAGCCGTCCAGCGCGGCGACATCGGATAGAACGGCGTGAGCCGGGCGACCGCCCGCTCCGCGCGCAGCCGCGCGGTGGTGACGTCGCCGCCGAAGATCGTCAGCAACGGCGCCTTGCCCCGCCCGCCGTCGAACGCCAGCGCGCCATCCCGCACGGCGCCCCGGCGCGCCGGGCCCGCCACCAGATTGGCCCCGGAGACGGTCCTGATCACGTCGACCAGTTCGACCCGCTCGCGGAAATAGCGGTTGGCCGCGTCGCACAGATACCCGACATCGCTCGATGCCATCGACACCGCGGCGGGATCGCCCTTGAAAGCGTGCCCGACCGTGCCGATCAGCGTGAAATCGCGCGCGTAGGGGCTGGCGAAAATCAGCCGCCGGTCGCTGTTCTGGAACACATAGACGTGGTCGGTCTCGAACAGGCGCCTGACCACGATCTGGCTGATCTGGACCGCGCCGACGTCGGGCGGCTTCATGCGCAACACGGTTTCGGCGACCGACGCCGCCCAGGCGCCCGACGCGTTGGCCAGCGCGCGGGCCGTCACCACCCGGCGATGGCCGCGATCGATCACCACCAGCCGCCAGCTGTCGAGCCGGTCGGCGCGGACGCAGCGCGCGCCGGTGCGGATGTCGGCGCCGCGCTCGGCGGCATCGACGGCATTGAGGACCACCAGCCGGGAATCGTCGACCACGCAGTCGGAATATTCGAAGGCAAGGCCGATCGGCCGCTTCAGTGCATTGCCGACCGGATGGTGGGTGATATCGATGGTGGCCGACGCCGGCAGCCGGGGGCGCGAGGCAAGGCGGTCATACAGCAACAGCCACGACCGCAGCACCCAGGGTTGCCGCTCGTCGGAATGGGCGGGAATGACGAAGCGCATCGGACGCACCAGATGCGGCGCGGTACGCAGCCAGGTGTCGCGCTCCCGGAGCGCCGCGCGGACGCGAAGCAAGCCCCTGCGCTCCAGCACCTGGAGATCGCCGTGGATCAGCCGCGGCGAGGCCTGCGATGCGCCGGCGCCGAGATCGCCCTGTTCCAGCAGGATCACGCGCAGGCCGCGTCCGGCGGCATCGCGCGCGATGCTGACGCCGTTGAGGCCCCCGCCGATAACAGCCAGATCGTAGTCCGCCATGCAGGACCTTTAGCCGGTCTTGCGCGCGGGCTCCATCGCATCAGGGTTGCGGCCGACCAGCGCGGCGTATTGCCCGATCGGCAGCGGCTTGCCGAGGAAATAGCCCTGCACCGCGTCGCAGCCCGCGTCCGCGAGGAAAGCCAGCTGTTCCTGGGTTTCAACGCCCTCGGCGACGATCGACATTTCGAGGCCGTGGCCGAGGCCGATGACGGCGCGCACGATCGACGCCGACTGCGGGTTGCGGCCGAGATTGACGACGAAAGCGCGGTCGATCTTGATCTTGTCGAACGGAAACGCCTGCAGATAGCTCAACGAGGAATACCCGCTGCCGAAATCGTCCATCGAGATGCGCACGCCGAGCGCCTTCAACCGCCGCAGCAGCGCCAGGCCGCGATCGAAATCCTCGATCAGGACGCCCTCGGCGATTTCCAGCTCGAGCCTGTCAGGCGCAAGACCGGTTTCGATCAGGATCGAATGCACGAGCCCGACCAGGTCGCCGTGCATGAACTGCGCCGGCGACAGGTTGACCGCGATTTGGAGCGGCAGCGACCACGAGGCGGCCTCGCGGCACGCTTCGCGCAGGATCCATTCGCCCATCTCGACGATCAAGCCGCTCTCTTCGGCGAGCGGAATGAAGTCGCTCGGCGGCACGAAGCCGCGCACCGGATGCATCCACCGCGCCAGCGCCTCGAAACCGAGGATCCGGCTGCCGGCGACGGTCGGATGCGCCATCGCCTGCGGCTGGTAATGCAGCGAGAGCTCGCCGTTCCTGATCGCCAGCGAGAGATCCTGGTGCAGCACCCGGCGATCCCGGATCTGCTGGTCCATCTCGGGCTCATAGATGCTGATCGAGCCGCGCGATTTCGCCTTGGCGCGAAACAGCGCCGCGCCGGCGTTGGCCAGCAGGGAGGCGGCATCCGAGCCGTTATGCGGAAATACCGAGATGCCGGTGGTGCAGCCGGTGCGGACCGATTTGCCGTCGATCAGGAATTCGCTTGAAAGCGCTTCGGCCAGCTGTTCGGCCAGCAACACGCCGGCGACCGGCTGCCTGCCGTCGATGATCATTCCGAACTCGTCACCCGACAGCCGGGCCACGACCCCGCCGCGCGCCGAGTGCTGGATCCGGTGCGCCACTTCGATCAGGAGCTTGTCGCCGACCGCATGGCCGAACACGTCGTTGATTTCCTTCAGGCCGTCGAGGTCGACCGACAGCACCGCGAATTCCTCGTCGGTGCCTTCACAGGCCTCGATCATCTGCGCCAGCGCCTGCAGGAAGGCAGCGCGGTTCGGCAGGTCCGTCAGGCCGTCATGATACGCCATGTGCGCCATCCGCGACTCGGTCTGGCGCCGGTCGGTGACATCCTCATGGGTCTTGATCAGGTATTGCGGCTCGCCGGCGGCATCCAGCACCGTCATGCGGCGCGTCAGGAACAGCCGCAGTCCGTCCTTGGTGGAGATCGGGTGCTCCTCGGTGAGCAGGCCGAGCTTCTTGATCGCGGCTTCGTCGCGGGCGATGATCAGCTTGGCTTCCCGCGGATTGAAGATATCCGCGGCCGTGAGGCCGGTGGCATCCTCGCGCCGGCGATTGAGGATGGTTTCGGCACTGCGATTGGCGAGCAGATATTGCCCGTCGCTGACGCGTTCGACGGTCAGCGACACCGGAATGTTGTCGACCACCAGCTCGAGGAATTTCTTGGTGTTCTCGAGTTCCTCGGACAGCGACCGGCGGTCGGTGACATCGTCGAACAACGCGATCAGGAATTCCGGCCGGTTCCGCTCGTCGCGGGCGACCACGCGGACGCTCGAGAGGACGCGCTTCTTCGATCCGCGCTCGACCTCGAACTCGTTGCGGAACTGGCCATCGGGCGAACTGAGCGCGGCCTGATCCGCCGCCTCTATGCTTGCGGTCGTATCGGGACGGAAAATCTCGTCGGCGCGCTTGCCGACGATGTTGTCGCGGGAAAAGCGTGAAAAACGTTCGAACGCGCGATTGGCGAAGATGTAGCGGCCGTCGTCGATGCTCTTGGCGGCCACGCATACCGGAACGTTGTCGAGCACCGATTCCAGGAATTGCTTGGTCGAGGCGAGTTGCCGCGACAGCATGCGCTGCTCGCTGCAATCCTCATGCGTCGCCACCGTACCGCCGTTCGGCAGCGGAAACTGCCTGGTCACAACCGAACGCCCATCGGGCAGTTCGGTCACGAGGCCTTCCGGGGTCGAGGCCCTGGCCCGGAATTCCTCGTCGCTGAGATTGATCAGGCCGTTGCGGCGTCGCATTTCCAGCAGCTGCGGCCCCGTCATGTCCTTCGGGACATCCGCACGCGTCAGGCCGTAAATCTCGAGATAGCGATCGTTGCAGAACACGATCCGCTTTTGCGCATCCGTCATCACCACGCCCTGGCTGAGATTGTTCAGGGCGGAGCGGACGAAGGCGTTTCTGCGCAGCTCTGTGCGCTTGACCTTGCGCAGCGCCGAGTGCACCCACAGCCCGATCGCGGCGAGAAACGACGCGATGACGATCCCGCCGATCAGCATTTGCCAGATCATGCCGGGGTCGGCCGAGCCGATATAGCTCGGCGGCGCAAAGTTGCTCGATACGGCCTGGGCAGCGCCGAACGGCGCAACGGTGGCGACCACGCAGACGATGGCCCGCGCGGGAATCAAGATCTTGCCGCCAGCCTGCCAATTCTTGTCAGCCATCAGTCACCCGCGCATTTGTGGCCGGAGTGTCTGGCTCGACGGGTTTGGATCAGGTAAACACCTACCCTTACAACCCAAAAATGTGTCTCAAATTACGGCAATTGCCCTGACGTGATTAATGCTTCCCTAACGCGAGGCCGTTCGGAGAGCCTTCCGGAACGAATTCAACGGGTTCCTGTGAACATCGTCCCCGAAACCGGGCCATCAAGCGAGAGCGCGGTTGATCCGGGACGCGCGGCATTCCACAACGGCGCACCCTAGATCGAATGGCCGGCAATCCCACGGATAAGAACCCTCGAAATGGACAAGGTAGAGTGCGTCGTTATCGGTGCGGGGGTGATCGGTCTTGCGATCGCACGGCGGCTGGCGCAGGCCGGACGCGAGGTGATCGTGCTGGAGGCTGCCGAAGGCATCGGCACCGTCACGTCATCGCGCAACAGCGAGGTGATCCACGCCGGCATCTATTACAAGGCCGGCAGCCTGATGGCGCGGATGTGCGTCAGCGGCAAGCTGGCGCTCTATGAATACTGCCGGGAGCACGGCATTCCGCACCGCAATTGCGGCAAGCTGATCGTCGCCACCAGCCCCAAGGAAACCGAAAGACTGCAATCGATCCGGGCACACGCCGAAGCCAATGGCGTGCTCGATCTGCAGACCCTGTCGGGCGAGGCCGCGCGGCAATTGGAGCCGGCCTTGAACTGCGATGCCGCCCTGCTCTCGCCTTCCACCGGCATCGTCGACAGCCACGCCTTCATGCTGGCACTACGCGGCGACGCCGAGGAAAGCGGCGCGGCCTTCGCCTTCCACACGCCGCTGCTGCGCGCCAGGGCCGGTGCGGGCGAAATCGAGATCGACGCCGGCGGCGAGACGCCGACGACGCTGGCCTGCCGGTTTCTGATCAACGCCGCCGGGCTTACGGCGTCCACGATCGCGCGCAGTATCGACGGCATGCCGATCGAACTGATCCCGCCGGCCTATCTCGCCAAGGGAAACTATTTCAGCTGCAGCGCGCGGGCGCCGTTCTCACGGCTGATCTATCCGGTGCCCGAACCCGGCGGGCTCGGTGTCCATCTCACCCTCGACATGGCGGGACAGGCCCGGTTCGGCCCCGACGTGGAATGGATCGATACCATCGACTATGCGGTCGATCCGGCGCGGGCGGAACGATTTTATCCGGCGATCCGTCGATACTGGCCGGCGCTGCCGGACGGCGCGCTGATGCCCAGCTACTCCGGAATCCGGCCGAAGATCGTGCCGCCGGCGGTGGCGGTGCAGGACTTCCTGATTCAGGGGCCGCGGGACCATGGCGTTGCCGGGCTGATCAATCTGTTCGGGATTGAGTCGCCGGGGCTGACATCGTCGCTGGCGATCGCCGACCATGTCGGCGAACTCGCCGACATGTAGCAATCGCCCGGCAACCTCCATGCCATCCGGCCGAAGTCACGCGAGAGCAACTCAGGGGCGAGCGAAACCGCGCTCATCCCGGTAGGATGGTGGAGGTTGGGCTGGAAAGGTGGGCGGTACGGCGTTAGTGCAGCGTCTCGCCTGCGGTATGCCTCAACCGCTCGATCTCGTCCTTGACCATCAATTTCCGGCGCTTCAGTTCAACAATTCGCAGGTCGTCCGTTGAAAGGTGCACGAGAGCTTCGTGCAGTTCGTTTTCAAGAACCTTGTGTTTCCGTTCTAGCTCAACGAGATGCGCCTGAATTGCCATACGAAACCTCCTCGGTGGAATGAAACCTCAGATTCGATCCGGACAATAAAGTGTACACGAGCCCGCGAATCTGTCGATGGAAATCAAAAATCGGCTCTCATATTTCGGTGCTATGTGTAACCAATCGTGAGTATGGAACCGCCCTGCTTGCGTGCCGGACCGACAAGGTTGATAGTCACGGGGGCGGCTTCCACAACCTTTCGCGACCTCATCGCGTTTTTCAGCTAACGTACATCATGACCGACGAAGATGAGCGCGAACTCGAATCCGAGCTCGCACGGCTACAACAGGAACACCGCGACCTCGACGCGGCGATCGATGCGCTGCATCAGTCACCCGCACCGGATTTGTTGCGGCTGCAGCGGCTGAAAAAGCGCAAGCTGCAACTGCGCGACCGCATCGCGTTCATCGAGGACCAGATCACGCCTGACATCATCGCCTGATCAATTCAGCTGTCGCAAATCAACTCCCGCAGCACGCCATGGATCTGGGTCGGACTGTAAGGCTTGGGCAGGAACCGGCCGCCCTCCGGCAGATCGGTTTCCCCGACATGGAGGAGTCCCGAGGTCGCGACAATCTTGATCGGCGGCCACCGGCCCCTGACCGCCCGGGCCAGCTTCAATCCGTCCATCGAGCCCGGCATCTGAATATCGGTGAACATGACCGTGATGTCCCGGCGGGCTTCGAGAATCTCAATCGCCTGGTCGGCATTGGCGGCCTCGACCGCCTCGAATCCGGCAGCCTTCACCATGTCGGCCGCCTCCATCCGTAACAGAAACTCGTCCTCGACGATCAGCACCACGGGTCTCTTCGACTCGACAAGCCCCATGCTTCCACTCCCCGCGAATAGGCGTTAAGCGCCGGAAATCGTTTTCGTTCCAGCCCCGTATTTTTTCTGCCGTTCGGGCGGCAGACGCCCGTGCGGCCGCGAGCGGAGCAGTGGAAATCCGCAACCGGCGGCGTGCGATCTGTTGACTCCTTGAGAACAAAATAGGAACATCAAAACCCTGCCCCTCACCATTCCAGGAGCCACGCTCATGTCCGAAACCGCTTCACTGCCCGACATCGATCATTACGAACAGGCCTGCGACCAGGCGATCGCGATGTGCGACGGCAACCTGCGCAGCACGATCAAGGCGCTGATCATGGCGAACGAATATCTGGAAACCGAGCTGCAGGAATTGCAGGCGGCGGTTTCATGCGGCTGCGCGCCCGCCTCCAACAGCGACGCCGCCTGATCGACGGCCCAACCCGGAGCAACACCATGGCGGATGTCACCTATTATGTCGCAATGCCATTCCTGCAGGACGACACCGGTTCGCCGGTCGCGGGTGCGGCGGAAGAGTGCCAGAGTTCGTCCGGCGCGCTGCGGCGCGCGGAGGTGTTGTCGAGGGCCGCGGGCTCGATCGGAGCGGTCGCATTCAGCCGCACCGGCGACCCCCTGATCGGCGAATTCGGCGACGCGCAACTGCTGCGAAAGTTCGGCAGCGTGCCGGACGATCTCAGCGGGCTCTGAAAAGCCTCAGCAACGCCCGGGCGTCATCGCAAATCCCGGAAGAAGGCCCGCACCTCATCGGCGAGCAGTTCCGGCTGTTCCAGCGCGGCGAAATGTCCGCCCCTCGGCATGATGCTCCAGCGCCTGATATCGGTGAACACGCGCGCCGCGGCCGAGCGCGGCGGCCTGACGATTTCACGTGGGAATTCCGCGTAGCCGGTAGGCACCGAAATCGTCGCGCCGGCGGGGAAGATCGCCGAACCGTGCAGGCGGGCGTAATAGGGCCAGAACGACGAGCCGATCGCCCCGGTAAACCAGTAGAGCGCGATGTCGGCGAGCATGCGGTCGCGGCCGATCGCGCGCTCGACGTCGCCATCGCAATCGGACCAGGCGCGGAATTTTTCCACGATCCACGCGGCGAGCCCGGCCGGCGAATCCGTGAGACCGAACGCAAGCGTCTGCGGGCGGGTGCCCTGAATCGACTGATAGCCGGTCTCTTCGCGCATCCATTGCGCAAGTTCGCTGAGGTAACGCCGCTCCTCCTCGTTCGGATCGGGAAAGGCGGAGGGATCGCGGCCGGCGGCCATCATCAGATTGATGTGAATGCCGATCATGCGCTCGGCATAGGCATAGCCGAGCCGGCTGGTGACCGCGGCACCCCAGTCACCGCCTTGCGCGCCGAAACGGGCATATCCCAGCACGTCGTGCATGAGGGCGGCGACGCAATCCGCCATTTCAGGAACGCCGAACCGCTTCTGGCCGGGTTGAAACGAGAGGCCGTACCCCGGCAAGGACGGCGCCACCACGGTGAAGGCGTCGCGCGCATCGCCGCCAAAGCGCGCCGGATCGGTGAGCCGCGGGATGATATCGAGAAACTCGAATACCGAGCCCGGCCAGCCGTGCAGCAGGAGCAGCGGCATCGGGTCCGGCCCGACGCCGGGCACGTGCAAATAATGCAGATCGATGCCGTCGAGCGGGACGCGGAATTGGGGAAAGGCGTTGAGCGCGGTTTCCTCGGCCCGCCAGTCGAATGTGTCGCGCCAATAGTCGGTGAGCTCCCGAAGATAAGCGACATCGGTGCCGTAGGCCCACGCCTCGCCCGGCGCCTGGTCGGGAAAGCGGGTGCGGGCAAGACGGTCGCGGAGGTCGGCGATATCGGCGTCCGGGATACGAAGCGTGAAGGGGACGGGTTTGATAGCCATGATTCTGCTCGGCGGTTGGACAGACAGACCCGCCCAGCTTCTAGAAACCCCCAAGCCTCGTCCAGCGGCATCGAGCTGCCGGAAAATGGCCCTTATGCCTCATGCCGCCGCTGCGCCTTGCGCACATACATCGCGCTATCGGCCGCTTCCAGCGCCCGGTCGGCTTCGGCATGAGGGCCGAGGAGCGCTACGCCGGCGGAGGCGCCCGCAGTCACGGTGCGGCCGCGAAAGGTGAATGTCAGCTGGTCGATGGCTTGCTCCAGCGCCGCCGCCTTGGCCCTGGCGTCGGTTTCGCTCAGATTCCATAGCAGCAGCGCGAACTCGTCGCCGCCGAGCCGTCCGACCACGTCGGACGAGCGAATCTGGCGCAACAGCACCGCCACGATCGCCTTGAGCACCTGATCGCCCGCGGCGTGCCCGAAGGCGTCGTTGATCGGCTTCAAGCGATCGACATCGAGCACGATCAGCGCGCCGCTGGCATGATAGCGCTTGATATAGGCGATCGAGCGATGGAGCTCGCGCTCGAAGCCGCGCCGGTTGGGAATATCCAGCAGGAAGTCGATATCCGCCGAAGCCTGCAGTTCCTCGATTCGCGCCTGCGCCTTGGCCAGCTGAGCCCTGAGCCGGCGAACGGTCGTCCGGGCGTCATCGGGGGTGCGGCGGCAGGCCGCGGCGACGCAGGTCCCTTCGCCGGCCGGGCGCGCTTGGGTGCGGCCTTCGCCGCCGCACTGGATTTGCGGCGTTTTGCCGGGGCTGGAGCGGTCGCTCTGGTTTTCTTCTTCATGGGGCATCCTCAGGGCCTGATCCGGCGTCGCTGCATCAGCCCCCTCGTTCGTCTCCTGGAGCATGGTCTTTTCCGAAAAACCGGCATCCACTTTTCGGGATCATGCTCTAAGAAGGCTTGCCGGAATTCACCAAGACAGGATAGTCCATTCCAGACCTCTTGCCACGGCATGGCCAGACCTTGGCCAGACCTCGGGCCGCCCCTATAATCCGGCCTATGTTTTTGGATTCCCGCAAAGAATTGACCTTATGACCGCCCCCGTCGCCATTATCATGGGAAGCCAGTCGGACTGGGAAACCATGCGCCATGCCGCCGAAACCCTGGCAGCACTCAAGGTCGCATGCGAAAAGCGCATCGTCTCGGCGCATCGCACTCCGGACCGGCTGTTCGCCTTTGCCAGGGGCGCCAAGGCGGCCGGCTTCCAGATCATCATCGCCGGCGCCGGCGGCGCGGCCCATTTGCCGGGCATGGCCGCGTCGCTGACGGAACTTCCCGTGTTCGGCGTTCCCGTCGAATCCAAGGCGTTGTCCGGGGTCGATTCGCTCTATTCCATCGTCCAGATGCCCGCAGGCGTCCCGGTCGGAACGCTGGCGATCGGCAAACCCGGCGCGATCAACGCCGCCCTGCTCGCCGCCAGCGTGCTCGCGCTGAACGATCCTGACCTGTCGGGCAGGCTGGCCGCCTGGCGCAAGGCGCAGTCCGAGGCGGTCGCCGAGCGCCCGGAGGGTTCTGCGTGACGGCCTCACATCAGGTGAAGCTGAAGCCCGGCGACACCATCGGAATTCTCGGCGGCGGACAATTGGGCCGGATGCTGGCGATGGCGGCGGCCCGGCTTGGGCTGCGCTGCCAGGTATTTTCGCCCGACCCGGATTCGCCGGCCTTCGACGTGGTGCTGAACGCGACCTGCGCGGAATATGCCGACGTCGAGGCGCTGGAGCTGTTCGCCAACGACGTCGACGTCATCACCTACGAATTCGAAAATGTGCCGGCCGCCACCGCGATGGTGCTGGCGGCGCGGCGGCCGGTATTGCCTGCGCAAAAAATCCTGGAAACCACGCAGGACCGGCTGATCGAAAAGGATTTTATCAGGAAGCTGGGTATCGGCATCGCCGACTACGCCGACGTATCGTCGGTCGAGATGCTGCGCACCGCGATCGCGCGCCTTGGCTTGCCCGCGGTGATCAAGACCCGGCGCTTCGGCTATGACGGCAAGGGCCAGGCCATCATCCGCGAGGGCGACGACATCGGCCAGGTCTGGGAGGACCTTGCCACCCGATCCGCGATCCTCGAAGCGTTCATTCCGTTCGAGCGCGAGATTTCGGTGATCGCCGCCCGCTCCGCCGACGGCCAGGTCGAATGCTTCGACGTCACCGAGAACGAGCATCGCGACCACATCCTGAAAATCTCGCGGGCGCCGGCGGATATCCCGGAGGCGCTGGCGGCACAGGCGCGCGGCATCGCCGGGACCATCGCCAGCGCGCTGGATTATGTCGGCGTGCTCGCGGTCGAGATGTTCGTGGTGCCGGGAGAAGGCGGGCCCAAGGTGCTGGTCAACGAGATTGCGCCGCGGGTGCACAATTCCGGACACTGGACGCTCGACGGTGCGTCGATCTCGCAGTTCGAGCAGCATATCCGCGCCATTGCCGGCTGGCCGCTCGGCAAGCCGGTCCGCCACGGCCCGGTCACCATGACCAACCTGATCGGCGACGATATCAACGACTACGAGCAGTGGCTGACCGTGCCTGGCGCCACCGTGCATCTCTATGGCAAGGGCCCGGCGCGGGCGGGCCGCAAGATGGGCCATGTCACGCAGGTATTTCCGCGCGAAAAATAGCCGCCTGCCGGACTACGCCGGCTTGCGGCCCTCGACGACGCCGGCCGGCTCGTCGCTGAGCCAGCGATAGATCACGCCACCCAATACGCCGCCGATCAGGGGCGCCAGCCAGAACAGCCAGAGCTGCGCGATGGCCCAGCCACCGACGAACAGCGCCGGTCCGGTGCTGCGCGCCGGATTGACCGACGTATTGGTGACGGGAATGCTGACCAGATGGATCATCACCAGCGCGAGGCCAATCGCCAGCGGTGCGAAGCCCGCCGGCGCCTTGCCATGGGTGGCGCCCATGATGATAAACAGAAACATCATGGTCATCACCACTTCCATGATGAAGCAGGCGACCAGGCCGTATTGGCCCGGCGAATGCGCGCCATAACCATTGGAGGCGAACCCCTTGCCGACGTCGAAACCGGCGGCCCCGCTCGCGATCACATACAGCAACGCGGCGGCGGCAACCCCGCCGACCACCTGCGAAATCACATAGGGCAAGACCTGTCCGACCGGAAAACGGCCGCCGGCGTAGAGGCCCACGGTGACAGCGGGATTGAGATGGCAGCCGGATATATGGCCGATGGCATAGGCCATCGTGACGACGCTCAGCCCGAACGCCAGCGATACGCCGACCAGTCCGATGCCTACCTGCGGGAAGCCCGCCGCGATCACCGCACTGCCGCAGCCTGCGAAAGTCAGCCAAAACGTCCCGATCGCCTCGGCGGCATATTTCCTTGAATTCATGACCCTTCTTCCTCCTGTTGGGCGGAAACCCAGGCAGGCCGCGCTAAGGGGCACTAATGGCTGGGAACCAAGTTTTGGGTGCGTTATCTAAAGTGATTCGGGCCTTTTTCAGCATTATCCGCTTCCCCCACGGTGGACATTGCCGGCTTTGTCTGGTACATCCGCGCGCTCAGGGCTAAGGGCTCGGCCTTTCGCCAGCCCTTCGCTTTACCAGAATTCAAATCCGATCAATTGAAAGAGGATGCCGCGTGCAGGTTCTCGTTCGCGATAACAATGTCGATCAAGCCCTCAAGGCGCTGAAGAAGAAGATGCAGCGCGAGGGTATTTTCCGCGAGATGAAGCTCCGCGGTCATTACGAAAGCCCTCCGAGAAGAAGGCCCGTGAAAAGGCCGAAGCCGTGCGTCGCGCGCGCAAGCTCGCCCGCAAGAAGCTGCAGCGCGAAGGCCTGCTGCCGATGAAGCCGAAGCCGGTGTTTGGCGCCGGGCCCGGCGCTGATCGCGGTGGTGCCGGCGGCCGTAGCGGCCCGGGTGCCGGTCCGCGCGGACCGCGCTGACAAGTCGCACATATTTTGAGCCGAAAACGCGGGCCTTTGGGCCTGCGTTTTTGTTTTGACCATGCATTTTGCGGTGCGCCGGGTTACCAATGCTGCGTTGGCCGCGCGGATATTTGCAACAATGGTCTTTCCAGTACTCTCCCCATTTCCCGGAGTCTGGCGTCTCGGCGTCCGCAGGTCGGCCCCGGTCATGTTGCTCGCAATCGGGCTCTGCGGCTGCTCCTTCGATCTGGGATCGTGGTCGTCAGCGCCCGAGCAGGAAGCCGCTTCGAAGGTGGCGCCAACGGACCAGGCCGTCGCGGGCGATGCGCATGGTCACGCCACGCGCGCCCAGGCACTGGCAAAGTCCGGCAAAACCGAGGAGGCCTTGGCCGAATTCGACAAGGCGATCACCATCGACCCGCATCATGCCGAGGCGCTGTACAACCGTGGCCTGCTCTATCAGCGCGAAAGGCAGCATCGGCTGGCGGTCGACGATTTCACCTCGGCGAACGGCCTGACGCCGCAGCGGGCCGAGCCCTTGCTGGCGCGCGCCATCAGCTATCTCGCAATGGACAAGTTCAAGGAAGCCGCCACCGATCTCGACGAGGCGGTGCAGGCCGACCCGCAAAACGCACTGGCATGGACGACCCGAGGGCAGGCCTATGAACGCCTCGGCGACAAGGACACGGCCAAGGCTTCATATGGCCGCGCCATTGCCATCCGTCCCAAGGACGACGCCGCGCGAAGCGGCCTGGCGCGCGTCGGCGGCTAGCCGGCAAACGTCGCAGCGCGCTTTCGGCTATTTCGGCAACACCACATGAAATACCGATTTGGCCGCCAACAACACGTCTTCAGCCGTGGTGCGCGCTCGCGCCAACGGCCCTGAGCCCTCGGCCCGCCCTGTCGGTTCCGACGTCTCGGCCCGCAGATCGAGCGGAGATGACGGGATGTCGGCCGGCGGCGTCGGGCGGCCGGGACCGCCGATCCGTGCCGCGGGGGCATAGGGCGGCTTCATCTCCTGATATCCCGTCGTCGAATCGAAGGTCTCGCGCGCCGGTGTCGAGACCACGACCGGCGGCGGCAGCGGCCGGACCGCGGGCGCCAGCACGACACGGGGAGCATCCGGAGCCCGGGCGGCGTCCTGGACACGGGCCGCATCCGGGATGCGAGCGGCTTCCTGCGGTCGCGGCGAACCATCGTCCGACCCACGCAGGCGATCGATTGCCGCGCGTGCAAGATCGTTGGCGTCGCGGCGCTCTTCCCGGGCGCCCGCGGCCTCGGCCGGCGCAATCTGGGGAGGCGCCGGAACGGTCTTGGCGGCAGTCTTTTCACGCGGCGCAGGGTGATGGCGCCGTGGCTCGACCGGAATGGAAGCGGTCTCCGCCGGCTTGTCGGCGGCGTTCTCTCCGGATTTCTCTGGTGGCTTTGCGGCGGCGGCCCTCTCGAGGATCGCCCGTTCCGAAATCCCCCTCGCCGTCACGCCCGGTCCCCGGGCGTTGACGATTTCGACGGACGTGTCGGGTGTCTTGTCAGCTGTCTTGGCGTCAGCCTTGACGTCGCTCTTGGCAACCTCGGGCGCGGCCTTGGCAGCCTCGGACGGGGCCTTGGCAGCCTCGGACGGGGCCTTGGGATCGACGGTCGAAACCGCCGATGCGACCGGGGCGTCGGGGATTGGCTTGCTGACGATGTAATGATTGACGATGTAGGCCCCGATCACGGTCGCAGCCACCGACGGCAGAATGTCCACCGCAAATTTCGCAAGATACTTTTTCAGCATACCGGCACTCCCGCAGATCATCTGATGCGGGAACTTTGAGGCGCATTAAGGGATCAACTGCGACAGATCGGAGGCAATCGGTTGAACTGGCGCAACAATCCGTTCACGGCACCATCAGCCGGCCGCCCATCGTGAAGCGGCCCGCGGCAGGCTCTAAGGCTTCAGCTCGACTTCCAGGAACACGATTTCGCTTGCGGACTCGTTGAGTACGTCATGCTCGACGCCGGCTTTGCGGAAATAGGATTTTCCGATCGCGAGTTGCGCCTTGGAGCGCTCCCCGTTCGGCGCCACGATGGTCATTTCGCCCGAGGTTACGGGAACGATGACATAGTCCATCCCGTGGGTGTGATGGCCGGTGGCGCTGCCAGGCGCCAGCCGCCACTCGGTGACCCGGACTTCGGGGGTATCGACCTGAACGTCTGATTGGGCGCTGATCATCTACAAGTTCTCCAGGTCGCGGCGGACAAGAATCCAAACATCAATAGCGCACCATCGGCGGCCTGAGAACAGGCAACCGGCGGAAACGTATCATAGCCTATCGGCCCTGCGAGGCGCCGATGAATTGCCGCACCGTTGCCGTCGCGCCATATGCATCGAGGTCGTTGTGACCGCCTTCGGAGAACCGGATGAACTGCTTCGGTTCAGGCGCCAGCGCGAACAGGCGCTCGCCAAAGACAATGGGAATCGTTTCATCGCGGGCGCCGTGCATGAACAGCAGCGGAGCCTTTACCCTGGTAATACGCTGGTCGGAGTGAAACGGATCCCGCATCACGAGGCGGACCGGGAAGATCGGAAACACCGACGCCGCGACCTCGGCAATCGATGCGTAGGGCGCTTCCAGAATCACCTTGCCGACCGGCTGTTCCGCCGCCAGCGCCACCGCGACGCCGCTGCCGAGCGAAAAACCCCAAAGCATAATTCTGTCCGCGCTGTATCGCGCTGCGGCGAAGGCATAGGCCGCCGCGGCATCGCGCAGCAGGCCCTGCTCGCTCGGATGTCCGCTCGAGCCGGCATAGCCGCGATAGGACAGCGCGACGATTCCGGTGCCGTCCGCGATCAGTTCGCGAAAGCGACCGAAGAAGCCGGCGAGGAAGTCGCCGTTGCCGTGAAAATAGAGAATGACGGGCTGTCCCGGCCTGGCCGCATGGTGCCAGACGATGACCTTCTCGCCATCGTCCGTGGTCAGCAGATGTTCCTCGACGGCGGGGAAGCCGGCGGCGGCCGGCGTCGTGCGCGCGGTCTGCGGAATCGGAAACAGGAACGACCGCTGCAGCAGGAACAGGGCGGCAAGGCCGCCGAGATACCCGACCAAAACGACGATCAGGAGCCATTTCAGGACGATCATGATCTCCCGTGCGCGGCTTACATCCCCTTGACGATGTTCTCGGTCATCTTCTTGGCGTCGCCGAGCAGCATCATGGTGTTGTCGCGGTAGAACAAGGGATTGTCGATGCCGGCATAGCCCGACGCCAGCGAGCGCTTGATGAACATCACGGTGCCGGCCTTCCAGACCTGCAGCACCGGCATGCCGTAGATCGGCGAGGTCTTGTCGTCCTCGGCTGCCGGGTTGGTGACGTCGTTGGCGCCGATCACGAAGGCGACGTCGGCCTGGGCGAATTCGGAGTTGATGTCCTCGAGTTCGAACACCTCGTCATAGGGCACGTTGGCTTCGGCCAGCAGCACGTTCATGTGGCCGGGCATGCGGCCCGCCACCGGATGGATGGCGTATTTGACCTCGACGCCTTCCTTCTTGAGCTGGTCGGCCATCTCGCGCAGCGCATGCTGCGCCTGCGCCACCGCCATGCCGTAGCCGGGCACGATGATGACCTTCTGCGCGTTCTTCATGATGAAGGCGGCATCGTCGGCCGATCCCAGTTTTACCGGACGCACTTCGCCGCTGCCGGCGCCCGCCGCCGCGGTCTCGCCGCCGAAACCGCCGAGGATGACCGAGATGAAGGAACGGTTCATCGCGTGACACATGATGTAGGACAGGATCGCGCCCGAAGATCCCACCAGCGCGCCGGTGATGATCAGCGCCGAATTGCCCAGCGTGAAGCCGATGCCGGCGGCGGCCCAGCCGGAATAGGAGTTCAGCATCGAGATCACGACCGGCATGTCGGCGCCGCCGATCGGGATGATCAAGAGCGCGCCAAGCACCAGCGCGATAATGGTGATGAGCCAGAAGTCGAGCGCGCTGCCCGAGATCACGAGGCCGACGACGAAGAAGATCAGCGCCGCGGCGAGCACGATGTTGATGATGTGACGGGCCGGCAGGATGATCGGCGCGCCGCTCATGCGGCCCGACAGTTTCAGGAACGCGATCACCGAGCCGGTGAAGGTCAGCGCGCCGATGGCGACGCCGAGCGACATTTCGATCAGGCTGGCGGCGTGGATCTGGCCGGGCTTGCCGATGTCGAAGGCTTCCGGCGCATAGAACGCCCCGGCGGCGACCAGCACCGCGGCCATGCCGACCAGCGAGTGGAACGCGGCGACCAGTTCCGGCATCGATGTCATCGGCACCCGGCGCGCGATCACCGCGCCAATGCCGCCGCCGATCGCGACGCCCAGGATCACCAGCACCCAGGCGAGACCGTCCGCCGGCGGATGGCTTGCGATCGTGGTGGCGATCGCGATCGCCATGCCGATCATGCCGAAGAAATTGCCCTGCCGGGATGTGGCGGGACTGGACAGCCCCCGCAGCGACAGGATGAACAGCACACCCGCCACGAGATACAGTACTGCAGCCAGATTGGCGTTCATCTCAGGTCCCCTTTGTCATCGTCACCCCGAGGTGCACGCCGCTCACCGGACATTTCACTTGGCCTTCTTCTTGTACATCGCCAGCATGCGCTGGGTGACAAGGAAGCCGCCGAAGATATTCACACAGGCGAAGATTAGCGCGACGAAACCGAAGCCCCGCGCCCAGCCGCTGCCGCTCGATATCATGGGAACGCCGACGGCGAGCAGCGCGCCCACCACGATCACCGAGGAGATCGCGTTGGTCACCGACATCAGCGGCGTATGCAAGGCGGGGGTCACCGACCACACCACGAAATAGCCGACGAACACGGCGAGCACAAAAATCGAAAGCCGGAACACGAAGGGATCGACGGCCTGTGCGATATGATCCATGGCGGCTCTCCTTATGCCTTCTATATCAGGAAGATTTGGGCTGAAAATTCGGATGAATGACGGCGCCATCTTTCGTCAATGCCGTGGCTTTGACCAGTTCGTCGTCCCAGTTCACCGCGAGTGCCTTGCTGGCCTTATCGACCAGCGTTTCGATGAAGTTGTACAAATTGCGCGCGTAGAGGCTGGACGCCGATGCCGCCACCCGGCCGGCGACATTGGTGTAGCCGACGATCTTGACGCCATCGATGTCAGCGACTTCGCCGGCTTTCGCTCCCTCGACATTGCCGCCGCGCTCGACCGCGAGATCGACCAGCACCGAGCCCGGCTTCATCGATTTCACCATCTCGGCGCTGATGAGCTTCGGCGCAGGGCGGCCCGGGATCAGCGCGGTGGTGATGACGATGTCCTGTTTCTTGACATGCTCGGAGGTCAACGCCGCCTGCTTGGCCTGATATTCTTTCGACATCTCCTTGGCGTAGCCGCCGGCGGTCTGGGCGTTCTTGAACTCCTCGTCCTCGACCGCGAGGAATTTGGCGCCGAGGCTTTCGACCTGCTCCTTGGTGGCGGGACGCACGTCGGTGGCGGTGACGACGGCGCCGAGCCGCCGCGCGGTCGCGATCGCCTGCAGTCCGGCGACGCCGACGCCCATCACGAACACTTTTGCCGCCGGAATGGTGCCGGCCGCGGTCATCATCATCGGAAAGGCGCGGCCAAAGGCCTCCGCGCCCTCGATCACGGCGCGGTAGCCGGCGAGGTTGGCCTGGCTGGAGAGCACATCCATCGACTGGGCGCGGGTGATGCGGGGCATCAATTCCATCGCGAAGGCCGCGACGCCGGCATCCGCCATCGCCTTCAGCGCCGCGTCGTTGCCATAGGGATCCATGATGGCGATCACCAGCGCACCGCGCTTGTAGCTGGCCAGCTCGCTGGCCTCGGGCCGTTTCACCTTGATGACGATGTCGGCGTCCTTGAGCGCGTCCGCGCTGACGGTGGCGCCGGCCGCGGTGAATTCGGAATCCGGCAGGCCGGACTTGATGCCCGCCCCCGGCTCGATCGCGATATCGACGCCGAGCGCCTTGAATTTTTTCACCGTGTCGGGCGAAGCGGCGACCCGCGGCTCGGACGGATCGATTTCCTTGGCAACGGCAATCTTCATGGGGCCTCCGGCGGCGCGGGCAGCGCGCGCGCAAGCAAACTAGCGCTTATTGCGTGGGGATGGATACCCGGTTTTGCGACCGGAAGGCGGGCAATTTCCCAACCGCCGCCGGGTGGCGGCGATCGGGGCATCGATCAGGTCAGGAAAATCCCCATCATGGCAACGATGAAAATAACGGCAATGGTGCCGTATTTCACCAGCATGATGAAACCCTCATAGGTCTGCTCGTGAGCCGGATAATCGTTGCCGTCGGCGGTCGTGTAGGCGACTTCGTTATGCTCAGCCATCGGTATCCCCAGTCAGGTGTCGGTTCTGCCGTGGGAATTACCGCAAACCACAGGTAAGGGCAACGGCGGCGGGCGCCTTGTGCACCTGCGGCCGGCCGTTACTTGCCGGGTTCTGCCGGCCAGTTGTCCCGGATCCAGCGGGTCAGACTCTCCTCGCTGACTTCGCCGGCGGCGAGGGAGAGGATGATGGCTGTGGCGTGGGCCGGATCGGGAGAGAAGACGACGCCGTTCTTGAGCAAAAAGACCCTCATGGCCATGAAGGCTATGCGCTTGTTGCCGTCGATGAAGGCATGATTTTTTGCCAGCCCGAATGCGTAAGCAGCCGCCAGTTCGGCCAAGTCGGACTGTTCGTACCGCCACTTGTTGATCGGGCGCTCGAGCCCAGATCGCAACATGCCCTCATCGCGCAGGCCGGGCGCTCCACCAAACCGACGCAACTGGCGGCTATGAATTGCGATGGCCTGCTCGTAGGTAATCCAGAGCGGCTCGTTGCGCTCGCTCATCTGAACGCTCCATTCATTTTGCGAGTGCGGCGAGCGTGTCCTTGTACTCGTCCATCGTCCGGTCGGCCAATTCCATGGTTCTCTCGAAGTCGGGATCGTATGGCATGGCCTGAAATCCCCCTCCCGCCAATTCGGTGATGTGAAGTTCCTGCCCCCGCTTCAGATCCAATCGCTGCATCAGTTCACGCGGCAGTAAAAGGCCGTCGGAGTTGCCGATCTTCTTGATTTCGATTTTCATCGGGAATCGTCCTTTTCGTTGGGCACAATCGCCAAGGCCACCGTTGTCGCCTCAAATCACGTTATACAATTGTATAACGTGATTTGGCAGCCCGTTCAACAGATGTTTTACGCCAGGGTGGAGCGCCTAATCGACCACGAAATCGAACCGCCCGGTGAGCCATCCCGCGTTCTTGGCGGTGCGCACCAGCAACTCCTTGCGAAATAGGCCGTCGGAACGGTTCTGCGGCTCGCCGGGGAAATAGAGCTGGGTGGTCAACACGCGGCCGCCTGTTGGCTGCACTTTCACATGGATATGGCGGGTCCGGCCGGGATAGACGCCGGGCACGATGCTGCGCAACCGGTAGCGCCCCTCCGCGTCGGTGAACTGATGGCCGCGCAGGCGGAAACCGGAATTGTCGTAGCGGCCCTTGTCGTCGGCCTGCCAGAAATCCAGCAAGGCGCCGGCGTGCGGTTTGCAGGCGCGGGAGAGCACGAAACCGGCCAGTTCGATCGGCTGCCCTGCCATGCCGGTTTCAAGCAGTTCGACGCGCTCGGGCGAGGAGGGCTTGAAGAACGGCCCTTCGGTCTGCCGCAAGGTCGCTTCGTCGCCGTCGTGGCAGGCCGGCGTCGGAGGAAGCGGAGCCTGAGCGATGCCGCGATCGATCGTGAGCCATGAACCGGCCACCAAAACACCGGCTCCCAGTACCGCACGTCGGGTCGGCGTGTCGATCATGGATGCTGCTTCGTCAGTTCATGGTTTCCAATTCATCGATCATGCCCGAGATGACCGACAGCCCGCCGTCCCAGAATGTCGGGTCCTTGGCATCGAGCCCGAACGGTTTCAGCAGTTCGGAATAGTGCCTGGTGCCGCCGGCGGCCAGCATCGCCAGATAGCGCTCGGCAAATCCGTCGGCGGCGTTTTCGTAGACGGCATAGAGCGAGTTCACCAGGCAGTCGCCGAACGCGTAGGCGTAGACGTAGAACGGCGAATGAATGAAGTGCGGAATATACATCCAGAAATTCTCGTAGCCGGGACGGATATCGATCGCGGGCCCGAGGCTCTCGCTTTGCACGCCGAGCCAGATTTCGCCGATCCGCTCCGTGGTCAGTTCGCCGTTCTTCCGCTCGGTGTGGATGGCGCGCTCGAACGAATAGAACGCGATCTGCCGCACCACCGTGTTGATCATGTCCTCGACCTTGCCGGCGAGCAGCGCCTGGCGCTGTTTGGCGCTTTTGGTCTGCGCCAGCAGCCGCTTGAAGGTCAGCATCTCGCCGAACACGCTGGCGGTCTCCGCCAGCGTCAGCGGCGTCGGCGCCATCAGCGCTCCATTCTTGGCCGCCAGCACCTGATGCACGCCATGGCCGAGTTCATGGGCGAGCGTCATCACGTCGCGCGGCTTGCCCTGATAGTTCATCAGCACGTAAGGGTGCGCCGACGGCGTGGTCGGATGCGAGAATGCGCCCGGGGCCTTGCCGGGCCGCACCGGCGCATCGATCCAGCGATCGGTGAAAAACCGCTCGGCGATATCGGCCATCTCCGGCGAGAAGCCGCGGTAGGCCGACAGCACCATGTGCCTCGCTTCGGGCCAGGCGATCATGCCGGTGGCGGCGAACGGCAGCGGCGCATTGCGGTCCCAATGCGCCAGTCTCTTCTTTTTGAACCAGCCTGCCTTGAGCTGATAATAGCGATGCGACAGCTTTGGATAGGCTGCGCGCACCGACCCCACCAGCGCATCGACCACCTCGCGCTCGACGCGGTTGTTCAGGTGACGCGAATCCGCGACATCGGCAAAACCGCGCCAGCGGTCGGAAATCTCCTTGTCCTTGGCGAGCGTGTTGGTGATCAGCGCGAAGGTCCGCTCATTGGCCTTGAAGGTTTTCGCCAGCGCCTGCCCCGCCGCCTTGCGCTTGGCAGGCGCGCGGTCCTGCAGCAGGTTCAGCGTCGGTTCGATCGCGAGTTCCTTGCCGGCGACCCTGAAGCGCAGGCCGGAGATGGTCTGGTCGAACAGCCGGTTGAAGGCGCCGTAACCTGTCTGGGATTTTTCATGAAACAGCTGCTCGAGGCGATCCTCCAGCTGATACGGCTTTTCCTTGCGCAGATCCTCGAGCCACGGACGATAATGCGCCAGTTCGGGCACGGCCATCGCGCGTTCGATCACGGCATCGTCGATGCGGTTGAGTTCGAGCGCGAAGAACAACAGATGCACCGACGCATTGGTCAGCCGCTCGGAGACGTCGCCGTAGAATTTCGTGATCGCGGGATCGACGCTGTCGCCGGCGTGAACCAGCCCGGCATAGGATCCGAGACGTCCGGCGACATCGTCGATCGCCTCGTAGCGCCGGACCGCCTCGGCAAGCCATACGCCGCCGTCTTCGCCGGCGGTTCGTTCCGCGAGCTTGCCCTTGTAGTCCGTCTCGAACGCGACGCACTCGGCATCCATCCTTTGCAGGTCGCGGGTGATTTCCGGCGCGTCGATTCCGGCATAGAGATCGGCCAGATTCCATTCCGGCAGCTTTGCCGGGCGGGATTTCGCGGATGCCTTGCGGTTCACCCTTGCGGCGGCGCCCTTGCTCGATCCGGGCTTACGGGACGTCTGGGCGCGGGATATCGCAGATCTGGTGGTCATGGATACTTTCGGAATGGGCGCGTTGCCGTCAGACAAAGGCCGCAAGGTTCGGTGCCAGATGGACGAAGATCTCTTCGCCTTCGATGAGCAAGGGCTCGACCTTGTCGTGAATCGAGTGCCGAACCGCACACCACAACAGCACGATCCGCGCGACAGCCGACCACGGCCGCGTATTGACGGCCGCCTTCGCATGCAGCGCGAGCAAAGGGAGGCTTGGATGCTCGAACAAGAGCCGGCCCAGCCCGTCCTCGAGGATGTAACGCGCGCCGATCCGCGACACGCACAACTCGCAGGGCTGATCGGGTTGCGGGCCCAGCAGATAGAACTGCGGATCGCCGTGTTCGGTCTTGCCGGCTTCCCATCCCCGGCCGCCTTCCAACGCCAGGGCGGAGTTCAGCGCAGCCAGAAGGGTATCGAGTTCCGCTTCGCTCCACACGTCAGCGCTGAATTTCCTCTCGAAGGCCAGCACATTCATTTTTCGGCTCCGAAAAGCAGCCGGTACAATTCCGGCTCATAATACAGCAAAAGATGCTTGGCGAACGCGGCGGGTTCAAGACCTAATTGAACGGCCCACGCTTCCATGGCTTCGGTGGGAACCCGGCTGAACCCGTTCTCCACCTGCGAGATGAACGTGTAATATTTCATGCCGAGCCGTTCGGCGAGAACGACCTGCGACAGGCCGGCGTCCGCCCTGCGCTGTTTCAGCCAATCCCCCGCTTCTTTCCGCAACTGCCGGGCTTCCGGCACCACGGCGCGCTGAGGCTTCGCGCCTGAAGCCTCTTGATGTCTCGGACGTTTCATGATTACTAAACTATCCAACATGAATTACTCGGCAGGGCGACTTTTCGTAGCACGTCTCCTGGATTCCCGAAACTTCAGCCACGGCGATGAGATGGCCTTCACGGACGGCAGACGGATTGGTTGGAAGCAGGGTCAAGGATCCACCGATCGGACCAGGGAATTGCTCGCCGCCATGCTGCTGGGCGCGCTGATCACGACCTTGGGATTGCGCAGCGTTTTGCCGACCGATGCGCTGGCGCCTGCGATCGCGACGCTGCTGTTTGCACTTGGCGCGACGACCGCGGGCGTCGCCCTGCTCCTGCTGCGCAATCAGTCCCGCACGACGTGGCTCAACGTCGCCGGGCTCCTGACTTTCGTCGGCATCGCCGTCTCCATCCTGATCAATCCAGACCAGTTGGTCAGACTACTCACCTCTTCGAATCAAGCCGGCTGACCGGATCATCCATTCGGCAGCTCAACTGCATCGTTACTGACACCACGTCCAAGCCCCGGGCCCCTCTGGCAGTTCAAGCGAACTGCGATGTCGGATTGGACGTATAACGGAGGGCCCTCCCACGTGACCGAGATATTTTCCCACGAAGCTCTGACGGCGTTTCTCCAGGTCGTGATGATCGATCTGGTGCTGGCCGGCGACAACGCCATCGTCATTGGACTGGCAGCCGCCGGCCTGCCCAAGGACCAGCGCAACAAGGCGATCCTGATCGGCATCATCGCCGCCACCATCCTGCGGATCGGGTTCGCCAGCGTCACCGTGCAACTGCTGCAGATCATCGGACTGTTGCTGGCCGGCGGCGTACTTCTGCTCTGGGTGTGCTGGAAGATGTGGCGCGAGTTGCGCACACCGTCACATGATGTCGACGAGGCCTTGGACGGGGAGGATACCAATGCCGACGGCAAGATCGCCGGGCAGAATCGCAAGACAATGGGCCAGGCGGTCTGGCAGATCACGCTCGCCGACGTGTCGATGTCTCTCGACAACGTGCTGGCCGTCGCGGGGGCTGCCCGCGAGCATCCGTATATCCTGATATTCGGCCTCGCGCTCTCCATCGCCCTGATGGGCTTTGCCGCAAACTTCATCGCGCACTTGCTGCAAAAGCACCGCTGGATCGCCTATGTCGGCCTCGCGATCATCCTTTATGTAGCGCTCGACATGTCCTATCGCGGGGCTCTGGAGGTTTGGGCCAACACCAAGGCTTAAGAGGGCGTTAATCGGCATCGGCGACAGTGCCCCGATTCGAGACAGAGTAACTCGCGGGGAATGCCATGGCTGCGACCGTTTTGATTGCCGATGACGATGCGGTAGCGCGCCGCCTGGTCGAAAACATGGTGCAGAAATGCGGCTATGAGACCATCGTCGTCGACAGCGGCGACGCCGCCCTCGCCGCGCTGACCGCTGCTGACGCGCAAGCCATCGACGCCGTGGTGCTCGACCTGGTCATGCCGGGTCTCGACGGCATGGGCGTGCTGGCCAAAATCCGCGAAGCCGGCCTCAACATCCCCGTCATCGTGCAGACCGCCCATGGCGGCATCGACAATGTGGTGTCGGCGATGCGCGCCGGCGCCCAGGATTTCGTGGTCAAGCCGGTCGGCGTCGAGCGGCTGCAGGTCAGCTTGCGCAATGCACTCAACGCCAGCGCGCTGAAGGGCGAATTGCAGCGCATCCGCCACGCCAAGGAAGGCCGGCTGACGTTTGCCGATGTCGTCACCCGCAGCGAAACCATGGCCGGTGTGCTGCGCACCGCGCAGAAGGCCGCGGCCTCGACCATTCCCGTACTGATCGAAGGCGAATCCGGTGTCGGCAAGGAATTGTTCGCGCGCGCCATCCATGGCAGCGGCGAACGCAAGGCCAAGCCGTTCGTCGCCGTCAATTGCGGCGCGATCCCCGACAATCTCGTGGAGTCGATCCTGTTCGGCCACGAGAAGGGCGCCTTCACCGGCGCCACCGAACGCCATCTGGGCAAATTCGTCGAAGCCTCCGGCGGCACGCTGTTTCTCGACGAAGTCGGCGAGTTGCCGCTGGCGGCGCAGGTCAAGCTGCTGCGCGCGCTGCAGGAAGGCACCGTCGAGGCGGTCGGCGGACGCAAGCCCGTCAAGGTCGACGTCCGCATCGTTTCAGCCACCAACCGCAAGCTGCTCGACCAGGTCAAGAACGGCAAGTTTCGCGAGGACCTGTTCTATCGCCTGCACGTGCTGCCGCTAACAATTCCTCCCTTGCGGATGCGACGCGAGGACATCCCGCATCTCTTGCGGCATTTCCTGGCGAGATTCTGCGCCGAGGAAAACCGCCTGATCACCGGCATCAGCGGCGAGGCGATGGCGCACCTGTCGCAACTGGAGTGGCCCGGCAATATTCGCCAGCTCGAGAACGCGGTCTATCGCGCCGTCGTCATGAGCGACCATGACCAGCTCGGCCTCGCCGATTTTCCGGTAAGCGCAGCGCAGCCGGCGTCCGCACCCGACGAACACAACCAGCATGCCGAGCCCCTGATCGTCGGTCCCGCCTTTCATTCGACCGTGCCCGCCATGGTTTCCGGTAATGAAATACCGATCGCTCCCCTGCCGTCGGCAGGCACGCTGGCGATGCTGACAAGCTCAGGCGAAATGCGGCCGCTCGAGGAAATGGAAAGCGAGATCATCCGGTTCGCGATCTCGCACTACCGCGGCCAGATGTCAGAGGTGGCGCGTCGGTTGAAAATCGGCCGCTCCACGCTCTATCGCAAACTCGATGACGCAGCCGTCGACGATCCGGCATCCGGCGGCGCGGATGAGGCGAGCTGAACGCGGGTTGGATTGTGGCGAGCGGTGTCCGCCATGCAAAGGGCGCAGACGTCGCGTTTTCGGGAACATTTGAACCGTTGCTTGGCGGTGACAGACAAACCGGAAAGAGCGTGGCAAAAGC
The DNA here is from genome assembly GCA_043811435.1 of Pseudomonadota bacterium. GTDB lineage: Bacteria > Pseudomonadota > Alphaproteobacteria > Rhizobiales > Xanthobacteraceae > Bradyrhizobium. The sequence goes on from JBDRNF010000177.1 coordinate 33,733, forward strand.
CCGTAATCCGTTGCAAGTGGGGTACTTTGAAGTCAGTTTGTCGTGAATTGCCCCGCGTGGCGCTGGCCGCATCAAGGGGGCGCATGTACCGTCAGCGTATGAATCGTTGCGTGCAGGCATAATAACAACAGAGAGATCCGGAACGCATTCAGAACCGAGCCTACAACGTTGCTGAGTGTTGCTTCCGAACAACAGGGCCGGCGCTTTAGCGAAGCTGTACGGAGCGACAGCCGTACCGAAATATCAAGAACTGCTCCATGCCGGGGCAGTTTCGCCCAAGGGGTGTGACGATGCGAGACTGTTCGAAGAGCCGTGCTGGATATGACCGTGTGCTGATGGCTGTTGCGGCGACCTTCCTCACGGTGTCCGCGACCGCGGCATTGGCGCAGGCTGGTCCGGCCCGCAGCAGCGCCGCCGAACTCGCAATCGACGCGGCGATCCCGCGTCCCGAACCTGCCAACGTGCCGCCCCCGACCGCCGCCGATTTCAAGCTGGACACCACCGCGACCCTGCCCGACGTGGCGAAGGCGACGGAGGAGCCCAAAACAACTGACAACACGGCCGAGACGCCGACGGAGAAGGCAGCCGAGCCCAAACCTGCCGATGTCGTCACCGCGCCCGCCGCCGCGCCTCCGGCTGCGGCCACCGCAGCGCCGGCTCCCGAGCCGGTTAAGGCCGCGAGCGGCGTGCCGGCGGCAGACCAGCCCGTCGCCGACAAGATTCGTGAACTGATGGGCGCGAAAGCGTCGCGCCATTTCGATCGCAAGGGCGAACGGGCGGCGGTCGAGAAGTTTTATGCCGCGCGCGAATTTGCGCCGCTGTGGACGCAAAGCGGCACGGCGACGGCCCGCGCCAAGGGCGTCATCGCACGGCTCAGCGATGCCGCCGCCGAAGGCCTGGACGCGTCCGACTATCCGGTGCCGGATTTCACCGCGGCGGCAACGCCCGACGCGCTGGCGGAAGCCGAACTGAAACTGACCGCCAGCATGCTGGACTATGCACGCCAGGCGCAGAGCAGCCGGATGCACTGGTCGCAGGTCGCGGCCGACATCCTCTATCCCGAACATCCGACCGACCCCGCCGAAGTGCTGGCGAATGTGACCACGGCCAAGGACGCGTCGGCAGCACTCGAGGGCTACAATCCGCCGCACAAGCTCTACAAGGATTTGAAGGCCAAGCTTGCCGAACTGCGCGGTCAGGGCGAGGGTCCGGTGATGCAGATCGCGGAAGGCGTGCCGCTCGCCTTCAAGGCCGGCACCAAGAAAAAGCCGGCGGTCGCGCCGGAAGATCCGCGCGTGCCGCAACTGCGCGCCAAGCTCGGCATCACCGAAAACCCCGATGACACCAAATACGACGCCAAGGTCGCCGCAGCCGTGCGCAAGTTCCAGGCCGGTGTCAATCTCAAGCCGACCGGCGTGCTCGACGACAAGACCGTCAAGGCCATCAACAGCCCGAAACGCGACCGCCAGATCGACACCGTGATCGTCAACATGGAGCGCCTGCGCTGGCTGCCGCGCCAGCTCGGCGCTCCGGCGCTCAACAATGCCTATGTGATCCTGAACGTTCCCGACTTCACGCTCAAGGTGATGCAGAACGGCGCGCAGGTCTGGACCACCCGGGTGGTGACCGGCAAGCCCGGCAACCACGCGACGCCGATGCTGACCGAGACGATGAAGTTCATCACCGTCAATCCGACCTGGAACGTACCGCCCTCGATCATCCACAATGAATACCTGCCGGCCCTGCAGCAGGACCCCACCGTGCTGCAGCGGATGGGCCTCAAGCTTGAACGCGCGCGCGACGGCAGCATCCGCATTTCGCAGCCGCCCGGCGAATCCAACGCGCTTGGCCGCATCCGCTTCAACTTCCCGAACAAATTCCTAGTCTATCAGCATGACACCCCGGACAAGCATCTGTTCGCCAAGGAAGAGCGCGCCTTCAGCCACGGCTGCATGCGGGTTCAGAATCCGGATCAGTACGGCGCGGCTCTGCTCAACATCGTGTTGCCGAACGACAAATACACGCCCGAGAAAATCCGCAGCATGTATGGCCGCAGCGAGATGAACATCAATTTCCCGACGCCGATCCCGGTTCACATCACCTATCAGACCGCATTCGTGGACGACGCCGGCAAGCTGCAGTTTCGTAAGGACGTCTACGGCCGCGACGCCAGGATGATGCCGCTGCTCAAGAACCCCGGAAACCGGGATCTGGAGAACGTCGTCGCCCACGCCAATCCGAGCTACGTCCGGCCGAACAGCGCGTCGTTGCCCTCCAACGTCGCCTTCAACAATGATTTCAGCTCCGGACCTTCGTTCTTCGAGCGCCTGTTCGGCGGGCCGGCTACACCCCCCGCCCCCGTCGGGCGGCAGCAGCAACGCCGGGTGATCACCCGGTAAATACCGGCCGCTTCCGGTCGGGGTGGATTCCTAAGCGAAATCAGCGATCTCGCCAGACCGGCGGGGTCGCTTAACGTTAACCATTCTCCACCCTGACTTAGCCAGCGGGCACTTTTTTGCCACACTCAAGGGGTTAGGTTACCACTGACTTGGGGGGTGGGATAAAACTCAAAACAACCCACCCGGCTTTAAGACTGCGTTAACGCTCTTTCGCCACATGGGGTAGCGGAAGGGTTCCTCGATCGGTCGTCCTCTGCTCTGGGTGGGCTCATACGTGCTGGCTGGTTTCGCACGCCAATTCAACTCGCTGTCGTACGCCAAGGCCGGCTGCCACGCCGGCCTGACATGCTTGTTGCTGGTGGCGGGCGCCGGCGCAGTGCAGGACGCGACCGCGCTGAACGAAACCCGCACGCTGTCGTTTCACCACACCCATTCCGATGAAAATATCACCGTCACCTTCAAGCGCGACGGGCGCTACGACGAAGAGGCGCTGAAGAAACTCAATCACTTCCTTCGCGACTGGCGCAGCCAGGACCAGACCACGATGGACCGTCGCCTGTTCGACATCCTCTGGGAAGTATACCGCGACGTCGACGGCAAGAAGCCCATCAACATCATCTCCGCCTACCGTTCCCCCGCCACCAATTCGATGCTCCGCCGCCGCTCCTCGGGAGTGGCCCGCAACAGCCAGCATGTGCTCGGCCACGCCATCGATTTCTTCATCCCGGAAGTCCCGCTCGAGCAGATCCGCACCGCCGGGCTCCGGCAGCAGCGCGGCGGCGTCGGGTTCTATCCAACCTCCGGATCGCCTTTCGTTCATCTCGACACCGGCAGCGTCCGTCACTGGCCGCGCATGAACCACGACCAGCTGGCCCGGGTATTCCCCGACGGCCGAACCGTGCATGTTCCCTCCAACGGCAAACCGCTCAAGGGCTACGAGTTGGCGCTTGCCGACCTCGAGAAGCGCGGAACCGGCGGCGAGGTATCGGGCAAGAGCAAGCCCGGGCTGTTCGCCGCCTTGTTCGGGGTCAAATCGAACGACGAGGAAGACGAGGGCGCCAGCGCTCCAACCGCCCCCGCCGCTCGCGGCAAGCCTTCCCCGGCAAGCGTGATGGCCTCGGCCGCTCCCGCCAAATCCACCGAGCCGGTTCCGATGCCCCGCGCCAAGCCCATTGGTTCGACGTTCCAGCTGGCCTCGGCCGACGCCCGGATCCCGCAGCCCGCAAAACCGAAGCAGGCCGTGTCGGCTGACAAGGCCGAAGGCAAGCCGCAGACGCCCGCCGACATCATCAATGCCCGCGGCTTCTGGGACGCCGCGCCGAAACAGGCCACTCCGGCGCAGATCGCCGCCGTCAGCGCCCGCAACGCCGTCAATTCAGCCGATCCGCAAGCGACCGCCAGCGTCACCGAAGCCTTCAAGAGGGCGCTGGCCTACGCGCCGGCGGCCTCCTCGCCGGTCGACCGCGCCAATATCGTCGCAGCCAGCGCGCCGATCCCCCGCAGCGCCCGCCCCGCCCGCAACCCGCTGGTCGCCCCGACGATCGATACGGTGGTCGCCAAGGGGCCGCAGGGTCGGCCGAGCGTAATTGCGACCGCGACGCGAATTGCCGCCGCCAGGGGCAACGATGTCTGGATGCGGATCATGATCCTGGCGCCAAGCGCCAGCACCTCGATGTCGGCGACCGTGCTCGGCGATTCCGACATGACCTTGCTGCGCACCCATTTCGTCAAGCCGCAGGCCATCATCGCGATGAGCTTCTCGGAAGATCCGCAGCCGGGAATGATCTGCGACCGCTTTACCGGATCGGCCACCGCCAGGCTGGCGACACAGCCGTTCGTGATGAAGACCGCCGCGCTGCGCTGAGCGTTTCCTGGCCGGTCGAACGTTCTCCTAACGTTTCAACATAGTCGGTGTCGTCCTCGCGGAACGCGAGGACCCCATACGCCGTGCCCTATCGTTGCGGCACGGCGTTGGACACCTTCTTACAGTTATGAGGGCCGCGGATTATGGGCCCGTGCTTTCGTGTTCGCAGGGGCGACGAGACTTCACAGCATTCCCAGCGCCTGCAGATAGGTTTCCAGGATGGTTTCCTCTTCCGCCCGCTCGTTGGCGTCCTGCTTGCGCATGCGCACGATGGTGCGCAGCGCCTTGACGTCGAAGCCGTTGCCCTTGGCCTCGGCATAGACGTCGCGGATATCGTCGGCGATGGTCTTCTTTTCTTCTTCCAGCCGCTCGATGCGCTCGATGATGGCCTTGAGCTGGTCTTTCGCGAATTTTGTCGCGGGCTCGTCCTGGACGGCAGCGGCTGGGGTGGCCATCGGATACTCCTGAAACTGATGTTGAGGTGTGAGCGGAGCGCCATTCCACGCACCGCATTCCGGAATGACCCTCAAGAGTGCGGCGCCTTGCGTCAAGGCAACATCGCGCTCATCCACAGCGCGCCCACAGGGAATACAGACCTCATCCTGAGGAGCGCGCTCTCTTGGGCGCGCGTCTCGAAGGATGAATGCAACACGCGGACTCGCGGCCATCCCTCGAGACGCGGCCGAAGAGGCCGCTCCTCAGGATGAGGTGGGAATTGGTGGTAAGCTAATGCCCGCTATGGCTCTTTTTCATCGCCGCGAGTTGCTCCGGCGTGGCGGGGGCCTGATGGGTCGACTTCCAGGTTTCGTAGGGCATGCCGTAGACTGCCTCGCGGCTCTCGTCCCTGGTCATGGCGGCGCCCCTGGCGTCGGCTTCTTCCTTCAGCCAGTTGGACAGGCAGTTGCGGCAGAAACCCGCCAGATTCATCAGGTCGATGTTCTGCACGTCGGTGCGGGAGCGCAGATGCTCGACAAGGCGCCGGAAGGCCGCGGCTTCAAGTTCCGTTCTGGTTTTGTCGTCGATTGCCATGGGTGTATTCTCTTCCCTGGGTAATACTCATTAGATGGAGGTTGTCACAGATTTTGCCATATCGCAGCGCACAGAGGGAGCCTGGGGTGGAAATTCACTGCCTTTGGACCAAAATGGCCGCTACCGGCGTTACGGCTGCCGATGGCCTACGCGAAATCATCAAGGAACTGATATAGCTTCACTAAATGATCGCAAGCGATTCCCACCGTCACCATTCCCTTGCTGCTCGCCTGACTGCCGGTTTGATCCCGGCGCTGGTGCTTGCGGTGACATGCCTGTGGAACAGTTCCGCGGCGGCGGACTTTCGTCTGTGCAACAATACCTCCAGCCGGGTCGGCATTGCGCTCGGCTACAAGGATGCCGAGGGCTGGACCACCGAAGGCTGGTGGAACGTATCCTCGCGAAGCTGCGAAACCCTGCTGCGCGGCACGCTTGTCGCACGGTTCTATTATATCTACGCGCTCGATTACGACCGCGGCGGCGAGTGGTCGGGACAGGCTTTCATGTGCTCGCGCGACAAGGAATTCACCATCAAGGGCACCGAAAATTGCCTGGCGCGCGGATTTGACCGCACCGGCTTCTTCGAGGTCGATACCGGCGAGCAGCGCGCCTGGACCGTGCAACTGACCGAATCCAGCGAAACCCCTTCGCAGCGCATGCCGGGGATGCCGGGACCGGTTGGCCCCGGCGGCCCCGGTGGCTTTCAAGGTATCCCGAACGCACCGGGCGGGCCGCCTCCGGTCGCGCCTGGTCTGCCGCCGATTCCTGGAAGCAAACAATGAGACGTCTTCGCCGCATCAAGATTCTCGCCACGCTTGGTCCCGCCTCTTCCGACAGCGCGATGATCCGCAAGCTGTTCGAGGCCGGCGCCGACCTGTTTCGCATCAATATGAGCCATACCTCGCACGACACCATGCGCGAGCTGGTCAAGACCATCCGCAATGTCGAGAGCAGCTACGGCCGCCCGATCGGCATCCTGGTCGACCTGCAGGGTCCGAAGCTTCGCCTGGGATCGTTCGCCGAGGGTGCGATCCAGCTCAAGAACGGCGAAAGCTTCGTGCTCGATTCCGACAAGACGCCGGGCGACAACACCCGGGTCCAGCTTCCGCATCCGGAAATTCTGGCCGCGCTGCGGCCGGGCCACGCGCTGCTGCTCGATGACGGCAAGGTGCGGCTGATCGCCGAAGAAACCTCGCCGGAGCGCGCCGTCACCCGCGTCGTGATCGGCGGCAGGATGTCGGACCGCAAGGGCGTCAGCCTGCCAGACACCGACCTGCCGGTCTCGGCGATGACGCCGAAGGATCGCGCCGACCTCGACGCCGCATTGGTGACCGGAATCGACTGGGTCGCGCTGTCCTTCGTGCAGCGCGCCGAGGACGTGCTCGAGGCCAAGAAGATGATTCGCGGCCGCGCCGCCGTGATGGCCAAGATCGAAAAGCCGCAGGCGATCGACCGGCTGCCAGAGATCATCGAGGTCTCCGACGCGCTGATGGTGGCGCGCGGCGATCTCGGCGTCGAACTGCCGCTGGAGCGGGTGCCGAGCCTGCAGAAACAGATGACCCGGTTGGCGCGACGCGCCGGCAAACCGGTGGTGGTCGCAACGCAAATGCTGGAATCGATGATCCAGGCCCCGGTGCCGACCCGCGCCGAGGTCTCCGACGTCGCCACCGCCGTCTATGAAGGCGCCGACGCCATCATGCTGTCGGCCGAATCGGCCGCCGGCAAGTTTCCGGTCGAGGCGGTCTCGACCATGAACCGGATCGGCGAGGAAGTGGAGCGCGACCCGACCTATCGCGGCGTGCTCAATGCGCAGCGCGCCGAGCCGGAGCCGACCGTCGGCGACGCCATCGCGGATGCCGCGCGGCAGATCGCCGAAACGCTGGACCTGTCCGCGATCATCTGCTGGACCGGTTCGGGGTCGTCGGCGCTGCGGGTCGCGCGCGAGCGGCCGAAGCCGCCGGTGGTCGCGATCACGCCGAATCTGGCGACCGGTCGCAAGCTGTCGCTGGTGTGGGGCGTGCATTGCGTGGTCGCGGAAGACGCGCAGGATCTGGACGACATGGTCAGCCGCGCCGGCAGCATCGCCTTTAGGGACGGTTTTGCCAAAGCCGGCCAGCGCGTCATCATCGTGGCCGGCGTGCCGCTCGGCACCCCCGGCACCACCAACATGGTGCGCATCGCCTCGGTCGGCCCGGACGGCGACGCGGATAGGTGATTTTTAAGCGGCGCCACATCAAGCCTGTCGTCGCCCGACTTGATCGGGCGATCCAGTACGCCGAGGCTTCTCGGCTCTTGCTCTGGATTCTCTGGAATACTGGGCGCCCGGTCTTCAGCGCGAAGCCACGCTTCGCGCTCTTGCCGGGCGATGACAGCAGTGCTTGTGCAAGCGGCGTTCGCTGAATAATCATATTCAGAATTTTTTTCAAACATCGCGAGATACTCTCGCGGCGCGGTGCGCCCGAGGTCTTGCATCAGTCTCACCCTCCTCAAGAAAAGAAGGGCGCGGGGAAAGCCGGGTGCCGATCGCACCCGCGGTCGTACGCACAACAGGCGCACGAGTGGACCACAGGGCAACCGGATCATCCGGCTTTCCCCGCACGATGGTTTACGGCTTATACGTGATCTCCCCGGTGAGCCATGCACTGTTGCCACCGTCGCCTTGCGGATTGACGATGCAGTCAGGCCCGGTTGAGCCGGATGCATCTCCGCACGACTTGACGCCAGCCTTGGGGCGTCGGGACCACACGATTTCGCCGTCCGCGCCTGTCTTGCCGAAGCTCTCGCCGGACCTCGCGCACATCCGGCCAGTTTCGTCGAAGACAGTTGGCAGCGCCGTCCGTCTGCGCGCCGCATGCCGCTCACGAGGTTCATCTCGCCCTGCGACTGCAACTGCGCGTCCGACGCTGTCACGTCCATCGCATCCCACCGCGCGTTCGTGACGTGCGCAACGCCCCTTGTCGGGTGAGACGGGCGAATTGCTAAAGGTGATTTGCCCGACGTGTTAAGCGATTTATTTTTGATTTGAGGGCTTGACTTTCATTTCCGATAATCAGAAGTGATTTGCCCGTCGGGTAGTCGCCGTTACTTCGTAGGGTGGACAAAGGCGCGCTCTTCGCGCCGTGCCCACCATTTCACATGCGCCGCACGAAGATGGTGGGCACGGCGCAAAGCGCGCCTTTGCCCACCCTACGATTCTACGACTCCCGCAATTTTTCCTACGCCCCGACCAACGCCCTCGCCGGCAGCACCGCCTGCACCACGAGGCCGCGGGCGCGGGCGTCCATCACGCCGACGGCGCGCAGCGCCAGCAGCGTCACGGTTTGAACGGCATCGCGCAGCTTGCCGGAATCATCCGTGTTGTCGGGCGCCAGCGGCCCGACCAGCGCTTCATGCAATGCGCCGAGCAGCGCGGTTGCAGCCAATGCCGTGTCCTGCGCCGGCAGGTGTCCGGCGCGAACCGCGGCATCGATCCTCGCGGCGATCTCGCCGGCGATCTCGCGGCGGCTGGCCAGCCGGGAGGCGGTGACGTCGACATCGACCGGCTCGGCCAGGATGCCCCAGGCGAGCTTGCGCTGCGACAGCACGTGCACGGCCACCGTGGTGACGGCGGCGGCCAGCGCCGAGGACGGGCCAGGTGCGGCATCGGCGGCGCGGCGGATCGCCGCCAACTCGTCGCGCGAAACGTCGGCGATCAGTTCGGAAATCAGATCGGCCTTGGAGGGGAAATAGCGATAGACGGTGCCGGCCGCGACATTGGCGCGGATCGCCACCGGCGCGATCTGCACCGCGGCCATGCCGCCCGCAGCGGCAGCATCCCGCGCCGCCGTCAGGATGGCGCTGCGCCGCGCCGCCAGCCGCTTCACCACCTGATGGGTTCGCCGATAGACCATGGCGCGTTTCTCGTCCCCCACATCCGCTTGGGCCTACCCGGTCCGGTCCCAAACGCGTGTGTCTTCAATTGTTGTGGGCGATTTGGTACAAACCGCATGAAGAACTGAACACCTATTCATGGCCGCTGACAAGATGCAAATATCCAGATTCAGGTGAACGGGAGCGCCAGCGTCGATCGCCCATGATCGGGTCAGGTGGCGGCCGACACCATCGACGGCGCCGGATCGGGCCGCCGCCCCAGGCTGGCGCGGCGCAGCACGAGAGCCGCCACGATCAACGTGGCGCCGAAGCCGAGCGGCACCCCGGTGAGAATGAAGCCCGCGATCATGGCACCAGCGCAGGCCAGCGCCGGAAGCTCCCAAGGGCGAAAGCCGCTGACAAGTCCCAACCGGACCAGGAAGGCGACCGGTATCGCCAGCACCATCATGTCGTACATGAAGAGATAGGGCGTGGTCAGCAAGGTGCCGGTCGCCAGCGCCGCGGCCTTCACGGCGTAGCGCACCCGGCTCCGCCACATCAGCGCCAGCACGACCGCCACGGCACTTGCGAAGATCCAGTGAAATATCCAGGCCAGCGCTTCGGTGCCGCCGAAGGTGCGCACCATCGCGAACAGGCTGTGCATCTTCCACCACGGCGCCTTGCCTTCGGTGAGGAAGGCCTGGCTGAACATCGGCATCCAGTGGAAGAACGCCTGCCAGCTCTCGGTGCCGAAGGCGAGCCACGATGCGAAAGCCATGGCCAATGTCACTGCCGCGGCGGTGAAGAACACGGTCCATTGCGACGCAGCGATCAGCACCAGCGGAAACAGCAAGCCATATTGCGGCTTGTAGCTGAGCAGCCCGAGGCAAATGCCGGAAAGGATCGGCCGTACCGGCATCAGATACAGCGTGCCGCCGATCAGCGCGGCGGTGAGAAAGCCGTTCTGGCCGACCAGCACATTGTTGAACGCCATCGGCACCGCCACCGCCAGCAACAGCCCGAAGGGACGCCCGACGATCGCGCGCATCATGACGAGATAAGGCACGAGGCTCACCAGCGCCCAGCCGATGAACGCAACGGCGTAGGGAAAATGCGCCAGCAGGGAGGCGACGAACAGGAAGGGCGGCGGGTAGTGCCAGGCGAAATGGCCGATAAAGCTCCGGCCGAGCAGCGCAACCTCGACCTGCTTCTGAATATCCCAATCCCAGGCCTGCGCAGGCTGACCGTCGAGCGCCAGCCGGCCCGCGGCCCAGACATTGACGAAATCGGTCGGAATGCCAAGTCCGGCTGAATCGTAGATCCACCAATGGGCAAGATACGCGGTCGGGAAAAACGAGATGTTGATGACGGCCAGCACGAAGCACACGTTCAGCAGCGCCGGGGGAATAGCGCTGTGCTCGCTCGGAGCAGTCGGGGCGAATGCGGACGTGGCCATGCGAGATCCCTTGCACACGCCGCAGCCTCGCGGAAAACGCGCGCCCTCCACCAATAGGCAGACAGAACTTAAGAAATCTTAAGGTTTTGAGCGGTCGCGATGCAAATCACCTGTCGTCCCTCCGAACGAAGGTGAACGTAGCCCGGATGGAGCCGACGGCCGGCGCGAAGCGCTGTCCGTGGGCGCAATCCGGGGCCTTTGCGTGTCGCGAGCAGCGGCCCCGGATTGCGCCATCGCCCGGCGCGAAGCGCCGCGCGTTGCCTCCATCCGGGCTACATTGTTCTTCGGTTGCCACCCTCACTCCCAGCTCAGCGCGCCGCCGTTCTGATATTCGATCACCCGTCGTGTGAGCTTGCACCCCAAAAATTTGGCGGCGGGCCGGGCTGCAATTCGCGGGCTGCGGCGCAATAAAAAACGCGGCGTCGCCGCCGCGTTTTTTTCAAGATAGTGGCGACGCAGCTTACGCCTGCGGCTGCGGCTCCAGTCCGGCGTCCGGATCGGGACGCGGGCGCGGCTTGCCGGCCGGCGGCACCGCCGAGGCGCGTGGCGTGGTCGGCTCCAGCACCGACTCGCGGTTCGGCTTCTTGCCCTGAAGCAGGTCCTGAATCTCGTCGCCGCTCAGGGTTTCGAATTCGAGCAGGCCCTTGGCCAGGGCTTCGAGGTCGGCGCGCTTCTCGGTGAGAATGCGGGTCGCTTCGTTGTAACCCTCTTCGACGAGACGCCGGATCTCGGTGTCGATCTTCTGAACCGTGGCCTCGGAAGCGTTCTGGGTACGCGAAACAGACATGCCGAGGAAAACCTCGTCCTGGTTTTCGCCGTAGGATACGGTGCCGAGTTCTTCCGAGAGGCCCCAGCGCGTCACCATCATCCGCGCCAGCCTTGTGGCCTGTTCGATGTCGGAAGAGGCTCCCGATGTCACCTTGTTGCGGCCGAACACCAGTTCTTCCGCCACGCGTCCGCCCATCATGATGGCCAGCCGCGAGGTCATCTGTTCGAGCGACATCGACAGCTTGTCGCGCTCGGGCAGCTGCATCACCATGCCGAGCGCACGGCCGCGCGGAATGATCGTGGCCTTGTGGATCGGATCGGTCGCGATCACGTTGAGCCCGACGATGGCGTGGCCGCCCTCGTGATAGGCGGTCAGCATCTTCTCTTCCTCGGTCATCACCAGCGACTTGCGCTCGGCGCCCATCATGACCTTGTCCTTGGCCTCTTCGAACTCGGCCTGGGTCACCATGCGCTTGTTGCGGCGCGCGGCGGTCAGGGCGGCCTCGTTGACCAGGTTCATCAGGTCGGCGCCGGAGAAACCGGGGGTGCCGCGTGCGATGGTCTTCAGGTTGATATCCGGCGCCAGCGGCACCTTGCGGACATGAACCTTGAGGATCTGTTCGCGGCCGACGACATCCGGATTCGGCACCACCACCTGGCGGTCGAACCGGCCCGGGCGCAGCAGCGCGGGATCGAGCACGTCGGGCCGGTTGGTGGCGGCGATCAGGATCACGCCTTCATTGGCTTCGAAGCCGTCCATCTCGACCAGCAACTGGTTCAGGGTCTGCTCGCGCTCGTCATTGCCGCCGCCGAGACCGGCGCCGCGATGGCGGCCGACCGCGTCGATTTCGTCAATGAAGATGATGCAGGGCGCGTTCTTCTTGGCCTGTTCGAACATGTCGCGGACGCGAGAGGCGCCGACGCCGACGAACATCTCGACGAAGTCCGAGCCCGAGATGGTGAAGAACGGCACATTGGCTTCCCCGGCCACGGCACGCGCGATCAGCGTCTTGCCGGTGCCGGGAGGGCCGACCAGGAGTACGCCACGCGGAATCCGTCCGCCCAGCCGTTGATATTTGCCGGGGTCGCGCAGGAATTCGACGATCTCCTGCAGGTCCTGCTTGGCCTCGTCGACGCCGGCGACGTCCTCGAAGGTGACGCGGCCATGCGCCTCGGTCAGCATCTTGGCGCGCGACTTGCCGAAGCCCATCGCCTTGCCGGCGCCGCCCTGCATCTGCCGCGACAGGAAGACCCAGACGCCGATCAGCGCGATGAAGGGCAGCCAGGAGACCAGCAGCGACACGAACCACGGCACGTTGTCGCCGGGCGGCTTCGCGGTGATCGCGACCTTGCCTTCATAGAGGCGCTTGACCAGCGTCGGATCGTTCGGCGCATAGGTCTGGAAGCTCGAGCCATTGGTGAAGGTGCCGTGAATTTCCGGCCCCTGGATGACGACGTCGCGAACCTTGTTCTGATCGACCTCGCTCAACAGCTGCGAGAACGTGATGTCCTGCGAAGACGCGCGCTGTCCAGGGTTCTGGAAGAGCGTAAACAGTGCCAACAATAGCAAAACAATAATAACCCACAGGGCGAAATTGCGCAGATTGGCGTTCATCGATCTTCCTTCGTGGTCGCGCGGATCGCGGCCTTGTGTCCTTGGGTAGTGTTCTTGAGGCCGGCACCTGGGAATCCCCAAGGAATCCCCAACTCCGCTGCATACCAATCTAGGTGTCGCCCGGGTCGATGCCAAGGGAACCAGACAGGACTATTTAACGCATGTAAGCCGGATTCCCGCTCAAATAATGGCAGTGAAACCGGTGTTTTCCGAGGTGGTTAAGACTCTATCGGGCCGATAACCCGCCGGCACGCGCGATCCGGAACGTCATTCCGCCCGGCGGCGGCGCGGCGGCGCCGGT
>JBDRNF010000178.1:0-17932 GCA_043811435.1 Pseudomonadota bacterium
GAGGCCCTCGGTGGCGTAGAGCTCCAGCGTGTTGTCGACGCGCAGCACATAGGTCGAGCAGACCTCGGCCACCATGTTGGCCGCGATCAGCACCACGATCTTGTCCAGGCGCTCCTGGGCGGAGACCTGTTCCGCCATGGTTTCGCGGAGCCGTCTCAGCAAGACGCGGGGGCCTCCCGACGCGCTCCGCATGTGCCGATACCTCCCCCCGCGAAGCCAGCAACCGGGGTGGCCGGGAGCTGGCGTTAAATCCAGTGAAAACAACAATTTCAATCAATCGGCGCCGCCACAAGGGTCGCAACCGGCCGAATCAGCATTGCTGAAACTGTGGCACAGTTTGCCGCAGCCCACCCATCCGGCCGTATAGCGAATCGAGGCTTGTTTTGCCAAGCAAAACGCCTGCCAGAGGCGATAACGTCTCTGTCAGCCCATTGCTGCGCCCGCTAAGGGAAAATCATTCTAAATTGAATGATCGCGACGTTGGAATTCGGTGGTGAGGCGGGCGCCACTTACCTCTTCCGCTTGCGGGGGAGGTCGACGCGCGCGAAGCGCGCGGCGGGTGGGGGAAGCTCTCTCGACTGGCGCCGGTGCCTGCTGAGGCAGCCCCCACCCCGGCCCTCCCCCGCAAGCGGGAGAGGGGGCGCACTGCCGTCGCTGCGAAATCGAGTCTCGGCTTCGACCTACGCCTGATCGAGCCCATACAACGTATGCAGCGTACGCACCGCGAGTTCGGTGTAGGCGGCGTCGATCAGAGAAACTTAACGGAGATCACACTTGCTCTGGCAAACAGTCGAATAGCCATCAAAGGTCAGGAGGGGGCCTATCTGTTTTTTTTAGCCAATCAAGTGACTTGTTCATCCAATTGAACTCTTCGCGACTCGAAGCAAGGCGACGAAATGTGGATTCGATCCTCGTAACAAAGCTTACGTACGGCATAAGCTTATCCGATCGTCTCGTAATAATCCCCTGAAGGTCCGCGTCACTAAGATGGTCAAGGCTGTCTTTAACGACTCCAGAAATTGCGAGAAATGATTTGGTCTTCTTCAGACCTTCAATTCCGACAAGCGCGGCTAGTCCCCCACCTACTAAACCGGCTGAGCCAATCGTTAGGCTGCCCACAACCGGGAAGGCACCGAGAATCGCTCCGCTCACTATAACAATTGCTGCGTTCTTTGCGGTACTGACAGCCGCCACCGCGCTACGTTCCGGATGCGCACCCATACCGACCTCTTCCGCCGAATTCAAGAGAGCGGTGGCGGCGGTTGCTTCAACAATGTCGGGTCGCTTCTTAAGTTGCCGCGCAAATTCGAGAATGGCTTGCTGGAGTTCAACCTCTTCGTGAGGCCGTCGATCATACCTCTCTTCGGCGCCGAGCAGAGCGAGACCATCGGTTGAGGACAGCATGAACGTTCCATGCAATGCGATGAGAGACCCCAGGCTTTCGTCCGCAAGAACACTCAAAGGGGGCAGTTCCCTTTCAGCAATTTTTTCATTTGTCGCCTTTGAAGAATTCGAAAGTCGAACGCCCGCGATATAAAGCCGCGCAAACGAAATTTCCTGCAATTGTTGGTCAATCAACTCCAGATAACTTCTTGCTCGTTCGTAAAGCTCAGAATGAGGTAAATTGCCATGACCGAGCGCATCGACAAGATTGCGAGCCAGTTCACACATGATGGGGTGCAAAGTGCGCAAGTGCGCAATGTTATTGCCGGAGCTGTCGATCGCAGTTGGAGGTGCGAAATCGAGAATTCCGTCATCACGAAGTACGAAATGAGGTCCGGCCCCTTGCTCCGGCGGCTCCGGTAGCGACAAATGACTCCACCGCGAGGCCGGTTCGTATAGTTCGCCGGACGCAATCATTTCCGCCAGCACCATGGCGGTGGTTTGCAGCGCCTCGATCTCATCCTCGACATAGGTGCGCTTGGCGAGATTCTGCACCACCAGCACGCCGAGCGTATTGCCGGCGCGCAGGATCGGCACGCCGAGAAAAGCGCGAAAATTTCCGTGACCGATTCCCTCTACTTCGTTGGGCTCTACGTCTGCTACGCTGATTGGTGTGCCGTCACGCGCAACGGCGGCTATGAGCCCTTGATCTACGCTGAGCACCTCCTGATACCCCGGCTCGTGAAAAACACCTTCATTGGCATAGAGCACCAATTTTCCGTCGGGACGGAGCGCATATACAGAGCAGGCATCGGCCATCATGTTGGCCGCGATCAGCACCACCATCTTGTCCAAGCGCTCTTGCGCCGAGACCTGCTCCGCCATGATTTCTCGGAGTCGTCTCAGCAAGACGCGGGGGCCTCCAGACGCGCTCCGCAGCATGTGCCGATACTCCCCCCCGCGAGGCCACGTCCAAGGTGGCTGGGAACTGGCGATAAATCCAGTGAAAACAACAGTTTCAATCAATCGGCGCCGTCACAACGTCGAAACCGCCGGATCAACATTGCTAAATTGTGACACAATTTGCCGCATTCCACCCATCCAGCCGTATGGCGAATCAAGGTTTGTTTTGCCCAGCAAAGCGTCTGCCGGAAGGATAACGTCTCTGTCAGCCCAATGCTGCGCCGGCAAAGGGAAAATTGTTCTACCTGATCGAGCCAAAATGCGTCGTAATACGTGTGTCAGAAGTCACAAGCAATCTTAGGGGGAAAATTAGCGCAAGCCTATCCAGACCACCAATTTCTCCAATATCTCTACCGAAATTCGACCGGCCGTACCGAGGCCGGCGGCCATGAGCGCAACGCCCATCGCAACAATTACTCGAGCCTCCGGTTGCGCTCGTGCGAACAGTTCCGTGAAAGATAGTGGCTCCCCGTGTTTTACCTTTGCTTCAACATCATCCATGCGGCAATGGACGAGACATTCAGATGCGCTGCCGTCGAAAAACAGAAGTATCCTGAACGCCTCCTTAGGCTTGATGAATGGGGTGACATCGACGTGGAATCGAGGACCCTCTGTTTTGCGAGGTTCGTCCCAACTTATGCCAATGGACTTCCGCAAAGCCTCATTTTCAACCCCCAACTCAGCCAGAAATTCGGTATGTAGCCCAGGAATTTCAATATCGAATTTTAGTTCGTTAACGCTTCTGTTTCCCGTGCTTTTCACGACGACCATGGATCGATTCAACGAATCGAAGTCCCGCCCACTCACCCGAAACTTGATCTCGGGGTAATGCTTCAGGAGTGGTCGGGTAATGTCCTCGGGTTCAGAGACCCAAAACGTAACTTCTTTTCGGGGAACAACAACATACCACGTAATTGCCGCACCAATTAGTGCTCCGATGATAGGTCCAAAGAACGTAATGAACGGCGCGTACTGCACGAAGCTACCATCGCTCATAATATTCTCGCTAGTTTGCAAAATTAAATAAATCTGCCTTAGGTTGCAATTCAAGACTATCGCCGGTCAGCGCGCAATGTGACGCCCACAATTACCTTTGTCAGGCCTGATCGAGCCCATACAGCGTATGCAGCGTGCGCACCGCCAGTTCGGTATAGGCGGCGTCGATCAGCACCGAAAACTTGATCTCGGAGGTCGTGATGGCGCGGATGTTGATGTTGCGGGCGGCGAGGGCCGCGAACGCGGACGCCGCGACGCCGGCATGGCTGCGCATGCCGCTGCCGATCACCGAGACCTTGGTCACGTCGGTGGCGCTGTCGAGCCGGGCATAGCCGATGTCGCTCTTGGCGGCCGTAATGGTGTCGCGGGCGCGGGCATAGTCCGAGGACGGCACAGTGAAGGTGAGGTCGGTGGTCTTGCCGTCTTCCGAGACGTTCTGCACGATCATGTCGACGTTGATATTGGCTTCCGCCAGCGGGCCGAAGATCGCCGCGGCGATGCCGGGTTTGTCCTCGATCTGGCGGACGGAAATCTGGGCTTCGTCCTTGGAAAAGGCGATGCCGGTGACGACGTGGCTTTCCATGATTTCCTCCTCGCTGCAGATCAGCGTGCCCGGCGGCTGATTGGCGTGCGGGTCGATGTCTTCGGGCTTGTCGAAACTGGAGCGGACGAAAATCGGCATGTTGTGCACCATGCCGAGCTCCACCGAGCGGACCTGCAGCACCTTGGCGCCCTGTGACGCCAGTTCCAGCATGTCCTCGAACGCGATGCGGTCGAGCCGGCGGGCCTTCGGAACCACGCGCGGGTCGGTGGTGTAGACGCCATCGACGTCGGTATAGATATCGCAGCGGTCGGCATGGATGGCGGCCGCGATCGCCACCGCCGAGGTGTCGGATCCGCCGCGTCCCAGCGTGGTGATTCGTCCGGTTTGCGGATTGATGCCCTGGAATCCCGCGATCACGGCGACTTCCTTGCGATCCGCGAAGCGGTTGATCAGCTCGGCGCCGTCGATCTCCAGAATCCGGGCCGAGGCGTGGGCGTCGCTGGTCCTGATCGGGATCTGCCAGCCCTGCCAGGAGCGCGCCTGGATGCCGAGCGCCTGCAGCGCGATCGCCAGCAGACCGGCGGTGACCTGTTCGCCGGAGGCCACCACGGCGTCATATTCGCGCGCGTCATGCATCGGCGACGCCTCGCGGCACCATTCCACCAGTTCGTTGGTCTTGCCGGCCATCGCGGACACCACCACGGCGACCTCATGGCCGGCATCGACCTCGCGCTTCACATGGCGCGCGACGTTGCGGATGCGCTCGATATTGGCGACGGACGTGCCGCCGAATTTCATCACGAGGCGGCCCATGACGGCTGGTGCATTCCCTGAGAGGTTGAGTATGGTGGCCGGCGCGCAAAACCAGAGCGCGCCGCCCGAAAGGCGCGTATACATAACGGCGCGGTTGCGGGCAAGCAACCGGGTTCCGGCTATCCCGAGGGCATCCCCCGGGCCGGCACGGAATGCAGCGGTTCAAGGGGTTATTGAGGCCAGCGTATGGGGCGTTATATCGACGATATCCTGCAGCCCGAGGAGAAGGTGCTGTATTCGACCAACACGCACTGGATCTTCTTCCTGCCGGCGATCGCGGGCTGGATCGTGGCGATCGCGTTCTTCGTGGTGTCCGGAATGGTCATGGGCGAGGCCGCGATGAAGCTGTTGCTGGCGATGGCGGCCGTTTCAGCGATTTTCGCGCTGTACAAGACCGCGACCGCCTGGTTCCACCGCTGGACCACCGAGACCGACGTCACCAACCTGCGCGTCGTCCACAAGACCGGTTTCATACAGCGGCAGACTTTCGAGATGAGCCTCGACAAGGTCGAGAGCGTCGACGTCAACCAGAGCATTCTCGGCCGCCTTCTCAACTACGGCAACGTGTCGATCTACGGCGTCGGCGAGGGCAACAAGACCATCGACACCATTGCCTCGCCGCTCGAATTCCGCAACCACATCACCGCGCGATAGGGGCGGCGCGCAATCCATGGCCATGCAGCAAAATCCCGCCAATTTCTCCGGCGCATCGACAGCGCCCGCCGGCGCGACGGCGTCCACGGTCGACGCCGCGGAAATCGCGAAATTCTCAAAACTGTCGGACGAATGGTGGGATCCCAACGGCAAGATGGCGCCGCTGCACAAGATCAATCCGCTGCGGCTGACCTATATCCGCGATGCCGCCTGCCGCAAGTTCGAACGCAACGTCAAAAGCCTGAACTGCCTGTCCGGCCTGCGCATCCTCGATATCGGCTGCGGCGCCGGCCTGCTGTGCGAGCCGTTCACCCGGCTCGGCGCCCAGGTGATCGGCGTCGACCCCTCCGCCAGCAATATCGCCGCCGCGAAATTGCACGCCGACAAGGCGCATCTGTCGATCGACTACCGCTGCACCACCGTCGAGGAGATGGACGTGCGCGAACGCTTCGACATCGTGCTGGCGATGGAGGTGATCGAGCATGTCAGCGACGTCGGCATGTTCCTCAACCGCTGCGCGGCGATGCTGAAGCCCGGCGGCATGATGGTGGTCTCGACGCTGAACCGCAACTGGAAGAGCTTCGCGCTCGCCATCGTCGGCGCCGAATATGTGCTGCGCTGGCTGCCGCGCGGCACCCATCAATGGGACAAGTTCGTCACCCCCGACGAACTCGCGCACCATCTGCACAACAACAAGCTCGGCATCACCGAACAGGCCGGCGTGGTCTACTCGCCATTATCAGACAAATGGAGCCTCTCGTCCGACATGGACGTGAACTACATGGTGGTGGCGGAGGGGGTCTAACTCTCGTCACCCTCCCCTGGAGGGGGAGGGTCGGCGCGCATCGCAAGATGCGCGACGGGGTGGGGTGACGGTCCCTCAGCCCGCGCACCTGTTCAACCGACAGACTGTCACCCCACCCCGACTGCTCCGGACGATGTTGCGCATCGCCGGGCGCGGTCGACCCTCCCCCTCCAGGGGAGGGTGAAGCAGGTCGCCCATGTTCACCCTCGCCGCGCTCTGGATACCCTTCACCCTCATTGCCGCGCTCGGGCAGGTCGCGCGCAATGCGATGCAGCGGCAGCTGACCGGGCCGCTCGGCACCTGGGGCGCCACCAATATCCGCTTCCTGTTCGGCTTTCCGTTCTCGATCGTGTTCTTCGCCGTGGTGATTGTCGCGACCGGCGATGCGGTGCCATGGCCGCCGGCCGTGTTCTGGCCGTGGTTGCTGCTCGGTGCGCTCAGCCAGATCGCCGCCACGGCGTTGATGCTGCTGGCGATGAACGATCGCTCCTTCGTGGTGACGACGGCTTATATCAAGACCGAGGCGATCCAGACCGCGATCTTCGGCTTCGTCTTTCTCGGCGACCAGCTGACGGTGCTGAAGGTGATCGCGATCCTGATCGCCACTATCGGCGTCGTCATCACCGCGCTGCGGCCGGGCGGCGAAAAGGGTTTTGCCGAATTGAAGCCGACCATCATCGGCCTGGTCGCGGCGGCTTTCTTCGCCCTGTCGGCGGTCGGCTTTCGCGGCGCCATCATCACGGTGCCCGGCGTATCGTTCGTGACGGCGGCGAGCTACACGCTGGTGTTCGGGCTGTTCGTGCAGACCCTGGTGCTGACCATCTATCTGCTGGCGCGGGCGCCGGACGTGCTGCGCAAAATCCTCGGGCTGTGGAAGCCCTCGATGCTGGCGGGCTTCATGGGCGCGTTCGCCTCGCAGTTCTGGTTTCTGGCGTTGGCGCTGACGGTTGCCGCCAATGTGCGCACGCTGGCGCTGGTCGAGGTGCTGTTCGCGCAGGCGGTGTCGTATTATTCGTTCAAGCAGGCGCTGTCGGCGCGCGACCTTTCCGGCATCGCGCTGATCGTGATCGGCGTGGCGCTGCTGGTGGCGGGGTAGCGGTCTTCTCCCTCCCCTGGAGGGGGAGGGTCGACGCGAATGAAATGAGCGGCGGGGTGGGGTGAAAGTCTTTCGTATCGGGCGGTGTGCGAGTTGAGAAACCGTCACCCCACCCCGTCTCGCATTTCGCTGCGCTCAAAGCGATCCCACCCACCCCCACCAGGGGAGGGTAAGAAAGATCAGTTCCTATCGTCCGGCAGCACCGGCAGCGGCGAGACCTCGACGCCTTCGTCGATCAGGGAGCGGGCTTCCTCCGGCGAGGCTTCGCCGTAGATCGGGCGGTGCTCGATGTCGCCGTAATGCATCTTGCGCGCTTCGTTGGGGAAACGCTCGCCGACATTGTCGGCGTTCCTGACGATATGGTCGCGCAATTCCTTCAGCTTGGCGCGCAGCTCGCGCTCCTGCGCCATCAACAAGGGAGTCGATCCCGGCGCGGCGACCTCGGTGGGCTGCGCCGGCGCCGGTACATCGTTGCTGCCTTGGCTGCCGCGGCCCTTCTTGCTGACGATCTGCGGCGCCATGATCGCGCGCTCGACCTTGGCCGAACCGCACACCGGACAGTTCACCAGCTTGCGCTTTTCCTGGCTCTCATAGGCCGACGAACTCTGGAACCAGCTCTCGAAGGTGTGGCCGCGGTCGCAATGCAGGCTGTAGCGGATCATACCGATGATCCCCGCACCAGATGCAGATGCTCCGGACCGGCCTTGGGGTCGGCGATGCCAAAGCGCCGCCCATGCTGCAGCGACGGCACGGTCTTGCGCGCGGTCTCCACCAGGGAAGGATCGATCTTCGCCATGATGACGCCGGTCTCGTTGCCCGAGCCCTCGGCGAGGATTTCGCCCCAGGGGGCGATGATCAGCGAATGACCATAGCTCTGCCGCTTGCTTTCATGGGTGCCGGCCTGCGCCGCGGCAAAGACGAAACAGCCGTTTTCAATGGCCCGCGCGCGGAGCAGCGTGTGCCAGTGCGCCTCGCCGGTCCGCACCGTGAAGGCGGACGGTGCCGTGAGAAACGAGGCGCCGGTTTCGGCCAGCGCCCGGTACAGCGCGGGAAAGCGCATGTCGTAGCAGATGGTCAGACCGATGCGGCCCCAGGGCAGGTCGGAGATCACGGCGGTCTCGCCCGGCTGGTAATTGGCGGATTCGCGATAGCTCTCGCCGCCGGGCAGGTCGATGTCGAACATGTGGATCTTGTCGTAGCTGGCGAGCACCATGCCGTCGGGTCCGATCAGGAACGAGCGGTTGACGGCCTTCTCGGGCGAGAAGCGCAGCGCCAGCGAACCGATATGCAGATGGATCTTCAGCTCCTGCGCGAGTGCGCGATAGGCCTTCAGCGACAGGTCGTCTTCTTCCGGCGCGAGATGTTCGAACAGCGCCTTGCGGTTGGCCTGGATCATGTTGCTGACCTCGGGGGTCTGCACATAATCGGCGCCATCAGCCGCAGCCTGTCGAATCAGCCTTGTCCCCTGCTCGAGATTGGGCCCGGGCAACAGCCCGCTGCACATCTGCACCATCGCGGCGGTGAAGGTTGGCTCGGCGCTCATCAATTGGCCTTTTCGTCCGCGAGCAGGGAATCGAGCTTGCCCGCGCGGTCGAGGGCGTAAAGCTCGTCGCAGCCACCGACATGGGTCTCGCCGATCCAGATCTGAGGGAACGTCGCGCCCATGCCGGCGCGATCCCACATCTGCTGGCGAAGCGCCGGATCGGTGGCGACATCGTGTTCCGTGAACGCGGCTTTTTTGCGCGTCAGCAGCGATTTGGCGGCGGTGCAATAGCCGCAGCCCGGACGGGTGTAGATTTCAATGGCAGCGGTCATGTCGCGCGCTCTGAAGTTGCAGATGTCTGGACTCAAGTAACTGATTATATGGGGGCTTTGAAGGTGTCCACAACCCGGGCGAACACCAGCACGTCGACTGAAGCAGCCCTCGCGCGCAACAACGCCCGCGCGCAGGCATCGGTGGTCGCCCCCGTGGTCAGGACGTCGTCGACCAGCACCACGCGGCGGCCGTGAATGTCGGCGGCACGATCGGGCGCGACCTTGAAGGCGCCCTGCACGTTGCTCGCGCGCTGCGCGCGCGACAGCCCGATCTGCTGCTGAGTCGGCCGCACCCGCCGCAGCGCTTCGGAAGCCAGTTTGACGCCGGTCTGCCGTTCGATCACCCGCGCCAGCGCGCCGGACTGGTTGTAGCGGCGGCTCCAGCCGCGCCGCCAGTGCAGCGGCACCGGCACCAGCACGTCGGCCCCGCCGAGCAGCTCGCGGCCGGCCCGCGCCATCCAGCGACCCATCGCCGGCGCCAGATCGGTGCGGTCCTGGTATTTCAGCGCATGCACCAGCGTGCGGGCGACGTCGTCATAGCGCACCGCGGCGCGGGCGCGCGCATAGGCCGGCGGATTGGCGATCGCTTCCATCGACAGCAGATCCGGACCGGGATCGTAGACGAAGGGAATGCCGAGCCGCGGGCAATAAGGCGGCGCGATGAACGACAATTTGGCCCAGCATTGCGCACAGACGCCCTCGCCGTCGACCGGCTCGCGGCAGGCGACACACAGCGTCGGCAACGCGATGTCGAGCGCGAGCCTTGCGGCATGCGACCATGCACCGTGGGCGAGGCGCAATGCACCGCGCAGATGGGTGGAAATGGAGCGAGACGGTGTGGTTTGGGCGTCCATGGGAGGAGGCTAACGCCGCCCTTTTTGACTCTCAAGCGACAAACGCGGTGGCGTGCCCCGGATGCAGCGCAGCGCGCCGCCCTTGCGGCGTGGTGCGCTGCTAAGCCGGGGCCCATCTACTGAAACAACGTGGGTCCCGGCTCTGCGGAGCAGCGCCACCGGACGATGCTTCGCATCGCCGGGAGAGCGCTGCACCGCGTCCGGGACACGAGGCTGCTTGCCACCGCCGCCGCCACGAAGCCCGCCGTTAACTACCTCCGGCGGTCGTTGTGGCGAGCGTGTCCGCAACGGCGCTAAATGATCGCATCAAGGGAGTTGCGTCATGGCACAGTTCGCCGACATTGAGGGCCTGCGGCAGGCCACCAATCTTCAGACCGAACTCGTGCTGCGCGAGGTCAGGTTGGCTGAAGAGGCCATCAGACGCGGCCGAACCGTCGCGATTGTCGAAGATGACCAGGACGATCCGACCGCTCTCCAAATCTTTGGTGGACGCCCGACCGCGATCATCCTGCCATTTCCGAAGGGCGCCGATCGCCGCCGAGGCTGACAGGCCCCGATTGCCAGAACCGGCTGCTTCGGCGTACCAACCCGGTCATGGCCCCGAGCCCGACCGCAGCCCCCCTCCTGTTCGACCGCGCCTTGCTGCGTGCGCGGCAGTCGCGTGCGTCTGCGCTGGGCGCCGCGACCTTCCTGCTCGACCGCGTCGCCGAGGACATGGCGGAGCGGCTGCAGGCGGTACTGCGCGAATTCAAGGCCGCGGCCGACGTCGGCACAGGGGGCGATCAGCTCCGCAACGTGCTGGCCGGCCGCGTCGGTCAGCTCGCGCCCGTCGCGCTGCCCGATCTCGAATCCGAACCGCTGGCGCTGGCCCCTGATACCCTCGACCTCGCGGTGTCCGCCCTGGCGCTGCAATTCGTCAACGATCTGCCGGGCGTGCTGGCGCAGATCCGCCGCGCGCTGAAGCCGGACGGGCTGCTGCTGGCGGCAATGATCGGCGGCGATACGCTGACCGAGCTGCGACAAAGCTTCGCCGCTGCGGAAGCTGAATGCGAGGGCGGCGTGGCGCCCCGCGTGGCGCCCTTCGCCGACCTGCGCGAGATCGGCGCGCTGCTGCAGCGGACAGGCTTTGCCCTGCCGGTGACCGACGTCGACCGTGTCGTGGTGCGCTACGACAGCGCGTTCGCGCTGATGGCCGATCTCAGGCGCATGGCCGCCACCAACATCCTGTTCGAGCGGCGGCGGACGCCGACCCGCCGGGCCACGCTGCTGCGAATGGCGCAGCTCTACGGCGAGCGTTTTGCGGATCCCGACGGCCGCATCCGCGCCACCTTCGACGTGATCTGGCTGTCCGGCTGGGCGCCGCATGCGAGTCAGCAGCAGCCGCTGAAGCCCGGTTCGGCGAAAGCCAGCCTGGCCGAGGCGGTGAAGCGACCGCTACCTTACCCTCCCCTGGAGGGGGAGGGTCGCAGCGAATGAACTGCGCGGCGGGGTGGGGTGACGGTCTATTGTCTAGAACGGTACCCAAGACGAGAGACCGTCACCCCACCCCGTCTCGCGTTTCGCTGCGCTCAACGCGAGCCGACCCTCCCCCTCCAGGGGAGGGTGAAAGCACTCGTCTCGCGTCTTTGCTGCAACGCAACATGAAGGCTGCGAGCCCCGGGTCCACTCTTACTGTACATGGGGTTGTTTTCGAGATTTTTGTTCGAGCGCTGCCGTGTGCGTCGATCAGACGTCAAGCCGGGTACCGCATTGCGGCCGTTTCACATCAACAGATCGATCAGATGAGGAATCAGCGGGATGTCCGCCGGAGGCATCTCGTAATCGCGCAGTTTGTTGGCGCGGACCCAGGCCAGTTGCTGGCCTTCGCGCGCGATCGCCTGGCCGTCCCAGCGCCGGCAGATATAGAGCGGCATCAGCAGGTGAAAATCATCATAGGCGTGGCTGGCGAAGGTGAGCGGCGCCAGGCAATCGGCCTTGACGGTGATGCCGAGCTCCTCGTGCAGTTCGCGGATCAGGGTCTGTTCCGGCCGTTCGCCATGCTCGATCTTGCCGCCGGGAAACTCCCACAAGCCGGCCATCGCCTTGCCCTCCGGGCGCCGGGCGATCAGCACGCGCTTGTCGGTATCGACCAGCGCGCAGGCGACCACGAGGGTGAGCTTGATGTCGGTCATGTGCAGGATGCTTTGGAAAGCCGGTTTCGGCGATTTGCCTCTCCTTCGGAAGGGTTTCATTAACCAGCAACATGCTTACCGCCAACCTGTTTGTTTGCCGGGCTTTTCTGCGACCGGGATAAGCCAACTTTAATGCGCGGACGCTAGATTTGTCGGGATTTTTGAACCGGTCAGGCATTATTCATGCGCAAATTCCTCGGTGAAATCGGTCGCTTTCGCAACGACCGGTCCGGCAACGTCGCGGTGATCTTCGCGCTCGCGCTGCTGCCGATCCTGTCGTCAATCGGCGTCGCGGTCGATTACAGCCGGGCGACCCAGATCAGAAGCAAGCTGCAGGCGGCGATCGATGCGGCCAGCGTCGGATCGGTCGCCAGGAAATCGCCGGCCTTCATTGCCGCGGGCACGATGTCCGGCGACGGCGATATCCCCGCGGGCGTCACCGACGCCAGGGCCATCTTCGACGGCAACATGTCGGGAGAGGCCGGATACACGCTCAACAGCGTGACGCCCACCGTGACCAAGGTCGGCATGCTCGTCACCTCCACCGTGACATTCTCAGCCGATGTCCCGACGACATTTCTCGGCGTGATTAACAAGAGCAAGATGACGGTCACCGGCAGTTCGACCGCCGTCACCAAGATGCCGCAATACATCGACTTCTATCTGCTGCTCGACAATTCGCCCTCGATGGGTGTGGGCGCGACCCCCGCCGACGTCACAAAGATGGTCAACAACACGTCGGACAAGTGCGCCTTCGCCTGTCACGACGTCAACGACAACAACAACTACTATAAAAAAGCCAAGGCGCTCGGGGTGACGACGCGGATCGACGTGCTGCGCACGGCGACGCAGCAATTGATGGACACTGCGGCGGCCACGCAGACCTATTCCAACCAGTTCCGCATGGCGATCTACGACTTCGGGAAGTCGGCAAGCACCGCCGGGTTGCGGACATTGTTCGCGCTGTCGTCCTCGCTGACCAGCGCCAAGACCGCCGCCGGCAACATCGATCTGATGACCGTGAAGGGCCAGAACGAAAACAACGACCAGGATACCCAGTACACCAATCTCTTTCCGGCGATGAACAGCGCGATCACCAATCCGGGGACCGGCGCTTCCGGGTCGCCGCTGAAATACCTCTTCTTCGTCTCCGACGGGGTTGCCGACGAACAAAACAGCGGTTGCCTCAAACCGAAGGCGTCGGGAAATCGATGCCAGTCGCCGATCAATCCGGCGCTTTGCACCACGATCAAGAATCGCGGCATCAAGATCGCGGTGCTGTACACCACCTATCTCGATCTGCCGACCAACAGCTGGTACAATAGCTGGATTAAGCCGTTCAACGCCGGGCCGTACGACCCCGCCTCGGTGAACAGCGAGATCGCGAAGAAGATGGAGGAGTGCGCGTCACCGGGCTTTTACTTCGAGGTCACCCCGACCCAGGGTATCTCGGAGGCCATGACGGTGCTGTTCCAGAGGGCGGTCTCCGACGCCCGCATCAGCAGCTGAGTTTCTATCAACCGTCATCCTTCGAGGCTCGCCCTGCGGTGCAAGTGCACCGCAGGGCTCACACCTCAGGATGACGGAGAGTGCGGCGAACGCCCCGTTACGACCGGTAGTCGCCGTTGATCGCGACGTATTCCTTGGTCAGATCGCAGGTCAGCACGCGGTCGCGGCCCTTGCCGAGGCCGAGCGCGATCTTGATCTGGATCTTCGGGTTCTTCATCGCCGCCGACACTTCGGCCTCGTCATAGGACGGATCGCGCGCGCCGCTTTTGGCGACGCGGATGCCGTTGAACGAGATCGACAGTCGGTCGCGATCGGCGGGCTCGCCGGCCTTGCCGACCGCCATCACCACGCGGCCCCAATTGGCGTCCTCGCCGGCGATCGCGGTCTTCACCAGCGGCGAATTCGCCACCGACATCGCGATTTTCCGCGCGGACTTCTTCGTTGTGGCGCCGTCGACGATGATCTCGACCAGCTTGCGCGCGCCCTCGCCGTCGCGGGCGACCTGTTCGGCGAGATCGGCCAGCACGGCGCGGAACGCCTTTGCGAACGCCTTCAGGCGCGGGTCGCCGGCCCGGCTGATCTTCGGCGCGCCATCAGCTGCCGCCGCGCCGGTGGCGAAGGCGAGCAGGGTGTCCGAGGTCGAGGTGTCGCCGTCGATGGTGACGGCATTGAACGTGTCCTCGACGCCGCTCTTCAGCAGCGATTGCAGCGCGCCCGCGCTGAGCGGCGCGTCGGTGAAAACGAAGGCCAGCATGGTCGCCATGTCGGGCGCGATCATGCCGGCGCCCTTGGCCATGCCGTTGATGGTCACCTTCGCCTTGCCGAGCTTTACCGTCGCGGTGGCGACCTTCGGAAAGGTGTTGGTGGTCATGATCGCCCGGGCCGCGTTCATCCACTCTCCCGGCACGGCGGTCTCCGCCAGGGTGCCGAGCACGCCATCGAATTTGCGGGCGTCGAGCGGTTCGCCGATCACGCCGGTGGAGGCGAGAAACACCTCGTTGGGGCTGCATCCGGCCGCCTTGGCGGCGATCGAGGCCGTAAGCGTCGTCGCCTGCCGTCCGGTCTTGCCGGTGAAGGCATTGGCGTTGCCGGAATTCACCACCAGCGCGCGGGCATTGCCGCGGCCGAGATTGGCCCGGCACCATTCCACCGGGGCGGACGGGCATTTCGACTGGGTGAAGACGCCAGCAACGGCGGTGCCCTTGTCCAATAGCGCCAGCAGCACGTCGGTGCGGCCTTTGTAGCGGATTCCCGCGGCAGCGGTCGCGAGCCTCACACCCGCGATCGCGGGCATCTCGGGAACATCGGTCGGGGCGAGGGGGGAGACTGCGGTGGACATGAGGGCTTCCGGCTATGAGGCGAGGGAAGCGCTCTGTATCATCTTCATCAATGCGACGGGAGAGGGTGCCGGGTCTTGCTTTCGTGCAACGTCGAATGTGCACGGCGCGCGGCCTGAAGCGGGCTCAGTTCTTACCCTCCCCTGGAGGGGGAGGGTCGACGCGAATGCAATGAGCGGCGGGGTGGGGTGGCGGTCTCTCGTTTCAGGCAGTGCCCGAGTTGAGAGATCACCCCACCCCGTCTCACATTTCGCTACGCTCCATGTGAGCCGACCCTCCCCCTCCAGGGGAGGGTGAAGAGAGCTTACTTCTTCGCAGGCGGCGCCATCTTGGAGTCGGCGGGCTTGGCCGCATCCGGCTTGGCATCGACCTTGGCGTCGGTCTTGGTGTCGCTCTTGGCCGCCTCGGCGGGCTTGTCCATGCGCTCGACCTTGGCGGCTTCGCGCAGCTTCGCCACGTATTCGGCCTGCGCCTTGCGCGTCACATAGGTCTCGATCTGGGCCTTGACCTGTTCGAACGCGGGGGCCTGGCGGTTGCGCTTTTCCTCGACCTTGATGATGTGCCAGCCGAACTGCGACTTGACGGGATCGGAGATCTTGCCGGGCTCCAGCGTGAAGGCGACGGCGGAGAACTCCGGCACCATCTGGTCCTTGGTGAAGAAACCGAGGTCGCCACCGTCGGAAGCGCCGGGATCCTTCGACTTCTTCTTGGCGAGCTCGGCAAAGTCGGCGCCCTTCTTCAACTCGGCGGCGACCGCCTTGGCATCGTCCTCGGACTCGACCAGGATATGCCGGGCGTGAACTTCCGCCTCGCCGGTGATCTGCTTGGAGGCCTCCTCATAGACCTTCTTCATGGCCTCGTCGGTGATCGCGGCCTTGCCCTCGCTCGCCAGCAGGCTGTCCATCAGCAGCCGGTTGCGCGTAAACGCCAGCCGTTTCTTGAAATCCTCGTTGTTCTCAACCTTCTTGTCCTCGGCGGCCTTGGCGACGATCTTCATGTCGATCAGGAAGGCCAGCACGTTTTCCCGCTTGGTCGACGGGTCCATCTGGGCCAGGCTCGGTCCGAGTTCTTCCTCGGCCAAAGTGAGGTCGCTCTGGCGGATTTCGGCGCCGTTGACCTTGGCGAGCACCGGATTGGCGTCCTGTGCCCGCGCCGGCAGGGCGGCGAGCAGCACTATGGCGAGCGCGCCGGTCACGGCGGCGATGCCTGGACGCAGGCCGGTTTTCATTTCCGGGAACGACGGTGTCATGGAAAATCCTTATCCTCAAAACTGGGGGCTGTTCGGGGCCGCGGGACACTCGCCCAATCGGCCGGCCTTGGCAACGCGAAAAGGGTGTCAGAATGATGAAATCCTTGAGAGTTCGCGCCGTTGACAAGGCTCTGGCCCAGCCATATCTCTGCAAAACCGGGGCAATGGCGATGGCGCGTTTTTGGCTGCGTTTTTAGCCGTTGAACCTTGGATAGCTGAATTCCCACTCATTGGCGGATGCTCCCCGGATCGGGGTCCGCGCCGCGATGCGTCACGATGAGTTGATAGGCCCCCGGTGGACCATTTCACGGCGGTAACGCCGAACGGTAAAGACAGGAATTTGGCATGATCGGCGCGCTCGCCCGCAAGTTTTTCGGCTCCAGCAACGACCGCCGGGTCAGGGGATATCAGTCCCGCGTCGATGCCATCAACGCGCTGGAGCCCGAGATCGCGGCCCTCTCCGATGAGGCGTTGAAAGCCCGTACCGCCGAATTCCGCGCCCAGCTCGCCAGCGGCAAGACCCTGGACGACATCCTGGTTCCGGCCTTCGCCACGGTGCGCGAGGCGGCCAAGCGCACGCTCGGCCAGCGCCATTTCGACGTCCAGCTGATCGGCGGCATGGTGCTGCACGAGGGCGACATCGCCGAGATGAAGACCGGCGAAGGCAAGACCCTGGTGGCGACGCTCGCGGTGTACCTCAACGCGCTGGCCGGCAACGGCGTCCACGTCGTCACCGTCAACGACTACCTCGCCAAGCGCGACTCCGAATGGATGGGGCAGATCTACGGCTTCCTCGGCCTCACCGTCGGCGTGATCGTGCACGGGCTCGACGACGGCGAGCGCAAGAACTCCTACGCCTGCGACATCACCTACGGCACCAACAACGAATACGGTTTCGACTATCTGCGCGACAACATGAAGTACCGGCTCGAGGACATGGTGCAGCGCGGCCACGCCTACGCCATCGTCGACGAAGTCGACTCGATCCTGATCGACGAGGCGCGCACGCCGCTGATCATTTCCGGTCCGCTCGACGACCGTTCGGAATTCTACAACACCATCGACACCTTCCTGCCGAAGCTCGACAAGGCCACCGACTTCGAGGTCGACGAGAAGCAGCGCACGGTGACGCTGACCGAAGCCGGCATGGAAAAGATCGAGACCCTGCTGCGCGAGGCCGGCCAGCTCAAGGGAGATTCGCTCTACGACGTCGAGAACGTCTCGGTGGTCCACCACATCAATCAGGCGCTGCGCGCCCACTCGCTGTTCCAGCGCGACAAGGATTACATCGTTCGCGACGATGAGGTCATCATCATCGACGAATTCACCGGCCGCATGATGCAGGGCCGCCGCTATTCGGAAGGCCTGCACCAGGCGCTGGAAGCCAAGGAGCACGTGCAGGTCCAGCCGGAAAACCAGACGCTGGCCTCGATCACGTTCCAGAACTACTTCCGGATGTACGCCAAGCTCGCCGGCATGACCGGTACGGCGCTGACCGAAGCCGACGAACTGTTCGACATCTACAAGCTCGAAGTCGTGGAAATCCCGACCAACGTGCCGGTGGCCCGGCTCGACGAGGACGACGAGGTCTACCGCACCCAGAACGAGAAATACGCCGCGATCCTGGCCGAGGTGGAGCGCGCCAATGCGCGGCTGCAGCCGGTGCTGGTCGGCACCGCATCGATCGAGAAGTCCGAGGTGCTGGCCGACTACCTGAAAAGCCACGGCTACAAGCAACTCGAT
>JBDRNF010000179.1:0-64226 GCA_043811435.1 Pseudomonadota bacterium
GCCGCCAGTTGTATACGCGGCGGGACCCCCCCCCCCCCCCGACCCCTCCCCGCCGCTTCGCGGGGGGAGGGGAGAAGAAAAGTGCGCTGGCTCAGATGAACTGGAAAGCGCATCTAGGCAGCACCGGCTGCTGTGAATTGAAACCGGCGACGGCTGGCGTTAGATTCGGTCTTCAAATGGCGTTCGGGAAATTGTGACCACATGCTGTCGCAGATCGATCTAGCGCTGGTCGCGGGGACAACAACGTTGCTGGTTGCGCTGGCGGCACTGCTGTTGCGCGATTTCAGGGCCGTCGCCGCCGGCCGGCTGGCAGCGGCTTTCGCGCTGGGCTCCGCGGCCCATGCGCTGACGGCGACGACCGGCTTCGCCGCGCCGGTGACACCGTGGCACGCGGCTCTGATCGCGGTTTCCACCGCCAATGCCGTGGTGTTCTGGCTGTTCGCGCGGGCACTGTTCGACGATACGTTTCAGTTGCGCCGTTGGCATGTCGTGCCCTGGGCCGCGGTTGCGAGCTTAAGCCTCGTCAATTGTCTCGTGCTGGCGCCCGCGCACCTGTTGAACCCGCGAATTCTCGCCATCGCCACGACCGCGATTTCGCTGGCTTTCATCGGGCTCGCGGTCGGCCAGACCGTTGCCTCCTGGTCGACCGATCTGGTCGAGGACCGGCGCCGCCTGCGGGTGTTCGTCGTGGTCGCGACCGCGATCTATGCCGCGGTCAATGCGGGATTGCAGCTCCTGGTGTCCGGCAACGGCGCGCCTGGCGCTGTCAATACCGCGCACAACGCCATTCTCGCCGCCGTCGTGATCGCGCTGGCCGGTTCACTGATGCGCATCAAGGGCGAGACGATATTTCCCGCTGCCGATACGCCGCGCGCCGCGGTCGCACCCGACAGCGAGCCTGATATCGCCGATCCAAAGTTGCTCGGTGCGCTGATGCGCTTGATGGCCGACGAGCGCATCTATCGTCATGACGGCATCAGCATCGGGACGCTGGCGACCAGGCTCGCCGTGCCCGAATACAGATTGCGGCGGCTGATCAACCGGCAGCTCGGTTACCGCAATTTCAACGTCTTCCTCAACAACCACCGGATCGAGGAGGCGAAGGCTGCATTGGCGGACCCCGCGCAGGCCGAGGTGCCCGTGATCACCATTGCGATGGACGCCGGTTTCCAGTCGCTCGGACCGTTCAATCGCGCCTTCAAGGCCATTACAGGCGTCACGCCATCAGAATATCGCAGGCTCAACGAGATCAGCGCCTGATTTGCAGGGCATTGTAATTCCTGCAGTATTTCGGAATCGGCGAGGCCCTTTCAGTTTCGGCCAGGGTGATTTCCAAATCCGGCGAGCCAGCCACCGCCCGGCTGGGGCTGATGGCCGACACGCGCTCATGCGTCATGCCGGAGGCAGAAGTGACCAATCGACGTCTCATCCTTACCCTCGCCGCGACTGCCGCCCTCAGTGCCTTGGCTCTGACGGCCGTGCGAGCCCGCGACATTCCGAAGGTCGCGACCGGTTTTGTCGCGAATGTGATTTGCTCGGAGACGTTCGTTACCGGTGCTGATCCCGAAAAAATCTTTTCCGAGACCGCCGCCGCGATGCCCGGAACCGGCCTGTTCGGCTGGGCCCTGAATTACGAGGTCGATCGCACGCGCAGGGATGTAACGGTGACGCTGTTGGGCGTCGGCCGCAGCCGCGCCGTCTATCGCGAAGGTGTCGGCTGCCATCTCGATCACGGCGGCACGGTCGCGGATATCCCGGTGCCCGCGACGGAAGGCACACCGTCGCAGCCGCATCTGCCGGAGATCGCCGGATCTTCGGTGGTCGCGCCGCAGAGCCCGCAGCTCGCCGCAGCCCTCGACCGCGCCTTCGCGGAGCCCGCGCAGCCGCTATTCCGCCGCACCAAGGCGATTGTGGTGGTGAGCGATGGACGTATTGTTGCCGAGCGCTATGCGGATGGCTATGGCGTCGAGACGCCGATCCTCGGCTTCTCCGCGACCAAATCGGTGATGTCGGCACTGATGGGCATTCTCGTGCGCAAGGGCAAGCTGAAGCTTGAGGCACCGGCGCCGGTCGCGGCGTGGCAAGGCCCAGGCGATCCCAGGCGAGCGATCACGGTCGATCATCTCCTGCGGCATACCGCGGGCCTGGCGCTCGGCAGCTCGCTGTCGGCTTCGCTCGCATCGGTGCTGGAGCCGGTCAATCGCATGAAGTTCATGGAAGCCGACATGGCGGCCTATGCCGAGAGCATTGCGCTCGAGGCCGCTCCGGGGAGTGCCTGGAATTATCATGACGGCAATACCGTCATTCTCTCGCACCTGATCCGCGAGGCGGCGGGCGGTCGCGCGACCGACGTGCTGCGGCTGGCGCGGCAGGAATTGTTCGAGCCGCTCGGCATGCGCCAGGTGACGCTCGAATTCGACAGCGTGGGCACGCCGGAAGGATCCAGTCAGATGCTGATGCCCGCGCGCGACTGGGCGCGCTTCGGCATGCTCTATCTCAATGACGGCGTCGCCGGTGCAAAGCGAATCCTGCCGGAGGGCTGGGTGAAATATTCGGCCTCGCCGACGCCGAATGCCTGGGTGGGCATGGGCGCAGGCTTCTGGACCAATCAGGGCGACAGCTTTGGCGCCAACTACCGGGTTGAGCGCGGCTGGCCGCGCGATGCCTTCTTCGCCAAGGGAACGATCGGACAATATGTGATCATCATTCCCTCCGAACGGCTGGTGATCGTTCGGCTCGGCCGCTCGCCGAACTGGCCGCCGGAGGCCGATGGCGTGTTTGAACTGGTCAGGGACGTGGTCGCGGCGGTCGGCGGCAAGGGCAAGCTGGCGGGCGCCGAGTGACGACCGCGGCTATTGCCGGCCGAGCTGCGTGGCCTTCGCGACTCGGTCGAATTTTTCCAGCGACAGGATTGCGTCGGCGAACTGATCGGCGCGGCCGTTCAGCACCGGGCGGGCCAGCGTCAAGAATTTCTGCTGCATCGCCTGCGCGTCCGGGAACGAATTCGGCTCGCCGGAGGGGTCGGCATAGAGCCGCTCATGCACGCCGCCGTCGTCGGTGGTGATGGAGACCCGGGCGCCGAACGGGTGGCTGCGGC
Source organism: Pseudomonadota bacterium (assembly GCA_043811435.1). Classification (GTDB taxonomy): domain Bacteria; phylum Pseudomonadota; class Alphaproteobacteria; order Rhizobiales; family Xanthobacteraceae; genus Bradyrhizobium. Next base: position 3,098 of record JBDRNF010000179.1, read on the forward strand.
CGACCTCGAGACGGTCGTCCTGTATCACGTCGAACTTGTCGGCCAGTGCATCGACGGCGGCATTGCCGAGCTTGTCGTAATCGTCCCAGCCGAAACGGCCCTGGTCGAGCGCCACCGCGCCTGTGAAGAACATCGAGAACTGGCCGCCGACGATCGAGGTCGGATGCCGCTTGGTGGCGGCGTCGCCGGTCAGCGTGATGCCGTTGCGATGCAGCCCGATCTCGACCCGCTTGATCTGGTCCGGCGTCAGATTGTGCTCGCGGCGCATCGCGATCAGCGCGTCAAGGGCGGCGTGGGTGTAGCGGCAGCTCGGATAGGGTTTGACGCCGATCTTCATGGTCTCGTAGATCTTGCCGAGGCCGGCGACCGCCTTGTCGGGATGAGCGTCGTCGCTGTAGCCGACCAGCAGTCCGTGCTTGCCCTCGACCGATTCGGATGAGCCGATGAAATCGTTGCGCGCCAGCGTGGCCGCGATCACGCCGTTCATCGCGGCGGCGCCGACCTGGTAGCGCTTGTTCCAGGCGCCGTTGACGAGGAACTGGAGCGAGCCCGCTGCCTGGCTGCCGGAGACGCCGAACGCCGCGACGATCTGTTCTTGCGACAAGCCGAACAGTTTGGCGGCGGCCGCCGCCGCGCCATAGGTGCCGGCGGTCGCGGTCGGGTGAAAGCCGCGCGCGTAATGCGAGGTCGGATCGAGCGCATTGCCGAGCCGGCAGCACACCTCATAGCCGGCGACGATGGCGGTGAGCACGTCGCGGCCCGAGGCGCCGACCATCTCGCCGACCGCGAACGCGGCCGGCACCACCGGCGCACTCGGATGCAGCGACGAATCCGCATGGGTGTCGTCGAAATCCAGCGAGTGGCCGAGCGCGCCGTTGAGCAGGGCCGCCACCGCCGGCGTCCAGGTCTTGCTGTCGCCGAACACGGTGGATTCGCCCTTGCCGTCGAGCGCCAGCGCTTCCAGCATCCCCAGCAGCGAGGCCGTGGATTCGGCGTCGCGCCGCGCCCGGATGGCGCTGCCGAGGAAATCCAGCGTCAGCACCTTGGCGCGCGCCAGCACCTCATCCGGGATATCCTCGAATTTCAGGTTGGCGACATAGGCGGCGAGGGTTGCGGTTTCATTGGCCATGGCGTTGCCTCGTTTGTTCTTGCAGGCGCTTGCGTGTTCCTGGATCCGGTTTTTGGTACGGCTGCCGTGGCGCGCCGTCAACATCAGTTGCGGCGGGTCAGCCCCTTGCTTTCCATTCGCCAGATCAGCATGTCGATGCGGTCCTGGCCGAAAAACGGCTCGTTCTCGAACACGAAGGTCGGCACCCCCCAGTGGCCGGAAGCCGCGTGGGCCGCTTCGTTGGCCGAAATCACCCGTTCGTAACGGTCGGGGTCGGCCGCAACCGCTGCGTCCATGGCGGCCAGATCGAAGCCGGCGGCGGCAGCGGCCTTGGCGAGATGATCGCCCTCGTTCCAGCCCTTGACCGTGCCGTCCCACAGCACCCGGCTGATCGCCTCGGTAAATTCCAGCGAGCGACCCTCCAACTGGGCGGCAGCGCCGAGGCGGGTCAGGCGGTGGATGTAGGGCTGGTTCTCGGCGACATCCAGCGTCGTCATGTCCTGCACGATCGGATCCGGGCGGGGAAAACGGAACGGGATGTTTTCGAATTTGGCGACGCGGCTGGAATCCAGCACGACATAGCGGGCGAACTGCGGATTGGCGCGCTTGAAGAATCCAGGCACCCGCACCGCCAGCGGATAGACCGGGCGCAGGTTCAGCGTCACGTCGTAGTCGGCGACCATCTTCCGCGTCTTCGGCAGCGCGAGATAGCTGTAGGGACTGCGGAACGAGAAGAACAGGTCAACGGATAGTGTCATGGGCCCCCATCAGTATCATTGGTACACGGGAAACAAAGCATGTGCACGACCCAGCGTCCATGCGGGCCAGGGGATACAAGGGATACGCCGCCTTCAGGCGGCTGCAACCTGGCGCAGCATGGCGCGGACCACGAGCCGGTGAAACGGCAGGATGACCGCGAGGTAAGTCCGCCCGAGCCGGTTGTGGGTCTTGACCAGCGTGGTCGCGGTGACCTGCTGGCCGGCGCCATGGGTGGCAACATCGACCACGATGCGGAAATCCAGATGGCTGTCGTTGAAGCCGGCGACGAGGCGGTCCGGCGTCTGGCTGATGACCGGAAATATGCCGATCATGTCCCGCGCGGTGGCCGCGGCGCCCGACGTCTTCAGGCCGAACGGCGCCACCAGGATATTGCGCAGGGTCAGCAGCGCGTCGACCCATCGCGGCGCGCGCGCCATCATCCGCTCCGCAGCCTGCCGCGCATCGAGCGCATGGCCGCCGACCTCGAGGCCGAAGGCATCCGCGAATTGCGCGCCGGACAGTAGCGCGTCGGCATCGACGGTCGGCTTGATCTCGCGGACGTTCATCGTCACCCCTTATCGCGCCTGTTCCAGCCGGTTGGCCAGCAGCCGGAAGCGCGACACCAGCAGCACGGCATAAACAGCGGTGCCGCAGGACAGCCCGATCCAGACCCCGATCGCGCCCCAGCCGATCCAGAAGGCGAGCCCCCAGGCGGCGGGAAATCCGATCAGCCAGTAGCTGATCGCGGCAAACAACAGCGGTATCCGCGTGTCGCTCATGCCGCGCAACGCGCCGGCGGCGACCGTCTGGATGCCGTCGGCGACGAAGAACGTGGCGCCGACCATCAGCAACGTGGCGGTGAGTTCAATGACGAGGCCTCCGCTTTCCACCGCCTCGCCGAAGAAGAATCGTGCGATCGCAAACCGGGCGAGGATCACGGCCAGCGTCAGCGCCGACACCAGCGCCACGCCGAGCAGCGTCGCGACGAAGCCCGCGCGCCTGACGGCCGCCGCATCGTTGCGGCCGACGGCATGCCCGACCCGCACGGTGGCCGCTATGCCGATGCCGAACGGCACCATGAACAGGATCGCGGTCACCTGCAGCGCGATCTGATGCGCCGCCAGCGCGGTGGTGCTGATCAGGCCCATCAGCAGGGCGGCGGCTGAAAACAGTCCGTATTCCAGCAGGAACGAGATCGAGATCGGCGCGCCGATCACGATCAGCTGGCGCATCAGCATCCAGTCGATGCGCCAGATCCGGCCGAGCACGTGATATTTCCGGAACGGCCGGCGGTGATGGGCGAACCACAGCGCCGCCAGGAACATGCCGAAATTGATCATGGTGGTGGCGAGGCCGGCGCCGAACAGTTCCAGCCGCGGCAATCCCCATTCGCCGTGGATCAGGAGATAGACCAGCACGGCATTGGCGGGGATCGCGACCAGCGTGATCCACAACCCCGGCTCCGGCCGGTTGACCGCGCCCATGAAGCCGCGGATGGCGAGAAACCACAGCGCCGGCGCAATGCCCCAGGCGAGGCCAAGCAGATATTCCTGCGCCAGCCGCGCGGTCGCCGGAGCCTGACCCAGCGTCAACAGGATCTGCTCGCCATATAGCGGAGGCAGGATCATCGGCAACGAAATGATCAGCGCCGCCCACAGCCCGACGCGCAGCGAACGCCGCACCATCCGCGGGTTGCGCGCGCCGAAGGCCTGCGCCGCCAGCGGCGCCACCGCGGACACCAGTCCCATGCCGAACGTGAAGGTGATGAAGAACACCGAACTCGCCAGCGCCGCGGCGGCCACCGCGCCGTCGCCGAGCCGTCCGACCAGCGCCAGATCGGTGGTCATCATCGCGATCTGCCCGAGCTGCGTCAGCGCGATCGGCACCGCCAGCTTGAGCGTCTCGGTCAGCTCGAGGGTGAGGCGACTGCCGCGCGTGGTCGCGCCGGCCGGCGCATGCTCGATTTCATCAAGGAAGGTCATGGGGTGAAACTGACATCGCCGCTGGGTCGAAATGGTGGCTGGGGGCTTCGGATATCACGGAAGATGTCTCGCGGCCCGGCAATATCAGGAAAATTACTGAAACCCGCGAGGGATAATCCGGTTCGAACCGTAGTCCTCCTTGTTGGGTGCCTCCAGCGCCCTGTCGGCAACGAGGAGATCACATGACCATACGTAAAGCCCTGGCCCTTGCATTGCTCGCCGCCGCCACGACGTCGGCCGATGCCGCTCCGATCATCGGTGCGGATTCGATCCGCTCGGCTGTCGAGGCTGCCACGCCGCTTCAAACCGTTGCTTGCGCGCGCTATGGCTGGCGCGGCCCGGGCATCTATCCGGGCTGCTTTCGACGACGCTACGCGCCGGCCTATGTCGTGGCAGCGCCCTATTATGTCCCGCCGCCGGTCTATGTGGCACCGCCGGTCCATGTCCGGCCGCCGCGGCGGTGCTGGATCGCGGGTGCATGGCGTCGGTGCTGATACGGCGTCGGCGGCCACGGTCGGGTCGATAAAGGGGAGCGCGGTCGCGCATGAGCGAAGACCTGTCGGATGAGGCCCTGATGGCGGCGGTGGCCGCCCGTCAGCAGCAGGCATTCCGCATCCTGATGGGCCGTCACATGCAGCGCGCCGTCAGGGTCGCGCAGCGCGTCGTTCGCGATTCCGCCGAGGCGGACGATATCGGCCAGGACGCGTTTCTGCGGGTATGGAGCCACGCCGCTTCGTTCGATCCCGATATCGCGCGGTTTACGACATGGCTCTATCGGATCGTGCTCAACCTGGCGTTCGACCGGACGCGACGGCGACCCCTCGCACCGATCGACGAGGCCAGCGATATCAGCGCTCCCGATCCCGAGCCGGTTGAGCGCCTGATCGCCGATGAGGAGCGTCGCGCGCTGGAACAAGCCATGGCTGGTCTATCGGAGCGGCAGCGCGGCGCCATCGCGCTCTTCCACATGGAGGGGCTGAGCGGCGAGGAAGCGGCCAGGGCGATGAATCTCAGCGCCAAGGCTTTCGAGTCCCTGTTGGCGCGGGCGCGGGCCACGCTCAGGCAACACGTCGAGAAAATCCAGAATCCGAGGAGGTACGCATGACGCTCGATCAGTTCAGGAAGTTGGCGGAGATTTGGGGAGGGGACATCGATCGCTGGCCGGCCGCCATGCAGGCCGCCGCGCGGGAGATGGCCGCTGGCGGCGAAGCCGGGCGCATTCTCGTCGAACAGCTTCGGCTGGATCGGTTGTTTTCGGTGGCTCCTGACGTGAGCGATGATCGCGCGGGACGGATCGGTTTTGCGGTGCTGCAGCGTCTCGCGAAGGCGGATCGCAATCCGCCGTGGTTTCGCCGGCTGTTGCGGCCGGCATCCTTCGTTCCCGCGGCCGGACTTGCCTGCTCCGCCATGGTGGGCGTCTGGCTGGCGGGAGAGTTGCCCTACCTGCAACAGCAGGAGGCGCTGTCGGTGGTCAGCATGGTGTTCGATGGCTCCGCCGTCACCTTGTGGGGGGTGCAATGACATTCCGGTCGGGCTTTCGACACGCCGGGCGCTGGCTTTTGCTGGCCTCGGTCTGCGTCAACGTCGCGCTGGCCACCTATGTCGGGGTGCAATGGTTTCAGCCCGGCCGGACGCTGGCTGGCGCGGCAATGCCGTTGCGCATGGTCGAGCGCGTCGCGGCGAGGTTGCCGACGGAAGATGCGGATATCCTCTGGCGGATCTACCGCGACAAGGAACCGGAAATCCGGCTCTTGCAGGCGGACTATGTCCGCGCGCTGCTCAGGACCATGCGACTGGCCGGGCAGACGGAACTGGACAAGGATGCGTTGCGCGCGGCCGTCAAGGAATCCCGCGACAAGCGACTGAAGATCGGCGACGCCGCGCTTGAGACGTTCATCACCACGCTGGAGCAGATTTCTCCGAAAGGGCGGCGTCAACTCGTCGGCGGGTTTCGGGATCGCTAGATCGCGCGAGGGTTCTGGCCGGCTGGTGCGTATCACTTACATCGATCCGAGCAAACTGCGGGAGATGGAAGCATCATGGTGCAGCGAATGATCACCGAAATCGGGCGCGATCGCGTCAGGACGTTTTCCCGGCCCACGGCCGTCTTCGTGCGGGCGACGCTTGCGGCCGCCTGTCTGATCGGCCTCCTGGTCGTCTCGCTATCGCGGGCGGGGGCCGAGGACGGACGCGCCAGCGCCCGGCAGGCCTGCGCGGCGGACTACAAGCGCCTCTGCGCGGGAACCAGCCCCGGTGGCGGTCGTATCCGCAAATGCCTCAACGATCATTTCGAGGGGCTGTCGGATGCCTGCAAACAGGCCGTCGGCGCGCGGGCCGGAAAGTGATGCAGGAAGCTCCGGCAAGGGGCCCGGTCACGCGTCGCGTGACCGCGCCGGCACGCGGGTGATTTTCGCGCCCAGCGCGTTGAGGCGCTCGTCGATGCGTTCATAGCCGCGCTCGATCTGGTCGGCGTTGTTGATGGTGCTGACGCCCTTGGCGCAGACCGCGGCCAGCAGCATCGCCATGCCGGCGCGGATGTCGGGCGAGGTCATCAATGCGCCGCGCAGCCGGCTCGGGCCCGCCACGATGGCGCGGTGCGGATCGCACAGCACGATGCGCCCGCCCATCGCGATCAGTTTGTCGACGAAGAACATCCGCGATTCGAACATCTTCTCGAACATCAGGATCACGCCGTCGCACTGGGTCGCGGTAACGATGGCGATCGACATCAGGTCCGCCGGGAACGCCGGCCACGGCTGGTCCTCGAGTTTCGGCACGTGGCCGCCGAAATCGTCCCTGATCTTGAGCGTCTGGTTCGAGGGCACGATGAGGTCGTCGCCCTCGACCTCGCAGACGATGCCGAGCCGCTCGAATCCCATCCGGATCGAGCGCAGATGTTCGACGCCGGCCCGCGCGATGCGCAGGGGCGAACGCGTCACCGCGGCAAGCCCGATCAACGAGCCGACCTCGATGTGGTCGGGCTGGATCGTATAGCTGGCCGGGCCGAGCGTCGCCGGTCCGTGCACGATCATGGTGTTGGTGCCGATGCCCTCGATGCGGGCGCCGAGCGCGACCAGGAAACGCGCGAGATCCTGCACATGCGGCTCTGAGGCGGCGTTGCGCAGATAGGTCGTGCCATGCGCCGCCACCGCCGCCATTAGCGCGTTTTCCGTGGCCGTCACGCTGGGTTCGTCGAGGAAGACGTCGGCGCCCCTGAGCTTGCCGGCGCGGAATTCAAGCCGGTCGGTGGCGGTGACCGTGGCGCCGAGCTGTTCGAAAGCCAGAAAATGCGTGTCGAGGCGGCGCCGGCCGATGACGTCGCCGCCGGGGGGTGGCAGCATTACCTCGCCGCAGCGGGCCAGCAGCGGTCCCGCCAGCAGGATCGAAGCGCGAATCCGCGCGCACAGCACCGGGTCGAGGTCGGTGGCGCGAATGTTCTTGGCGTGGATGGCCAGCGTATTGCGCGCTTGCCATTCGGCCGACGCGCCGACCGAGCGGATCAGCTCGACCAGCGTTTCGGTGTCGCGAATCCGCGGCACGTTTTCGAGGATGACCGGATGCTCGGTGAGCAGCGCCGCCGCGATGATCGGCAGCGCGGCGTTCTTGTTGCCCGACGGCTCGATGGTGCCGGACAGAAGGTGGCCGCCCTCAACGATGTATTGAAGGGCTGACACCGGATCGCTGCTCACACGTCGACGTTGGCGGCGAGGGAATTGTCCTGGATGAATTCGCGGCGCGGTTCGACCACGTCGCCCATCAGCTTGGTGAAAATGTCGTCCGCCTCGTCGACTTCCTTGATCTTGACCTGCAGCAGCGAGCGCTCGTTGCTGTCGAGGGTAGTTTCCCAGAGCTGGTCCGGGTTCATTTCGCCGAGGCCTTTGTAGCGCTGCAGCGCCACGCCCTTGCGGCCGGCGTCGGTCACCGCCTCGAACAGGCTGAGCGGTCCGTGGATCGGGGTCTCGGTGTCCTTGCGGCGCAGCATGCCCGGCTTCGGATAGGCTTCCTGCAGCCTGGCGGCGTAATCGTCGAGCTTGCGCGCATCGGCCGAGCCGAGCAGCGCGTCGTCGATCATGGCCACGTCCTTGACGCCGCGCACGGTGCGTTCGAACACGAAGCCCTCGCCCTCGGTGAAACGCCCGGTCCAGCCGCGCTCGACTTCGTCGGCCAGCGCGTCGAGCCGGCGCGCGATATAATCCGCGGCAGCGTTGGCGGTGGCAATATCGCCGGTGATCTTCGGGTTCATCACGCCGGCAATCGCCGCTTGTTCGATCACCTCGCGGTTGTAGCGGCTGTGCAGATTGTGCAGCGTGCCGCGGATGGCGCGGGCATCCTCCACCAGCGCCAGCAGGTCGCGGCCCTTGCGGTCCTCGCCCGACGCCAGCTTGAACAGACAGTCGTCGAGACCGGTCGCGATCAGATAGTCTTCCAGCGCGCGCTCGTCCTTCAGGTACTGCTCGGACTTGCCGCGCGTTACCTTGTAGAGCGGCGGCTGCGCGATATAGAGATAGCCGGCCTCGATCAGCGACGGCATCTGGCGGAAGAAGAACGTCAGCAGCAGGGTGCGGATATGTGCGCCGTCGACGTCGGCGTCGGTCATCAGGATGATCTTGTGGTAGCGCAGTTTTGACAGATCGAAGTCATCGCGGCCGATGCCGGTGCCCAGGGCCGTGATCAGGGTGCCGATCTGCTCGGAGCCCAGCATCTTGTCGAAGCGCGCGCGCTCGACGTTGAGGATTTTTCCACGCAGCGGCAGCACCGCCTGAAATTCGCGGTTGCGGCCCATCTTGGCGCTGCCGCCGGCCGAATCGCCCTCGACGATGAACAGTTCGGACTTGGAGGGATCCTTCTCCTGACAGTCGGCGAGCTTGCCGGGCAGGGAGGCGATATCGAGCGCGCCCTTGCGCCGCGTCAGCTCGCGCGCCTTTCGCGCGGCTTCGCGGGCGGCTGCGGCTTCCACCACCTTGCCGACGATCACCTTGGCCTCAGTGGGATGTTCCTCGAACCACGCCGCCAGGGCCTCGTTGAGAACGTTTTCGACCACCGGCCGCACTTCCGAGGACACCAGCTTGTCCTTGGTCTGCGAGGAAAATTTCGGATCGGGCACCTTGACCGACAGCACCGCGGTCAGGCCCTCGCGGCAGTCGTCGCCGGTCAGCGCGATCTTTTCACGCTTGGCCATGGCGTCGGCATAGCCGTTGACCTGGCGCGTCAGCGCGCCGCGAAAGCCGGCCAGATGGGTGCCGCCGTCGCGCTGCGGGATGTTGTTGGTGAAGCACAGCACGTTCTCATGATAGCTGTCGTTCCACCACAGGGCCGCCTCCACGCCGATGCCGTTGAGCTCGGCATTGATCATGATCGGCGAGGGCACCATCGGCTTCTTGTTGCGGTCGAGATACTTCACGAATTCGGTGACGCCGCCCTTGTACATCATCTCTTCGCGCTTCTCGACCGCGTGGCGCATGTCGGACAGCACGATATTGACGCCGGAGTTCAGGAAGGCGAGCTCCCGCAGGCGATGCTCCAGCGTCGCGAAGTCGTATTCGACGTTGGTGAAGGTCTCCTTGGAGGCGAGGAAGGTCACTTCGGTGCCGCGCTTGCCATTGGCATCGCCGACCACCACGAGCGGCGCCACCACGTCGCCATGGGCGAATTCGACGAAGTGTTCCTTGCCGTCGCGCCAGACCCGCAGCTGCAGCTTCTCCGACAGCGCGTTGACGACGGAGACGCCGACACCGTGCAGGCCGCCGGAAACCTTGTAGGAGTTCTGGTCGAATTTTCCGCCGGCATGCAGCTGGGTCATGATGACCTCGGCGGCGGAAATGCCTTCGCCCTTGTGGATGTCGACGGGAATGCCGCGGCCGTCGTCACGCACGGTTACCGAGCCGTCGGCATTGAGCAGGACTTCCACCGCGCTGGCGTGGCCGGCAAGCGCTTCGTCGATCGCGTTGTCGACGACTTCATAGACCATGTGATGCAGGCCGGAGCCGTCATCGGTGTCGCCGATATACATGCCCGGCCGCTTGCGCACGGCATCGAGGCCCTTCAACACCCGGATCGATTCCGCACCGTATTCGATAGGAATGGAATGCTCGGTGTCGGCGATGGTTTGCCGGGCAGGTTCTGTCATGTGAGGCCTTCGAGGATGTCCCGAATCAGCGGCGAAAAACAGGCGCTGATCAGTCTGTTTGTGCCATGAAAGGGGCATTGCGCCTAGCGCAAAGTCTCTATCGGCAAGCTATTGAATAAGTGGGGTTTTTTGAAGGTTTTTCAAGGCGGCCGGAAGCCGATTCGGAGGCCTGGCAAAAGCGCGATTCGGCAGGCGATCCTTGGGTCGCTGCGGTCCGGATTTTCCTCGGCGTCGGTCCGACGGGACGAACCTCAGGCGCGGCGGGTGATCTCGCCGGAATCGACCTCGAAAACTTCGCCCGACGCGCCGATGTCGGAAAATGCCGCGGGGTCGGCGCCGGTCATCCAGACCTGCGAACCGAGCCTGGCGAGTTCTTCGAACAGCGATCTGCGCCGGCCGGGATCGAGATGTGCGACGACTTCGTCGAGCAGCAAAAGCGGCGTGATGCCGGTCATGTCGGCGACCAGGCTGGCATGCGCCAGCACGAGGCCGATCAGCAGTGCCTTCTGCTCGCCGGTGGAGGCGTCGCGGGCCGGCATGTTCTTCGGCGCATAGATCACCTGCAGGTCGGTGAGATGCGGGCCGTCGAGGGTGCGGCCGGCGGCGGCGTCGCGGGCGCGGTTGGCGCGCAGGATCTCGCGGTAGCGATCCTCCACCGCGGTGGCGGGCTCGTTGACCAGCGCGTTTTCCATCCAGCCGTCGAGCATGATCCTTGCGGAAGGAAACGCCGATGCGTCGCCGCGCGCGCGCAGCATTGCGGCCAGCCGCGTCACGGTCTGGCCGCGCATCGCCGCCACGGCAACGGCAAGCTCGGCCGTTTCGCGTTCGATCGCGTCGCACCAATGGTCGTCGTAATTGCGCACCTCCAGCAGCCGGTTGCGCGAGCGCAAGGAGCGGTCGAGCGCCGACACTCGGCTGGAATGCTCGGAGTCGATTGCCAGCACCAGCCGGTCGAAAAACCGACGCCGCTCCGATGCGGCGCCGAGGAACAGTCCATCCATCGACGGCGTCAGCCACACCATGCGCAGGTGATCGCCGAAGGCGGTGGCGGAACTGACCGGCTCGCGGTCGATCCGGCAGCGCCGGCTGGTGGCGGTGCCCTCGCTGCCGGGCGGGTCGATGCCGGTGCCGAGCGTGGCGAGCCCCAGCGCGCCTTCGACTTCGGCGGACACCGCCCAGGAGCCGTCGCCCTGGATATCGGCGACGTCGTCGAGCGTGGCGCGGCGCAGCCCCCGCCCGGGCGTGAGGAACGAGATCGCCTCGATGCAGTTGGTCTTGCCGGCGCCGTTCGGCCCCACCAGCACCACCACATCGCCACGCGTCTGCAGGCTCGCGCTGCGATAATTGCGGAAATGCGTCAGCGTCAGGCGGTGGATGCGGGAGGCGGTCATGGAAGAGAAGGGGCGTTCTTTCTTCCCCTCTCCCCTTGTGGGAGAGGGTGGCGCCGAACGAAGTTCGGCGACGGGTGAGGGGTTCTTACGGCTCGGCCAGCTTTGCGAAAATGTCCTCCAGTACGGCGGAAGGCCGTTGCAGCACGTCATTGTTCCAGTATCGCGCGACGCGAAAACCTTCGGCCGTCAGGATGGCGTCCTTCGCGGTATCGCGCTGGGAATCCGCATGCTGACTACCATCGATTTCGATGACGAATTGCCTCTTGAAGCATACGAAGTCGAGAATGAAGTTCTGAAATGGGACCTGCCGGCGAAATTTGAAGAGCGCCAGCCGTCGGCCACGGAGCAGGCGCCACATGGCTATTTCAGCGTCGGTCGGCTCTCGGCGCAGCTTTTTTGCGAACCCGCGGATGCGCTTGGCGGTGGGCCGATGGTGCGGCGTCTGCGGCGCGAACCCCTCACCCGTCGCCTCACTTCGTGAGGCGCCACCCTCTCCCACAGGGGGAGAGGGAAGATTCGAGCGCTTTTCGCCGTTCGTCACACCCGCATCGGCATCAGCACGTAGAGCGCGCCCTTGGAATCCTTGTCCTGCACCAGGGTCGGCGACCCCGGATCGGCCAGCTTCAGGACCGCGACTTCGCCCTCGATCTGGGCGGCGATATCCAGCAAATAGCGCGAGTTGAATCCGATATCGAGCGCGTCGGAGGCGTATTCGACCTCGAGTTCTTCGGTCGCGCTTCCCGAATCCGGGTTGGTCACCGACAGCACCAGCTTGCCTGCGGACAGCGCCAGTTTTACCGCGCGGCCGCGCTCGCTGGAGATGGTCGAGACGCGGTCGACCGCGGCCTCGAAATCCTTCTTGTCGACGATCAGTTCCTTGTCGTTGTTCTGCGGGATGACGCGGCCGTAATCCGGAAACGTGCCGTCGATCAGTTTCGAGGTCAGCACTACATGGCCGATGGTGAAGCGGATCTTGCCCTGCGACAGTTCGATGCCGACTTCGCCCTCATTGTCGTCGATCAGCCGCAGTACTTCGCCGACGGTCTTGCGCGGCACGATCACGCCGGGCATGCCGTCCGCCCCCTTGGGCAAGGCCAGGTCGACCTGGGCCAGGCGGTGGCCGTCGGTGGCTACCGCGCGCAGGGTCGCCGCATTGGCGCTGCCGGCCGCGTGCAGATAGATGCCGTTGAGGTAGTAGCGGGTTTCCTCGGTCGAGATCGCAAATTGCGTGCGGTCGATCAGCCGCTTCAGATCGGCGGCGGCCAGCGTGAACGAATGGGTCATATCGCCGGCGGCGAGATCCGGAAAGTCGTTTTCGGGCAGGGTCTGCAGCGTGAACCGGGAGCGGCCGGCGCGGATCGCCAGCACAGAGCGGTCGCCGTCGCTTTCCAGCACGATCTGCGCGCCGTCAGGCAGTTTGCGCACGATGTCGTAGAACATGTGCGCCGGTACGGTGGTCGAGCCGCCGGTGGCGGTTTCCGCCGCCAGCGTCTCCGTCACCTCGAGGTCGAGGTCGGTGGCCTTCAGGGACAGCCGGGCGCCTTCGCCGCGGACCAGCACATTGCCCAGGATCGGAATGGTGTTGCGGCGCTCGACCACGCGATGGACGTGGCCCAGCGACTTCAGGAGTTGCGCGCGTTCGACGGTGACCTTCATTGCAATACCCGCCTGATCCCTAAGATGGAAAAGCCGGGCGGCCCAAAAGGCGCGCCGCGGCATTTGAAACCCGAAAAGCCTGATCGAAGCTGGATTTGACCAAACCCGCGGGGGGACCGCAAGGTGGCTCGGATGGCCCCCCAGCGCAAGCGGAACGCGCGGTCGTTCCCCACGTTTTGGCGGGGAATCCGCGGCATGCCCCGGTAAATGCCGGCCGAATGGCAGGCCCACTGGTCCCGACTTGCGCCGGGGCACCAGAATGACGTTCTCCCGTCACGGAACGGAGAAGATTTCACTCCTGCAGTTGGCGCTTCAGCGTTTCGACCTCTTCGGACAGCGCCACATCCTTGGAGACCAGGGCCTCGATCTTGCGCACGGCGTGCAGCACCGTGGTGTGGTCGCGTCCGCCGAAGCGGCGGCCGATTTCCGGCAAGCTCCGCAGCGTCAGGGTCTTTGCTAGGTACATCGCGACCTGGCGTGGGCGCACCACGTTGGCGGTCCGCCGGGAGGACAGCAGATCGGAGCGGCTGACATTGTATTGCCGGGCCACCACGCGCTGGATGTCCTCGATCTTGATGCGCTTGGGCTCCTGCGGGCGGATCAGGTCGCGCACCTCGCGCTCGGCCATTTCCAGCGTCACCGGCTGGGCGTTGAGCTTGCTGTGCGCCAGCAGGCGATTGATGGCGCCTTCAAGGTCGCGGCCGTTATGGGTGATGGTGCGCGCCAGATAATCCAGCACCGGCGCCGGCACGTCGAAGGTCGCATGATGCGCGCGGGCTGCCGCGACGCGCGACTTGAGGATCCCGAGCCGCAGTTCCTCGCCGAGCGATCCCATCTCGACCACCAGGCCGCCGGCCAGCCGGGACCGCACGCGGTCGTCGAGGCTCTCAAGGTCGGATGGCGGGCGATCCGCCGCGATCACCACCTGGCGGCCGGCGTCGATCAGCGCATTCAGGGTATGACAGAATTCGGCCTGGGTCGATTTGCCCTGCAGGAACTGCAGGTCGTCGATCACAAGCACATCGATGCCGCGCAACGCTTCCTTGAAGGCGAGCGCCGTCTGCGTCTTCAGTGCGGCCACGAAGCCGTACATGAACTTTTCCGCGGTCAGGTACAGCACCTTGCGTTCGCTGCCGGAATTGCCGGCCCAGGTCACCGCCTGCAGCAGATGGGTTTTGCCGAGGCCGACGCCGGCATGGATGTAGAGCGGGTTGAACATCACGCTGTCGCCGCGCCGTCCCTCCGCCACCTGGCGCGCCGCGGCATGGGCCAGCGTGTTGGAGCGGCCGATGACAAAACTTCCGAAGGTCAGGCGCGGATCGAGCGGCGAGCCGCCGAGCGCGTCATGGCTGGCGGACACCGGCGCAATCGCGGTGGCGCGCAGCTCGGGCGCCGGCCGGCCGTCGGTGCGCTCGGGGCGGCGGGAATCGAGCGGTGCCGGTGTCTCTTTCGCCGGAGCGGGGCATCGGGCTGGTGTCCGCACAGTGAGGTCAACGCGGTGCACGTCGGGCATTTCCGCCTGGCAGCAAGCCAGCACGCGCTCGGCGTAATGTGCCTGGATCCAGCTCCGCAGAAACGTTGTCGGGACCGACACGCGGACGCTTTCCGGCTGCACGCTTTCCAGGTCCATCCGCGCGAACCAGCTCGTATAGACGTCTTCTCCCACGCTCGAGCGCAGCCGACCCTTCACGCGTGACCAGCGATCCTGTTCGATATTTGTCATTGTCTGACGACTTTTCTGATGGAGTAAAGTTCCGGCGAAGCTGCCGTGCGCGTGGTTCCGCACGGCGTGACCTCAAGCGAGGCTTGGTCTCCAGCCATAGACCAGCCGCTCGGCAAGATGCCGTTGGGCTACATCGTCGGCCGGAAGTGAAGCGTTCGCGAGGTCAGCGCGTACTCAACGGTCTGTTCGGAGCTCGCGCGGGAGGCCGCGTGCAGGCGGCGGCCAAGGTGTCCATTACGTCATCGGTTGAAACTGGCATCTGGTCGATTACCGCGATGATTCCGTAAAGCATACAGCCTCCCCCTCTCGCCACGATGACTCGCGGCGAGGTGTCATTCTACGCATGGTTCAAATTCAACCGGCAATGCCTGAAGCCTGGAACCGTTCAGGTGCTATGCCGCTTCGCTCAGCCCGTCATTTAGCCCGTTCGGGTGCTTCGCCTTGCGTGTGCCGGTTGGCCAGTTTCGTATTTCTCTTGTTCGAAGCGAGCGGGACGCGAATGTCCCCGCTTTGAGAAATTTCGACACAGAACCACATTCCTCATATTGCTATGAGGCTTACTCCGACAACCGCTTGGAAAGCGTCGCCAACGCGCACACCGCCGCCGATTTGCACGTCCGCCCCGTTTCTTAAACCGCGCTGGTCTGAAGAGCCGTGGGCGCCGCGAACGTCCTAAGAGATACATCATGCCCTATTTCCCGCAACGAAAATGATTCACGTCGAGCGCCGACAAAAACCACTTCGCACGCGCAAAATCAGCCGGCATGTTTCGCTGTCAGCGACAACGTTTTGAATCTGCGCACAGATTCGAAACCCGGAAGCGCTGTGACATTTCTGACAATCGCGCAAAATAAATTCATAATTTGTTTACGATTGAATGGGGCGGGAATGAGTTTTCCAACAAGCTGTCTGCGCTATGCCGATAAGTGACTACGCAAACGCCATTTTTTTTGCTCATCGGAAGAGGGTAACCCTGAAACGTTTTACGACGTGGCCGCGCCCTCGCGGTTGCTATTTGCAAAGTGTGGCGGAGCATTGAGCTGCGTCAACGCAGTCGGCGCATTGGCAAAGTTCATAAGCCCGCCTTCCTGCATAGGCCCAGTAAAATTACGGGCGCGGTGGTCTTTCGTCCAGTGTCGACGCGCCCTGCGGTGCAAGCCGAAAAGAAAAAGCCCGGCGTGGCCGGGCTTTTTGACGAACGTCTTTTTCGATCAGGTTTATTTCGCCAGCTTTGCGATCTGATGGGCGAGCCGCGAAACCTTTCGGCTCGCATTGTTCTTGTGAATGATGTTGCGCTGCGCTGCCTGCATCAGCTCGGGTTCCGCGCGCGTCATCGCCTTCAGCGCCGCGTCGCGGTCGCCGCTCTTGATCGCTTCTTCGACGGTGCGAACCGCGCCGCGCATCTGGGTGCGGCGCGACTTGTTGATGATGGTGCGGCGGGCAATCTTGCGTGTCGCCTTTTTGGCGGAAGTTGTATTGGCCATGTTCTCAAATATCCTTCGGCGGTGACCGGTCGCTGAGTGGTCGGGCTTGAGCGCGCCGGCCGTTCAACCGCCTGATCGAAGCTGGTGTTTTTCCGGATGCTCCCGAGATGCCATTGCAGGCCAGGCGAATATGCCCAACCGACGGCGTCGTTCAAAGAACAGCGGCGGCGGGATTGCGCCCGCCGCCATTGCCGGTCTTATAGAGGGCGCGCCTTGCAGCGTCAACGCCTTACCGGTCCCCTGGTGCCGGCCGGCCGGTTCCGAAAGCCCGGATAAGCTGCTGAAGTGGTTGAATTTCCTGAGGACCCCCGTTAATCCCTGAGCG
The DNA here is from genome assembly GCA_043811435.1 of Pseudomonadota bacterium. Classification (GTDB taxonomy): domain Bacteria; phylum Pseudomonadota; class Alphaproteobacteria; order Rhizobiales; family Xanthobacteraceae; genus Bradyrhizobium. The sequence goes on from JBDRNF010000179.1 coordinate 19,653, forward strand.
CGTCCGGGGCGCGACAGACATAAGGTGACGCATGATCCGCGGTTTCTTCCGACTTGTGGGGCTTTTGCTGCTGGCCGGCGGATTCATCTTCATGGTCTATGACGGCGCCCGCTGGGTCGCCGACCAGACCCTGCGGTTTACCGAGTTTGGCCAGTTCTGGAACGATATCCATCAGTCCAGCCAGCAGGCGTTCCGGACCTGGCTCGAGGGCACCGCGCCCTGGCTCTGGACCAGCGTTGTCAGGGTGATCCTGGACCAGCCGGTTTTTGCCGTGCTGGGCGTGCTGGGCATTCTGCTGATGCTGCTGTTCCGGCCGCGCAAGCCGCTGATCGGCTATTCCCGGAACTGAGCGGGGCCGTTCCGTGCCGCGCTTGTGTTCGACGTCTCTGGCGTAACGGGGCTGCCGTGGCGCGCGTAAAGACATATATTAAAGCTACAGATGATGCGTTCGAAGGGCGGCGGATCCGGCAAGTGCCAGGGAAGGCGCTTGGGAACGCGCCTTCGACATCGAGAGGTGATCCCCATGTTCTTCATGCGCAAAACCACCGCATTGCCCGATGCCGCCGAGGCGCTGCCGGGCCGTTCGACACCGATCCCTACCGCCAAAACCCATTTCGTCAATGGCCGCCCGTTGCAGCCGCCTTATCCCGCAGGCCTCGAACAGGCGGTGTTCGGGCTCGGCTGCTTCTGGGGCGCGGAGCGCAAGTTCTGGGAACTCGGCGACGGCATCTACACAACCGCCGTGGGTTACGCCGGCGGTCATACCCCGAACCCGACCTATGAGGAGACTTGTTCGGGCCGCACCGGTCACACCGAGGCGGTGCTGGTGGTGTTCGATCCGAAGAAGATCTCTTACGGGCAGCTCCTGAAGACGTTCTGGGAAAGCCACAACCCGACGCAAGGCATGCGTCAGGGCAATGATGTCGGCACCCAGTATCGCTCCGCGATCTACACGTTTGGCGAAACGCAGCGCAAAGCCGCCGACGCGTCGAAGGCGGCCTACCAGAAGGCGCTGGCAGCCAAGGGTCTCGGCGCCATCACCACGGAGATCGCGCCGGCAGGCGAATTCTATTTCGCCGAGGACTATCATCAGCAATATCTCGCCAAGAATCCGGCCGGCTATTGCGGACTTGGCGGCACCGGCGTGTCGTGCCCGATCGGCGCCGGCGTCAGCGCGTGATTCTTACCCTCCCCTGAAGGGCCCTCCAGGGGAGGGTAAAAGGCCACCCCCTCCCGCCAACGATTTATTAACCATAACCGGTGCAAGACTTACGCTGTCTCGTGATGAGGGATGGCTCCGGTGCGGGTTGCGCGCGCGTTTCGATTACCGATCATAGCCGCCATTACCGCGCTCGCCTTGTCGGGCTGCATGCGTACGCCGGGGCCTGTCGCAGTGGCCCAGCCGCAAGCCGATCTCGATTCGATGGCGTACGGCCAACCGTACAATTCCCCTGCGCCCGTGGTTGTCGCTGATTCCGGCGGCGGCGCTATCGCAGCGCTTCGCAGCAGCTTTGCCGGACCCAGCCGGGCCTATGCCCCGGCGCCCGTCGTCTACGCCGCCGGGCCGATGCCGATGCCCGTGGCCTATGACACGGCCTATCATCTCGACGCCGGCGACAGGCTGCGGGTCGTGGTCTATGGCCAGGAAGGTCTCACCAACACCTACGCCATCGATGCCGGCGGCTCCATCACCATGCCGTTGATCGGTTCGGTGCCGGCGCGCGGCAAAACGCCCGCGCGTCTCGCCGCCGACATCAGCGCCAGGCTGCGCAACGGCTTTATCCGCGAGCCGTCGGTGGCGGTGGAGGTCGAGGCCTATCGGCCGTTCTTCATCCTCGGCGAAGTCGCGGCCCCCGGCCAATATCCCTACGTGCCCAACATGTCGGTCGAAAGCGCGGTGGCGATTGCCGGCGGCTTCTCGCCGCGCGCCCGCCGCGACCGCGTCACGCTCACCCATACCGATGCCCAGGGATCGATGCGGACCGTGGTGCCGCTCGGCACCGCCATTAGCCCCGGCGATACCGTGCTGGTCGGCGAACGCTGGTTCTGAATTTCTCGCGCCGTCGTTCCGGGGCGATGCGAAGCATCGAACCCGGAACCTCGATCGACAATTGCTGGATTCCGGCTTCGCGCTGTCGCGCGCCCCAGAATGACGCTGTTGTCGTTACTTCAAATGCCTGGCAAAGAAGGCCATGCTGCGCGGCCAGGCGATATCGGCGCTGGCCTTGTCGTAGCTGGCCCGCTCGTCGCAGTGAAAGCCGTGCTGCGCCCCCGGATAGACATGGATCTCGACCTCGGGCCGTTTCGTCCTGATGGTCTCGACGTCGGCAAGCGGAATTCCTGCGTCCTTTTCGCCGAAATGCAATTGCGTCGGCACGTCAGGCCGGTCGTCGGCGAAGCGGACGATGGCGCCGCCGTAGTAGCCGATCGCAGCCTTCAGCCCCGACAGCTTCGTGGCGGCGGCATAGGCGATGCTGCCGCCGAGGCAGAAGCCGATGATGCCGACCGGGCCGACATTTTTGACGGCATCGATCGCGGCCTGGGTATCGCGCAGCATCGCCGCCCAGTCGGGACTGGCGATGAATTTTCGCGCATTCGCGATTTCGTCGGGCGAATAGCCGCACTGGAAATCGGGTTGGGTGCGGTCGAAGATCGAAGGCGCGATCGCGACATAGCCCTCGCCGGCGAGGCGATCGCAGACTGCGCGGATGTGGTGATTGACGCCAAAGATTTCCTGGATCACCACCACGGCCGCCTTCGGCGCGCCGGCGGGATCGGCGCGATAGCCGCCCAGCTCGAAATGGTCCGAAGCCGTCAGTTTTATCTGTTGTCCCACCGGTCATCCCCCTGGTTCAGAGTTGGTCTTTTTCGAGAAAAGGGCCCGTCCGCCGCTATTGCCACATCCAGTTATGGCCCCAATCGCCTTTCCAGCCGGCCAGCCGGCCGCCGCGGAATTGCAGGTAGAGCCGGTGACGGTGCGGAAACAATCCACTGCCGCCGATATTGCGGAATGCGAGGAAGATTTCGTTACCCGGGCGTCCCCTGATGTAATTGAGCGGGACACCGAGCGCGCGGGCGGCATCTCCGGCGTCCATGCCGAAGGCCAGCGGCACATTGTTCGACAGCGTCGCGGCGAAAGGCGGCGGATAGGGACCGCCGAACGGCGGGAGGCCTTGCGCATGTGCGGGAGCGATCGTTCCGCTCAGCGCCGCAACGATGGAGCAGGCCGCTGCGAAAAACATCTTCATGATGCGGCCGCTGGCATTGCCTTGCCATCGAGGCTGCCGAGGAAGGGCAGCACCGCATCGATGAAAGCCTGGGGCTGGTCGATGTTGACGGCGTGGCCGGCGGCGGGGATCACCACCTTCGCAGCCCCCGGGATCCTGGCTGCCATGTAGTCGGAGGCGGCGAGGAACGGCGTGTCGTCGGCGCCGACCACGACCAGCGACGGCACCTTGATGTCCGGCAGCGATTCGATCACGCGGGCGTCGCGCTGGGTCAGCATGCCGCGCGCGGCGCGCGCCAGTCCCGAGGCGTCGCGATGGCTCACGTCAGATCGTTCGCGGCTGGCGGATTTAAGCACCGCGAGGCCTTCGCGCTCGAAGCGGTCGCCGGTCTCCAGCGCCCGCTTGTTCCAGGTCTCGCGGGCCTCGTCCTTCTTGAAACCCGGTCCGGTATCGATGATCAGCAGCGCGCGCACCCGGTCCGGATGCGCGCGATAGAATGCCAGCGACATGTAGCCGCCGAGCGAGAGCCCGCCGACGATGGCGCTCGCCGCACCGACCGTGTCGAGCAGCGCGGCCATGTCGGCGACCGTTGCCGCCTCGCTGTAGGCGGCGGGATCGTCGGGATAGTCCGAGCGGCCGTGGCCGCGCATGTCCCACAATATCAGCTGGTGATCTCTGGACAGTGCCTCGATCTGGCCCTGCCACATCTCGCCGGTCGATGAATAGCCGTGGGTCAGCAATAGCGGCGGCCCGGAACCGTGAACCTCGTAGTAGATATCGACCCCGTCACGGCTGAGCTTTGGCATTCGCGACTTCCTGAATGTCTCTCGTGACCTTATTCTAGCGCGATCCATTCGCCGAGGGGAAATGCCCAATTTGCCGCCGCCGGCGGTCCCTCCGCCTGGCGCGGGCATCGCGTCTGGAATTTGCGAGGTCGTAGCTTGGGTGGAACGAAGCGATACCCATAATGCTTCGCAACGGCGGTGACGGGTCTTGCGAAAAGCTCAACCCATCCTGCGAGTTCATTTGCGAAGTGATCCGATGTAAGCGGCGATGTCAGCCGCCTCGTTGCGGTTGAGCGGAAAACTCGGCATCCTGGGATGCGGGTCGAGCAGAAAGAACGCCACTTTTTCAGGTGTGAAATCCGACTTGCGCGCGATCTGGGCAAATGTCGGAACGTCGGCACTCGCCTGTTTCTGATCGCCGTCAACCACATGGCAGGTGGCACACCACCGCTTTGCGAGGTTCGCCCCATGGTCGGCATCGGCGGCCATGACGGCCGATCCGGTCAATCCGACTACCGCGGAAAACAGCAATCCGCTCACTTTAAGTATCCGCACTGATGTCTCCATTGGCCGTCGCAGGATTCGGTTTAGCTGCGGATCAAACCGGGATCAATGGATGACATCGGCAACCTGGCTGAAAGACGCCTCAACGCCGGCGGCCGTGGCCGGACCTCATGCCCATCGCGATCGTTAAATATTTAACGTCTGCGGTCTCCAGCCATTCACCACGCCCGTTAAGCCCGGGAGAACGCGTGTCGGGTAATCGTTGCCGTCGGCATCGCCATTCCGAGGATCCATGACAGTTCCAGCCCCCCAGTCATCGTCCAAACGCCGGCTGCTGCTGGCGTCGGACCGGAGCGATCAGAGCCGCGAACTGGCCGACATTCTGCAGACGGTGAGCGAGGTCGCCACCGTCGCGACGGCCGACCTTCCCGATGCGCCCGGCCAATTCGCGGGCGTCGTGGTGGATATCAATCTGCGGTCGCCCGAAGGCGTCCAGCTGGTCCGCAACAAGCTGCGCTCGGAACCCTATCGCGCGATGCCGCGGCTGTTCGTTCTGGCCGACGCGCTTCATCACGGCTCGATGCAGGCCTGGGCGCTCGGCGCCACTGATACCATCGCCCGGCCATTCGATGCGCAGGCCATTCTGCAGCGCATCCGGGCGGCGTTTCCGGACAGCCATGGCTACGACGCCACCGATCGCGGCAAGGCCCTGAACCGGGGCGTCGAGGCCGCGCATGCGGTGATGGTCAATATCTTCGAGAAGCTTCCCCTGGGCGTGGCGCTGCAGTTCAGCGACATCGTGGCGGCCGAGCGCAAGATCATCAAGGCGATCAAGCATTCCTCGCTGCGCGAATGGCTGACCACGGTCGGCTGCCATCACGTCGACACCTATCGCCATTGCCTGTTCGTCACCGGCTTCGCCGTCGCGTTCGCGCAGCACCTCGGCATGTGCGAGGACGATCAGCGCCGGCTGGCGCGCGCCGCCCTGCTGCACGATGTCGGCAAGGCCTTCGTTCCCGTCGCGATCCTCGACAAGAAGGAACCGCTGACAGCAGCGGAAATGAGCGAAATGCGCGAGCACCCGCGCCGCGGCTTTGACGTGCTGGCGGCCCAGGGCGGCTTCCCGCCGGAAATGCTCGACGTGATCCTGCACCATCACGAACTTCTCGACGGGACCGGCTATCCCAACGGCCTGCGCGGCAATCAGATCAGCGACATCGTGCGGCTGACCACGATCGTGGATATCTACGCCGCCCTGGTGGAGAAGCGCGCCTACCGGCTGCAGTTCACCCACGCCAAGGCATTTGCGATGATGGAGGAGATGGGGGACAAGCTCGACCCGCATCTGCTCCAGGCCTTCCGCCCGATCGCGTTCGGGCATTATTGAGGATGCTTCACTCCCCTCCCTCCGCGCGCCCTTGCGCGTGGCGGGGAGGGGTCGGGGGTGGGGGGCGCCTCCGCAAATTCGCGGGTAGTCGAATGCGCTGGTAGACCCCCCACCCCCAACCCCTCCCCGCCACGCGCAAGAGCGCGTGGAGGGAGGGGAGAAGAAAAGCGGGTCAAACCCCCGCCACCTGCGACCACACCTCCGACAGCTTGCGCCTGAAACGCGCCAGCCGGGTCAACGGCGCAGCATCTTCCTCTTCCTCCGGCAGCCGCAGGCCGACGATATTGACGCGGCCGCCGCCGAGGCTGCGCGCCACCAGTACGATGGGGTCGAGAACGAGTTCCGCGCCCTCTTTCGGGGCGTGCTCGAGGTGAATGTCGAAATGGTCCGCCAGCGTCAATTTCGCCTGCTCTTCATCCACCGTCACGCCGTAGATCGCCGCTAGCTCGCCCAGCGTATGCTCGCCCGACACCATGAAGTCGCCGAGCAGATGCGGATCGGGCGCCGAGCTCGCGGGCATGTCGACGAAGAACCGGTCCAGCGCCTCGGCCTTTTCCGGCGGCGCCAGCAGGTAGATGTAGTCGCCGGGCGCGACCGGATCGGCCTCGGCCGGCGACAGGATTTTCTCGTCGCGGATCACCAGCGTCGGCTTCGACCAGGATGGAATGAGGCCGCGCCGGAAATACAGGCTTTTCGGGCGGACGGAATAGCCGACCAGTTGCTGCTCGAGCTGGCCGGGCAGATCGAGTTCGATTCGGCGCGGGCCGCGCTCGGCGCGTGGTAGCGCGACATGGAGCTTTCGTGCCGCCGGGCCGAGCGTCCAGCCCTGCAGCAGCAGCGAGATGAGGACGACGACAAAGGCGACATCGAAATAAAGATAGGCCTTGGACAGCCCGACCAGCATCGGGATCGAGGCCAGGAAGATCGCGACCGCGCCGCGCAGGCCGGTCCAGGCGATGAACACCTTTTCCCGCCAGTTGAAGCGAAACGGCACCAGGCACAGAAACACCGCGACCGGCCGCGCCACCAGCATCAGGGCCAGCGCCACGACGACAGCAGGGCCGATGCTGCTCACCAGCCGCTGCGGCGAGACCAAGAGGCCGAGCAGCACGAACATCACGATCTGCGCCAGCCAGGTGGCGGCGTCGAGAAAGGTTACGACCGAATTGTGCGCGCGGGTCGGCCGGTTGCCGACGATGATGCCGGCGAGGTAGACCGCGAGAAACCCCGAGGCGTGCGAGATCTGCGCGGTGCCGAAGATCACCAGCGCGGCGGTGGCGACGAACGGCGCGTGCAGGCCCTGCGGCAGCGCCACCCGGTTCAGCGCCAGCACCATGAGTCGGCCGCCGACCACGCCGACGATGGCGCCGAGCACGGCGTCGCGGATAAATTGCAGCGCGATCTGCCAGGCCGAGCCTTCGCCGATCGTAATGAATTCGACCAGCACCAGCGTCAGAAACACCGCGAACGGATCGTTGGTGCCGGATTCGACCTCCAGCGTCGCGCCGACGCGGGGCCGCAGGCGCAATCCCTGCGCATGCACCAGCAGAAACACCGCCGCGGCATCCGTCGAGCCGACAACGGCGCCAACCAGCAGCGCTTCGGTCCAGTTCAGATCGAGCGCATACTTGGCGACCGGCGCCGTGATCAGTGCCGTCAGCAGCACGCCGACCGTCGCCAGCATCATCGACGGCGCCAGCACCGTACGGATGGTTTGAAATCGCGTTTTCAACCCGCCATCGAACAGGATCAGGGCCAGCGCCACCGACCCCACCAGATAGGTGGTGCGGACGTCGTTGAACCACAGCTGGCCAGGGCCGGAGTCGCCCGCCAGCATGCCGATGAACAGGAACACCAGCAGCAACGGCGCGCCGAACCGCAGCGCGAGCAGACTCGACAGAATGCCGGCCATGACAAGAACAGCGCCAAGGAGAATGGTTATGCTGACCGCGTCGAGGGAAGCCATGAATCTCCGAAAATCATTGCAAACAGCTGCAATTGCATCCTTATCGTCGCCACAGTTCGACGCCAACCGATTTCTCGCGACGGCGGCGATGTAGCCGGTTTGCCGGCCCTGCTCATGGGGAGGCTGTGATCCGCGTTCGCGCCAACACTACCCGCACCCACCGCCGTCATCCTGAGGTGCGCTCTCTTGAGCGCGCCTCGAAGGATGGCCAGCGCGCGTATCTCGATCATCCTTCGAGGCTCGCCCAAGAGCTCGCACCTCAGGATGACGGCCAGCATCCTCGTCTCCGATGTGGTTTCCGGGTGTCGTATCGATGGCGCCAATGCCGCCATTGTGTGAATCTGCCTTCTATTCGAATCAGGTTTGCCCGAAGAGCTGCCTGCGATGGGGTTGTGACGATGGACCTGAATGAGATCGCCGAATTCCTGCTCGCCGCGGCGCGTTCGCTCGGCGCGGAGGTGACCTCGCCCTGGTTCTATCTGCAGTTGGGGCTGATCCTGGCCGCCGCCGGCGTTGCGTTCGCCGTCGGCGCGGCGGTCCGTTCCAGGGTCGATGTCCCCTCGCTTGCCATGCGCTGGCCGGCGCCTTTCCGGCCGTTCCTGCACGTCCTGGTCGGCAGCGCCGCGACCGCGGCGTTCGCCGCGCTGATGATACTGGCCCGCGTGATCATGCTGACCTCGACCTGGCCGAGCCGCAGCTATCTGCTCGGCGTGGCCGCCAAGCTTGCGCTCGCCTGGCTCCTCATCCGGCTCGCGACCGCGCTGATCCGCAACGCCTTCATCGTCCGCCTGGTGTCGCTGTCGGCATGGACCCTGGCGGCGCTGAGCATCATCGGCCAGCTCGGTCCGGTGGTCGAGGCGCTCGATTCGGTTTCGATCGTGTTCGGCGGCTTGCGGCTGACGCCGCTGCTGCTGGTCAAATTCGGCGCGCTGCTGCTGCTGGCGCTGTGGCTGACCAACCTGGCAAGCAATTTCATCGAAGGCCGGATCACCCGCTCCACCGACCTTACTCCCTCGATCCAGGTGCTGCTGGTCAAGATGATCCGGATCGGATTGATGGTGTTCGCCGTTACGGTCGCCGTCAGCACGGTGGGCATCGATCTCTCGGCGTTTGCGGTGTTCACCGGTGCGGTCGGCGTCGGCATCGGCATCGGCCTGCAGAAGATCGTCGCCAATTTCGTCAGCGGCATCATCCTTTTGGCCGACAAGTCGGTAAAGCCGGGCGATCTCGTCACCATCGGCGACAGCTCGGGCCGCATCAGCGCGATGAAGACCCGCTATATCTCGGTCGCCGCCGGCGACGGCCGTGAATTCCTGATCCCGAACGAGGATCTGGTGACGAAAATGGTCACCAACTGGACCTACACCGACAAGAACACGCTGGTGAAGATCGGCTTCGGCGCCAATTACGACGCCGATCCGCGGCTGGTCTGCAGGCTGGCGATCGAGATCGCCGCCGCCGCCCCACGCGCCATCAAGAGCAAGCCGCCGAATTGCATTCTGACCGAGTTCGCCGAGGCCGGGATGAAATTTTCCCTGACCTTCTGGATCGCCGAGCCCGACGGCATGGACGGTGTGAAAAGCGAGGTGATGCTGTCGCTGTGGGACGCCTTCAAGCGCGAGGGCATCCGCGTGCCCTATCCGGTACGCGAAATCCGCATTCGCGGCGGAGCGCTGCCGGCCGAGACCACCGTCGAGGTGCCGAACGGATGAATTTGCCGCCGGCACCCATATCCCGTATACGACTGCGGTTCCGCCCGATCCCCAAAAGTCGAACTATGCCAGGGGTGCCGTACCAAGCTTGACCAGCCTTGGCTTGCACTGCGCGCCCCGATCACTAGATTAGACTTATCACTCACCCCCCCGCCAAGACGCGATCCGCCCATGAGCTATATCGAAGCAACAGATACCTCCTTGCGCAAAACCGGACAGATCAAGCTGCATGGGCAGAGCGGGTTCGCAGGCATGCGCAAGGCCGGCGCGCTGGTCGCCAAATGCCTCGACGAGCTCACCGATATCGTCAAACCGGGGGTCCCGACCTCCGAGATCGACGAATTCGTCCGCGCCTTCGCCTTCAGCCATGGCGCCTATCCCGCCACGCTGATGTATCGCGGCTACCGCTATTCGACCTGCACCTCGATCAACCATGTGGTCTGCCACGGCATGCCCGGCGACCGGGCGCTGAAGGAAGCCGACATCGTCAATGTCGACGTCACCTTCATCGTCGACGGCTGGTACGGCGATTCCAGCCGGATGTATGCGATCGGCCCGATCTCCCGCAAGGCCGAACGGCTGATCGAGGTCACCTATGAAGCGATGATGCGCGGCATCGCCGCGGTGAAGCCGGGCGCCACAACCGGCGACATCGGCCATGCCATCCAGAGTTTTGTCGAACCGCAGGGCATGAGCGTGGTGCGCGACTTCTGCGGCCATGGTTTGGGGCGCATGTTCCACGACGAGCCCAACATCATCCATGTCGGCCGGCCCGGCGAAGGCGTGACGCTGAAGCCCGGCATGTTCTTCACCATCGAGCCGATGATCAATCTCGGCAAGCCGCATGTGAAGATCCTGTCCGACGGCTGGACCGCCGTGACCCGCGACCGTTCGCTGTCGGCGCAGTTCGAGCACTCGGTCGGCGTCACCGCCGATGGCGTCGAGATCTTCACGCTGTCGCAGCGCCATGGCGAGAAGCCGCCGGCCGCGGCGTAAGAGAACACCGTGCCCCGGATGCTGCGCAGCGCGCCGCGCCTTCGCGGCGTGGTGCGCTGCTGATCCGGGGCCTGCAGCAAAGTGTGTGGGTCCCGGCTCTGCGGAGCAGCGTGAAGAACGCTGCACCGCGTCCGGGACACGAGATGCATTGCTTCACAACCTCTGCAAGGTACCATTTGGTTCGAGACGCGCGCCGGACAGCGCAAGAGCGCTGCCGGACGCACTACTCACCATGAGAGAGCGGCTACCTCTCCCGGGCGATGTGAGCTTCTCGAAGCAATCGAGAGCTCTCGCCGAAAAACAATTTCAACGAGCATTCTTCAAAAACACCCTTGCAACGATCCGTTATCCTGTTCAGGATGGCTGGCCTTGAAGAGGAGGTGACGATGCGCTCGAAACTGCTTCTTTCTGCCGTCTTGCTCGCCGCGTACGGAACCCTTCCAGCTCCCGCCATCGCGCAAGGCCCTCCCGAGATCGCCAATCCCTCCCTGCTGCAGCCGCGTGCGCCGGCCGGGCGATTGCAGACGATGATGAACGTGGCGCCCAGGGCCGCCGTCCCCGCGCCCGAGGCGCGCGACATCGTCTACGACCTGATCGTCAAATACACGGAGTCGCAGTTGTGGAATCCGACCACGAACCGGCAGGACAAGGTCAAGCTGCGCAGCTATCAAGGCAGGGGCGTCAACCCGGACGCGCCCTTCGTCGGCCCTCAAATCGAGGTCTATCCCGGGCAGACCGTGCGCATGACCCTGCACAACGAGCTGCCGGCCGATTCGACCTGCGGCGTCCGGAGCGGCAGCACCAATATTCCGCATTGCTTCAACGGCACCAACCTGCACACCCACGGCCTCTGGATCAATCCGAGCGGCAACAGCGACAACGTGTTGATATCGGTCAATCCGGGCGTGCAATTCCAGTATGAGTACAACATCCCGCCGGATCATCCCGCCGGCACCTTCTGGTATCACTCGCACCGGCACGGCTCGACCGCGCTGCAGGTATCCAGCGGCATGGCCGGCGCCATGGTGGTGCGTGGCACGCGTCCGCCGACGCCGTCGGCAAACGGCGATATCGACACCCTGCTGCGGCCGATCAGCGGCCAGCCCTTTGCCGAACGCGTGCTGGTGTTCCAGCAGATTCAATATGCCTGCCGCAACCCGGATGGCAGCATCAAGCGCAACCCGGACAATACCTACAAGTGCGATCCGGGCGATCTCGGCGGCGTCGAGGATTACGATCAGTTCGGCCCGGGCACCTGGCCCACCTCGGGGCGTTTCACCAGCATCAACGGCGCGGTGCTCGGACGCCTGCAGGGAGCCGAAGCCGGCAAGGTCGAGCGCTGGCGCATGATCCATGGCGGCGTTCGCGACAGCATCGCGCTGCAGTTCCGCAAGCGCGCCGCCGCAGCACCTGAGCCCACCGGACTGCGCGCCGCCGCGGCACAGGCCTTTGTCGATACGAATTGCACGGGTGCGCCGGTGCCGTATCATCTCGTCGCCGCCGACGGCCTGACCATGGCGGCGGCCACGCGGACCCAGGTCGCGGTCCTGCAGCCCGGCTATCGCTGGGATGCGCTGGTCGTGTTTCCCGAGCCCGGCGACTACTGCGTCCTCGACAACGCCACGACGGGGGGCGGAAACGTGAACCAGAACCTGCGGCCGACGCAACTGCTCGGCACCGTTCGCGTCGGCGGCACCGCGGTGACCGGCGATTTGTCGGATTATCTCAAGACCCGGCTTCTGGCCGCCGCCGCGTCGAACATGCCGCCGGATGTCCGCGCCAAGGTGACGTCGGAGATCAACGACGGCATGAAGCTTACGAGCTTCATCCCGCACCCCGATATCAATGAGTTCACGGGAACGCAGACCCTCACCTTCAACATCGACGTCTCGCAGATCAACGAGGTGTTCTTCGAGATCGACGGTCAGCCCTATGACGGCAACCGGATCGACCGCACCCTGAAGCTGGGCGGCGTCGACGAGTGGACGCTGAAATCGAATCTGGCCAGTCATCCGTTCCACATCCACGTCAACCCGTTCCAGGTCGTCAAGATCATCGCCCCTGACGGCGTTACCGATGTCAGCGCGCCGGGTGCGGTGGACAACTTCCAGAGAAGCGGCGGCAACCCGGTGATCGATCCGCAATATCCCGGCCTCAAGGGCGTGTGGAAGGACACCCTGCTGGTGAAGAATTTCGCGCAGGGGCCGGCCGGCCAATACACTGTCACCATACGGACGCGGTACGAACGTTACATCGGCGACTTCGTGCTCCACTGCCACATCCTCGATCACGAAGATCAGGGCATGATGCAGAACATCCGGATTGCCATTCCCGACGGACGCGGCGGAGTCGCCGCCTCCCATCACTGATCCAGACAGGACGCATCCGATGGCAGGCCCGTCCACATTGCCGCGAACCCAAAGGATCGGCATCTTCGTCTACGATCGATTCGAGCCGATCGACGTCTGGGGCTTCCTCGAGGCGTTCTCGATCGCGCGTTTTCTTGGAACCGGCTACGCGTCACCGCCGCCCTATCCGTTCGAGATCGTGCTGATCGGCAAGACCATGGCGAATGTCAAAAGCATCAACGGCCCCTCGGTCGCGCCGGACTGGGACTTCGACCGGGCGCAGCAGGAGCCGCTTGATCTGCTGATGGTGCCCGGCGGCGGCGGCACTTGGCCGCTGCTTGACGACAGGGCGGATCCGAACGGGGTCGCGGCGCTGCTGGAATGGATGCGCGCGATGGACGGCAAGGTGCGCATCATGGCCTCGGTCTGCACCGGCGCCGCGGTTCTGGCGAAATGCGGCTTTCTCGACGGGCTTCCGGCCGCCACCAATCATGGCGCATTCCGCTGGGTGGCGGGCCACGGGCCGCGGACGCTCTGGGACAACGTATCGCGCTGGGTCGATGCAGGAAAATACGTGACCTCCGCGGGCGTCTCGGCCGGGACCGATCTCGGCTTTTATCTCGTTTCAAGAATGGCCGGCCGGGCGGTTGCGGAAAACGCGGCGAGCGCCGCCGAATATGACTGGCATCGCGATCCCCAGACGCCGATTTTCTACCCGCAACAGGCGGCTGTGTGAGCGCAACCGGGTACGGTCCGGCAATTCGCGGTTGCAAAAATCGAGTGGCAAGGCATGTTTGCGGCGATGGCCACGAAACCCAGCGATACGCCGAGCCGTTCCGAGCCCGCCGAAACGCCGCATTATCACGGCCATCGCGAGCGGCTGCGCGAGCGCTTTTATGGCGCCGGGCCGGATGCGCTGAGCGACTACGAACTGCTGGAGATGGCGCTGTTTCCAGCATTGCCCCGGCGCGACACCAAGCCGCTGGCCAAGGCGCTGCTGAAGAAGTTCGGTTCTTTCGCTGAGGTGGTTCATGCGCCGGAAGCTCGGCTGCGCGAAGTGGACGGAATCAAGGATGCGTCGGTCACCCAGCTCAAGCTGATCGCCGCCGCCGCCGGCCGTATTGCAAAAGGCGAGATCAAGCGCAGCATCGCGCTGTCGTCCTGGAACGACGTGATCGGCTATTGCCGCACCGGCATGGCGTTCGCCGACAAGGAGCAGTTTCGCATCCTGTTCCTCGACAAGCGCACCCAGCTGATATCCGACGAGGTGCAGCAGACCGGCACCGTCGACCACACCCCGGTCTATCCGCGCGAAGTGATCAAACGCGCGCTGGAACTGTCGGCCACCGCGCTGATCCTGGTGCACAATCACCCCTCCGGCGACCCGACGCCGTCGCAGGCCGACATCCAGATGACCAGGGCGATCGTCGACATCGCGAGCCCGCTCGGGATTTCGGTGCATGATCACATCATCGTCGGCAAGAACGGGCATGCGAGCTTGAAGGGGATGAGGTTGATTTAGTGTCGATCCGACTGCATGGATTTTGCGACCGTCATGCGAGGAGCTTACGCCTCCTCCGTCAGGTGGCCCGCTCGGCCACGCGCTCGAGTTTCTTGCTGACGATCCAGGAGGCGCCGAGGAACAGGACCAGCATCACCAGGCCGAGGCCCGACGAGGCGTCGCTCATCACCTTCTCCGAGACCTGGCCGAAGGCGTAGCCGACCGAGACCGTGGCGCATGACCACAGCCCCGCCGCGACGAAATTGAGCGCCAGGAAGGTGGACCAGGGCAGCTGCGACATCCCATAGGCAAAGCCGGCGACGCCGCGAATGCCGTGCGGGTAGCGATGCAGCAGGATCATCCAGACATAGTGCCGGTCGGCCAGCCGGGCCGCGGTCTGCACGGCGCGTTCGAGCCTGGGGTAGGAGCGGAGCCAGCGCGTACCGTAGCGACGCCCGATCCAGAAGCGGATGACATCGCCGGTGAAGCTGCCGAACCAGCAGACCATGATGAGCGTGCCGAAACTCAGCGCGCCTGAATGCGCCGCGTAACCCGCAAACAGCGTGAACAGCAGACTGTGCGAAGAGGCCCATGCGAACATCAGGCTGTAGGCCGCATCGCCGTGCTGGCGGATGACTTCGAGGAAGGAGGTGAGGTCGGACGGAAACAGCACGCGGACTCCAGTTCGAGGGCTTGTCACCGCACGTTGCGATGACCTGGCGACCCGAGGATTAGCATGCGGCCGGAGGCTTTTTGCGGGCATCCGGGGAAAATCCCGGGCATGCGCGCGACATGCGGTCGCAGCGCAAGAGCGCGCCAAGATTGGCAACGAACAGAAGTTGCGCATGCGGGGCTCCGAGCCATCTTGACGAAATTGTTTGTATGCCATACAAATAGCGAAAGCCCGCTGATCACCAGCGTTTGCGAGGCCGCGAGGACGGATGAAGGGCGCTTCCAGGAAAGACCGCCTGCGCGATCCCAGGCACAGCGTGCGGGCGACGCGCACCGCGGGCCGGAAGATGCGTTCACGCCTGCTCGATGCCGCGAGCGGCCTGTTCAAGCAGCAAGGGCTGGCGGCCGTCTCGATTGCCGCGATTGCGGCCGCGGCCGACGCCTTTCCGAGCCAGATCACCTATTACTTTCGCACCAAGGAAGCGCTGTTCGTCGAAGCCGCATGCCGTGACGTGCTCTACGTGGCCCGCGCTGCCGAAGAGCATGCGGGCAAACAACTCTCGCCATCGGATTACACCCGCGCGCTGGTCGAGCGCGTGATGGGCGCGGATGCCGTCGGCTTCTTCGTCGAGGCAATGACGCTGACCCGCCGCCGCCAGGATCTGGCGCCGCTGGTGGAACGGACGGTCGAACGGCTGCATGCGGAGGGCCTGCGCGCCTATGCGGCCGAGATGGCGGCGCGCGGCTGGCAGTCCCGGCTCGATCCCGAGACCAGCGCGCGGCGCTTCTGGACCATCGCGATCGGCGTCACCCTGGAAGGCCAGGCGATGGGCCGGGCGCCCGAGGATCTGGCCGCCGAGATGCTGCGCCTGCTCGGCCCGCAGGCCGACGCGCCGCCGGAGGCCGCGCGGCTCAAGCTCGTTCGAACAGGAAATTCCGCTCCCGGCGGTTCGTCCGATGCCAAGGAGAAACAGCCATGACCGTGCTTCGCATGCGAGCCCGCGACATCATGAGCGAGCAGGAGCTGCTCGAGGTCCGCACGCGGTCGACCTGGAAGAGCGTCGCCCTGATCGCGCATGCATGGACGCTGATTCTGGGTTCGATCGCGATGGTTGCGGCGTGGCCCAATCCCCTCACCTTCGTGCTGGCGGTGGCGATCATCGGCTCGCGCCAGCTCGGGCTGGCGATCCTGATGCATGACGGCGCCCATGGCTGCCTAGCGAAGTCCGAGAAATTGAATCTGTTGCTCAGCCAGTGGTTCTGCGCCTGGCCTGTGTTCGCCGAGACCAAGGCCTATCGCCGCTATCACCTGCAGCACCACGCCCGCACCCAGCAGGAGGACGATCCCGACCTGATCCTGTCGGCGCCGTTCCCGATCACGCGGCCGAGCTATCGCCGAAAATTCTGGCGCGATATCTCGGGCCAGACCGGCTATGCGCAGCGCAAGGCGCAATTGCTCAATGCGCTCGGCGACGCATCGTGGCCGCTGGCGCAGCGCGCCGCGCACTTCTGGCAGAAGCTCGGCCCGCAGATCCTGATCAATCTGGTTCTGCTGGCCGGCCTCGCCGCGGCCGGAATCTGGTGGGCCTATCCGCTGCTGTGGCTATTGCCGCTGATGACCTGGATGATGGTGATCACCCGAATCCGCAACATCGCCGAACATGCCGTCGTGCCCGACAGCAACGATCCCTTGCGCAACACCCGCACCACGCATGCGGGATTTTTCGAACGACTGTTCATCGCGCCCTATTACGTCAACTACCATCTCGAACACCATCTGCTGTTCTACGTGCCCTGCTACAACCTGCCGCGCGTGCACAAAATCCTCTCACGCAGCCCGCACGCGGCGCGGATGGAGGTGCAACCGAACTATGCCCCCGTGCTGCGGCTTGCCACCGCGAAGCCCGCCAACGAGGACAGGCCCGGCGCGCTCGTCAGCAACGTCCGGCGCGCCCGCACCGGCGCCGCGGTCGATCGCAACCAGGTCTCATCAGGGTTTTAGGGGCGGCGCGCTCAATCAGCTTTGATCGCCGTATCGCTCGGTGACCGCCGCCGCGACGAATTTTCGGCGTCCGGCGCTGCCCGGGCGCAAATCATGGGCGGCGCACCAGTCCGGGAACGTGGCGGGGTCGATGGGAACACGCAGCACGACGTGGCCATAGGCCTTGAGCCCCTGCTCCATCTCCTCCGCGATCTTCAGCCACTCCTTCCAGCTCGGCGGCAGCTTGTCGCCGTCGTCGAAGATTTTCAGCAGCGCCGGATAGTCCTCTTCCTTGATCCAATAGGCACCCACCGCGGGCGGCGGCTTATCCTCGAAATCGGTCATGCGCGTTCTCCTGCAGATGCTGGGCGTCACTAGCACGAACCATGCGAGACAGGTTAGTCGCTTGGTATCCATGCTTCGAGACGCTCGCACCGCACGCTTCCCAGCATGAGATTGTCGTGTTTCAGCATGTTGAGCCTCCTCCTGAGAAGGCCGCGAAGCGGCGGTCTCGAAGGATGGCTGCGCCTGGCCAGCCGAATTTTCCCGGCAGTCCGCTAAATGCACATCTGGCGCATGAGCGCGGAGTAAATTTCAAAGGCCTCGTCGATGCGTTCGACCAGACAGTACTCGTCCGTCTTGTGGCACTGCTCCGCCTCCCCCGGTCCAATCACAACCGTCGGCGCACCGCCAAATCCCGGCACCAGCGCTGATGCATCGGTGAAGTACGGCGCGCCTGCCGGAGCGGGCTGGTGGCCGAGTCGTTTCGTCAACAGCGCCATCAGGGGTGCGGCCGCGGGATCATCCGGCTCCGTTGCAAAACCCTTGAAGTCCGTGACGACCTGCAGGCCCGCGTCCGGGCCGAACATCCGCCTCAGATCAACGAGGAGTGCTGAATGATCGTGGTCAGGCAGCGTGCGAAAATCCACCGTGAAATATGCAGAGTCCGGAACGGAATTGATGTTTTGTCCACCACCGATCGTGGTTACTGCCGCCGTGGTACGACCCAGGAGCGTGTGCTCGTTCTGGAAGCGATGCCGGGCCAGTATCGATATCCAATCGGTAACCTTGTAGATGGCATTGTCACCCAGCTCCGGCATCGACGAATGAGCCGTCCTCCCCTCGGCAGAAACGCGCACGCGGAGTGAGCCCTTGTGAGCAAATATCGGAAGATTCGAGGTCGGCTCGGCGACGATCAGCAACTTGCAATCGCCGAGTACGCCTAGCTGGGCCAGATGAAACGCACCCTCGCAACCGGTCTCCTCACCGGAAGTGATCACGAATGTGACGCCCCTGCGGAAGACAGCATTCTCGCGGCGGAGCGCCAGCGCTGCGGAAATAAATGCCGCGATGCCGGCCTTCATGTCACTGCTGCCGCGACCGAAAAGCTTCCCGTCCTCGATCACGCCTGCGAATGGCGGGTGCCGCCACTGCGTGTTTCCCAAGGGAACGACGTCGATATGTCCGGTGAAACCGAGCGGCTCTTGCTCCTCAGTGCCCGGCAGCCGGGCTATCAGCGAGGGTCTTCCCGGCGCAAATTCATGTCTCTCGACACGAAATCCATTGCTGGACAGCAAATCGGCCAGAAAGATCGCGCATTCCTCTTCGTCCCCGGGTGGATTGAGAGAAGGAAACTGAATCAGTTTTTGGGTGAGCCTAACGCATTCCGAGGTCATCTAGATTTCACCCACCAGGCACCGGCGCGTACACTTCGGACGGCCACATCATAATTGTACCTTTTGTACACGATATCCAATCATCCCGCATCCGGAATCGGCAAGGTGTTGCGCTGCGTTTTCAGTGAAGCATGCGAATTCGGGATTGGCAGTCCACATATTTAGTGTACTATAAGTCCAATAATTGTTTCGTGGGCAACCTCGGCGGGCAGCGATGTGACCATCAGTCAAATGATCTTTCTGAACCGCGTCGAGTTTGGCGTCGGCGCGGTCGACGGGCTGCCGGGCGAGCTTTCGGCCGCCGGCATCCGCCGGCCGATGCTCGTCACCGATCAGGGGATCGTTGCGGCGGGGCTCGCGGATCGCGTTCGGACCCTCGCGGGATCCGGCGCCATCCTCTACGACTTGGTGCCGCCCAACCCGACCGAGGATGCCGTCCTGGTGGCACGGCGCATCTATCGCGAGCAGGAATGTGACGGCATCGTTGCTTTGGGTGGCGGATCGCCCCTCGACTTCGGCAAGGCGGTCGCCCTGCTGGCGACCCATGAACTGCCGCTGTCAAGCTACGCCGCGATCCATGGCGGCACCAAACTGATCGGGCCGGCAGCGCCCGTTATTGCGATACCGACCACCGCCGGCACCGGATCCGAAGTCGGCCGCGGCACGCTGATCACACTGGCCTGCGGTTCGAAGCTCGTCATCGCCTCCCCGCATCTGCTGCCGGTCGCAGCGCTTTGCGACCCTTCGCTCACGGTCGGTCTTCCGGCACTGCTGACGGCAGCTACCGGTATGGACGCACTGAGCCATTGCATCGAATCCTACCTGTCGCCGCGCTTCAATCCGCCGGTCGATGCCATCGTGCTCGACGGAGCCGCCCGCGCCTGGAATGCCCTCCGGACGGCCACGGCGCAGCCCGGCAATATCCAGGCAAGAACCGATATGATGGTGGCTTCGATTCAGGGCGGTCTCGGATTCCTGAAGGGACTGGGTGGCGTCCATGCGCTCAGCCATCCGCTCGGCGCGCTCAAGGCACCGGTGCTTCACCATGGCACTTGCAACGCGGCGATCCTGCCGACGATCCTGCGCTTCAACCGGCCTGTCGCGGGGCACCGCATCGACAGCCTGCAACGCGCCATGGGATTGCCGGAAGGCCAGACGCTGGAGGACGCGGTGACGGACATGAATCTCGAACTCGGTCTGCCGACCGGCCTACGCCAGATGGGCGTGACCGCGAACATGATTCCTGCCCTCGTTCGGGGCGCCCTCAACGACCATTCGCGCCCAACCAATCCGAGGCAATTCGGCGAGCGGGAAGCGACCGAACTGTATCGCGAGCTGATAGCATGAAGGTTCCAAGCGATTACGAACTGTTCGACGCCGGCGAAGTCACGCTGCAATCAGGCGATGTATTTCCCGGCATACGCCTGGCGTACAAGACGTTTGGCCGCCTCAACACGGCCAGGGACAATGTCATTGTCTACCCCACATCCTTCAGCGCGCAACACTACGACACGGAATGGCTGGTCGGCCCCGGCGGCGTACTGGATTCAGATCGCTACTTCATCATCATCCCGAACCTGTTCGGCAACGGATTGTCGTCATCGCCGTCAAACTCCGAGCAGGTATTCGGTCACGGGCGCTTTCCCGACATTTCCTATCATGACGCCGTTTCGGTGCAGCATCGACTGCTGACGCAGCGCTTCGGCATCACCAGGATTGCCATGGTCTATGGATGGTCGATGGGCGGCATGCAAGCTTATCACTGGGCGGCGATCTATCCCGACATGGTGGAACGGGCCGCCATTGTCTGCGGCAGTGCCCGGTGCTCGCCGTTCAACTTCGTCTTCCTGGAAGGCGTGAAGGCTGCACTGACGGCCGATGCGGCCTACGTCGATGACCGTTTCGTCTCGAAGCCCGCCGCGGGGTTGCGGGCAATGGGGCGCGTCTATGCCGGATGGGCGATGTCCCACGGCTTCTACCGCGACGAGTTATGGCGCGAGCTGGGCTTCTCGT
Source organism: Pseudomonadota bacterium (assembly GCA_043811435.1). GTDB lineage: Bacteria > Pseudomonadota > Alphaproteobacteria > Rhizobiales > Xanthobacteraceae > Bradyrhizobium. Next base: position 40,421 of record JBDRNF010000179.1, read on the forward strand.
CGCTCGAGGACTTCCTCGCGCGTTCATGGGACAGCGCTTTCACGCGACGCGACGCCAATGACCTGCTGTCGCAAATCCGGATGTGGCAGCGCGGCGACATCAGCCAATGCGAGGCTTTTGGTGGAGACCTGAGCAAGGCGCTGGCGGCGATCAAATCACGCGTGCTGCTCATGCCCGGCCAGACCGATGGCTATTTCCAGGTGCGGGACAACAAGGACGAACTGGATTTGCTCGCCAATGCGCGTTCCGCGGAACTCATTCCCATCCCGTCGCTTTACGGACATCGCGCCGGCAACCCCGCTTTCATTCCTGCCGATCGCGCGTTTCTCCACGCGACAGTCTCGGCTTTTCTGGACGCGCAGTGAGGATCAGGACGTGACAATCGAGGCAGCCGCCGACACCAGGATCGAGCAACGTGTCCTGACTCCGATCCAGCTCAGGGAACTCTCGGTGCGGTCGAACGCTCCCGGGCTGGTTCGCGCCATCACCCATTATGGTGCGATCGCGCTGGTCGGGACCGCGATATGGCAGGCGACGATAATATACGGCGCGCTGTTCGCCGTTCCCCTGATGATCGCGCAGGGATATCTGATCGCGTTTCTGTTCATGGCCGTGCATGAAGCCGCTCACAAGACCGTATTCACCACCCGCCCGATGAACGTCGCGCTTGGTCATCTTTCTTCGCTCCTGATCGTGCTGCCTTACGAGCACTACGCCTTGTTTCATTGGGATCACCACCGCTACACGCAGGATCCGAAGCGCGATCCGGAACTGATCAACGCCTCGATCCCGAATTCGGACACCAAACTCGCGATCGCCTATACCGGCATCGTGCAGCTGGTGAACCGCATCGTGCTCCTGTTCCGGCGCGCCATTACCGGAAAGGCGGCGGCGCCGTGGATTCGCGGGAACAAGCGCTGCGTGGTGGTGAGGGAATCGCGCGCCTATGCCCTTTTCTATTTGTCGATCCTGATCGGTTCCGTCGCGCTATCCACGACGGTGCTGCTTTGGACCTGGCTGATTCCCCTCTTCCTCGGCCAACTATTCCTGCGGCCATACCTCTACGCGGAACACACCGGGTGCGAGCGCACCCGAAGCGCCTATGAAAACACCCGAACGACCTATACGGGCGAGCTGGTCAAGTGGTTTGCCTGGAACATGCCATTCCATGTCGAGCATCATGCCTATCCGTCGGTTCCATTCCACGCATTGCCGAAACTGAACGAGATCATCGCCGACCGGATCGCGCACCGCGGCCAGGGCTACCGGGCGGTGACGCGCGAGACCTGGGCGTGGTTTCGCCAAGCCCGGAAAACCGATCAATCCAGTGCAGGCGCTATTTCTTCGCGAGCACCGAATTGACCAATCTTTCTGCGTAGTCCCTGGTCAAGGCGCGAAATCCGAAGACATACTGATAGAATATCGTTCCGTAGATGCGATCGTACAGGTCGGCCGCGGGATCCGAGGCGACGATGCTGCCATCCTTCTGGCCTGCCTTGATGATCTTGACGGCAACGTCGCGGCGAATGGCGAGATAACGTTCCGTGAAAATCTTCGGCGAGCCGGTTTCTGCAATGCATTCGGAAATGACAGCGAGCTGCACCTTGCCGAAATCGCCGTTCAGGGCTTCGACATAGGCCGATGCATGCCTTCTCAGGCGCGCCAGAGCATCACCCTTGTCGGGCAATGGCAGCATCGACGATGCCTGCCTGAGAAACGCGTCGATCAGCAGTGCCTCCCTCGACGGCCACCATTTGTAGATCGTCATCTTGGATACGCCGCAACCACGCGCGACGGCGTCGATGCTCGCTGCTGCAAGGCCTTCCGAGGCCATCAATCGATAGGCGCTTTCGAGAATCGCCTGCTGCGTTTCGACCGAGCGGGGACGACCTCGACGAATCATCTTGGCATCGACGCTGGTCAAGACAGCTCTCCATATGGCGCGTTGGGCCTATCACGATCCGCAACGCGGAGCTAACGCCAATTCATGCGCGATCCTCCGACGAGCCGATACCGTCGCGAGCGGCCTTGGCCTCCGCCGCGCGACGCCTCAAAAATTCCTGCTCACGCCGGTTGCCGGCAAGTGCCGCTGCGGCCTCGAACGCGGCGCGGGCTTCCGCGAAGCGACCGAGCTTGTGCAGGAGGTCGCCGCGCACGCTGTCCAGCAGATGATAGCTTCTCAGCGCGGGCTCGTGCGCGAGACGGTCCACCAGCGCCAGTCCCGCCGCAGGGCCTTCGGCCATGCCGACGGCCACCGCGCGGTTGAGTTCGACGACCGGCGAACGCACGAGCGTCGCGAGTTCCGCATACAATGCTGCGATGCGCGGCCAGTCGGTCGCAGCCGCCGTGCCCGCCTGGGCGTGGCAGGCGACGATCGCGGCCTGCAGCGCGTAAAAGCCGCCGGCGCCGCCGAGTTCGCGCGCCCGCGACAACGCCTGCAGCCCGCGCCGGATCTGCAGCTGGTCCCAGCGCGCCCGGTCCTGCTCCAGCAGGAGGATCGGCTCGCCTGATACATCGGTGCGCGCCGCCATCCGCGAGGCGTTCAGCTCCATCAGCGCCAGCATGCCGTGGGCTTCAGGCTCCTGCGGCGCGATCGAGGTGAGCACGCGGGCCATGCGCAGCGCTTCGTTGCAGAGCTGCGGGCGCAGCCAGTCGTCGCCGCGCGCGGCGGTATAGCCCTCGTTGAAAATGAGATAGACGACCTCGAACACCGAAGCGAGCCGCTCCGAAAGCTCCTCGCCGCGCGGGGTCTCGTAGGCCAGCCCGGATTCCGACAACGTGCGCTTGGCGCGCACGATGCGCTGGGCGATGGTCGCCTCCGGCGTGAGGAAGGCGCGCGCGATCTCCGGGGTGGTCAGGCCGCAGATCATCCGCAGCGCCAGCGCCGCGCGGGCCTCGCGCGACAGACGCGGATGGCAGGCGGTGAAGATCAGCCGCAGCAATTCGTCGCCGATGTCGTCGTCGAGCGCGGCGTCGAAATCGGGCATCGCCTGCTGTTCCTGCGCGAGATCGAGCGCAACCATGCCGTGCTTGCGCGCCAGCATCCGGCCCCGGCGCAGATGATCCAGCGCCCGGCGCTTTGCCGTTGCCATCAGCCAGGCGCCGGGCTTCTCCGGCACGCCGGTCGCGGGCCAGTGCTCCAGCGCCGCCAGCAAGGCTTCCTGCGTCAGATCCTCCGCCAATGGCACGTCGCGCAGCATCCGCGCCAGGCTGGTGATCAGCCGCGGCTGCTCGATCCGCCACACCGCGAGGATGGTCCGATGGGAGCGATCGACGCCGGCGGCCGTCATGGCCGCCGGCTGGATTGACCGGCCTCTCGCATCAGGCGCGTGCGAGGGCGTCGACCTTGACCTGGCATCCGGCTTCATGCTCCGGCCACATCGCGCGAACCTCGCAGGTCCCTTCCCAGCCCGGCATGTGCTGCCTGTGCAGCTGCATGAACTCGACCGCCGAGGCCAGCGCTTCCTCCTTGTTGCGGAATTCGAAGATCGCGTAGCCGCCGATCACTTCCTTGGCCTCGACGAAGGGGCCGTCGATCACGCTGAGCTCACCATCCTTGATGCGCACCTGCACGCCGTCGGCGAGCGGCGTCAGCCCGCCGGTGTCGATCATGCGGCCGGCCTTGATCTCGCGGTCGGCGAGCTTGCCCATCGCCTCCATCAGTTCCGGCGTCGGCATCCCGGTGTGGGAGGTAGTGACGAAAGACATGAAACGCATGCTGAGAACTCCTCTGGGGCGAGCCGCGGACCCCAAGTCCTGCGGAACTGTCTCGCTAATGGGATAAGACGAACCAGCCGGCGGCGGATCGACATGGAATGTGCAAAATAAATCAGCAAAAAGGCGGTCGGTCGATCGGCCGGGCCTTGAAGGACCACCTCGCGGAAACTACTGCCGCAGCATGATAAGGGGGTCGGCGCTGTCGGGCACCCGCCGCCACTGCGCGTTGTCGTCGGCCTCGAACTGCCAGATGTCCCCATTGGCCGACATCAGGATGATCTGGCCGCGATCGAGCCGCCACTGGGTAGGCGCGAACGCGGCGACCGCCGGATCGCAATTCGGCTTGAGAAACACCTGGAAATTGTCCTGGTCGGCCTCGGTGTTGGTCAGTGTCAGGCCGCAGATCGCCACACCGTTGCCGCGCACCATCGACCAGTCGCCGATCATCTGATCCATCGATTTGGCCAGCGAGCGCGCGGCGGCTAGGTTCTGCAGGATATAGATGCCCTCGCCCTGCCTCAGGCCCTCGAAAATTCCGCTCTCGACCTCGGTGAAGTCGATCACGGACGCTCCCGCGGCATCCTGCAGCCGCACGATATCCAGTCCCTTGATGGTCCAGGCGGTGATATCCTTGGTGAAGGGCAACGCCGCCCCGCAACCCGGCTCCAGCTCAAGATTGAGGCCTTGCGGCGAGGCATCGTCCTTCAGCGTCACGACGCAGGTCTTGCTACGCTCGGTGGTCGAGAGCTCCCACTGGCCTATCATGTCCTTCTTCAGGGTCGAGGCATCCTGCGACCGCGCCGGCGCAGCAACCACGACCAATGCCAACAGCGCCGGCAGCACGGTGCCAGAGCAACGTCTGGACATCAGCGGCCTTTCACCGGCGTTTCCGCGACCGGCGTCAGCGGCGGCTTGCCGGCGAACCAGGCCTTCAGGTTGTCGACCACCAGCTGATCCATCGCATTGCGCGTCACCACCGAAGCCGAGCCGATATGCGGCAGCAACACCACATTCTGCATGGCCCGCAACTCCTCCGGCACCGCCGGCTCCTTGGCGAACACGTCGAGCCCCGCTGCCAGAATGGTGCCCGACTTCAGCGCCGCGACCAAAGCCTGTTCATCGACCACCGAGCCGCGCGCCACGTTGATGACGACGCCGCGCGGCCCCAGCGCCTTCAATACCTCGGCGTTGACGAGGTTGGCGGTCGCGGCCCCTCCGGGCACGATCACGACAAGCGTGTCGACCGCCTTCGCCATCTCGATCAGGTCGGGATAGTGCTTGTACGACACGTCGGCGGCGGGCTTGCGCGAATGATACACCACAGGCACCCGCGAGGCATCGAGCCGGCGGCCGATGGCCTGGCCGATCCGGCCCATGCCGACGATGCCGACCTTGCGGTCGCGCAGCGAACCGACACTCAGGGGGTAATTCTGCGTGGTCCAGAGCCCGGAGCGCAGATAGCGGTCGGCCTTGACGAATTCGCGCAAGGTCGCGATCAAAAGCCCCATCGCGACGTCGGCGACCTCCTCGGTCAGCACATCAGGCGTGTTGGTGACGACGATATCGTGTTCGCGGGCGTAAGCGGAATCGACGTGGTCGTAGCCGACGCCGAAACTCGCGACGATCTCGAGCTTCGGAAACAGCGCCAGCGCCGACTTGTCGGCATGCACGGTGTGGTAGGTCACCGCGATGCCGCGGATTTTCTCCGCCACCGCCGCCAGTCGCTCGAGGTCGTGCTTGGTCTCGGCCGCATGCAGGACGAACTGGTCGGAAAAACCGTTCTGGAGGATGGGCCGGCCTGGCCCATAGATCAGCAGATCGATCTTTTCCGAGGAAATATTACCGGCAGCCATCAGTTGTCCTTTCCAAGCGCACTCTCGTGCCAGCGCCGCAGCACCAGATACGAGGTTAGCGCCAGAGCTGCATAAATGACAATCCCCGCGGCGGAGAGCAACAGCAGGGCCGCGAACATCCTGGGAATGTTGAGACGGTAGCCGGATTCGGCGATCCGGTAAGCGAGGCCGGACCCCGCGCCGGCGGAACCGGCTGCGATCTCGGCGACCACGGCGCCGATCAGCGACAAGCCGCCCGCGATGCGCAATCCGCCGAGGATATGCGGCAGCGCTGCTGGCAATTTGAGGTAACGCAGCGTCTGCATCCGCGAAGCGCCGTACAGTTGAAACAGCCCGGCCAGATTGCGATCCACCGAATTCAACCCAAGCGTGGTGTTGGACAGCACCGGGAAAAACGCCACGATCCAGGCGCAGGCCACCACCGCGGTCTGCTGCGGCAGATAGATCAGGAGCAGCGGCGCGATCGCGATGACCGGCGTCACCTGCAGGATCACGGCATAGGGAAACAGCGAATACTCCAGCCATTTCGACTGGTTGAACAACAGCGCCAGCACAATGCCGCCGAAAGCTGCGGCCACAAAACCTTCGAGCGTGGTCAATAGCGTCGTCAGCAGCGATTGCGACAGCACCGGCCAGTCGGTACCCAAGGTCTGGAACACGACCGACGGCGCCGGCAGCACATAGGGCTTGATATCGTTGAGCCGCACCACCAGCTCCCAGGCCGCAATGCCGGCCGCCAGCACAATGACGGGAAGCAGGATGCGGAGGAGAACAAGCGGGCGGCTGCCCATATTGGCTTGCCCCGTGGCCAATGGCGATGACGGCAGGGCGCCCATCAGACCGCCTGCCCCTGACAGGACGGCGCCAGCGCGCCGGAAACCCTGCGGCAATAGCCGGCATAGTCGGCGGAGGTACGAAACTCCTCGGCCCGCGGCTCCGGCGCGTCGATCTGAAACTCGGCGCCGATCCGGCCGGGGCGCGCCGTCATCACGATCACCCGCTGCGACAGGTACACCGACTCGAACACCGAATGCGTGACGAAGATGACGGTCTTGCGCAGGTCGCGCCACAACGCCAGCAGATCGTTGTTGAGCCTGAAACGGGTGATCTCGTCGAGAGCCGCGAACGGCTCGTCCATCAAGAGGATGTCGGGATCGGTGACCAGCGCGCGCGCCAGCGACACCCGCATCTTCATGCCGCCGGACAATTCGCGAGGGAATGCGTCGGCGAAGTCGGCAAGCCCCACCTGGGTCAGCGCCGCGCTGACACGTCCCGCCGCTTGCGCGGCCGGGACGCGGGACAATTTCAGCGGCAACCGCACGTTCTCTTGTACGGTGGCCCACGGCATCAGCGTCGGTTCCTGAAACACGAAACCGATCGAATGCCCCGCGCCATCTGCGCTTGCTGCCCGCGCCACGCCGACGCTGCCCGAAGTCGGCGCGCTGAGGCCGGCGATCAGCCGCAAGGCGGTCGACTTGCCGCAGCCCGACGGCCCCAGCAGCGACACGAACTCGCCCTTGCGCACGTCGAGATCGAGCGGCCCGAGCGCCGCGACGCCATTGTCATAGACCTTCGTGACGCCGCGCAGGCTTACCGCGAGGCCCGCACGAGGTACGCCAGGATCGGACAGGGCTGCGGGCTCGGCCATCACGCGCTGCTTCACTGGTTCTGGTTCACTTATTCTTGGGCCGCAGATCGAGGCCGATGCCCTTGTTGATGAAGCGGAGCGTATAGGCCTTGCGGAAATCGATGTCGCGGCGCACCACGCCGGCCCGGGCCATCTTGTCGAAGAAGCTGCCGACCCGCGCATCGCTCATGGCGCCGATGCCGTCCTTGACCGCGTCGCCGGAATCAACGATGCCGTAATCCTTCATCTTGGCGACGGAATAGGCGATCATCTCGTCGGTCATTTCCGGATTGAGCTTCTTGATCATGGCGTTGCCGGGCGCGTTGTCGCCGTACAGATAGGTGTACCAGCCGACGATGGAGGCATCGACGAAGCGCTGCACCAGATCCGGCTTCTTGTCGACGAGGTCGCGGCGCGTCTCGATCAGGGTCGAATAGGCGCTGTAGCCGTAATCCGCCAGCAGGATAACGCCCGGCTTGAACTTGGCGGCCTTTTCGACGGCGTAGGGTTCGGAGGTGACGTAGCCCTGCATCGCGCTCATTCGATTGGCGATGAATGGCTGCGAGTTGAAAGTGTAGGGCCTGACCTTGCTTTCGCTGAAACCATATTCGGATTTCAACCACTGAAAATAGCTCGTGATCCCCTCCTTGGAGACGAACAGCGTCAGCGGCTTGAGGTCTTCGAGTTTGGCCACCTTCGAGTCCGGATGGGTGAGGAATACCTGCGGGTCCTTCTGGAAGATGGCGGCGACCGCGACCACAGGCACCTTGTTGGCGACTGCATCGAAGGACATCAGCGTGTTCGCGGTCATGAAGAAATCGATCTTGCCGGAGATCAGCAGCATCCGGTTGTTGTCGTTGGGACCCCCGGGCACGATGGTGACGTCGAGCCCGTATCTCTTGTAGGTGCCGTCGGCCACGGCCTGGAAGAAGCCGCCCTGCTCGGCCTGCGCCACCCAGTTGGTCCCGAACGAGACCTTGTCCAGCGTCTCCGCCGCCGCCGGCGCGATCGCCGCATGGAGGGCCAGCAGGATTACGGTTAACGCTCGCGGCAAAAAGGCCGGCTTCATGGTTGGACTCCGTCGATCGTTCTGGCCCATGATGGAAGGCAATGGACGTGATGACGTCCCGGGATTACGAAACTCCCGGACAAACTACCTTGCAAATCGGCCTAAAGAAACGCCTCACTCGATGACTTCTCCGCTTCCGCCACGCGACTGGGCCGAAATCGACTGGTCCTCGATCTCCAGCACCGATGCGGCGCGGTGGATCGCGGTGCTGCCGCTGGCGGCGACCGAGCAGCATGGCCCGCATTTGCCTGTCGAGACCGACGTCATGATCGGTGAGGCCTATCTGGCCCGGGTGCGCGAACTGCTGCCGCAAGACATCCCCGCGACATTCCTGCCGGTGCAGCCGGTCGGGATTTCCACCGAACACATCCACTATCCCGGCACGCGGACGCTGCCGACCGAGGTGGCGCTCAAGGCCTGGATGGCACTCGGCGAAAGCGTCGCGCGCGCCGGCATCAGGAAACTGGTGATGGTCACGAGCCACGGCGGCAACAGCGCCGCGATGAGCCTTGTGGCGCAGGATCTGCGCGCGCATCACGGGCTTCTCGCGGTGACCACGAGTTGGTCCCGCTTCGGCACGCCCGAGGGACTGTTCTCGGCGGAGGAACTGCGCCACGGCATCCATGGCGGCGCGGTCGAGACCTCGATCATGCTGGCGCGCTATCCGCAGCATGTGCGCCGGGACGCGATCGCCGATTTCCGGCCCCATAGCATCGCGATGGAAAAGCGATACCGCTGGCTTTCGGCGCACCGGCCGGTGCCATTCGCATGGCAGGCCCAGGACCTGCATCCCAGTGGCGCAGCCGGCGATGCCACCATGGCCTCGGCGGAGAAGGGCGAACGCCTGCTCGATCATGGCGCCCAGGCCTTCTGCGAGTTGCTCACCGATGTCGACGCGTTCGATCCGGCGACGCTGTCGATTGCGCCACAGAGCAATTTTTCTTCTAATTAGCTGTAATTACTGCGGAATAATCATTACCCGGATTTAATGAGGGGTCATTCGAACCGGACTTGAGAACCCTCCGTCCAACTGGGCATGCGGACCATAACGGCGCCGCGCTCAACCGGATGGAGTATCCCATGTCGATCAAGACCAAAATTGCTGCCCTTGCTCTCGCCACGCTGGCCGTTACCGGCGGCATCGCTTCTTCCACCACCGAGGCTCAGGCCGGTCCGAAATGGATTGGACCCGCGATTTTCGGCGCCGCCGTGGTCGGCACCGCGATCGCTGCGTCGAGCCCCTATTACTACGACGGCTATCGCCGCTGCGGCTGGGTTCGCGAGTACGACGTCTTCGGCCGCTATATCGGCCGCGTTCGCACCTGCAACTTCTGATCGACCGAATTGAAGCGGCGCATGCCGCCGCTCTGACCGTGGATACTGCGTCCGGCACGGGCGCCTCATCCACCCCGTGTCGCACCCGACCCGCCCGGTTGTCCCCCCGGGCGGGTCAATTTTTTGAAGTGTCAGTTCGCTCCGGTTCGGTGTCGTGTTGTTGCACGCCTGTCACGGCGAAATGTCATTCGATGGTCTCTTTCCCAAACTTTCTTGCGCATAATTCGCAGGTGGTATTGGGTGCCGGCCTCCCTTCAATCTCATCGCGTTCGCCAGGCGCGCGTGGATAACGAGAGGGGGCGCCGGGGCGAATGGAATTTGTGCTGTGAAACCGATGGCGCGCAGGGGTTGGGGACTTTTCGCTGCGGGCGCTGCCCTGCTGGCGGCAAGTCATTCCCTCGCGCAGCAGGACACCGAGGCTCCCTTGGCCGATCTCGACGCCCAGAAAGGCGTTGCGCCCCGGCTGTCGATGGCCAGCAGCCTGCCATACAACGGCGATCCTTTCGGCACCCGGGCCTGGTTGACCCGACATGGCGTCACCTTCGGATTCGTGTACACGACCGAGGGCTTCGCCAACGTGAGGGGCGGCATCAACCGTGCCGCCGTCTTCGGCGGCAAGTTCGAGGCGCTGTTCGGAATAGATTTCGGCAGGCTTGCCGGTTGGGACGGCCTGACGCTGTTCAGCAACATCTTCCACCTTCAGGGCGATGGCGGACCGGGACGCAGCCTGGTCGGCAATCTCAACACCATCAGCAATATCGAAGCGTTGCCGAGCACCCGGCTTTCCGAATTGTGGTTGCAACAGACCTTTCTCGGCGGCATGGCCAGCCTTCGCGCCGGCCAGCTCGTGGTCGATACCGAATTCCTGTTCAGCCAGTATTTTAGCTTCTTCCTCTCCAGCGACTGGCCTACCAATCCGGCGGTCAACATTCCAAGCGGCGGCGCTGCCTATCCGCTGTCGACGCCCGGCCTTCGGCTCAAGGTCGATCCGACGCCGCAAACGACGTTCCTGCTCTCGGTGTTGAACGGCGATCCGGCCGGCCCCGGCCTGAACGATCCCGAACGGCGCAACCGCTACGGCCTCAACTTTCGCGTCAACGACCCGCCCTTCGTAATAAGCGAGTTTCAATACCGCTACAACCAGGATGCCAACTCGACTGGCCTTGCCGGCGGCATCCGCTTTGGCGGATGGCATCACTTCGGCACATTCGACGATCTGCGTTTCGACACCGCCGGCCATTCGCTGGCAAGCCCGCTCAGCACCGGCATCGCGCGCCGGCTGCGCGGCAATGACGGGATCTATGCCGTCATCGACCAGCAATTGTACCGGCCGCCCGGCGGCGATGTGAATTCCGGCGTGGCGATGTTCAGCCGCGCTGCATACAGTCCGTCCGATCGAAGCCTGAACGACTTCTATCTCGACGCCGGCATCATCTTTGCCGGCATGCTGCCGTCGCGCCCGGCGGACATCTTCGGCGCCTCGTTTCTCTACGCGCACATGTCGAATCGCGCGCGCGGGTTCGATCGCGACACCCGCTTGTTCACCGGCGTACAGGTGCCGTTGCGCGATTATGAGCTCTCTTTCGAATTCACCTATGGCGCCGCCATCATTCCCGGCTGGACCATCTATCCCACCGCCCAACTCATTTTCCATCCCGGCGGGAACGTGCCCGACCCGGGATCGCCGACCGAGCCGATCAGGAATGCGGTGGTGATCGGAGTGCGGTCGGTGATGCAGTATTAGCGGCGGCCCGCGAACGAGTCGCTCGCCGCGCGTCCCGCAATGACGATCATGACGCCGCGGCGAACGACTCCGCCTGCGCCATCGCCCAGGCCTCGCGAAAGCGCGGGTCGCTGGTGCCGTCGATCAGCTCGCCCGGACGAAGCGATGGATAGAGTTTGGCGAATGTCAGCACCTCGGTGGTCGAAGCCCGCTGCGAGAAGTGGATCGGCCGGAGCTGCTGCGGGTGATCGAGGCCCGCGGCGGCAAGCAATTCCGCCAGCGCATGCAAGGTCGCGCGATGATAATTATAGACGCGCTCGATCTTGTGCGGCACCACCAGCGCGCGGTTACGCGAGGGATCCTGCGTCGATACGCCGGTCGGACACCGGTCGGTGTGGCAGCTGAGCGACTGGATGCAGCCCAGCGCAAACATGAAGCCGCGCGCCGAATTGCACCAGTCGGCGCCGATCGCCATCGCGCGCGCCATGTCGAACGCGGTCGCTATCTTGCCGGCGGCGCCGATCTTGATACGGTCGCGCGCGTTGATGCCCACAAGCGCGTTGTGGACGAAATTGACGCCCTCGCGCATCGGCATGCCCAAATGGTCCATGAACTCCAGGGGTGCTGCGCCGGTGCCGCCCTCGTTGCCGTCGACCACGATGAAGTCAGGATAGATCCCCGTCTGCAGCATCGCCTTGCAGATCGCCAGGAACTCCCAGGGATGGCCGATGCAGAGTTTGAATCCGGCCGGCTTGCCGCCGGACAGCCGGCGCATCTCGCCGATGAACGCCATCATTTCCAGCGGCGTCGAGAATGCCTTGTGATACGCCGGCGAGATGCAATCCTCGTCCATCGCGACGCCCCTGATCCTGGAGATCTCTTCGGAAACCTTGGCCGCCGGCAGCACGCCGCCATGGCCGGGCTTGGCGCCCTGGCTGACCTTGAGCTCGACCATCTTGATCTGGTCATGGGCGGCGACTTGCGCGAATAATTCTGGATTGAACGTGCCGTCGCGGTTGCGGCATCCGAAATATCCGGAGCCGATCTCCCAGATCAGGTCGCCGCCATTCTCCTGGTGGTAGGGACTGACGCCGCCCTCGCCGGTATCATGCGCGAACTCGCCCTTCCTGGCGCCGGCATTCAGCGCGCGCACCGCGTTCGGGCTGAGCGCGCCGAAGCTCATCGCCGAGATGTTGAACACCGAGGCCGAATACGGCCTGGGGCAATCCGGGCCGCCAATGGTGATGCGGAATTTTTCGCTGGCATGCGTCTTGGGCGCCATCGAATGGTGCATCCATTCATAGCCCTCCTTGTAGACGTCCTCCTGCGTTCCGAACGGCCGCTTGTCGAGCTGCATCTTGGCGCGCTGATAGACCACCGCGCGGGTGTCGCGGCTGAACGGCATGCCGTCCTTCTCGCTCTCGAAGAAGTACTGGCGCATCTCCGGCCGGATCTCCTCGAGCAGGAAGCGGATATGCGCCGAGATCGGATAATTGCGCAGAACCGCGTGGTTCTCCTGCACGAGGTCGCGAATGCCGAGCGCGGTGAGGCCGCCGAAGATCAGAATCGCAGCCAGTTCCCAGATCCTGAGCCTGGCATCGATAAGCCCGATAGCGACCAGCAAAGCCGTGACGACGGCGCAAAGCGTCAGAACGATGTAGCGCGGCGAGAACGGAAGCATCAGCGTTTCCATGGGACCCCTCCGGCGGAATGCGCCGCATTATTTCTGTCGGCCTTGAGCCTGATCGAACTTCAGAACAAGGCTGTACACGATAGCAGGCCTTACAGGTTACGAATATGACGACGGACCGTTTCACGGCAGGCTACCGAAATAGCGGGCGACAAATCAATGCGTCAGGCACTACGGGCGGCGGCGCTTGAATGTTGTTGCAGTGCAATGCAGCAGAGGGAGCGGGTCTAGGCGAGAAACCAACGGTCACGCGATTGCGCGGCCGATGGCGCGCGACGACGGCGGTATCTGTAGCCGCCGATGGTGGTTTGCTTTTCGGGCCGTGGCCAATGCTGTCGAAGAATTGACAGCGGCGGTCGTGGACCCCTAACGCTCCACGAACGCCTTCTCGATGACGAAATGGCCGGGCTCGCTGTGGCTGCCTTCGAGAAAGCCGCGGGTCTCGAACATCACCTTCAGTTCTTCCAGCATGCCGGGGCTGCCGCACATCATGATGCGGTCGGTCTCGATGTCGAGCGGGGGCTGGTGGATGTCGTTGAACAGCTGCTCCGAGGTGATCAGGTCGGTGATCCGGCCGCGGTTGCGGAACGGCTCGCGCGTCACGGTCGGATAATACGAGAGCTTCTCGCTCAACAGCGGCCCGAACAATTCGTCGTCGCGCAGCCTTGCCACCAGCTCTTCGCCATAGGCGAGCTCGGACACCTGCCGGCAGCCATGCACCAGCACGATGTTGTCGAACCGCTCATAGACGTCGGGGTCCTTGATCAGGCTCGCGAACGGCGCCAGCCCCGTTCCGGTCGACAGCAGCAACAGGCGCTTGCCCGGGATCAGATTATCGGAGACCAGCGTGCCGGTCGCCTTGCGCCCGACCAGGATGGTATCGCCTTCCCTGATCTTCTGCAGCTTCGAGGTCAGCGGGCCATCGGCGACCTTGATCGAGAAGAATTCCAGCGCCTCCTCGTGATTGGCGCTCGCCATCGAATAGGCGCGCAGCAGCGGGCGGCCATCAACCTCAAGCCCGATCATGGCGAACTGGCCGTTCTGGAATCGAAAGCCGGAATTGCGGGTGGCGGTGAAGCTGAAAAGCGTATCGGTCCAGTGCCGGACGGAAAGAACTTTCTCTCGATGGAATGCGCTCATGTGATTTCGTTTTTCCTTAACGCTCCGGGTAGAACGAACGGGTTGTCCGGCCCCAAAAGAGGCTAAAAAACCCCTGCAATGATTGATGATCCGGCGTTTCACCTACGCCAAAACGAGGGATAGTCAACCAGCCTTGAAGCGCAATTGCGCGCTCACAATGGCAGTCGATTCGTCCGTCAAACTGGTTCAGAAAATATGCATCGCGTAATCGCCGTGAACGCAATTAACTTGCTGAAATACACGTTGTTGCGGCAGTAAATTGCCCCGTACGGCCGAAAATTTGGTTAAAGATAAAAGCAGCAAAAATGGAATGCCAGATCGCCGGATATTGCATGCGAAAGTTAGAGGAATTCCGATCGGGCAAGCGAGGCGCCTATCCGGACCAGTCGATCTATGCGGCCTACGCCTGCGCCGAATTTGGCCTGTCCTTCCAGGATATCGACGCCGGCACGGGACTTGTTTTCAGCGTCGGTTCGGCGACCCGCAGCCTTCATTTCGGTGCCGGACGATGTTCCTGGTATCCGCAGAACAACGCCACCGCCTCGACGCTGGCGTCCGATAAATATTTTGCTGGCCGGATTCTGGCGCAAGCGGGTGTCGCAGCACTCGGCGGCGAATACTTCTTTCTGCACGAGCGGCATCGCGCCCATCGCCCCGCCGGGCACGAGCGCGAGGATGCGCTGGCGCATTTTGCAAAACTGGGCGGCTCGGCCTTCGTCAAACCGCTGACGGGATCGCGCGGCGATTTTGCGCAGGCCCTGCATGACGAAGCCGCGCTGATACAATACCTCGGTGACGTCGCGCTTTATTACGACGCGATCCTGATGCAGCCGATCGTTGCAGGCAACGAGTATCGGATCTTTCTGCTCGACGACGAGGTTCTCTTTACCGCGCGCAAGCATCCGCCCTCGGTTATCGGCGATGGCGCCAGCAGCATCCGCGATCTCCTGACCGCGCATAATCACGCCCTACGATCCCGCGGCCTGTCGCCGGTTGCCATCGATCCCGATGCCGCATTCGACGCTGTGCTATCAGCGGGCGAGCGCTGGGAGATTCCCGGGCGGATGAACCTGAGCGCCGGCGGAACGATGGTGCTCGAAGCGCCGCCGTCCGAGGCCGCGCCCGCGCTGGCGAGGCAGGCCGCACGGGCGCTCGGGCTGCGTGTCGCCGCCATCGATCTGTTTACCGATATCGGCGGCGCCCCCCACGCGATGCAGGCGATCGAGGTCAATTCCAACCCGTCGATCCGCCTGCTGGAGCAAGCCGGCCGAGGCGACCTGATCCTGAAGATCTGGCATCACACGTTCTCCGCGACGGGGCTGCTCTAGTGTTCGATCTTCCGAAATTCGGCAACGGCATTTGCCTGGGCCGGATGGCCGAGCTGCTCGACGATCTCGCCATCGATCGGGCGCGGCTGACGCGCATCTCGGTGGTCGTCACCGGCTCGAACGGCAAGGGGTCCACCGCGGCCTTCTGCGCCGGCATCGGCCGCGCCTACGGCCTGCGCACCGGGTTGTTCACCTCGCCGCATCTCTACCGTTTCAACGAACGGATTCAGATCGACGGCGCCGAGATCGGCGATGCCGATCTGACGCGGCTGGTTCGGCGGATCTCGGCCGCAATCGCCAAGATCGCGGCCCGGCGCGGCGAGCAATTCGGCGCTTTCGAAGCCCTGTTCGCGCTGGCCTGTCTGCATTTCCAGGAGACGGCATGCGATTTCGCGGTGTTCGAGGCCGGCATCGGCGGACGCTATGATGTGACGCGCCTGGTCGGCGCGCTGACGACCTGCGTCACCTCGGTCGATTACGAGCATGTCGCACTGCTTGGCCATTCCCTTGACCTGATCGCCTCCGACAAGAGCGACGCCTGCGCGGCCGGCGGCACTGTCGTCTATGGCGAGAATTGCCGAGCGTTGAAATCTCATCTGATCGAGTATAACCGCCATCGCGAGGTGACCTCGCGCTTTGTCCGCGACGATATCTCGATCGGCGGCGAAACCGCCAACGCAACACGGCAGCAGTTCGATTTCCGGTTCGGGGCTTACGATTTTTCGGCGCTGGAAATGGGCTTGCATGGCACCTTTCAATTCAACAACGCCGCGATCGCGGTCGCCCTGTTCCTGCTCTGGCTGCGGCGGATACGGCCCGACGCCGATGCCGCAGGGTGTGAGGCCGCGGTGCGATCGGGCCTCCGCGATATCAGCTGGCCCGGCCGCCTCGAAACCATCAACTCTGACCCGCTCACCGTCGTCGACGTCGGTCATACACCCGACGGCGTCCGACAATCGTTGGCCAGCCTGAAGGCAATCCATGGCGCGGAGGGCTGGATTCTCGTCGTCGGCATTTCCGGCGACAAGAGCGCCGACGAGATCGTCGGCGCTCTGGCGCCGGCCTTCGACACCATCATCTGCACCCGCGCGCACCACAAGGGCGCGGAGGTGGCGGCGATCGAGGGCGCGGTGCGCAAGGCCAATCCGCAGGCCGATGTGCACACCGCCGCGACCATCGCGGAGGCCGTGGCCATAAGCCAGCAGTTCGCCATCGAGCAGAAGCGAAAGATCTATGTGGCCGGGGGACTGTTTCTGGCGATCGAATATGCCGTGATCGCCGAAGGCGGCCGGGCGGAGGATTTGCGCTTCTTCTGAGCCCGTCATTGCGAGCGCAGCGAAGCAATACATTATTTATTTAAGCGGGGAGATGGATTTCTTCGCTGCGCTCGCAATGACGGTAAGGATGCGTTAGCGTCGCGCCCAACCGCAAAATGTTGCGCAACCAATGTATCGGGGAGAGCACCATGAACGACACCGTCAATCGCCAGATCCTTCTGGCTGAAAAGCCCACCGGAAAGCTCGGGCCCGAGCATTTCAAACTGTCCGAAGCCGGCA
Source organism: Pseudomonadota bacterium (assembly GCA_043811435.1). GTDB lineage: Bacteria > Pseudomonadota > Alphaproteobacteria > Rhizobiales > Xanthobacteraceae > Bradyrhizobium. The sequence goes on from JBDRNF010000179.1 coordinate 57,459, forward strand.
TTCCCGAGCCTGGGGATGGCGAGGTGCTGCTGAAGGTACGCTATATCTCGCTCGACGCCGCCAACCGGGCATGGATGCATGGCGCGACCTATCGCGCGGCGGTCGAGACCAATACCGTGATGGCCGGCGGCGGCATCGCCGAAGTGATGTCGTCGAAGGCTCCGGGATTTGCAGCCGGCGATATCGTGTTCGGCGACACCGGCTGGCAGGATTTCGCGGCGGTGCCGGCGAAGCACCTGAGCAAGATGCCGAAGCTGGAGCCGATGACCCATCTGCTCAGCGTCTACGGCATCGCCGGCCTCACCGCCTATTTCGGGCTGCTCGACGTCGGCAAGCCCAAAGCCGGCGAGACCGTGGCAGTCTCGGCCGCCGCCGGCTCGGTCGGCTCGATCGTCGGCCAGATTGCGAAGATCAAGGGCTGCCGTGTCGTCGGCATCGCCGGCGGCAAGGACAAGTGCGACTGGCTGGTCAAGGAACTCGGCTTCGATGCCGCGGTCGATTACAAGGACGGCGCGGTGTTCAAGGCGTTGCGCGCCGCGGCGCCCAAGGGCATCGACGTCTATTTCGACAATGTCGGCGGCGACATCCTCGAGGCCTGCCTGGCGCTGATGAACAATCGCGGCCGCATCGCCTGCTGCGGCGCGATCTCGCAATATGACGGCGTGCCCTCGGCGCACGGGCCGCGCGGCGTGCCCGGCCTGATCGTGGTGAAGCGGCTTATCATGCAGGGCTTCATCGTGATGGATTATATGGACCAGCGCGATCAGGCGCTGAAGGACCTGCAGTCCTGGGTCGCCGGCGGCAAGCTGAAGGTCCAGGAGGACGTCATCGATGGCCTGGAGAACACGCCGAAGGCGCTGATCGGATTGCTGGCCGGCGAGAACCGCGGCAAGCGGATGGTGAAGGTGTAGGGCGAGCTCCATCAACCCGTCGTCCCGGCCTCCGAGCCGGGACCCATAGCCACCGATGGTGCTGTGAACGGGACAGTGGCAACAGCCGGGCGCGGCATCAACGACGGTGGTTATGGGTCCCGGATCGGCGCTCGCCAAGGCTCGCTTGTCCGGGACGACGATGGAGATTGTTCGACGCTCTAATGCGTCACACCCGGCACCGCATCCGGCGCCGGCGCTTCGCTTTTCCGTCCCGCCAGCCAGTTCTCGAAGCGCTGTACCACGACGAAGAACGTCGGCACGAACAGTACGGCGAGGCAGGTCGAGGCGAGCATGCCGGAAAACACGGTGATGACGATCGACTTGCGGGCGCTGGCGCCGGCGCCGGTCGCCAGCACCAGCGGCACCACGCCGAGGATGAAAGCGAACGAGGTCATCAGGATCGGGCGGAATCGCGCCCGCGCCGCCGCGATCGCGGATTCCATCAGCGGCTTGCGGTCGCGTACATGCAGCTCCAGCGCCACCTCGACGATCAGGATGGCGTTCTTGGCCGACAGCGCGATCAGCAGGATGATGCCGATCTGGGTGTAGAGATTGTTATCGATCCGCAATCCCGTCAGCACCGCCATCGGACCGAGCAATGACAGCGGCACCGCCAGGATGACCGAGATCGGCGCGTACCAGCTTTCATATTGTCCGGCCAGCACCAGATACACCAGCAGCAGGGCAAGGCCGAACGCCCAGTAGATCTGGCCGCCGACCACTTTCTCCTGGTACGACATCCCGGTCCATTCATAGCCGGTACCCTGCGGCAAGGTCCTGGCGGCGATCTCCTCCATCAGCGCCATCGACTGGCCGGAGCTGTAACCGGTGGCCGGCAGACCGATCACCGTCGCCGACGGATAGAGGTTGTACAGGCTGATCAGCGACGGGCCGACAGCCGGCGTGATCTTCGCCACGGTGCCGAGCGGGATCATGTCGCCCTGCGAGTTGCGCACCATCAGCTTTTCGATGTCGCGCGGGGTCAGGCGAAACTGCGAATCCGCCTGGGCGTAGACCTGGAAGGTTCGGCCGAACTTGTTGAACTGGTTGACGAAGCTCGACCCCATGTAGGACGACAGCGTGGAGAAGATCTGGTCGGTGGTGACATGCAGGGTCTGGGTCTTGATCCGGTCCACCTCGACGTCGAATTGCGGCACCATCGAACGGAACGACGAACTGACGCGCTGCAAGGCGCTTTGGGTCTGCGCATTCGTGACGATGGCGCCGGCGATGGCCTGAAGCTTGCCGTAATCGGCATTGCCGTCGCGCAGCTGCACCTGCATGGCAAAGCCGGCGGCGTTGCCGATGCCCTGGATCGGCGGCGGCGGAATCACCAGGATCCGCGCCTCTGGAATTGCCGACATCTTCTCGTTCAGCCCGACGAACAGCGACCGCAGGTCCTGCCCCGGGCCGCGCGCGCTCCACTCCTTCAGGATCAGATAGGCGACGCCGGCATTGGCGAGGCTCGACGAATTGTCGAGCGCCGATATGCCGGCAATGGTGATCACCTGGTCCACCCCGGGCGTGTTGCCGGCGAGGTCGCTGACCTGCTTCATCACCTTCTGGGTGCGGTCGAGCGCGGCGCCGTCGGGCAACTGCACCGCGACCAGCAGATAGCCCTGATCCTCGATCGGAATGAAGCCGGTCGGCACCCGCGACAGGCCCCAGCCGGCGACGCCGATCAGGATCAATGCCGCGATCACCGATACGCCGCTGTGCGCGACGAGCCTGCCGATCAGGCGTGCATAGCCTCGCTCGACACGGTCATAGACCGCATTGAAACCGCGATAGAACCAGTTGCGCTGCTCCGGCGGCACCGGCCGGCGCAGCCACAGCGCGCATTGCGTCGGCTTCAGCGTGGCGGCGTTGACGGCGCTGAGCAGCGCGGTAGCGGCAATCACCAGCGCGAATTGCGCGTACATCTGGCCGGTCAGGCCCGGCAGGAAGGCGGCCGGCAGGAACACCGAGATCAGCACCAGCGTGATGCCGACGATCGGCGCGAACAGCGCATCCATCGCCGCGATCGCGGCGTCATGGCCGGACATGCCCTTCTCGATATTGTGCGCGGCGCCCTCGACCACGACGATGGCGTCGTCCACCACGATGCCGATCGCGAGCACGATCGCAAACAGCGTCGAGATATTGACGGTGAAACCGAGCGCGGCCATCGCGGCGAAGGCGCCGATGATGGTCACCGGCACGGTCGTGGCCGGCACCAGCATCGCGCGCCAGTCCTGCAGGAAGATCAGGATCACGACGAGCACCAGCAGGCCGGCCTCGATCAGGGTCTTGTAGACTTCCTTGATCGATTCCGCGACGAATTTCGTGGTGTCGAATGGCGTGTCGTATTTGACGTCCTGCGGAAATGCCCTGGCCAGCACCGCCATCTTCGCCTCGACCGCCTTCTCGACCTCGAGCGCGTTGGCGCCGGGCGACTGGAACACGCCGATGCCGACCGAAGGCTTGTTGTTGAGCGAAAATACCTGGCCGTAGGTCTGCGCCCCCAGTTCGACCCGGCCGACATCGCGCACGCGGGTAACATCGCCGCTGCTGCCGGTCTTGACGATCACATTCTCGAACTCGCTGACGTCGTCGAGCCGGCCGCTGACATTGAGGGTGTACTGGAACGCCTGCCCCGACGGCACCGGCGGCGCCCCGATCTGGCCCGCGGTGACCTGCTGGCTCTGCTGCTGGATCGCCTGGATGACGTCCTGCGGCATCAGCCCGCGCACCTGCAGTTTGCTGGGGTCGAGCCAGACCCGCATCGAATACTGGCCGGCGCCGAACACCGTGACGTTGCCGACGCCCGGCAGCCGCGACAATTCATCCCTGATGTTGATGGTGGCGTAATTGGAAAGAAACAGGCTGTCGTAGGTTGCATCAGGCGAGGTCAGCGCCACGAACAGCAGGATCGCCGTCGAGCGCTTCTGCACCGTGACGCCCTGGTTCTGCACCGACTGCGGCAGTTGCGACAGCGCGCTCGACACCCGGTTCTGCACCAGCACCTGCGCGAAGTTGAGGTCGGTGCCGATCTTGAACGTCACCGTCAGCGAATAGGTGCCGTCGGCGCCGCTGTAGGACTGCATGTAGAGCATATCCTCGACGCCGTTGACCTGCTGCTCGATCGGCAGCGCCACGGTGTCGATCACCGTCCTGGCGCTGGCGCCGGGATAGCGCGTGGTGACCTGCACGGTCGGCGGTACCACGTCGGGATACTGCGCGACCGGCAGGGTGAACAGCGCCACGGCGCCGATCAGGATCATCAGCAGCGCGATGACGTTGGAAAGAACCGGCCGCTCGATGAAGAATTTCGAAATCATGGGCCCGGTCCTATTTGGCCGACGCCGGCTGCGTTTGATTCTTCTGCGGCTGCGGATCGACCTTCTGCCCGGGAATCGCGCGCAGCAGCCCGGCGGTCACCACGCGATCGTCCGGCTTCAGGCCGCTTTCGATCACGCGCAGGTCACCATCCAGCGGACCGGTCACCACCTTGCGCTGCTCGACGATATTGTCGCCGTTCACCACCAGAACGTAGCGGCCGGCCTGGTCGCTGCCGAGCGCCACGTCGGGCACCAGCAAGGCGTTTGCCTGTCGATCGATGGGAACGCGGACGCGAACGAAATAGCCGGGCAGCAGCACGCGGTCGGCATTGGGCAGCACCCCGCGCACCGCCAGGGTTCCGGTCGACTGGTTCACCGTCGGCGCCGCATAGTCGAGCTTGCCCTTGTGCGGATAGCCGCTGTCGGTTTGCAGTCCAACCTCGACCGGCAATTGCTCTATATCGCTCGACGTCATGCCGCGGCGTCTGGCCTCCGCCCGTATCCTCAGCACGTCCTGTTCGTTGACGTTGAAATTCACATAGAGCGGGTCGAGCGCCACGATGGTCGCCAGCTGCGTCGGCGACGATGCGCCGACCAGCTGGCCGACCGAGACCAGATGCGCGCTGACGACGCCGTCGAACGGCGCCGTGACATTGGTATAGCCGTAATTGACCGCGGCGATCCTGGTGTTGACCTGGGCCTGCTGCAGATTGGCCTGGGCATTGTCGCGGTTGGCGGTGGAGGTGTCGAGGGTCGCCTGCGACACCACCTGCCTCTGCACCAGATCGGACTGACGCTTGTAGTCGGCGTCCGCCTGCTTCGCCGACGCCTGCGCGCCGGCCTCGGCGGCCTGCGCCTGCTCCAGTTTCAGCTTGTAGGTTTCGGGCTCGATCGTGAACAGCGTGGTGCCCGCCTTCACCAGGGTGCCGTCCTTGTAATTGATCGATTGCAGCACGCCCTGCACCCGCGCGACGAGATCGACGCTCTTGATCGGTGCGGTGTTGCCGGTGGCCTCGAGATAACGCGTGATGGCGCGCTGCGTCGGCGGCGCGACCTCCACCTTCGGCGGCGGCGGCGGCACGAAAGCATTTTGTTCGCAGGCAGCCAGAACGACGAGCGCCGATAGCGAAAATGCCACGCGAAAGGCGCCGGCGAGTCGGCGTCTCAAATTGTCTTCCGAAGCGGAGAGAGCTGACGAACGCATCGGCATTTTACCCGTGCCCCGATCTTGCTTTGATCTGAAAATTCTTTCCGAAGGAAAACTTTGGCGACTCATGAATAGCAACAATCCTCTTGCAGCGGAACCCGAAAGCGAAAATGATCAGGTCTTCGACGATTGATCCGCCATTGTTTAGAACTTCAATTCCATTGCAGCCTCGGCAGGCCGGGCAACGCCAGGGATTTCCTAAAATGATCAGTATGTTAAAACACGGGGTGCTGCTCGTAACCGCCATATTCATGGTGGCGACATCGGCCCATTCGCAAGCTCCCACCGACGCACAGCGCAACGCCATTCGGTCGCAATGCCGCGCCGACTATCAGGCCCATTGCGCCAGCGTCCCGCCGGGCGGCGAAGCTTCGCTGCAATGCCTGCAGAAGAATTTGTCGAGCCTCTCCTCCGGCTGCCAGGGCGCGGTACGGGCGGTCGAACCCGCGGCGGCACCCAAGGCGGAGGCGGCGCCGGCAGCGCCCGCGGCAGCGGCGGCGCCCGCAGCTCCGCCGAAGGCCAGTGCCGCTCCAGCTGCCGCTCCGGCTGCCACAGCGGCGAAGCCGGCAGCAGCGGCTCCGAAGAAGGCTGCCGCGAGCCCGGCGGCGAAGCAGCCGAGCGATGCGCAGGTTGCCGCGATCCGCAGCGCCTGCCGTTCCGACTATCAGAAGGTCTGCGCCGGCGTGCCGACCGGCGGCGCACCGGCCCTGCAATGCCTGGAAAGGAACAAGGCGAAGGTGTCGGCGCCCTGCGCCCGGGCCGTCAACGCGTCCGGTGCCGCTGCGCCGGCGGCGACCGCGAGTCCGGGAGCGGCCCCTGCTTCTGCTCCAGCTCCCGCGTTGGTGCTGCGGCCGATGCGGCCGCGCGAGGAATTGTTCGTGCTGCGGTCGGCATGCAGCGGCGATGTGCGCACGCTGTGCGGCGGGGTGGCGCCCGGCGGCGGCCGCATCATGCAATGTCTGGCGACGCAAGCGAGCTCGATTTCGCCGGCGTGCAAGGAAGTACTCGCCCAGTTCGCGGCGAACTGAACCGATTTGACGCCGCCGCCTTCGGCCTGCCGGATCAGGCCCGCCGATTTCTGATGTCCGCCACAAGAAAGGAAATGCCCGATGTTACGCGCGATGCTGATGACCGCCGCCCTGCTGTGCACCTCACAAGCGGCTTTCGGCCAGGAATTGACCGCAGAACAACGCAGCGCCTGCATGGGCGACTATGAAAAATTCTGCAAAGGCGTCGTGCCGGGCGGCGGCAGGATCATCGCCTGCCTCGCCAAGGAGAGCGACAAGATCACGCCGGCCTGCAAGAAAGT
>JBDRNF010000180.1:0-61438 GCA_043811435.1 Pseudomonadota bacterium
CACTCCAAGCACCTGGTTCTCACAGACTTCCTCGGCCACCTGGGGCGTGAGCGGCCTACCGCCTTCAGCAGCCAGCGCCAGTTCCTGCGCCATTACCTGCACGAAGTACGGAACCGGCTCGCCGAGCAGTTCCAGGGCGCGCTTCACGACCTCCGGCGACGGAGCAAGTCCGGCACTGTGAAGCAGCTCCTCCAACAGGACGGAGGCGTTTTCCGGCGACAGCGGAGGGACCGTCATGGATTGGAGGTCCCTCAAGGCGTCCGGCTGCCCGGCCGTGTCCAGCAGGTGCCGGGCGCCCGTAGAGCTGGCCAGGACCGACCGGAAGCCGTCCTCGGTCTGCCGTTCGCGCTCACTACGGAACCAGTCGAGGAACCGCTTGAGAACGGGCGGGTCGTTTCGCAGAGCGACGCGAATGCGCAACGGGGTGGGGTGACCGTCTCTCAACTCGGGCACTGCCGAGAGGATAGACCGGCACGCCACCCCGCCGCGCGGTACGCGCGCGTCGACCCTCCCCCTCCAGGGGAGGGTAAGCAAGCGTCGCGCTTCAACTCGAAATAAGTTGCTCTACCTTACCGTCACCGGTGCCGGCAGCGGCGGCACCACGGTGGGCTGCATGCCGGGCACCGGCGCGCTCGACGCCTGCGCCGTGCCCTGAGCGGGCGTCGACTGCACCGAAGCGGTCGCGGTGGTCGACGGCGGCGCGCCGCCGGGCAGCACGACCACGCGGGAGCCGACCTTGACCCGGTCGAACAGGTCCGCAACGTCCTCGTTCAGCATGCCGATGCAGCCTGACGAGACGAACTTGCCGATGGTCGAAGGCTGGTTGGTGCCGTGGATGCGATAGACCGTGGAGCCGAGATACATGGCGCGCGCGCCCATCGGATTGCCGGGACCGCCCGCCATGAAGCGCGGCAGATAGGGCTGCCGTTCGATCATCTCGGCCGGCGGATGCCAATCCGGCCACTCGGCCTTGCGCGTAACCTTCTGCACGCCGGTCCAGGTGAAGCCGTCGCGGCCGACGCGGACGCCGTAGCGGATCGCCCGCCCGTTACCCAGGATGTAATAGAGGTGGGTGTTGGGGGTATCGACGACCAGCGTTCCCGCCGGTTCCTTGGTGACGTAGGCCACTTCCTGCTTGCGCAGGTGCGGCGGCAATTGCGCCGGACCGGTTTCGGGCTGTTCCTCGGGCGGCAGGGCCGACAATACGATCGGACGGCCATCGGCCCCCTGCTGCGGGGCGCCCTGCGGCTGCAAGGCGCCGGTCACGCCGGCGGGCTCGCCGACAGCTCCCGGCGGTCGCAGCGAGCGAGGGTCGTCATTGCCGCGATCCGAATAGGTCTGTTGCGGCTGACCGGCCGGGCGGTCCGAATAGATCACCGGGGGCGGTCCATCGGGACGACCGTAGCGCGGATCGTTCGGCGACAGGATCGGACCGGGCGTGCGGTCGGAATAGATGACCGGCGGCGGTCCATCGGGACGGCCGTAGCGCGGATCATCAGGCGACAGGATCGGACCGGGCGTGCGGTTGGAATAGACCGGCCGGCTGTCCGGCCTGCCATAACGCGGATCGTCAGGCGAAAGCACCGGACCGGGGGGCGACAGCGCGATGGAATTCCCCGCATTCGGCGCGTCGTCATCGTCATCCAGCGCGTCGAAATCCGGCGTGCCGGGGGCGCGGCGTTCATCGACGGTATAACCGCCGGGCGGATAGGGCGCCGGCGACGCCGAGTACAGCGGACCGGAGGGCTGCGAATAGCCTTGCTGCGAATAGCCTTGCGCCAGCGCAAGGGAAGCCCCAAGCGAGGTTCCCGTCGCGCCCGCCGCCAAGGCAGCACAAATCGTCAGAATGCGTTTGATCATCATCGCTCTTGTATAGACCCCAAGCCGACACCGGACCGTTAATGGCAGATGGCGGAAGATAGCGGCGCATTCAAGACAAATCCGCGAAATCAGGCCCGATTTCGGGACATTGTGATGAATCGGGCAGCGTGGCAACGGTGCCTCACCCGCAAGAAAACGGGGTCGGCGGGGGCCGGCACCGGCAAATTGATGCAAACGCCTGACAAGCGGTTGCGCTATCCTGAAACCAGCCTGATTCGCTGCGCGCCGGCGGCCCGCCTCGCGAAGCCGGTCAAATTGTGTGGTCACCGCGTTCCCACGGTTCAAGAAGCCTTCCCAGCCGCGCTGCGAAGGCGGAAATCGGTTCATGCTTCCCGGCTTTCGTTTTCTGCTCGCCGCAATCGTGCTGTCGATGTCGGTCCTGGTGTTCGGACTTGGCGCGGCGGCCCTGCTCCGCGCGGCCCACGAGGAATTTGCCAGCGCTCCGGCATGGCGGGTGGCGCCGGAGCCGATATTTGCCCGGCAGAACGAAGCCCCCGGGGAATCCCCCACGGAAGCGTCAATCCCCGTGCTGGCGACGCTGCGCGTGGAACCCGAGCCGGAGCAACCGGCCGCCACGGACAGTAACCCGGCGACCGCGGCGCCAGCCGAACCACCGGCGATCGCCCCGATGCCGGATCAGCCCGAAAAAATCGTCGCGCTGGAGCCGCTCGACACCCAGCCGGAGCCCGCAAAGCCAGAAATGCCGGTTCCGGAAATTGCCGTGCAAAGCGAGGCGCCGCCCGCTGACACCCCGGCCGCCGCCCCAGCCCCCGCTGAGGAAACCAGCATCGCGACGATAGAGCCGCCGGCAAATCCGATCTTGCCGCCGGCAAATGAAGCCATTGCGCCCGCACCTGAAGCCGCCGCCGTGCCGCCCGCGATCGACACCGATATTGCACCCCGGACCGCCACCTTGGGCGGTCCGCCCGTTGCGACCGAGACGAAGCCGCCGGCGAAGACCATCGCAAAACCCGACCAGAGCCTTGCCAAAAAGCGCCTGCAGGCGCGGCGCGCCGCCGAGCGGCGCAGAAGAGCGCTGCGCGCGCGACAGGCGGCTCAACAACAGGCCGCCGATCCGTTCGCGCAGCCGACGATCACCACCCGAAGCCGCTGAGGTTTCAGGCCGGGCCGGTCGCGACCGGCGGTCCCTCGGGCAGGCCCCATTCGGCCCATGAGCCGTCATACAGCGCCGAGCCGCGCACGCCGAGCCGATACAGCGCCAGCGTCAGCACCAGCGCCGAGACGCCGGAGCCGCAGCTGGTCACGATCGGCCTGGTCAGGTCGACGCCCGCTGCCGCGAACGCCTTGCGCAAATCCTCCAGCGGCTTCATCTGGCCGGTGCCGGCATCGAACAATTCGGAATAGGGCACGTTGCGGCTGCCGGGAATGTGCCCCGAGCGGCGGCCCGGCCACACCTCGGCAACCGTTCCCTCGAAACGCGGCCGCGCCCGTGCATCGACCACCTGCTCGGCCCCGGTTGCCAGATTGTCCACCAATTGCTGCTGGCTGCGGACATAGCTGGAATCGAGATTTGCCCGGAATTTGCCGGGCTTCGGCGTGACCTTGCCGGAATGCGTCGGGCGGCCTTCGCGCAGCCATTTCTTCAGGCCGCCATCCAGCACCTTCACATTGGAATGGCCGAACGACAGGAACATCCACCACGCCCGCGGGGCCGCGGTCCAGCCGCCGGAATCATAGGCCACCACGGTATCGTCGGAGGAAATCCCGAGCGCCGCGACGTCGCGCGCGAACTGCGCGGCATCGGGATACATATGCGGCCGCGGGTCATCGGGCGCCGCAATGGCGTTGACGTCGAAGAACACCGCGCCCGGAATATGCCCGCCGAGATAATCCTCCGACGGCAGCGGCAGCACGCCGGGCAGTTTGGAAGAAGCGTCGATGATCTTGATCTTGGGATCGTCGAGATGCGCGGCGAGCCAGTCGGTGGAGACAAGCGGATCGTCGGTGGATGTCATGGATGCAAGTCCCTTTGAACAGCCGTCATGGCCGGGCTTGTCCCGGCCATCCACGTCTTACTTCGCGTGCTGCAAAGACGTGGAGGCCCGGGACAAGCCCGGGCATGACGCGCAGCATGTGACAGTCACTCCGCTCAACCCTTCGGTTTCTTCGGCTCGTATTTCTCCACCGGACCGCCGGCATCGCGCCAGGCGGCAAAGCCGCCGGCCACATGCGCGACCGGCTTCAGTCCCATGTCCTGCGCGGTCTTGGCCGCCAGCGCCGAGCGCAGGCCGCCGGCGCAATGAAAGATGAACTTCTTGTCCTGCTGGAACAGCGGCTTGGCATAGGGGCTGTCCGGATCGATCCAGAATTCGAGCATGCCGCGGGTGCAGGAGAACGCGCCGGGGATCCGGCCTTCGCGCTCGATCTCGCGGGGATCGCGGATGTCGACGATAACGACGCCATCGTCCTGCGCGGCCTGGATGGCCTCAGCCGCGCTCAAGGTTTCGATCTCGGCATTGGCGGCGTCCATCAGGGCCTTGACGCCGGTGTGGATGGTCTGGGGCATTCCTTACTCACCTCGTTGTGCAAGCCGTCTCCGCTCCCGTGTCCCGGTCGCGGTGCAGCGTTCTTGACGATGCACCGCAGAGCCGGGACCCATGGCACGGCCAATTTGATCGATGGGCCCCGGCTCTGCTGCACACCGCTTGCGCGCTGCGCCGCGTCCGGGGCACGCAACCGCGTTACCGCACCAGTTCCTTCATCGCGCCTTCGAGGCCCTCGATCGTGATCGGGTACATGCGCTCGGAAAACAGCCGGCGGATGATGGTGGTGGATTCCGAATAATCCCAGTGCTTCTGCGCCACCGGGTTGAGCCACACCGCATGCGGGTAAGTGCGGGTGATGCGCTCCAGCCAGACCGAGCCGGCCTCCTCGTTGACATGCTCGACCGAGCCGCCGGGCACCATGACTTCGTAGGGACTCATCGAGGCGTCGCCGACGAACACCACCTTGTAGTCGTGCGGATATTTATGCAGCACGTCCCAGGTCGGGGTGCGGTCGGTGAAGCGCCGCTTGTTCTGCTTCCAGACGCCTTCATAGAGGCAATTGTGGAAGTAGAAATATTCCATGTGCTTGAATTCGCTCTTCGCCGCCGAGAACAGCTCCTCGACCTGCTCGATATGCGAATCCATCGACCCACCGATGTCGAAGAACACCAATACCTTGACCGCGTTGCGCCGCTCGGGGCGCATGTGCACATCAAGGTAGCCGTGGTTGGCGGTCTCCCGGATCGTGGTGTCGAGGTCAAGTTCGTCGGGGGCGCCGGTGCGGGCGAATTTGCGCAGGCGCCGCAGCGCGATCTTGATGTTGCGGATGCCGAGCTCGACATTGCCGTCGAGATCCCGAAACTCGCGCTTGTCCCACACCTTGACGGCGCGGTTGTTGCGGTTCTTGTCCTGGCCGATCCGCACGCCCTCGGGATTGTAGCCATGGGCGCCGAACGGCGAGGTGCCGGCGGTGCCGATCCACTTGTTGCCGCCCTGATGGCGGCCCTGCTGCTCCTTGAGGCGCTGGCGCAGCGTCTCCATGAGCTTGTCCCAGCCCATCGCCTCGATCTGCTGCTTTTCTTCCTCGGTGAGGTATTTCTCGGCCAGCTTCTTCAGCCATTCGGCGGGAATGTCCGCCTTCTCCATGGCGTCGAGCAGGCTCTCCAGCCCCTTGAACACGGAGCCGAACACACGGTCGAACTTGTCGAGGTTGCGCTCGTCCTTCACCAGCGCCGCGCGCGACAGATAGTAGAAATTCTCCACCGTCTGCTCGGCGAGGTCGGCGTCGAGCGCCTCCATCAGCGTCAGATATTCGCGCAGGGTGACCGGGACCTGGGCATCGCGCAGCGATGTGAAGAATTGCAAGAACATGAACGACAGATTGCCCGCCGGACCGCCAACGTCAAGGGCCTTGCGCGGCTCCAAGAGGTCTGGACCTGCCGGGTTTTTCAACTAGAATTGACCCATCAGGGGTTTATCAGCGGGGCACTATCAATGAGTATTCTGGCGGCAATTGTGATCGGCGCGATCGCCGGCTGGCTCGCCGGCCTGATCGTGCGCGGCGCCGGCTTCGGGCTGATCGGCAATATCGTCATCGGCATCATCGGCGCGCTGGTGGCGAGCTGGATCTTGCCGCAACTGGGCGTCAGCCTCGGCGGCAGCGCGATCCGCGACATCGTCAACGCCACCATCGGCGCGGTCATCGTCCTCGTCATCCTCTCACTGGTCAGACGCGTCGGACCAGCCTTTCATCCCATGGCGACCGCCAATCCGGCGGTCGTTTCCTTTAGAGGCAGCGGCGCGGCTTCGCGCTCAAGAACAAGCAACAAGGCAACCACTCAACATGAAATTTACCGGCACCAAGGACTACGTCGCCACCGATGACCTCAAGATCGCCGTCAACGCCTCGATCGTGCTGGAGCGCCCGCTGCTGATCAAGGGCGAGCCCGGCACCGGCAAGACCGTGCTGGCCGAGGAGGTCGCCAAGGCGCTCGGGGCGCCGCTGCTGACCTGGCACATCAAATCCACCACCAAGGCGCAGCAGGGCCTCTACGAATACGACGCGGTGTCGCGGCTGCGCGACAGCCAGCTCGGCGATGCCAGGGTTTCCGACATCGCCAACTACATCAAGCGCGGCAAATTGTGGGAGGCCTTCACCCACGAGAAGCGCCCGGTGCTCCTGATCGACGAAATCGACAAGGCCGACATCGAATTCCCCAACGATCTGCTGCTCGAGCTCGATCGCATGGAATTCTTCGTCTACGAGACCGGCGAGAACATCAAGGCCAGCCTGCGCCCGATCGTGATGATCACCTCCAACAACGAGAAGGAACTGCCGGACGCGTTCCTGCGCCGCTGCTTCTTCCACTACATCAAGTTCCCCGACGCCGACACCATGCAGCGGATCGTCGACGTGCATTTCCCCGGCATCAAGAAGCGGCTGGTGGAAGAAGCCTTGCGGATCTTCTTCGAGGTGCGCGAAGTGCCCGGCCTGAAGAAGAAGCCGTCGACCTCGGAACTGCTGGACTGGCTCAAACTCCTGTTGAACGAGGAGATGACCCCGGAAATGCTGCGGGAGCGCGACCCGCGCAAGCTGATCCCGCCGCTGCACGGCGCGCTCCTGAAGAACGAGCAGGACGTGCACCTGTTCGAGCGGCTGGCGTTCCTGAGCCGGCGCGAAGTGTAGATGGAGAAGCCTGCCTCGGCCGGCACGGCTCGCGCGGTGAATTCACCGGAGCGTGCGGCGCTCGACGCCAGCCTGCGCGGCGCGGTCGAGCGCAGGGAGGTGCCGGGCGTTGTCGCGCTGATCACCGACCGCGAGCGCGTGCTGTATCAGGGCGCTTTCGGCGTGGCGGATGTCGCGACCGGGCGGCTGCTGACGTCGGACGCGCTGTTTCGCATCGCCTCGATGACCAAGCCGGTCACCTCGGTGGCCTTGATGCAGCTGGTCGAGCAGGGCCGCCTCGGCCTCGATGACGCGGCCGAAAAATACCTGCCCGAGCTTGCGGAACTGAAGGTCTTCGAATCGTTCGACCCGGCGACCGGAGCGTACAAGCTCCGCCCGGCATCGCGACCGGCGACGGTCAGGCACTTCCTGACCCACACGTCGGGCCTGGCCTATCCGTTCACCAGCGCGACCTGGCGCGATTTCAGGCCGCCGGCCGGCGAAACCTATCCGTTCGGCGGACCGCTGCTGTTCGATCCGGGCGAGCGCTGGCACTACAGCACCAGTACCGATGTCGTCGGCAGCCTGGTCGAGGCGGTGTCGGGCGAGATGCTCGAGGATTATTTCCGCCGGCACATCCTCGCCCCGCTCGGGATGAATGACACCTCCTACAACGTGCCGGAGGCGAAGGGTCCGCGCCTCGTCGCGCAGCATTGGCGCGGCGGCGAACGCATGGACGGCGCCATCGAACCGCAGACGCCGCAGCTTGGGCTTACCATCGCATCGCCGATCGGCGGCGGCGGCCTCGCCTCGACCGCCGAGGATTACGGCCGCTTCGTGCGCATGCTGCTCAACGGCGGCGCGCTCGACGGGGCGCGCGTGCTCGAGGCCGAGACCGTGGCATTGATGGGCCGGAACCACATCGGCGCGCTCTCGGTGCCCGCGCTCAAATGCGTGCTGCCGCGCAGCGCCGACTTCACCTTCATCGCCGATGGCCGCGACACATGGGGGCTCGGCTTCCTGATCACGGCCGACCAGGTGCAAGGCAAGCGCTCGCCCGGCAGCCTGAGCTGGGGCGGCATCAACAACACCTATTTCTGGATCGATCCCGTCAGCGGCATCGCCGGCGTGATCATGATGCAATATTTGCCGTTCGCCGACGCCAGGGCGCTGGCCGTCTACGACACGTTCGAGCGCGGCGCCTATGAGCTGGTGAAGGCCGGGCGGTAGCTCTTCTCAGCCTTCCGGACGAATCTGATAGCGTTCGGCGATGGCCGACAACTGGGCCCAGGTCGTGTCGTCGATCTCGATGCCGTCGGCGATGCGCCTGGCCCGGGCCATGCGCTCGGGTTCACCGGCGATCAGGACCGGCAGGTCCGGGTCGGCGGGCTCGGCCGATTTCACCCAGGCGATCATGGCGTCGATCTCGGCCAACATGCTGTCGCGCGCGGAAAGCCTGGCGGGGTCGATGACGATGCTCAGCATGCCGTTGATGATGCCGCGTTCGGGCGGCGTCGACGTGGTCACGCTGGCGGAGCCGACGATGGCCCCGGCCAGCAGTTCGCACACCAGCGCCAGGCCGGAGCCCTTGTGCTCGCCGAAGGGCAACACCACGCCGCGCGGCTCGGTGTACATCACCGAGGGGTCGGTCGTGGGTTGGCCCGCATGGTCGAGCAAGGCGCCTGACAGCATCGGCTTGCCGGCATTGTGCGCTACCCTCACCTTGCCAAGCGCCACGCGGCTGGTGGCGAAATCGAGCAGGATCGGCTCGTTGCTGGCGGTACCGGGAATGGCGATGCAGACGGGATTGGTCAGGAACCTGCCCTCCCGGCCCCGGAAGGGTGCTACCGGCGGCGGACCCGAGGCAACATTGACGAAATGCAGCGCCACCATTCCGGCGCGGGCGGCAATTTCGCCATAGGCGCCGACGCGGCCGATATGGTGCGCATTGCGCAATCCGTTCACGGCCACGCCGTGCTTCCGTGCCCCCTCGATCGCCCATTCCACCGCCTGGCGGGCGATCACCTGGCCGTAACCGGCGCGCGCATCCCATACCGAGATGGTGCCGGTGTCCGACACGATCTCGGGCGTCTGGTTGGCCTTCAGCGTGCCGTTCTCCAGGTCGCGCACATAGGCGACCAGCATTCCCACGCCGTGGCTATCGTGGCCGCGCAGATTGGCCTCGACCAGATGGTCCGCGACAATGGCCGCCTCATCCGGCGAACTGCCGCCAACCGCGACCATGCGGTTTGCGAACGCCAGCAGCCTGACGTGGTCGATAATCATGTTTCGCTCCATTCCGCGGCGCGCCAGCACGCACCAGTATCGTCAATATCGGCAAGTGGCCCGCCATCGCGGCGAAGCCCGGTCATCCAGACATGCGCTAGCCGATCGCCCCGAGCACCGCCGCCTCCGGCGCGGCCTTGCCGCGGATCATGTCGGAGGCCTTGTCGGCGATCATCAGGGTTGAGGCGTTGAGATTGGCCGAGATCATGCGCGGCATGATCGACGCGTCGACCACGCGCAGGCCCTGCAGCCCGTGCACGCGGAGCTGGTCGTCGACGACAGCCCATTTGGCGTCGGCCGGGCCCATCCGGCAGGTGCAGCCGGGATGGAACGTGGTGGTGCCGCGCTCGGTCGCCGCCGCCAGAAACTCGTCGTCGCTCTGCACCTTGGGCCCGGGATAATCCTCATAGGCGTAATACGGCGCCAGCGGCGCGGATGACAAAAGCCGACGCGCCAGCTTCATGCCGGCCACCACGGTGCGGCGGTCGAGTTCCTCGACCAGGTAATTGGTCTGGATGATCGGCGGCTGAAAAGGATCGGCCGAGCGGGCGCGTACATAGCCGCGGCTTTCCGGCCGCTGCTGCCACGAGGCCACGGTCATGCCGGGCAAGTCCTCAAGCTGGCCCTGCACGCCCTCCTTGTAGCTCGCCGGCGTAAAGGTCAGCTGCAGGTCGGAGCTCTCGGTGCTCTCGCCGGAGTGCCAGAAGCAGTAGACCATGGTCGGCGACAGCGACAGCAGGCCGCGCCGGGTCGTCGCCCATTTCAGCGCCTCCACCCACAGGCTGAGGCCGCGCCTGAGTTCGTTGATGGTCTTGATGTTCTTGACGCGGGCGACCGAGCGCGGCGCGTAATGGTCCTGCAATCCCTCGCCCACACCAGGCAATGCGTGCCGCACCTCGATGCCGAGCGAGCCCAGCAGCTCCGGCGATCCGACGCCGGACAATTGCAGCAGTTGCGGCGAGTTGTAGGTGCCGCCGGAGAGGATGACTTCCTTGTTGGCCCGCACCTCGACGGGTGTACCGCCCTTGCCGCCCCTGATGTAGCGCACGCCGACCGCGCGCTTGCCCTCGAAGATGATGTTGGTGGCATGCGCATGGGTGCGCACATGGACATTCGGCCGCTTCATCGCCGGCTTCAGGAATGCGGTCGCGGCGCTGACGCGCAGGCCGTTCTGGATGGTGCGCTGGGCGTAGGAGACGCCCTCCTGGATTCCGCCGTTGTAATCGGGGTTTTTGGGAATGCCGAGGCTCACCGCGCCGGCCATGAAGGCCTCGCAGAGCGGATCGCGCCAGTCCATGGTGGTGACGGTGAGCGCGCCGTCGCGGCCGCGGAAGGTATCCTCGCCCTCGCCGACCCGCCGCTCCAGCCGCTTGAAATAGGGCAGCACATCGGGATAGCCCCAGCCGCGGTTGCCGAGCTGCGCCCAGGTGTCGAAATCCTGGCGCTGGCCGCGGTTGTAGATATGGCCGTTGATCGAGGACGAGCCGCCGAGCGTCTTGCCGCGCGGCGCATAGATGCTGCGCCCACCGGTCCAAGGCCCTACTTCCTGCTGGTAGGCCCAGTTGATGCTCTTCATGTGGAAGGTTTTTATAAATCCCGCCGGCAGATGGATGTAGGGATGCCAGTCGCGCGGCCCCGCCTCCAGCACGCAGATGCTGGTGCCGGCGTCCTCGCTCAGCCGGTTGGCCAGCACGCTACCCGCGGAGCCCGCCCCGATAATCACGTAATCGAACGTTTCCATCGTATTTTTCCGGCGCGAATGAAACTATCGCGCCTTTTCGTTGAGTTGGTAGGTGAGATGCACCTTCGCCGTCGGCCATTCGCTGGCGATGATGCTGTAGACCACGGTGTCGCGCAACGTGCCGTTGGGCGCGACTTGATGATTGCGCAGGATGCCGTCCTGCTTGGCGCCGAGACGTTCGATGCCGCGCCGGCTCTGGTGGTTGAAGAAATGGGTGCGGAACTCGACCGCGATGCAATCCAGCTTCTCGAAGGCGTGCCCGAGCAGCAGCAATTTGCACTGGGTATTGAGCGCGCTGCGCTGCACACGTTTGGCGTACCAGGTCGAGCCGATTTCGACCCGCCGGTTGGCGGCGTCGACATTCATGTAGGTCGACATGCCCGCGATCCTGCCGTCGGCATCGAACACGGTGAACGGCAGCATCGCCCCCGACGCCTGCAGGCCGAGCCGGCGATCGATCTCCTTGGCCATATCCTCGGCCTTCGGGATGAAGGTGTACCAGAGCTTCCACAGCTCGCCATCCTTCACCGCCTCGGTCAGCCCGTCCAGGTGATCGTGCGACAGCGGTTTGAGCTGCGCATGCGCGCCGCCAAGGGTTACCGGTTCTAGCCAGGGCATTTTATCGTCACTCCGTTTCTCACAGCGTCATTCCGGGATGGTGCGAAGCACCAGACCCGGAATCTCGAGATCCCGGGTTCGATGCTTCGCACCGCCCCGGGATGACGATTGCGCTTCGCGCAATCGTCACTTATTCAAGAAATTCAGCGCCAGACCGGGCCGGGCCCAGTCCATCGCGATCAACTCGCCCTTGCCGGACAGCGTGATGTAGGCGGTCTTCAGTTCAGGTCCGCCGAAGGCGATGTTGGTGGTGACGCGGTCGCCGGTCGGGACCTGCTCGACCAGCGTGCCGTCGGGCGCGATCACCGAGATGCAGCCCGAGACCAGCGTGGCGACGCAGACATTGCCATTGGCCTCGACGGCCAGCGAGTCGAACATCTGGTAGCCGCCGAGCCCTGCGATCGGCTTGCCGCGCTCGCCGCGATAGATCACGTCGCGCGGCTTCAGCACGCCGGGCTCGGCAATCTCGTACGCCCACAGCCGGGCTGTCGGCGTCTCCGCGATGTAGACGGTGTTCTCGTCCGGCGACAGGCCGATGCCATTGGCCGGCAGCACGCCATGCACCACCTCGACGATCTCCTTCATGTCCGGCTTGAGGTAATACATGGCGCCGACATCCATCTCGCGGGCGCGGCGCTTGCCGAGGTCGGAGAACCAGAGGCCGCCATGCCTGTCGAACACCAGGTCGTTCGGCCCCCGCAGCCCATGCTCGCCGCATTTGGAAATCACCGTCTCGACCTTGCCGCTCTGCAGATCGACCCGCTGGATCGATCCCCCCAGATAATCGTCGGGCTGCGGGCCCGGCATGATCATGTTGCGGGTCGGAATCCAGCTGAAGCCGCCATTGTTGCAGACATACATCTTGCCGTCGGGGCCGAGGGCAGCGCCATTGGGGCCGCCCGGCATCTCCGCGACCGTTTCCTTGCGGCCGTCGGGCCAGACCCGCGTGAGCCGCCGGCCGCGGATTTCGACCAGCACCACCGAACCATCAGGCATCACGACCGGTCCCTCGGGAAACTCGAGGCCGGTGGCGAGAACGCGAATATTGGACATGGAATCCCCCCGCTTCTTATGGCTGCAGGCGGATTCCCGGGTCATTCCGCACGCGCAACGATTTCGTTGCGCCATGTTATGGCAAAGTCGATATCGCTTGCCAAGCAATTGACGGTGCAGGGCAGATGCGCTCCGCGATGTACCATCAACGAAGGTGCGCCCCCTCTCCCGCTTGCGGGGGAGGGCTGGGGTGGGGGTGTCTCCGCAAATTCCGGCGCAAGTGGATAGAATTTCCCCCACCCGCCGCGCTGACGCGCGTCGACCTAAGAGCGAGCTTCGCTCGTCTCGACCCCGCAAGCGGGAGGGGTAAGACGCCCCCGCGTCTGCGCGACATCTGCACAGGAATCCGCAAATTCTGACCTTGCCGCGCAAACGCACTGCCAACCGGCGGCGCAACGTCAGACCATGACAACCATCGACACCATTTTTCATCCTTCGCGCCGGCTCTGGCAGATCCGCCGGCGGCCGAAACCGCAACCCGTTGAAACCGGCCCGATGCGCGGCAAGATCGGAGGAACGGCCGGCCTGATCTGCTTCATCCTCGCGCTGCTGACCGTACTCAGCATCACACCGGCATTCCTGCTGTTCTGCGCCTGCGAACTCTCGCCGAGTTGCATCGCCCGCAGCTTCGGCAATTTTCTGGTTGGCCCGTCAGGCGTGCGCAAGCCGGCCGTGGTGATCATGCTCGGCCCGCTCGTCGTTCTCGTCACCTATGTCGTCGTGTTTCTCAGATGTCACCGACGCCGGGACGTGCTCGACTTCACGGATCGTGCAGGATGGGTGGAGCAAAGCGATACCCATCAATTGCAGCAATAAAGCTGATGGCTTTCGCGAAGAGCTCAACGCATCCTATCACGCACTTGTCGTCGCCCGGCTCGACCGGGCGATCCAGTACGCCGCGGCTTCTCGGCTCTATCGCTGGCGTCTCTGGAATACTGGGTCGCCCGGTCGAGCCGGGCGATGACGGCGGTGTGTGTGCGCAGCGCAATCACTCCAATCAGGAAGTCAGCGCGCATTTCTATTTGGCGGCATCCTTCGCCGCCGGCGCATCCACTTTCTTCTTCGTATCCTCGGCCGGCTTCTTCTGCGCCGCCTGCAGCTCGCCGACGGTTTTCTGCAAGGCGACGACCGCGCTCTTCAGGCCATCGATCTGGCGGTTGGCGGCATCGAGCTTCTGGCGGTGTTCGCCACTGAGCCTGGAGATCGCGCTCATCAGGAAGTTGACATTGCTCTGCAGGCAGCTGGTGCGCCGCTCCATGGTCTTTTCGGCGGTGCAGATCTCGATGCCGGGAACGTCCTGGGCGGACGCAGGCGTCAGGAGCGTGGGCGCCAGGACGATCGACGCGACGAGAACGATCCGGTTCATCATTGAAATCCCCATCAAGAGCTGATGTCGCGGTCAATTTGTCGCGAGGCGGAACCAGCCACCGACGCTACCATACTGAAACCTCATTCGCGCGTTGAGGTTTGCGCCGAACAGCCTATCTGGAGCAAGCGACGGCGCTCAACGGCGCGAAACCGCGGCGCTTGCCGTCCCTTGAAGGAGAATCACTCGATGGCAACACGCGAACGACGGCTGGCCGAGTTCAATGGCAATGGCGAACCGCCGCCGGATCAGCCGGTTCAGGTGCTTTGCGAGGATCACAGCGGCACCTACCAACTGCCGTTCGCGTGCCGCTTCGTCGACGGCGCATGGCGCAACAACGATTCCGGCGGCGCCGTCGAGGCCACCGTGGTGGGTTGGCGCCTGCCCGCGGGCGTCGGCACCCGGTCCTGAATCCCCGCCGCTGTGCCACAATGCAACGGCAGACGACCGAACGTTAAGGTTTGGAACGCGGTGGGAACGAATCGCGCCCGAATCAGCGGTTCGGGCCTGTACTCGCCTGTTCACGGCTAGATATCGGCTGGAATGTGATGCGGCGCACCACATGCAGCACGGTCACAATCGGCCGCAGCCAGCGGCCGAGCACAAAGGTTAATTCCTCCGGCGATGACATGGCGCTACTCCCCGTTGGTCATGACCACGATCGGCGCACGCATCATTCGTACAAATACCCGACCGGCTTTCCTTCGGTACGCAGCGGACGAACGTCCTTCCGCGTAATGATCTGACCCGCCAGGCCGTCAATTTCGTCACGCTGCGTCGGCGTCCAGCTGCGAAGATTTTCCATGCCTTTCAGCAGGCCGAGCCGGAGGATCTGGGTATTCTCGCCGATCCCCGTGAGCGCGATCGTGCTCTTGCCCGCCGTGACCGTATCGCCGGTCGCAAGCTCGAAATTCTCGCCCGCGCTGTTCTCGAATTCGGCCGTGCCGCGAATGACGCGATAGATGACCACCTCGCCCTTATCGAGAAAGGCGGTGTCCGCGGTTGCCGACGTGCTCTTCGGCAGCAGCGACTGGCCACGCGGGTCGGTCGCGATGATGTGTCCGGTCGTCAGCCGGCCGCTTGGAATCTCGATTCCGATATCGCGCACATAAACAGGCCCGGCGGATTTGACGGGGCTGCCCGCCGGCAGCGGCTTGTAGAGCGCTTCCAGCTCCAGCGGATCCTGCAGCCAGAAAGCGGCGCCGGACGGGCGGTCATGCAGCGGATGGCTCCAGGCCACACGCGGTGTTTCCGCCTCGTCGATCTGGTCCGGGCCCACCACCGTCGGGTTGGGGAAGGTCGTGGGATCGGTAATGAAGCCTTCGAGGAATTTACCGGAATAGCCCATGGAAATCGGATCCGGCACCACGGTCTGCGCCGTCTTCAGGTTCTCTTCCGTTGATAACCCCGCCCAGGTGTAAAACAACTGGCGATGCACGATCGCGCTCTGCAGAATCACCGCGCCGGGGCCGACATAGTAAACCCGGCCATCGTAATCGAAGGTGAACACGCCCGACGTGACCAGCACGAGCTGGTAACCGCCCGGCGGCAGGTGAAGATGAAAATCGGTGGGGCCGGTATCGGGCAGGTAAATCGGCAGGTTTGTCGATACTTCGTGGAGGAGGAAGGTTTCGTTGTTGGCATGAAAGCCTTCGTTGGCGCGATTGTAGAGCGCCTGCGGCCGATACGTCGCCTCGTGCGCTGCATTCCGGTCGCGATCGATCGCCACGAAATTCCTGGTGTTCAGCCGGAGAGGCTCGCCGTTCGGGCGGGTAAGGCCGGATGCTTTGGAATCGATCGCAGCATGCACGTTCATGACGCCCTCCAATCCGGGAATTTCACGCGACCGGGCGAGGCGTCCAAATTTTCGGCAGCGCCGCACCGTCGCTTCACAGCTTCATGGTGCTATGCGAAATTCGCGCCAGCCGCGTTGCACCGCGGCAAAAATCGATCGCAACCGCCGCCGATGCGTTGAAGCCGTTGTACCGATACCGAAATTCGAATTGGCGAATCTTTGCTGGACCCCTCGCCGGCCTCGCGACGCCGGCTGTGCAACGGCCGGACATGGCAGCATGTTGAGCAAATCGCGCCTTGGATGAGCGCCCGGCAAACAGGCAGCGGGGCGATCGCGCTGCCTAATATTCGACCTCGAGCTCCTCGATGTCGGCGGGTTCGGCCCTGGCGGCTTCGATCCATTCCTGCATCTCCGGCAGCGCCATGATCATGTCGGCATAGGCCTTGAGCCTCGGCTCCAGCTTCACATCATAGGTCATGAAACGGGTCACGACAGGCGCATACATCGCGTCCGCCATGCTGCGCTCGCCGAACAGGAACGGCCCGCCGGATTCCGCGAGGCATTCGCGCCAGATGGTGCAGACCCGATCGATATCCGATTGCGCGCGCGACCAGATCTTGAAGCCCGGGAAATGTCCCTTCAGATTGACCGGCAGCGACGCGCGCAGCGTGGTGAAACCCGAATGGACTTCACCGCAGATGGAGCGGCAATGCGCCCGTAAAATGCGGTCATCCGGCAACAACCCGGCATCCGGCTTGATCTCGTTGAGATACTCGCCGATCGCCAGCGTATCCCAAACGGTAGCGCCGTCATGGCGCAGACACGGCACCAGGATCGATGACGACAGCAGCAGGATTTCGGCCCGCGCCGATGCATCGTCGGGCGCGGTGACGATTTCGTCGAACTCCAGCCCGGAAAACTTCGTCAGCAGCCAGCCGCGCAGCGACCAGGACGAATAGTTCTTGCTGCTGATGGTCAGTGTCGCTTTCGCCATATGGCTTTCCCTTAACCCCTGAACGTCCGGCAAGGCCATGCGGGCACTGCCTTGCCAGGGCGGTGCCGCCGCAAGGTGCCCATAGTCTATGCCTCGTGCGTTTTGTTCAGCAAGCCACGTGCCAGTTTGGTGTCAGTCTACCTGGCCGTTTGACTTCCCCTTGGCTTCGATATTGCATGGCAATATGGGTGGGGGCGATTCCGGATGAAGTCGATGATGTATCAAGCCTATCAGAACCACATGGACCTGACGGCGCCATGGCGCAGCGGGGCCGCGTCGGCGCTGCGATACCTCAACCTCGTGCCGCAAGGCGTCTCCGACAAGCTGTTCGGGCGCCTCGCCGCCGCCCTCGAGCTGATCTCGCGCACCTCGCTGACCTATTCCCGCCCCGCCTACGGCATCGACAGCGTGATGGTGGGCAACCGGGAGCTGGAGGTGACGGAGGAAGTCGTCTACGCGACGCCGTTCGGCTCGCTGCTGCATTTCAAGAAGGAGAATTCGCCGGAACAGCCGCGCATGCTGCTGGTGGCGCCGATGTCCGGCCATTTCGCGACGCTGCTGCGCGGCACCGTGAAGACGCTGCTGCAGGACCACGACGTCTACATCACCGACTGGCACAATCCCCGCGACATTCCGCTCGACCATGGCAAGTTCGGCCTCGACGAATATACCGAACACCTCATCACCTTTCTCGATCAACTGGGCCCGCGCGCGCATATGGTGGCGATCTGCCAGCCGTCGGTGTCGGCGCTGGCGGCCGCAGCCATCATGTCGGAGGACGATCACCCCGCCCGCCCGGCGACGCTGACCCTGATGGCGGGCCCGATCGACACGCGGATTCAACCGACCAAGGTCAACGAATTCGCCAAGAGCAAACCCATCAAATGGTTCGAGGAGAACCTGATCAATTACGTGCCGATCCAGTGCAAGGGCGCGTTCCGGCAGGTCTACCCCGGCTTCGTGCAGCTCACCGCCTTCGTGTCGATGAACCTCGAGCGCCACATCAAGTCGCATATCGATCTCGCCCAGCATCTGGCCAAGGGCGAAACCGAGAAGGCCGAGGTGATCAAGACCTTCTACGACGAATATTTCGCCGTGATGGACCTGCCGGCGGAATTCTACATCGAGACGGTGCGCGACGTGTTTCAGGAGCACCTGCTGCCGCAGG
This sequence comes from Pseudomonadota bacterium, assembly GCA_043811435.1. GTDB lineage: Bacteria > Pseudomonadota > Alphaproteobacteria > Rhizobiales > Xanthobacteraceae > Bradyrhizobium. Next base: position 18,075 of record JBDRNF010000180.1, read on the forward strand.
GCAAATTGACCTACAAGGGCCGCTTCGTGAACCCCGCCTCGATCAGGCGCATGGGCCTGATGACGGTTGAAGGCGAAAAGGACGACATCTGCTCGATCGGCCAGACGCTGGCGGCGCAGGACCTCTGCACCGGCGTGCGCGCCTATCGCAAGGTGCACCACATGCAGGCCGGCGTCGGCCATTACGGCGTGTTCTCAGGCCGGCGCTGGAACAACGAAATCTATCCGCTGCTGCGCGATTTCGTGCATGTGAAGTCGTGAACTCTGACCTCTCCCGCTTGCGGGGGAGGTCGGCGCGAAGCGCCGGGTGGGGGAATGTCACCGCGGACACCGTTTTCGCGGCAGCCCCCACCCCGGCCCTCCCCCGCAAGCGGGAGAGGGGCCGCACCGCGATTGCCGCACCACCGCTGGATGACGCGCACCCAGGCCAAGCGCCGCCCGCTACGTCGTCGTGCGAAACCGCGACAGATAGTGCAGGCCGATCACCGCCAGCAGGAAGGTGAACCACATCGGGTCGGTGCGATCGAGGAAGTAGCTTTCCAGCGATGCGATGTAGATTCCGAACAGCCAGATCCGCAGGAACATGTTGGCGAGCGGTGTCGGCCCGCCCTGCATCGTCGCGCGGTGATAATTCCTGAGCGGGATGACCACCAGAATGGAGATCACCAGCAACAGTCCGGGGATGCCAAGCGCCAGCGCGGAGTCCAGATAGCCGTTATGGCTGTGCGACGCGATCAATACCCAGCTGTCGATCGCCTCTCCGGTATCGATGTTCTGCACATAGTCGCTGCCCCAGAACGCGAAATAGCCATAGCCGAGGAACGGCTTCTGGGCGATCGACGCGAAGGCGAATTTCCAGACCTCGTCGCGGCCGGTGAAGCTGGTGTCGAACGGAAGCGATCTCGCGACGGACGCCAGCATCGGACTGACGACGGCGCCGACGCTCAGGAGGTTGAGGACGATCAGGGGCGCATAGCAGAGCAGGGCCCGAACCCGGAACGTCCTTGCCGCCGAGACCAGCGCGGTCAGCACCAGGATGACCAGGCAGAGCGCGGTCGAACTCTTGCCCGCGGCGAAGAACAGGAAAACGACTGACAGGACCGTGATGAGCGGCCCGACCAGGGCGGCGCCCGACCGCGTCAGATAGATCCCGACGAAGATCAGCATCGCCATGACGGCGGACGCGGTGTTCTTGTGGTCGAAGACGCCGCGCCAGTCTCCGGCCAGATGATATTCCCAGACGTCGGTGGCCTGGTGGACGGCCAGATGCGGCGTCAGCATCACCCCGAGATAGCAGACGGTCAGAAACGTCAGCACGGCGATGCCGAGCCACCGGTTCAGTTCGCGAGCCGTGGACGGCAGCAGCAACAACGTTGCCGCGACCACGAACACGCAGGCGGTGAGGACGAATCTCTGCGTCGAGGCGCTGGGGTCGCGCGACATCACGAGATTGACGCACATCCAGCAGCCGAACAGGATGTAGGGCGTCGATACGAACGAACGAAGCGCTTCCGCATGCTTGTGCGCCACCAGCGCCAGCGAGAGCACGGCGAGAAGCCCGAACAGGGCGTAGGTCGTGCCGCGTCCGGTGGCGGCATCGCCGATCGTCGGGTTGCCCAGATCGGCGAACGGCTGCAGCGAAATCCACACCAGCAGCAACACGCCAATGAACAGCGCGCCGCGCAATACCTGCACGACCGGAATACGGCCGACATGGAGCGCGATCGGCGTCTCGACCAGCAGGCTGGACAGCCTGTTCACGGCAAAGCTCGCTGACTCAAGGCTCGCTGACTGTCGGTAGCTTCCATCACAACAACGCGTCCTGCCCGGTGAGCGCTGGAACGATGAGCCATGCGCGTGACCCGAATTATAGAGCAGCCGATCGTGCCGGCATCGCAATATTCCGAAGTGGGTTAACCGGTCCGTCCTTAACCATTCCGGACGGCGGTGCCGCGCTGGACCGGATATTGCAATCCTTGCCACACGACATGAACCTCTTAACGAAGCGTGTGGTGCAGATGGCAATACAGTCGAATTTCCGCGGCATTTTCACCGCGCGCGGCGCCGAGCCCGCGGTGCCCCACCGTTTCGGCACATCCGGACTGTCCGGGGTGTCCGATTTTGCAACGCACCCTGATGGCAGGCGGCGCTGGGGAACCAGCCTGAAAAAACTCGTAATGGCCATCGCGCTGATCGCATGCGCATCGCCGGCCCCGGCGGAAACCCTGGTGGCGACGTCGCACTGCAAGTACTCGCGCTACTACGGCTACGACAACTGCCGCACGACATGGACCAAGCTTCCGGCGCCCGTTCGCGATCCCGAGCAGGAGCGGCTGGACGCGATCGCGCTCCAGAAGGAAGACGCGAAGTGGGAAGCCTTCTGCAAGCCGAAATTCAGCACCGACGCGTTTGGCGTTCGCCGCGCGTCATACGCCACGAGGGGATGTGAATTTGGCCGCAGCGAATAAACCCGAGACCGGCCACCGGGCTCCGATGCCATACCGCGCCGACATCGACGGCCTGCGGGCGCTCGCCGTTGTCCCGGTGCTGTTCTATCACGCCGGCATTCCCGGATTTCCCGGCGGCTTCCTCGGCGTCGACATCTTCTTCGTGATATCGGGATACCTGATCTGCGGCATGATCAATGCGGACATCCGCAACCGGCTGTTCTCGCTCGGCGAGTTCTACAAGCGCCGGGTGCTGCGCATCCTGCCCGCGCTGTTTGTCATGTTCCTGGTCACCAGCGTCTTCGCCTATCTCTATTTCCTGCCGGTCGAGCTCGAGGATTATGCCAGGAGCCTCGCCAGCGCCGTCGGCTCCGTCTCCAACATCTACTTCGCGGGCACCGCGGGGTATTTCGATGCGCCCGCCGAAACCAAGCCGCTGCTGCATACCTGGTCGCTGGGCGTGGAGGAGCAGTTCTACTTCATCGTTCCCCTGTTGATGCTGCTGGTCTGGCGCGCCGCACCGAAGCACGCCAGGCTGCTGTTCGCCATTGCCGCGGCGCTGTCCTTTGCCGCGGCGCTTGCGGTCAGCTATCGCAACACCAGCTTCGTGTTCTACCTGGCGCCGTTTCGCGCCTGGGAGCTGGCGCTCGGCGCGCTGCTGGCGATCGGGTTCTTTCCGGCGCCGCAAACCGCGTTCTGGAGGAATGCCTGCGGCGCGGCGGGGATGCTGCTGCTGCTCGGCGCCATCTTCCTCGGCTCGCCGTCTTCGCCGCTGCTGCTGATGGTCTCGCTCGCCAGCATCGGCTCCACGCTGGTGATCGCCTCGAGCGAAAGCGGCGTTTCCAAAGTCGGCCGGCTGCTGTCGCTGCGGCCGGTGGTCTTCATCGGCCTGATCTCCTATTCGCTCTATCTGTGGCATTGGCCGCTGATCGTGTTTCAGCGCACGGACCAGCTGCTGCTGCCGAATTCATCCGGCATCGCGGTCAAGCTGGCGCTGGTGGCGCTCTCGGTCGGCATCGCCTTCCTGTCGTGGAAATTCATCGAGACGCCGTTTCGGCGGGCCAAAGCGGCTTCGAAGCGCATGGTTTTCGGCGTCGCCTCGATGGCGACGGCATCGGCCGTGGCGCTTTGCGGCCTGGTGCTGTTCGCGGGCGGCGCGCCGTTCCGCTTCCCCGAGCGTGTCGTCGCGATCGCCGCCTATCTCGCCTACGATCCCTCCCAGGCCTTCCGCTCCGGCCAATGCTATCTGGCGACCAACCGCCAGCGGCTCGATATCGAGACCTGCATGACGCCGGACGCGAAGCGGCCGAATTATCTCCTGGTCGGCGACAGCCACGCCGCGCATCTGTGGTCCGGCCTGTCCGCCGCCATGCCGGCCGTGAACATCCTCCAGGCAACCGCCAGCGCCTGCCGTCCGGCCGCGATGCCGGTCTCAAAGCTGGAGACGCGCGCCTGTCCGCGGCTGATGCACTATGTCTTCGGCGACTTCCTCGTGAATAACAGGGTCGACAAGGTCCTGCTCGCGGCCTCGTGGAAGGACGAGGATCTCCCGGCGCTGTCCGAAACGATCGAGACCCTGACGTCGCGGGGGCTCGACGTCGTCGTGCTGGGGCCGATCGTCGAATATGACAGCCCGCTGCCGCGGCTGTTGGCCGACGAGATCCTGCGCAACAGCCCTTCGATTGCCAGCCGCACCCGCACCGCCGGAATCCGGGAGCGCGACCGCGAACTCGGCCGGATCGCCGCCGCGAAGGGGGTCACCTATCTCTCCGTCTACGATGCCGTCTGCCACGACGGCCAGTGCGATGAATTCGCCGAAGGCGACATTCCCATGCAGTTCGACGCCGGCCATCTCACCGCACAGGGCTCTGTGGTGGTGGGACGACGGCTTTCGACCGGCCTGGCCGGACAATTGGCGAGGGCAGACCATGTTTCACGCTGACCGCGCTCGCGCCCCGCTTGGATTTCTCGGCGCGACGATGGTCGCGGCGATGCTGGCGCTGGGCGCAGCAAGTCCGGCCCATGGCGCGCCCAAGGTCAAACCCATGCCCGCGAAATTCGCCGGCGCATTCGTCCACTGGGGAACCGAAGGCCGCGAACGCACGCTGCAGGCCTGGGAAAAATGGCTGAACCGAAAACCGTCCTCGGTGCTCGGCGTCGACTTCTACGCCCAGTATACCTGGGAGGATTACTCCAAGCTGAGCTGGGTGCCGGGCATCTGGCGGAAGCTCAACCCGGCGCGAAACGTGGTGTGGTCGATGCCGCTGACGGTGAAGGGAACGCCGCTCGCCGATGTCGCCAGCGGCCTGCACGACGATGCCTTCGAAGCCGCCGCCAGGGCGATCGCCGACAACCAGCCGAACGCGATCATCCGGCTGGGCTGGGAAATGAACCTGGTCGACTCGCCCTGGTTCGCCAAGGGCCAGGAGGCGGACTACATCGCCGCGTTCCGCCGCGTGGTCGGCATCTTCCGGCGATATTCCGACGGCTTCAAATACGACTGGTGTCCGGGGTGGGGGCTGCAGGAACTGGCGGCCGACCTCGCCTATCCCGGCGACAATGTGGTCGATTACATCGGCCTCGACGTCTACGATTTCAAGCATGAGGGGTCGGCGCAGGAGCGATGGGAAACCCACTACCTGAAAGCGCCGTTCGGCCTCGAGTGGCAGCGCGACTTCGCCGCCCGGCGCGGCAAGCTCATGAGTTACCCGGAATGGGGCGTCGGCCAGTTCGGCGACAACCCCTACTTCATCCAGCAGATGCGCGACTGGTTCATGCAGAATGAAGACAAGATCGCCTACGCAGCCTATTTCGACGTCGACGGGCAGTGGCCGACGCAGATCGACAACGACCAGTTTCCGCAGTCGCAGAAACTTTTCCGCAAGCTGTTCGGGCGCTGATCCCAACATGAAGGATTTCAGTGTGGAAACTATCCGGCTGCTCATCCGGCGGGCGGCCTGGCTCTCGATCCTGATCGTACTGCTGGTGACGCTGGTTCCGATCGGATGGCGGCCCGCCAGCGGACTGGCGCCGAACATCGAACGGTTCTGCGTGATGGCGGCGGTCGGCGCGCTGTTCGCCGCGGCCTATCCCCGCAGATTCTGGTTGATCGTGCTGGCGCTGTCGCTGGCGGCTGCGATTTTCGAGCCGCTGCAGTACATCGCGGCCGGGCGGCATCCGAGCTTCCGCGACGTCGAATTCAAGTCGCTGGGGGCTGCGATCGGCGCAGTGGTGGGCTATGCGGTCGCCTCGGTCACCGGCTTGATGGAAAACCCGCCCCACCCGGCGCCGGAAGCGACGTAGCTGTCGCTCAGGCGGCGCGCACCGTATCGAGAAACTTGCCGACCTCGAGCTTGAGACGGTTGCTCTCTCCCGACAGGGACTGCGCCGAGGAAAGAACCTGGGCGGAAGCCGAGCCGGTATGGCGCGCGCCCTTGTTCACATCGACAATATTGGTGGCGACCTGGGAGGTGCCCTGCGCCGCCTGTTCGACATTGCGGGCGATGTCCCGGGTAGCGTCGCCCTGCTGATCGACGGAGGTCGCGATCGCGGCCGCGATCTGCGAGATCCGGCTGATGGTGGTGCCGATCTGCTTGATCGCCACGACCGAGTCCTGGGTCGCGACCTGCATTCCGGCGATCTGGCTGCTGATCTCGTGGGTCGCGCTGGCGGTCTGCGCGGCGAGCGCCTTGACCTCCTGGGCGACGACCGCGAAGCCGCGGCCGGATTCGCCGGCGCGGGCCGCCTCGATGGTGGCGTTCAGCGCCAGCAAATTGGTCTGCTCCGCGATCGTCGTGATCAGGTCGACCACGTCGCCGATCCGCAACGCCGCCTTCGACAGCTCGTTGATGCGGGCGTCGGTGATCTCCGCCTGGTTGACGGCTTCGCCGGCAATCATGTTGGACTCCTGGACCTGCCGGCTGATTTCGGCAATCGACGCGCTCATCTCTTCGGTCGCGGCCGCAACCGACCTGACATTCGAGGAGGCTTCCTCGGAAGCGGCTTCCACCCTGCCGGAGAGTTGCTGGGTCTCGTCGGCGGTCCGGGTCAGACCGGTGGCCGAGGCTTCCAGCTCCGTCGAGGCGGAGGATACCGTCTGCACGATCTCGCCGACCGCGGCTTCGAATTCATCCGCCAGTTTCCGCATCTCGGTTCTGCGCTGGGCATGCGTATGCTTCTCCGCCTCCGCGCGTTCCGTGCGCAAGCGGTTGGATTCCAGCATGTTGCTCTTGAAGACCTGCAGCGCTTCGGCCATGTCGGCGATTTCGTCCGAGCCGCCGGTGGCGATCTCGGTGGCGAGATCGCCCGCGGCGACCGACTTCATGCTGTTCTGCAGCCTGACAAGGCGCCGCACCACCCCACGGCCGACATAGAGCCAGCCGATGGCAAGTGCGGTGGCAAGACTGACCAGCGAGAGGCCGATCAGGATAATCCGGCCCTGGCGGATCTCCGCCTCGGATTCGTGGACCGCTGATGTCGCCGAAGCCTCGCTGCGCGTGCGCAGGCTTGCGACTTCCTTCTCGAACTCCAGGGCGAGCGCGCGGTTCTCGACCACCACATTGGCGCCGGTCCTGGCGGCAGCCAGTTCCTTCTGCTTGAGTTCGAAGACGTTGCCGGGCTCCTTGCCGGTCTTGACCAGTTCAGCGACGAGTTTCGACGCCTCGGGATCCTTAAAGGCGGCAGCGGCCTTTCCGAGGCGCCCCGCCGTCGCGGTGAACCGGTCCCTGACCGGCGGCAACAACTCGACGGACGGCAGGTCAGCCGCCTCGACGAGGATTCCCAGCATGAGATTGGATTCGGCGCGCAGATCCAGGATGGCCTGCAGCGACACCAGTTCATTGTCAGCCAGCGCGGCCAGCGTCTTCTTGACGACCTCGAGGTCCTTGTCGTCGGCCGCCGTCTGCAGGCCGAGGGTCAGGGTGAATCCGGCATCGTCGGCCATCGGCGACAGTTTTTCGGCGAGCTTCTGATGCGATTTGCGAAGCCCGGCAACCAGCGCGTGCTGGGACTCGGCAATCGCCTGGCGTTCGGCGCCAGACTGCATCAGCCGGTCGAGGTTCACCAGAATGCGATCCGCGGTCTTGTTGAGCCGTGCGGCATCTTCGGATGCGAGCGCGCCGATGGACTGTTTGAGATCCTGACGCGCGGCGGTCAAACCCTTGACGGCATGTTCGCGCTCGGCCTTGTCGGTCGCGGCGAGCAGGCGCGGCGCGGCAGCGGCGACTTCGCCGGCGGCCCTGACCACCTCGGAAGCGCGTGTGATCTCGGGCAGGCTTTTTTCGGCGACCGCGCCAAGCGAGCGTCCGAGGCTGTCATAGGAGATCATCGCGCTGCCGCTCGCCAGCACCGTGAGGGCTGCGACGACGCCGAAGGCCGTAAACAATCGACCGCGAAGGCCGAGGTGATACCACGACGTCGCGCTCTGCATCGTCAATCTCCAGGGTACTATCAGGTAGCAGTTGCGAAATCGTGCCGCGAGCAGCGGGGCTTTGCCCGATGCTCGCGGCCGCTTTGCGTTACGTTCCGGACTTCTGGAGACGATCGACCGCCTTGAAGCTGCCGTCCGGCTGGATCACGGTCAGGAACACCTGATCCGATCCCCGATTGCTGGTGGCGCTGTAGGTGAGCTTGAAGCCGCCGAGATCCAGGCTGCCGGCCTTCTGCACGGCCTCGAGCAGCGCCTGCCGGGTCGGTTCGCCATCGACCTTTTCGAGGCCCGCGATGATGGCGCGGCCGACGAGGTAGCCTTCGAGCGAAACGAAGCCCGGCTGGGCATCGGGAGAGTTCGCCTTGAGCGCGGCGTGATAGCGCCCGACCACCGGGATGGCCGCGTCCTTCGGGAACGGAACGACTTGCGTGATGACCACGCCGGCGCCGGCGGAGCCGAGTTCCTTGGCCAGTGCGTCGGATCCGACGAAGGAGATATTCACGAAGGTCACGTCGAGCTTGATCTGCTTGGCCAGCTTGATGAACGCGGCCGCAGGCTTGTAGGGGCTGATCATGATCACCGCGTCGGGCTCGACCTTCTTGATGGCCAGCAGCGCCGTCTTGACCGCGACCGTGTTGCGCTCGAAGGTGCCTTCGCCGGCGAGCTGCATCTGCCGCTTGTCGAGCGCCTTCTTGACGCCGGCAAGGCCGGCCTGCCCGAACGCATCGTCCTGGTACATGATCGCGATCTTGGTGGCGCCGAGATCCTTGGTCAGATGTTCGACCATGGCTTCGGTTTCCTGGAAGTAGCTGGCGCGAATGTTCAGCACCAGCGGCTTGTGCGGCGCGCGCAGGAATTCGGCGCCGGTAAAGGCGCCGATAAAGGGAGCGCCCGCGGCGGTCGCGATCGGCTGGGTGGCGGCGGCGGTCGGCGTGCCGACCGCGCCCGCGATGGCGAACACCTTGTCTTCTTCGATCAGCTTCTTGACCGCTTCGATGGATTTGGTGGGCTCATAGCCGTCGTCGACGCTCTTGAGTTCGAGCTTGCGGCCCTTGACGCCGCCGGCCTTGTTGATTTCCGCGAAGGCCGCGTCGAGACCCAGTTTCATGCCCTGGCCCAAAGCCGAAGCCGGGCCTTCGAGCGCGGTCGCCTGACCGAACACGATCTTGTCGGCCGAAACGCCGTTTTCGGCGGATGCGGGAATACAAGTCGCGAGAAGGCCAGCGAGCATCAAGGGGAGCGCGTGGAACGTGGTGGTTCGCATGTGAGACGTCCTTTGGCGGGGGAACGGTCAACCGGACCGGCTTGGGGTGATCGGGCACGGCATGACAGGCAATTTGCCATGCAAACGGTGCAATGCTGACCCGCAAGTATGAGTGCCACACCTTCAGATTTGATTAATTTGGGCACCCCGTAGTGCTACCGAGTGGCAACCCACCGCAGCACACGGGCGAGCAATACCAGGACACCGCGAGCAGCCGCTCACCACTCGCCAAACATTGCGCTGCAACAAGAGGCGAGCGCTTATCTCGTCGGGTGGCTTCAGTTCGGCTGCGCCGCCGGCACCTTGATCTCGGTCGGCAGGATGATCGCTGCCGCGATCACCAGCAGGCATAACGCCGCGAACGCGTGCAGCATGGTGACGAAGCCGCCCTGCTCGTACAGCCACGCCACCAGCCCCACTGACGCGCCCGCGGCAGTAAAGCCGATGAAGTAGCGCACCGAGTAAGCGCGCGACCGCCATTCCTCGCTGGTGTATTTGCCGACCATGGCGTCGTTGACGGTGACCTGGCCGAAGGCGCCCATCACGATGCCGATCGCGGCGAGGATCAGCGGCAGGTTGGACAGCGTCGCCGCCAGATACAGGAACGGCGCCAGCATCAGGGACAGCGGCAGCGAGATCGCCTTCAGCGAATAGCGGTCGATCAGCTGGCCGATGGTGTATTGCGTCATGGCGCCGAACACGTAGACGCCGGCCGCGATCACCCCGAGCAGCGCCGGGCTCGCGGTCAAGTCGGCGAGGCGCTCGGCGAACAGTTTCGGCAGCGCCACCGTCACCGCGTTGAAGGTGGTGGAGATCGCGATCACCACGATGAAAAGCGCCAGGATCACCCGCCACATATCTTGCTTTGCCACCCGCGCCTGCGCCGCCGCCTGCTTGAAGCCGGAGCGGTCCTCGTGCACCACGGTCAGCGCAAACGCGATGCCGATCCCGATCGTGACGATGCCGGGGATGATAAAAGCCCAGCGCCAGCCGAGATACTGGCCGATCACGCCGGTGACCAGCGCCGACGACGCCACGCCGAGATTTCCCCAGACGCCGTTGATCCCCATCTCGCGGCCGAGCCTGTCGGCATAGGACACGATCATGGCGGTGCCGACCGGATGGTAGATCGAGGCGAACAGGCCGATTGCGAGCAGCGCCGCACCGAGCTGCAGCGGGGTCTGCACCAGCCCGACCGCGATCATCGACAGCCCGATGCCGGCAAAGAAGATCACCATCATGTGGCGGCGGCTCCAGCGGTCGCCGAGCCAGCCGGTGAGCAGCGAGCCCGCGCCGAACGCGACGAACCCCGGCGTCGCATAGGGCAGCAGTTCCGAATAGGCCATGCCGAGCGCCGGCCCCATCACGATGATGGCGGCGGCGAAGATCAGCATCGAATAATGGTCGATGAAGTGGCCGGCATTGACGTAGCCGATCACCCTGGCGGGGCTGTTCATTGGCGAATCCCGTAATTTCCTGAAATAGGTTATACGTGCTTGCGCTGACGGGATGTGGCCAATGAATATCGCCGAAAAGCCAATTGCCGCCATCAAGGGCCGCCGGATCTCGACCGGCGACGGCCTGCATCTGATTGCCAACCACTACCGGCGCGGCGTCCGGCTCGACACCCACATGCACCGCGAGGCGCAATTGGTGTACGCCGCCCGCGGCACCATGCAGGTCACCACGCCGAAGGGCCGCTGGCTGGTGCCGCCGGACCGCGCGGTCTGGGTGCCCGCCCGGCTCGAACACGCCATCGACGTGCTCGCCGACATCGACATGCGCACGCTGTATTTCGACCTCGCCTGGCTCGGGCGGGAAGCACGCAGCGCCAGCCTGGATGCCGAATTCGTGGTGCGGGTCTCGCCCTTGCTGCACCAGGCGATCCTGGCGCTGTTCGACGGCCGCAACGACCCTGATCGTACCGCGCTCCTGATAAAACTCGTGATGCTCGAACTGCACCAGGCCGAGGATTCCGCCACCTTCATCCCGCTGCCGCACGAGCCGCGCTGCCGCCGCGCCGCCGACATCGTGCTCGGCGATCCCACCGGTGCCCACGAGATCGAGGCGCTGGCGCGCGAAGTCGGCACCTCGGCACGCACCCTGTCGCGGCTGTTCGCCTCGGAAACGCAACTGAGCTTCAAGAGCTGGTGCCAGCGCGCCCGCATCGCGGCTGCAATCGAGCGGCTGTCGGTCGATACCAATGTTTCGGTGAAACAACTCGCCGCCGACCTCGGCTACGCCAGCGTGCCGGCGTTTTCGCACGCATTCCGGCAGGTGACGGGCAAGACGCCGACGGAGTTTGCGGAGAAGGAGTGAGGCGGGATCAGCCCACAGGGATGGGCAACCTTCTGAAAGACCACAGCTAGAGCGCTGCCCGGAGATCCGCCAGCGTCACCATCAGCGTCATCGGCTCGAGCGGCGATTCCGAAAGGCCGAGCTCGAGATAGAACGCCTTGGCTTCGTCGGAAATGGCATGGACCAGCATGCCGCGAATGCCGATGGTTTCGGCCGCCTGCATGACGCGCAACGTGCTGTCGCGGAATAGCGCGCGTCCGATGCCCTGCCCGTGATAGCTCCGATCGACGGCGAGCCGTCCAAGCACGGCTACCGGAATCGGCTCCGGCATATTGCGCCGGAAACGGCTGGGGACCGCGTCTGCGCTGACGGCGCCGGAGGCGAGTGCATAGTACCCAACGACAACATCATCGGCGCAAATGACAAAACTGCGCGAGGCGCCGCTGACCTGGTTGGCACGTGCACGACGCCGGAGCCATTCGTCGAGGACGGCAACGCCTGAATTGAAGGCTCCGAACTGGTGACGGTCAGCCAGCGGCGCGGGCGCGCTCAGGCTCACATGCGGTCCCACGGCGCTTTCGCCTGCATGGTACGGCGCAGCCGGTCGTTCGGCTTCGGCGGGGCATCAAGCCGCTTCAAAAATTCGGCATAGGCCTTGGGGCTGACGCTGAACAGCGTGCGATCCAGCAGGGCATCCTCCGCGGCACGGCGCGCCGCATCCAGCACGAAGTCGGTGCGGTTCTTGCCGGCGAGATGGGCCGCACGGTCAATCAATCCGCGCAATTCGGGTTTGATGCGAAGGTTGAGCGTATCGCGTGCGGCAGTTGGTTTCGGTGTCATTGCCATACGCCATTATAAATTGTCGTAATGTCTTTGTCATTACAAAAATGGGCCGCGTTTCTGACAGTGCGTAGGATGGGTGGAGCTTCCTCCTCGGCTCGTAGAGCAAAGGAGGCAGCGATACCCATCAAATCTGAGACGGACGATGATGGGTTTCGCGAAGGGCTCAACCCATCCTACTCGATCGCCGTGATCTCCAGCTCCTGATCGGCCGCGCCGACGACATCGCCGACGGCCTTGCCCATCAGCGACCGCGCCACCGGAGACACGAACGAAATCGAACCGGCCTTCGGGTCCGCCTCGTCCTCGCCCACGATGCGGTAGGTCTGGATGCGGCCGTCGTCGCGCCTGAAAGTCACCGTGCTGCCGAAGGCGATGGTATCTGACGACGTGGGATCGGCGACGACCTGCGCCGTGCGGACCCGCGCCGCGAAATACCGCGCATCGCGCAACGGGATTGCTGCCTGCCGCCGGCGTTCGTTGACATCCTCGATCTTCTGCGCGGCCTCCCAGGCCTCGCGCGCCTGCTGCAGTTGCAACTCCAGCGCCTGCAATCCCGCTGTTGTGACGAGGTTCGGATGCGGCGAGACCGGGCGGTCGGGCAGCAGGGTTTCCGACGCGGTTTCGGCACTGTCTTCCTTGGTGAAGGCGACGCTCAAATTCGAGGCTCTTTTGCTCAACATTGCTGGAACTGGCTTCGACATTATCACGTTTTAACCACCAGCGGTGGTGTTGGTTTCGCTCCGTACCCTCTACCGTTACTGTACATGGGGTTGTTTTCGATTTTTTTTTGATCTGGGACGGCGCCCCACTTTCGAAAACCGCGACAAATCAACCCGACGGGCAAATTTTCGCTTAACCTGTCGGGCAAATCACTTGCAGAAATTCGCCCGTCTTGCGCGATGCGCATGATGGCTTTTTGAGCATCCCTCCCCCGCTTGATTGTGATCCGATACGCCCTAATCTTCGTGTAGCATTCCCGTCCAACCAGGATTCGAACCGCCCGACATGAGCAACAACGCCTTCTTCGCCGACCTCCTCGCCTCGATTTCCGAGCGCGGCCGCACCCTGCTTCGCGGCGGCGGGCCGCCGGATACGAAACAGGATGCCACCGAACTGATCGAATTGTGCGAGGCGCTGCTGTCGGGGCGCGGCGAGGCGTCCGGCATCGCGATCGCGCGCGAGGTGCTCGACCGCTATCGCCAGCTCGATCAGGCCGGCAGGCTGGCGTTCTTCGAGACGCTGGCGCGCGGCTATGGTCCGGACCGGGAGCGGCTGTCGCAGGCGATCGAGGCCTGGCGCGCGCAGCCGTCCGACGAGGACGCAAGCGACCTGCATTTTGCCTCCGAACCGCGGCGGCAGGAATTGATCCGGCGGCTCAACCGCGCGCCCGGCGGCACCAGCGAACTGGTAGCGCTGCGCGCCGATCTGCTCGGCCTCATGAACGGCGGCGGCCACAAGGATCTGGCCGCGCTCGACCGCGACGCCGTGCATCTTTTGTCTTCATGGTTCAACAGGGGATTTCTCGTGCTGCGCAGGATCGATTGGCAGACGCCAGCGAACATTCTGGAACAGATTATCCGCTACGAGGCGGTGCACGAGATCCGCGACTGGGACGATCTGCGCCGCCGCATCGATCCGGTCGACCGGCGCTGCTACGCGTTCTTTCATCCCGCCCTGGTCGACGAACCCCTGATCTTCGTCGAGGTGGCGCTGACCGAGGCGATCCCCGCCGCGATCGCGCCGCTGCTGGCCGAAGACCGGGCGCTGGTGCCGATCGAGCGCGCCCGCACCGCGGTGTTCTATTCGATCTCCAACACCCAGAAGGGCCTCGGCGGCATTTCGTTCGGCAGTTTCCTCATCAAGCAGGTAGTCGAGGAATTGCGGCGCGAACTGCCGAAGCTGGAAAATTTTGTGACATTGTCGCCGGTGCCCGGCTTTGTTCAGTGGCTGAAGCAGGCGAGCGACGTTCCGGTGTCCGACGAGGAGCGGGCGCTGCTCGAAAACCTCGACAAGCCCGACTGGTTCGAGGATGCGGAGCTGGCGTCAAAGCTGCGCGCGGTGCTGGAGCCGCTGGCCGCGCATTATTTCCTGAAGGCGCGCACCGCGAAGGGCCGGCTGATCGATTCGGTGGCGCGATTCCATCTCGGCAACGGCGCGCTGCTGGAGCGGATCAACTGGCTCGGCGACCTCTCGCCCAAGGGCCTGCGCGAATCCGCGGGCATCATGGTCAACTATCTCTACCGGCTCGAAGACATCGAGAAGAACCACGAGGCCTATGCCAACGACGGCGCGGTCGTCGCCTCCAGCGCGGTGAAGAAACTGCTGAAGGGCGAGGGCCGGCGGCTGCTGGACATGCGGCTGTCGTAGCGATTCGGGGTTATTCGATATGCTCGCCACGACGGCGGTGAGCCCCCTCTCCCCCTGTGGGAGAGGGTTGGGGTGAGGGGTTACGGTCTATCGATAGAGCAAGCCCCCTCACCCGGATTGCATCTTCGATGCAATCCGACCTCTCCCACAAGGGGAGAGGTGAAGCGGAGTGCGCCGCACGCAGCGAAATGCTACGCCGCCAGCGCCGTCATCTCTCTTATAGAGATCGCTCTTGCCCCGCAGATTCTGCCAGGCTCATATCTTGTATTCGTAGAGCAGCCGGGCGCGAATGGTGCCTTCCAGCGCCCGGATGTCCGCCAGCACGCGCTGGCCATCGGCGGCGGAGGCGTCGGCGTCGAGCACCACATAGCCGACGTCGTGATCGGTCTCGTAATACTGCGCGGCGATGTTGACGGCGTGACGCGCGAGCACTTCGTTCAGGCGCCCGAGCATGCCCGGCAGGTTGCGCTGCACCTGAATGAATCGCGTGCCCGATGGCCGCGGCGGCAACTGGACCTGGGGGAAATTGACCGCGCCCATGGTCGAGCCGGAATCGCTGTAGTCAACGAGCTTGCGGGCCACTTCGGCGCCGATGCGTTCCTGCGCCTCTTCGGTCGAACCGCCGATGTGCGGCGTCAGAATGACGTTTTCCAGCCCCTGCAGCGGCGATACGAAGCGATCCGCATTCGAGCGCGGCTCGACCGGAAAGACATCGACCGCCGCACCACGAAGCCTGCCGTCGCGCAGCGCGTCGGCGAGCGCCTCGAGGTCGACGACGGTGCCGCGGCTGTTGTTGATGAAGAAAGCACCGGTCTTGATCGCCGCGATTTCCTCGCGCCCGATCATGCCGTGCGTGGCCGATGTTTCCGGCACATGCAACGACACCACGTCGCTTTGTGCCAGTAGCTCATGCAGGCTCGCGACCGGCTCGGTGTTGCCATGACGAAGCCTGTCGGTGTGATCGTAGAAGATCACCCGCATGCCCATCGCTTCGGCGAGATTGGAGAGCTGCGAGCCGATATTTCCGTAGCCGATGATGCCGAGCGTCTTGCCCCGCACCTCATAGCTGTCGTCCGCGGACTTGTCCCATTGCCCCTGATGGGCGGCGTTGGAACGCGCAACGATCCGGCGCAGCAGGAAGACGATCTCGCCGATTACCAGCTCCGCCACGCTGCGGGTGTTGGAAAACGGGGCGTTGAATACCGGAATCCCGCTGCGGCGGGCGGCGTCGATATCGACCTGGTTGGTGCCGACGCTGAAGCATCCGATCGCGATCAGCCGGTCCGCGGCCCCCAGAACATCCGTCGTGATCTGCGTCCGTGACCGGATACCCAGCAGGTGCACGCCCTTGATGGCTTCCTTGAGCGCTTCGCCCTCAAGCGCTTTGGAAAGGCGCGTCGTGTTGGAATAGCCCGCAGTCTCGATCAGCTGCACGGCGCTGTCGTTGACGCCTTCGAGGAGCAGGACCCGGATCTTGTCCTTCGAGAGCGAGAATTGAGGAAGGGAACGTTTGCTGGTCAAGATCGCGGTATCCTTCGACGATTGATGGTGGGTAAACGGACGGCCTGAGAATCCAATACGATCACCCCGCCAGCGCCTTCATCTCCTGATAGAGATCGGCCTTGCCCTCGAAGCCGATGCCCGGCAGGTCCGGCATCGTGATATGGCCGTTCTCGACCCGCACGCCATCAGGAAAACCGCCATAGGGCTGGAACAGGTCGGGATAGCTTTCATTGCCGCCGAGCCCGAGGCCGGCCGCGATGTTCAATGACATCTGATGGCCGCCATGGGGAATGCAGCGGCTTGGAGACCAGCCCTGGGTCTTGAGCACTTCGAGCGTGCGCTGGTATTCGCACAGGCCGTAGGACAGCGCGCAGTCGAATTGCAGCCAGTCGCGGTCGGGCCGCATGCCGCCGTAGCGAATGAGGTTGCGCGCATCCTGGTGGCTGAACAGGTTTTCGCCTGTCGCCATCGGCCCCGGATAGAAATCCGCCAGCGCCGCCTGCAACTGGTAATCGAGGGGATCGCCGGCCTCCTCGTACCAGAACAGCGGATAGTCGCGCAGCATTTTGGCATAGGCGATTGCGGTCTCCAGATCGAACCGGCCGTTGGCGTCGACGGCGAGCCGCGCTTCATTGCCGATCTCCTCGAGCACCGCCTCGATGCGGATGCGGTCCTCGGCGATCGGCGCGCCGCCGATCTTCATCTTCACGACATTGTAGCCGCGGTCGAGATAGCTGCGCATCTCGCCGCGCAGCATCGACAGGCCCTTGCCGGGATAATAATAGCCGCCGGCGGCATAGACGAACACGCGCGGGTTCGCGGTGCGCTGGTGGCGTTCGGCCAGCAGCCGGAACAGCGGTTTGCCCGCGATCTTCGCCACCGCGTCCCACACCGCCATGTCGATGGTGCCGACCGCGACCGAGCGCTCGCCATGGCCGCCGGGCTTTTCGTTCGACATCAGCGCCGCCCAGACCCGGTCCGGATCGAGATTGCCGCCGGAATCATCGAGCAGGCTGTTCGGGTCGGCCTCCATCAGGCGCGGCGCGAAACGCTCGCGGATCAGCCCGCCCTGCCCGTAGCGGCCGTTGGAATTGAAGCCGTAACCGACCACCGGCCGGCCGTCGCGCACCACGTCGGTGACGACGGCAACGAGGCTGGTCGTCATCTTGCTGAAGTCGATATAGGCGTTGCGGATCGGCGACGCGATCGGTTTTGTCACTTCACGGACGTCAACGATGCGGACGGACATGGCGCTGGCTTTCGTGCAGTTCGTCATGCCCGGGCCTGTCCCGGGCATCCACGTCTTACCAATGCGGCAGCAAGCAAGACGTGGATGGCCGGGACAGGCCCGGCCATGACGGCTTCCCTGCCGGTTGCGCTTGTCTCACGACTCCGCCTTGTCCCTGAAATACGGCTCGACCGGGCCGTGCACCTTGATGGTCAGCGGATTGCCGTAGCGGTCCTTGGCGTTGCCGGCGGTCACGCGCACCCAGCCCTCGCTGATGCAATATTCCTCGACATTGGTCTTCTCGGCGCCCTTGAAGCGGATGCCGACGTCGCGCTGCAGCAGCTCCTCGTTGTAGTAGGGGCTCTTCGGATCGGTCGACAGGCGGTCCGGAAACGGGTCGCTCATGGTCTCGTTTTTGTCGTTCATAGCAGTGCCTCGATTTCTCTGGTCAGGCCTTCCGGCTTCGCCGTCGGCGCATGCCGCGCCACCACCTTGCCGGACCGGTCGACCAGGAATTTGGTGAAATTCCATTTGATCGACGGGCCGAGCAGGCCGGATTTCGCATTCTTCAGATACGCAAACAAGGGATGCTCGTTGCTGCCATTGACGTCGACCTTGGCGAACATCGGAAAGGTGACGGCATAGTTGATCGAACAAAACTGCTCGATCTCTGCGGCGTCGCCCGGCTCCTGGCCGCCGAACTGGTTGCACGGAAATCCGAGCACCGAAAAGCCGCGCGGGCCGAGCGTCTGATGCAGCGTCTCGAGACCCTTGTATTGCGGGGTGAAGCCGCACTTGCTTGCGGTGTTGACGATCAGCAGCACCTGGCCCTCGAACCGCTTCAGCGGAACGTCTTCGCCGGCCAGCGACTTCGCCGTGAAATCATGAACGCCAGTCATCATGTTCTTTCGTCTGGACGGGCAAATCCATCAACCGGCGGGATCGATCGCCGCCGACGGGGTGCCGCCGGCTTCGATCGCCTCGCCCGCGGCGAGACAGAGATCCTCGCGGTAGCGGCCGGAGACGACCTGCACGCCGACCGGCACCCGGCCCACCAGCCCGGTCGATACCGTGAGCCCCGGCAGCCCCATGAAGGGAATCGCGATCTGCGTCAATTGCGCGTGCCACACCCGGGCGAACGAAGCCTCGTCCTTCATGTCGAGCTGATCGGGAAACGGCAATTCGCCGGATACCGGCATCACCAGCACGGCATATTTCTCGAGGAATTGCAGCCATTGCCGGGTCAGGGTCGCACGCCGCGTCAGGACTTTCGAAAGGGTATCGACATCGAACGGAAACACCTTGGACCGGTTGCCGCGCAGGCAGGCCAGCGCGCCGGGATCGCCTTCGCGCTCGGCTGTGGCCAGTTGCGCCTCAAAGCCATCGCCGAGCCACAGTTTGGTCTGCAGTTCGGCGGCCTCGCGCAGCGGCGGCGTCTCGACCTCCTCGACCACCCATCCCGCGCGCTCCAGCCGCTTGCCGGCATCGGCGACGGCGGCCCTCACTTCCGCGACGGGATCGAGCCCGTCGGGATTGAGGCACAGCGCGGCGCGCTTCGGCATCGCCGGCCCCTGCAGCGGCGCCGGCACCCACCAAGGGTCCCGCGCGTCGAAGCCTGACATTGCCGCCAGCGCGACCCTGATGTCGCCGATGGTGCGCGCCAGCGGCCCCGATACCGCCGAGATCTGCGGCCCGATCGGGCGCTCCGGCAGCGCGGAATTGAAGGCCGCGACGCGCCCGATGGTCGGACGCAGGCCATGCACGCCGCAGGCATAGGCGGGATAGCGGATCGATCCGGCGATATCGGTGCCGTGCGCGATGTGGCCGATGCCCGCCGCCACCGCCGCCCCTGCCCCGCCCGACGAGCCGCCCGGGGTGATACCGGGGTCGCGCGGATTTTTGGTATCGCCATGAACGAGATTGGTGGTGAACCAACGATAGGAAAACGCCGGGCAATTGGTGCGCCCGAGAATCACGGCGCCGGCCTTGCGCAGATTGTCGACCACCGGATTGTTGGTCTTCGCGACGACCTCGCGCTGCAGCTTGAGGCCGTTGGTGGTGGCAAACCCCTCCTGGTCGATATTGACCTTGATGGTAACCGGCACCCCCGCCAGCGGGCCCAACTCATCGCCCCGCGCGATCGCGGCATCGATGGCGGCGGCCTGTGCCAGCACTTCCGCCGGACGATGCTCGACCACGGCGTTGATGGCGGGGTTGACCGCGTCGAGCCGGGCCAGCGCCGCCGACGCCGCCTCCGTCGCCGAGATTTTCTTGGACCTCACCAGGACAGCGATATCGGTAGCCGGAAGACGCCAGAGATCTTGCATGAATAGCTCCGTTGATCGCCCGCTTGTAGCGCCGCGCGCCAAGGGTTGTCGACCGTCAACCGTCACCATTCCCGCGGGGCGATCAATGCCTGGTGGCCGCTTCGCCTGTCATGTCGAGAATCGCCTCGGTAAAGGGAAATTCCAGCACGATCTCGCCGGCGTCATCCGTCACCTCGAGGGTCGCATTCAGCAGGCCGCCTTCGGCGCCCTCGAGCTTGAGCAGTTCCCGGATCATGGCGCGGGCGATTTCCCATGCCTGATCGGGATCCCTCAGCTGTTCGCCTTCGGGATCGGAGATCAATTCGTCCGCGATCCGTGTGTTGAAATAGTACCGGGGCATGGCAAACCACTTTCCATTGCGGGACTGGAAGTCACCATCTAGGCGACTGCGCGCGACTTTGAACCCGTTGATCCCACGTTGTTTTGGCGCGGGATCGCACAAATAAGTGAGATCCTTGTGCATCGCAGCAAGAATGGCGATGGCTTGCATCCAAAAATTTAGCTGGCGAACTTTTCATTCCGCAGTACTTTATCCCTCGGGACGGAAGCCGTCCGTTCGAAAAGGAGAGCCAAATGGCCTGGAAAGCGCCGAAGATCGTCGAAGTGCCGGTCGGCATGGAAATCAACATGTACGCGTGCGCCGCCCGCAAGTAAGCGGCCGCGGCAGCTTCATATGACTTCAGGTGGACCTCCGGGCGTGACACGATCCCGATCGCGGGCTTGTGTCCGCACCGGCGTCCACCTTCCAAGCTTATAGGCCGCACGCCTTTCAAACCTCAAGGCTTTGGATCTCCAGGAGACGAATCATGCTTCGCGTCGTCGTCCTGGGCGCCGCGGCAGGTGGTGGCGTTCCGCAGTGGAATTGCGGATGTCCGGTTTGCCGGGCAGCAAGGGGCGAGCACCCCGAACTCCAGAGCACCCAGGCCTCGATCGCGATCAGCGCCGACGGCGAACACTGGTTCCTGATCAACGCATCGCCCGACCTGCGCCAGCAATTGATCGCGACCCCGCAGCTTCACCCCAGCGCCGGAAAACTTCGTCACAGTCCGATCTCGGGCGTGATCCTGACCAACGGCGAGATCGATGCCGTAGCGGGCCTGTTGTCGATGCGCGAGGGCTCACCGTTCACGATATACGCCCACCGCAGGGTGCTCTCGATCCTGGCGGACAACAGCATCTTCAACGTGCTGAACGCGAAGAACGTGAAGCGCCAGCCCATCGAACTGGACACGACGTTCGAGCCGACACTGCCCGACGGCGCGCCATCCGGGATCGAAATCCTGCCGTTTGCCGCCCCGGGCAAGGGCGCCTGGTATCTGGAGGGCAAGGCTCACCCGGCGGGCGATACCGGCGCAGGCGATACGCTGGGCTTGCGGATCGGCGACAAGGCAACGGGCAAATATTTCTATTTCCTCGCCGCCTGTGCCGATGTGACCGACGACCTCAAATCCAGGCTTGCCGGCGCGCCGCTGATCTTCTTCGATGGCACGGTATGGCGCGATGATGAGTTGATCGTGGCCGGCCTCGGCACCAAGACCGGGCAAGGCATGGGACATATCGCCATGTCAGGCGAGCGCGGCGCGATCGAAGCCTTGTCGGGCCTCAATATCGACCGCAAAGTGTTTCTGCACATCAACAATTCCAACCCGGCGCTGCTGCAACATTCCGCCGAACGCCAACAGGCGGAGCGCGCGGGCTGGCAAATCCCCGCCGATGGAACGGAGATTACGCTGTGAACGCGATAACCCTGAACGGGATGACGGCCTTCTCGCTCGCCGGCAGCGCGCCGCTCGACAGCGCCGACGAACTGGAAGCAGCCCTTCGCCATATCGGCGCGACCCGCTACCACAATCTACATCCGTTTCACCGGCTGCTGCATGGCGGCAAGCTGAACAAGGGCCAGGTGCAGGCCTGGGCGCTGAACCGCTATTATTACCAGAGCACGATTCCGATCAAGGACGCGGTGGTGATCTCGCGCTTCCGCGACCGCGCCATCCGCATGGAATGGCGGCACCGGATCGAGGACCATGACGGCGACGTCGGCGCCGAGGGCGGCATCGAGCGCTGGCTGAAGCTGACCGAGGGGCTCGGGCTCGACAGCGCCTACGTGGAATCCACCGAGGGCATTCTGCCGGCGACGCGCTTCGCGGTGGAGGCCTATGTGCATTTCGTTCGCGACAAGAGCCCGCTCGAGGCCATCGCGTCGTCGCTGACGGAACTGTTCGCGCCGAACCTGCATGAAGAGCGCATCTCGGGGATGCTGGCGCATTACGATTTCGTCAACCCCGACATCATGAGCTATTTCAGCCGGCGCCTGACGCAGGCGCCGCGCGACGCCGGCTTTGCGCTGGAATATGTGAGGGAACACGCCCGTACGCCGGCGGAACGTGCAGATGTCTGCAATGCGCTGATCTTCAAGACCAATGTACTATGGGTACAGCTCGATGCGCTGTATCATGCCTATGTCGATGGCCACATACCGCCGGGGGCGTTTGTTCCCAAAGCCGGCTAGAGACGAGCCCAGTCAGAGCTACGAAAATGGCAACGCCGCGTAACCGCAATATCAACGTCAGCGAGACCAGCAGGCCGGTCCTGCCGCGGCATGCCAGGCTGAAGTTCGATCAAACGCGGCAAGTCTGGGTCATCCTGGCGCCGGAGCGGGTGCTGGCGCCGGACGAAATCGCGGTGGAAGTGCTGCAGCTTTGCGACGGCGTTCGCAGTGTCGCCGACATGGTCGATCAACTGGCGGTCAAATATGCCGCCGAACGCGAGGCGATCCTGACCGACGTCATCGCCATGCTGCAGGATTTGGCCGACAAGGGATTTTTGACGGAAGCACGCGAGAAGACCTCATGAGTCCGACGCTGTCAGATGCCGGCGTAGCGGCCAGCGACCCCCATGACGGGCTCGCGGTGCTGGAGGCGCGCGGCTCGACGGCGGAGGCTTTCGGCATTCCGCTCGCGGTGCTCGCCGAGCTGACGCATCGCTGTCCGCTGCAGTGCCCCTATTGCTCCAACCCGGTAGAACTCGACCGCGGCGGCAGCGAACTCACGACCGAGGAATGGAAGAAGGTTTTGACCGAACTCGCCGAAATCGGCGTGCTGCAAATCCATTTTTCCGGCGGCGAACCCACCGCGCGCAAGGACCTGGTCGAACTGGTGCAGCACGCCAGCGATGTCGGACTGTATTCCAATCTCATCACGTCGGCGGTGTTGCTGACCAAAGAGAAGCTTTCAGCGCTGGCCGATGCCGGGCTGTGCCACGTACAGATCAGCTTTCAGGGCAACGAACCCGTGGTGGCCGACCGCGTCGCCGGCCTGAAGAAGGCGCATGAGAAGAAAATCGACGTGGCGCGGTGGACCCGCGAACTGGATCTGCCGCTGACCGTCAACGCAGTCATGCACCGCCAGAACCTGCATCAGCTCACCGACATCATCCAGATGGCGGTCGATCTGGACGCCGACCGGCTGGAGGTCGCCAACGTGCAGTATTACGGCTGGGCGCTGAAGAACCGTGCGGCGCTGATGCCGACGCTGGAGCAGATCGAGGAAACCAGCCGAATCGTCGAGGAAGCCGAGGTGAGGCTGAAAGGCATCCTCGCCATCGACTATGTGGTGCCGGATTATTACGCGCTGCGGCCGAAGAAATGCATGGGCGGCTGGGGCCGGCAATTCTTCAACATCTCGCCGGCGGGAAAAGTCCTGCCCTGCCACGCCGCCGAGTCGATCACCGGGCTGGAGTTCGAAAGCGTGCGATCCAATCATTCGATCGCCTGGATCTGGCGGAACTCCGAGGCCTTCAACCGCTATCGCGGCACCGGGTGGATGAAGGAGCCGTGCAGGAGTTGCGAGTTCAGGGAAATCGATTTCGGCGGCTGCCGCTGCCAGGCGTTTGCGCTGACCGGCGATGCGGGCAATACCGATCCGGCCTGCACGCTGTCGCCGATGCATGAGCAGATCTTCAAGCAGGCCGAGTTCGAGTCCGCGAGCGGCGGCGACCGTTTCATCTACCGCAATTTCGCCGGGGGAACGCCCGAGACCGGCGGCGACCATGGCGCCTGACGCCGAGGCGGGCAAAGCCGGCGGCCCTCGCTCCGACCCCTTCGCGCCGCTGACCTCGGAGTTGCTGTCCGTCGGTGACGGTCACGAGATCCATGTCGAAAGCGTCGGCCGCGCCGATGGTATTCCGGCGGTCTACCTGCACGGCGGCCCCGGCAGCGGCTGCCAGCCCGACCACCGGCGGCTGTTCGATCCCGAGCGTTTTCACGCCGTGCTGTTCGATCAGCGCGGCGCCGGGCGAAGCCGCCCGAAAGGCCGCCGCAACGACAACACCCTGCCGCATCTGATCGCCGATATGGAGCTGATCCGCGAGAAATTCGGATTTCAGCGCTGGGTGATCGTGGGCGGCTCCTGGGGCGCGACGCTGGCGCTGGCCTATGCGCAGACGCATCCCGAACGGGTCACCGGCATCGTGTTGCGTGCGACCTTTCTCGGCACCCGCCGGGAACTGGAAGGCGCCTTCCTCGATGCGCTGCCACGCCTGCATCCCGCTCTCTCCAAGGACTTTCTCGGCGTGCTGCCGCCGGAAGAACGGACAAAGCTGCTGGATGCGTATTTCCGCCGTATCCTTGATTCCGATCCGGCGGTGCACGGCCCTGCCGCCCGCGCCTGGGGCGATACCGAACGCATCCTCTCCGAACACACCTCGTCGCGGGTCCGGCTCGATCTCAATGCGCTGAACTCGACCCGGGCGCTGCCTTCGACGCCGTTCATGGAGGCGCATTATTTTCAGAACGATTGCTTCATGCGACCCGATCAGCTCCTCGAGCATGCCGGCCGGCTCGAAGGCATCCCCGGCATCATCGTGCAGGGCCGCTATGATCTGCTGTGTCCGCCGGCGACCTCGCACGCGCTGGCCGCGGCGTGGCGCGGCTCCGAAATCCGCATCGTCGAAGGCGCCGGCCATTCGCTGTACGATCCCGGCGTGCGGGACGCCGTAATGAAGGCGATCGCGGATATGGCGTCCGTCATCAAGCGCTAAGGACAATCGAAGCGATACCCATCTGATGGGTTTCGCAAGGGCTCAACCCATCGCGCTCATCAAGTGGCTCAGGATTTTGTTGCGCCTTATCCTGATGGCGATCTTCCCGAAGCCAAATCTATCGCCAGCCTGAAAACGTATTCTTCACAGCCGACTCAAGAGGGCGTGACCTAAAGAGCAAACCTCGGGCGAATGCCGCCGCGAGATCGCGAAATCATGTGTGAACCTATCAACGTCATTGCGAGCGCAGCGAAGCAATCCAACTTCTTCCTTCGCGCGGAGACATGGATTGCTTCGTCGCAAGCGCTCCTCGCAATGACGTTGAGGGAGCGGGGATCCCGTAGCCCGGACGGAGCCAACGGTCGGCGCAACGCGCCGCCGGCAGGCGCAATCCGGGGCTGGTCTTGCCGCCCTGCGTCGTCGCCTCAGATGGCGCTGCCTTCCACGCCGTTGGCATCCGGCGTGAAACCGCCGAGCTTGGCTTCCAGCGCGGCGATCCGCGCCTTCAGGGCCTCGTTCTCCTCGCGCGCCAGCCGCGCCATGTCCTTGACCGCCTCGAACTCCTCGCGCTTGACGATGTCGAGGTCGCGCAGGATTTTTTCGGCCTGGTTGCGGACGACGGTGTCGACCTCGCGCTTGACGCCCTGGGCGGCGCCGGCGGCATCGTTCATCAGACGCCCGATCTCGTCGAAAAACCGATTGTTGGTCTGGGTCATCCTGGGAAAATCTCCGGTCGGCTGCGATGAGAAAACGCTTGATATCACAATGGCGATCCCGAAGGCAGGGTTCAAGCCCATTCAAGCTCAGGCTGCCTTGTCATGACCCGGTTTCCTTGCAATCGTATCGCATTGCCAGAATTAAAACCGCCCACCGGAAAACGAGAAGAAACGTCCCATGATCGACCAGCAGATCGAGATTCCGACCAAAGACGGCCACACCACCACCTTCATCAGCCATCCCGAGCGCGACGGCCCGTTTCCCGTCATCCTGTTCTACATGGACGCGCCGGCGATCCGCGAGGAACTGCGCGACATGGCGCGCCGGCTCGCGACATCGGGCTATTATGTGATGCTGCCGAACCTGTATTACCGCTCCGGCGTCATGGAGCTTGGGCCGATCCCGCCCGACCCGGAGGCGCCCGAACGCAAGCGCATGTTCGAGCACATGAACTCGATCAACATCCCCATGGTGATGGAAGACACCGCCGCCCTGCTCGCCTACGCCGAGACGCAGAAGGCGGCCAACACCAAAATCGTCGGCACGGTCGGCTACTGCATGAGCGGCCGCTACGCCATCAACGCCGCGACGCATTTCCCTGACAGGGTCAAGGCCGCGGCCTCGGTCTACGGCACCCATCTGGCCACCGACCAGCCCGACAGCCCGCATCTCGCGGGGCAGAAGACCAAAGCCGAACTCTATTTCGCCTGCGCCGAAACCGACATCTACGCGCCGCAGGAGATCATCGACAAGGTCACCGATGGCGTGAAGGGCGCCAATGCCGAGGTCGAGATCTATCCCGGCACCCATCACGGCTTTGCGTTTCCGAAGCGGCCGGTCTACCACCGCGACGCGGCGGAGCGGCACTGGGAGCGGCTGCTGGCGCTGTACCGCCGCAACCTCAAGAAATAAGCGCAGGCCCGATGCCCCTTCTCACCATCGCCTTTCCGGTATTCGATCCCGTCGCCATCGCGATCGGGCCGATCGCGATCCGCTGGTATGCGCTGGCCTATATTGGCGGCATCGTGCTGGGCTGGCTTTATGCCCGCGCGCTGATCAAGAACGAGAGACTGTGGGGCGGGCCGGCGCCGATCACGCTGCCGCAGATGGACGATTTCATCCTCTGGGTGACGATCGGCATCATCCTCGGCGGCCGCACCGGCTACGTGCTGTTCTACAACCTGCCGTTCTTCATGGCCAATCCGGCCGAGATTTTCGAACTGTGGAAGGGCGGCATGTCGTTCCACGGCGGCTTTCTCGGCTGCGTCGTCGCGGTGATGTGGTTCGCCCGCAGGAACGGCATTCCAATCCTGTCGCTCGGCGACATCACCACCGCGGTGGCGCCGATCGGCCTCTTGCTCGGGCGTATCGCCAATTTCATCAACAGCGAGCTGTGGGGCCGGCCTGCGGATTCCAGCGTGCCCTGGGCGATGGTGTTTCCCAATGGCGGGCCGCTGCCGCGCCACCCCAGCCAGCTTTACGAAGCCGGGCTCGAGGGCATCGTGCTGTTCATCATCCTTTGGGTGATGATCCGGATGGGCGCGCTGAAGCGGCCGGGCCTGATCCTCGGCAGTTTCATCGCGCTTTACGCCTGTGCCCGCATTACCGGCGAGTTTTTCCGCGAACCCGACCCGCAGCTCGGATTTTTGTGGGGCGGGCTGACCATGGGTATGCTGCTGTCGGTGCCTATGATCATTGCCGGAGCGATCCTGATTGTGGTGGCATGGCGCCGGACGCCCGCGAACCGATTGGCCAGCCAACAGACTTCATAAGTGACACCCCAAGGGACACCGTGACCGAATATTCGCCGCTGCAGTCCGAGATCAAGAGACTGATCAAGTCGTCCGGCCCGATGCCGGTCTGGCGCTACATGGAGCTGTGCCTGACGCATCCCGTGCACGGCTATTATGTCTCGCGCGATCCCTTGGGGCGCGAGGGCGATTTCACCACCGCCCCCGAAGTCAGCCAGATGTTCGGCGAATTGCTCGGACTGTGGGCGGCCTCGGTGTGGAAGGCGATCGGCTCGCCGCCGCTGCTGCGGCTGATCGAGCTCGGGCCCGGCCGCGGCACCATGATGGCGGACGCGTTGCGCGCGCTGCGGGTGCTGCCGCCGCTCTACCAGTCGCTCAACATCCATCTGGTCGAGATCAATCCGGTGCTGCGCGACAAGCAGAAGGCGACGCTGTCCGGCGTGCGCAACATCTTCTGGCACGAACACATCGACGAGGTGCCCGAAGGGCCGGCGGTAATCTTCGCCAACGAGTATTTCGACGTGCTGCCGATCCACCAGGTGGTGAAGCGCGAAACCGGCTGGCACGAACGCACCGTCGAAATCGACAACACCGGCAAGCTGGCGTTCGGCGCGGCCCCCGAGCCGATGCCGCGCTTCGAGGTATTGTTGCCGCCGCTGGTGCGCGCCGCCCCGGTCGGCGCGGTGTTCGAGTGGCGGCCCGATGCCGAGGTCATGAAAATCGCGACAAGGGTGCGCGACCAGGATGGCGCGGCGCTGATCATCGACTACGGCCATCTGCGCAGCGACGCCGGCGATACCTTTCAGGCCATCGCCCGCCACAGTTTTACCGATCCCCTGACGAATCCGGGCCAGGCCGACGTGACAGCGCATGTCGACTTCCAGGCGCTGGTGCGCGCCGCCGAGGATCTCGGCGCGCGGGTTCACGGCCCGGTTTCGCAGGGCGATTTTCTCAAGCGGCTCGGCATCGAAACCCGCGCGGTGACCCTGATGGCGAAAGCCACCAACGAGGTTTCGGAGGACATTTCGGGCGCGCTGAAGCGCCTGATCGGCGGCGGCCGCGGCGGCATGGGATCGATGTTCAAGGTGCTCGCGATCTGCGCGCCGCACCTCACCGACGTCGCCGGGTTCCACGACGAGATGGACGCGAAACCGGAAGCCGGGACGGCGGCGCCATGATGCTGGAATCGCCGCTGCTTTCGGCCATCCCCGGCCTGCGCCACGCCTTTTTCACCCGCGAGGGCGGCGTCTCCGGCGGCATCTATGGCAGCCTCAATGGCGGCGTCGGCTCGAACGACGATCCTGTTCATGTCGAGGAAAACCGCCGCCGGATGGCGGAGCGGCTGGGCGTGAGCCCGGCGCATTTTCTCAGCCTCTGGCAGACCCATTCGCCCGATGTCGTGGTGGCGTCGGAACCCTGGCAGGGCGGCTCGCGGCCGCGCGCCGACGCCATCGTCACCCGCACCGAAGGCATCGCCATCGGCGCCACCGCGGCCGACTGCGGACCGATATTGTTCGTCGAACCCGCCGCGCGCGTCATCGGCGCCGCGCATGCGGGATGGAAGGGCGCGCTGACGGGCGTGCTGGAATCAACGGTCGACGCGATGGAAAAGCTCGGCGCCGAACGCAGCGGCATCGTCGCCGCGATCGGCCCCTTGATCCGCCAGCACTCCTACGAAGTCGGCGGCGAGTTCGTCGAACGCTTCATCGAGGCCGATGCCGGAAACGCGCTGTTCTTCATCCCCTCGGCGCGCGAGGGCCATTCGATGTTCGACCTCGCCGGCTTCATCCGGATGCGGCTGGAAAATGCCGGCATCCTCGCGATCGACGATTCCGGCATCGACACCTATTCCGACGAGCGCTTTTACAGCTACCGCCGCTCGGTGCATCGCCAGGAACCGGATTACGGCCGGCATGTGCATTCGATCGCGCTGGAGCGCGACTAGGCTCGACGGGGTTCACCACTTCGCGTCGGCGAAGGCGGTCCTCACCAGTTGCAGCGCCGCGGACCATGTCTGCCGACGGGCCAACCTCTTCAGGAGGCCGACCGGATCGCTGCGCCGCGTCAACACATAGTCCACCGGTATCCGAAGGCGGTTGAGGATTCGGATCGCCGGCCATTCCACATCGCGGCGAAAATTCGCCATCGCGTGTGGCCGCGGCGCGTGGCTGAGGCCCGGCGGCACGGGCTGGTCGAACAGCGCGCGGGCGAATTCGAGATAGGTGGCAAGCACCGGCCCCTGTCCGGCGCCGCAGAAACGACGATCGAGTTCGGCCCAGTCGATCGAGGCCTCGTGCCGCGCCCGGAGCATGGCGAGGTCGAGAAGCTGGCGCAGTTCGACCCGGCCCGCCCGGTAGTTCCGGTGATTGAGCTGGTCGTGGACGATGTTGTGGGCGACGCTTCGCGTCGCATCCGGCAAGCGAACGCGCAAGTCGCGCCACGTCAACGATCGCGTGCCCTGCCAGAACCAGTCCGCCGGGATAATGGCCTCGTGTGGCGGCATCGAGAGGGCGGTGTGCAGCTCGACGTAGACGCCGCTGTCGCGTTCGCGCAGCCCCGGCAGATGATGATGCGCCGGGTTCGAATTGATATTCGGATCCTCCTCGAATCCGATGCCCCGCAGGGCGATGGCCGCGTCCGCGGACCGATCGCATGGGATCAGGAGATCGAGATCCCCGAGGAAGCGCAGGCCGGCCGCGGGATAGATGCCCTCAACCAGCCGGGCCGCGCCCTTGAGGCACACCGGCTCGATATCGATGGCGTTGAGCGCGGCGGCGACCCGCGCGAGCGCGCCGGTCTGTCGTTCATTGCGGCGGGTGTTGAGCGCCAGCGCCGCCTCGAAAAAGTCGGCGATCTCCGAGGGCATGCCGCTCCGGTCACGCAGGCACCACGCGAGCGCCGGGGTGACGTAGTGATAGCTGCTGGCTTCGATCAGCAGCTTCCAGTGCATGTCGGTTGCGGGACCGGGCGGCGCGCCGCCGAGCAGCCCCGCTCGAAGATGCCCGCTCAGGGCGACGAAGGTCTGCCAGCGTCTCACTCCCGCATACTCTCGATCAGCCGCACACCGTCGTCGAGTTCGCCATAGGTGACGGCATAGGTCGGGATATCCATCAGCCAGGTCACGAATGCGGCCACCCGCGCCTCGGTGAGTGGATAACCGAGCCAGATCCGGTCGGCGAGCAGGCGCTCCACGGCCTCGAAAGTGGAAATCCGCCGCAGGTCGCCGGTGGCGCCGGCGGCGAAGCGCGGAAACACCAGCGTCCGCAATTTCGCCGGCACCGAATTCCAGGCATGTTCGCCGGGAACCAGCAGACGCGCCTCGAGGTCCTTGGTGCGATAACGCGGTGCCCGCGCCAGTTCGGGATAGCGGGCGGCGACGACGTCGAGGCTGCCCGGCTTGATGCTCAAAGGCATCGGCCAGGGCATGATCGCGCCATCAGGCGCCGACAGCGCGATCATATCGTCGGCCATGTAGTCGTAACCGGCTTGCAGCAGGCCGGCCGCCAGCGTGCTCTTACCGCTTCCCGACGGGCCGGCAAGCCCGATCCCGCCGCCGTCGCGGGCAAGCGCCGCGCCGTGCATCAGCGCGAGCCAGGCCACATCGCCATGAATGCGTTCCAGCACGGCCTGTTGAAGCGCACCGGCCAGCAAGCCGGAATCGTCCGTGCGGATGCGTTCGACGCCGTCCTGCACCAGCAGCATCCCGCCGCCCGAAGCGGTCCTGATTTCGAGGCGCGCCTGCGGTCGTGCATCCGGCGTTTCGAGATGCGCGAACAGGGGGCGGACGGTCGGCGCCGCGCCGTTCTCGACGGCAAACCGGATCGCGGTCCCGCGAATGGTGCAGGTCCATTCCGAAACCCGTCGCGGCTCGTGAACGCCCGCGGCAGCCGCAGCCGCCGGTCGGGGTGGCGCTTCGGCGCGCGCGCCACCGTCGAGAAGACCGAACTCATGCCATTGGTCCAGGATGGCCGACACATCGTCCTGCGCGCGCGATGCGGAAATTCCCCACCACCCCGCGTATTCGCTGATCAAGACATCGCCGGATCGCCCCGCGACGATCAGATCCCACACGTGGCGCGCGGCGTCGTTGAAGGCGAACAGGGATCCGGACGATGCATCGAGCAGCAGCAGGCCGCCATCGAGCGGGAACCGGCGAACCGAAGGCGCGGCCCGCGCATCGCGCATGGCCGGCTTCAGCTTGCCACAGCAGCCTTGCTGCTCAACAACAGGGCCAGCATCGCCGGCGCCGTGTACTTTGCGAGTCGCAGAACCGCATCGCGACGGTTCTGATCGGTCGCGTCCGCCGCCTGATCGGCCCTGGTCTCGCGCGAGCCTGGCTTACCATCCGTATCCATTGAAATCCCCTCGCCACGGCATCCGAATTCAGCTTGCGGCCATGGCTTTGTCGTTGACCAGCAGGGCCAGCATCGCGGGCGCGGCATATCTGGCGAGCCGGACCATCGCGTCGCGTCGGGCCCGATCGGTATCGTCCCCGGCCGGATCGACAAGTCGAGCCGGGTCGCGCTGTTCGCCTGCAAGATCGCTCATTTCACCCCACCGTCCATCCGATTACTCTCCAGCCGCGGGGTTCGCAATAGAGCGCCAGGCGCGCCGGCCGGCTTATGCCCAACGACGCTGCCCTAGACCTTAACACGTTTTAACGATATCGCTTGATGCGATGAGGGACACTCTCACACCCCGGTTCCGTGGCGCCGACGGCATCCGGACTGCCTCGCGCGCCGTCACCGCGGCGACGTGGCTCGCGCTCGCCTGCGGACTCGGCGGCTGCGCCGGCGGTGGCGCCCCGGGCGGTGGCTCGTTCGCGATGGCCGGCAGCGGGGCGACGGTGACGTTCGAATCGATCGACGGCCCGCCGCCGCAGGTGTTCGAGCGGATGGTGAGCGTGCTCGACAGCGAATCGAAGCTGCGCAACCTGCAGATCGTCTCCCGCGAGGGCTCCGCCTCCTACCGGGTACGCAGCTATCTCGCCGCCCAGGTCAGCCGCGGCCGGACCACCATCGCCTGGGTCTGGGACGTCTATGACCGCGACCAGCAACGCGCGCTGCGGTTGTCCGGCGAGGAAACGGCCGGCAAGGCAGGCCGTGACGCCTGGGCCGCTGCCGACGATCTGATCCTGCGGAAAATCGCGCAGGCCGGCCTTTCCGGCCTCTCCGGCATGATCAACGGAACGGCACCGGCGGAAGCGCCCCTGCCCGCCCCGGCGCCGGTCCCCGGCCGGCGCGGCCCGGCGGTGGCAGGCGGCCCCGTTTCGGACGGGTTTACGGTCAGCTCGCTCGGCAGCGACAGCGCCCTGAGTTACAGCGCCCGTTAACGAAAAACGCCCCGCAACCTGATTTTGCGCAGGAAAACCTGAGAAAACCGGATTCGACGGTTGCCAGCCGGATACCCTCCTTGATATCACCTCGCTCGTCGAAACGCGCCGGTTCTGTGGGTATTCCAAGATGCTGAACATTGTATCCAGCAAGGCGCGGGGAGAAGCCGTGATGTCGGCCAAGAACGGCTCCATCAAGCTCGTCGCGGGCAATTCCAATCCTGTCCTGGCCAACGAAATCGCCCAGCAGCTCGGCCTGCCGCTGACCAAGGCCGTGGTCCGGCGCTTTGCCGACATGGAAATCTTCGTCGAGATCCACGAGAACGTCCGCGGCTCGGATGCCTTCATCATCCAGTCGACGTCGTTTCCGGCCAACGACCATCTGATGGAACTTCTGATCATCACCGATGCCCTGCGCCGGTCGTCCGCGCGCCGCATCACCGCGGTGATCCCCTATTTCGGCTACGCCAGGCAGGACCGAAAGGTCGGCTCCCGCGCGCCGATTTCCGCCAAGCTGGTGGCCAATCTGATCACCCATGCCGGCATCGACCGCGTCATGACGCTCGACCTGCATGCCGGGCAGATCCAGGGCTTCTTCGACATCCCGACCGACAATCTCTACGCCTCGCCGCTGATGGTGCGCGACATCAAGGAACGCTTCGACCTCACCAATCTCATGGTGGTGTCGCCCGACGTCGGCGGCGTGGTCCGCGCCCGCGGCCTCTCCAAGCGCATCAACGCGCCGCTGGCGATCATCGACAAGCGCCGCGAACGCGCCGGCGAATCCGAAGTCATGAACGTGATCGGCGATTGCTCCGGGTATACCTGCATCCTGATCGACGACATCGTGGATTCCGGCGGCACGCTGGTGAACGCCGCCGATGCACTGCTCGCCAACGGCGCCAGGGACGTCTACGCCTACATCACCCATGGCGTGCTGTCCGGCGGCGCCGCCGCCCGCATCGCCGGCTCCCGGCTGAAAGAGCTCGTCATCACCGACTCGATCCTGCCGACCGAGGCGGTCACCAAGGCGCCCAATATCCGCACGCTGTCGATCGCAGGGCTGATCGGCGAAGCCATCGGCCGCACCGCCGCGGAAGAATCGGTGTCGAGTTTGTTCGACTGAATTCCGGGCGTTGCGTTCCCTGCGCCTGCACCGCAGCTTCGGAATTGGACATCCGGTCCCCGGATACGATTGATCCGCGCCGAGCGCTAATTCCCCGCCAGCTCACGTTCAGCGGCCGCGCACTTCTCCTTGATCGTCCGTCGCCGAACGGAAAGCAGCTGAAACGGCATGCCCATTTTCCGGGCCTGAGCCTGACACCCGATGATCTTGCGGTTCAATGCCGCGGCAGCGCGAACTGGCGTGCCGCCGGCCGCGACAATGGCTCCAAGCCTCTTCAGTTCGTCATCGGACCATGGCTGCGTGCGCACCTTCATCAATCGCTCCATCCCAATTGCGCGCGGGGGCGCTGTTAACAGGCATCGTCAGCCTGGTCCGTAATCTGGACCATGCCTTCCGCCAGTCAATAATTCGCAGAAGGCGCGCTCGTTCCTATGTCCGGTCCCCGCCGGCCCGATTCGTTCCGCGCGCCAGGAACAAGGAGAACGGGCCCGGCATTATCCGAGACAGGCATTGACGAAGGTAACGACGATGCAGAATTCAAGCTTGCGCAATGTGGTAATGGTGATCGCGCTGATGTGCCCGCTGGCAGCCTACGGGCAAAGTTCAGGCGGCTCCGGTGGCGGAGCCGGAGGAGGATCCGCCGGAGGTGCGGCAAGCGGCCCCTCCACCGGAACGGGCAGCGCGGCAGGATCGCCCAATGCCGGCTCCGCCGGCGCGGGCACGGCCGGCGTCAGTGGCGTGCCGAGCGGTCCGGCCAGCGCCGGCGGCCTGAACAATTCGGCAAACGACCCGAGCGGTGCGGGCAATGCTGCAAAGGCGATGACCCCGCCCGGCACCAATTCTGCGGGAACGGCAAATTCATCCGGCTCGCCTTCATCCGGAACCACGACCGGATCGGCAGGCAATCGGGCCGGTAACCGTATCGACGGCGTGGCAAACCCGGGACCCGCCGTTGCGGGCGATGCCGAGATCGACGCCGAGAACAGAAAAGCCAACGCGAAGATCAAGAGCATCTGCAAGGGATGTTAGGGGCAGCAAGCCGCGCTTCCTGCCCGTTCGCCGTTCGGACTTACGAGACCAGCGAAATGCCGACGCGCTCGGCGCGGAAGCGCTTGTAGGCGTCGATCGCCCGGTTCGACAGCGCAAGCTGGCGCCGTTCGCCGCGCCGAACCATCGCCTCGACGCTGTCGAGCAGGAATCGGCTGGCCACTTGCGGCTCGCCGAGTTCGCCGCTGCGCTCGAGATAGTCCCAGGCAATCTGGATCGACCTTTCCATCAGGATCGGCAACGGTTCGGACATGACGGATTCTCCCGCGGATAAAACATTCCGCAGGCATCTGCGTTCCCCCTTCGGGATGAAAGCTTTCGCCGGCCCCTCGCGATTTCTTCTTTGTCGGTCCCCGGACTTAACCCACAAGAAACTGTGTTTTTGACGCTGGAACCGGCCGGGGCTCCATGTCGTTCGACCTGCATCCCGTTTGCAACCCCCTGTCATGAGAACCCTCAGGGAGCGGCCCATGCGTAAGACGAGCATTGAACAGAAGTGGCATCAACTCTCGGAAGCGGCCCGGGGCGAAGCTGAAAAACTGCCCCCCGGCAAACGGCGCGACGCGCTGGAGCGCAAGGCGCGCCAACTGGAGACCGCCTCGCAGATCAATCAATGGCTTTCTTCCGCCGAACTGAAGCCGCCGAGTTGAGCCCGCACAACTGACGCAGCCTGAGCGCGTCGGCCGGCGCGGCGCTCTTCTGGTCGTTGTCGAAATAGACAAAGACGTCGCAGCCCTGCTTCTTCCACGATTTGATGCGCCTGGCCCAATCGGCGAGCACGGCCGGGCGATAGTGCCCCTTGTAGCGGCCGCCCGGACCATGGCCCCGCACGTAGACGAAATCGGCGGTGCGTCGCCACGGCGTCGGTGCGTCATGATGATCGGACAGGCAGAGCGCGATATTCCGCTCGGACAGCAGCCGCAGAATGCGCGGCGCGTACCAGGAGGGATGCCGGAATTCGAAACTGTAGCGACGCTTTTTCGGAAGCAGCTTGACGAACGCGGTGAGCCGGTCGGCATCGGCGTGAAAATTCGGCGGCAGCTGAAACAGGATCGGTCCGGCTTTTTCGCCGAGCAGCGACAGCCGACCCTCCAGCAGCTCGAGGCTGTTGACCGAATTGCCGGACAGCCGTTTCCAGTGGGTGATGAATTTCGATGCCTTCCAGGCAAAGACGAAATCGTCGCCGGTCTGCTCCCGCCAGCTCCTCACCGCCGCCGGCGTCGGCGTTCGATAGAAGACGCCATTGAGTTCGGCGGTCGAGAACTGGCTGGCGTAATATTGCAGCTGATGCTTGACCGGTAATCCCCCAGGGAAAAACGGCCCGCGCCACGAGCCATAGTGCCACCCCGAGGTGCCAATCAGGACCCGGGCCATGATGTTGTCACGGTTTCACGGTGCCATGCCGGCGCCTTCATCTTTCGTCTCCCGCTTTCGAGCCCCAATTGACCCAGGGGCTTTGAACCGAGGTGAAAGGCGCGACGACAGAAGTTGTTCCTATGCGACGTCAGGAACAATTGTCCGGAACGAGAGGCGATGCCGGCAGTTGTGTTCCAGCAGTTTGAAATATTTGATATACTAGGGGGAGTTTGCAATGTCTGTCAGCCGACAATTGGCCATCGTCACCGGCGCCTCCAGCGGCATAGGCCGCGAACTCGCAAAAGTCTGCGCCCGCGAGGGGTTCGATCTCCTGATTGCCGCCGACGAACCCGAAATCGAAACGGCGGCGGAGGAAATTCGCACGCTGGGCGCCACGGTCGAGACCGTGCTGGCGGACCTTTCCACCATTGAAGGTGTCGACCGCCTGGTCGAGGCCGCGTACAGGATCGGCCGCCCGGTCGATGCGCTGCTGGCCAATGCCGGCCGCGGCCTCGGCCACGGATTTCTCGACCAGGATTTTGCGCAGGCAAGGCACGTGATCGACACCAACATCACCGGGACCGTCTATCTCGTGCACCGCGTCGGCAACGACATGCGCCGCCGCAACGCCGGCCGCATCATGATCGTGGGCTCGATCGCCGGATACGTGCCGGGCAGTTTTCAGGCGGTCTATAGCGGCACCAAGGCATTCCTGGACTCGTTCTCCTTCGCCCTGCGCGAGGAACTGCGCGGCTCCGGAGTCACGGTGACCTGCCTGATGCCCGGCGCCACCCAGACCAAATTCCACGAACGCGCCGGGATGCTGGATACCAGCGTCGGCGCCGCGAAGAAGGACAGCGCGGCGGATGTCGCCAGGACCGGCTTCGACGCCATGATGCGGGGCGACAGCGACATCGTCAGCGGCTTCAAGAACAGGCTGCAGTCGGCGGTGGCGCAAGTCATTCCAGCCGGTTTCCTGGCCAAGCAGCACCGCAAATACGCCGAGCCGGGCTCGGCGCGATCCTGACATCGACTCACGTCGTGTCAGTCCTTTCGCAGGCCGGAGGGAGCCAGCGGATCGCGCGAATGCGCGGCCGATGGCAGGCCCGACGAAGCAATTGAAGAGCCACAAAGGAAAGCCGGAATCTTCGTGGCATCCCGCGCCCCGCGTCGGTTTGCCCGTCGGCCAGTCACCCAAGCGGGTTTCGACTGATATCGGCGGCGGTCGGTACATCAGAATGCCGTGCATTTGATTCCGGTCAAATCCGGTGGACGTAAACTCGACTAAAGGTTTCTTGGCGAGCCCCGTTACTTCGCGATGCGGTTTACCTCAACGATGTCCGAGAGCAAAGACGGAATGTCCAGCAACCAGAGCGGAAAGAAACCGGCACACAGCGATGCCGACACGCCGTCTGATCAAGATGCGGCGCGCGAGCAGGACGACGGCCTTGAAGCGGTCAAGCCGCATCTGACAGGGATGATCGGAATGCACATCGATCAGCCTCAAGAGGATACAGCAACCGGCTCACCAGGTGCCGATCTGGATCGCGATCTGGCCGAGGAGAACTAGCGCCTGCCATCGCGGGATGGCGGCCCGCGCAATACGCGACGGCGCATCGCGTGAGTACCGACGAGCCATCAACGGCGCGGTTCCGTCGGATGTCGCTGGGGTCAGGCGAGACGAGGAATAGCCGGAGAAGGCGGGACTGGAACGTGAAAATACTTCTGCTCCGGTGGCAATACGAGTCGAAAGACGATCGCCTTCGGTTCTCGCCACGATGCCAGGGTCGCGCCGCAGCCGATACATTCGACGCTGCCTGGCGTTCCCCTCACCGTCGTGGCCTCGGCCACTTCATAGGTTGCCTTGCAGGATGGGCACATCAGGTTTGATATTTTCATGGAAGCATCCTGCTCAATTTCGGGGCCAGCGCATTGAGCCAAATCAACTGAGCGCACGGCCCAGTTTTACGGGAAGCGCCTATGGCGGATGGCCCTGCAACGCTCCGGCCAGATCAGCCGCCGTGCCGAGTTCCTGAACCAGGAACTCCAACACGACGTCTTGTCCACCGTAGGCTTGC
Source organism: Pseudomonadota bacterium (assembly GCA_043811435.1). Taxonomy (GTDB): domain Bacteria; phylum Pseudomonadota; class Alphaproteobacteria; order Rhizobiales; family Xanthobacteraceae; genus Bradyrhizobium. The sequence goes on from JBDRNF010000180.1 coordinate 56,226, forward strand.
GCCTTTTGTGGATCGACATAGATTTCGACCCACTTGACGGCGTCCTTCATTCTCGCCCGATAGTTGCCATCATCAAAGACGTTCAACAGCCCACACACCTCAGGCACCAGTTCGGCATCACTGCGCGCGACCAGCCTGCTCGTGAGATATCTTATCTGTTCTTCTATGGTCATGTTTCGCGCCGCTACCTTACTCGGTACGCCATAGTCAATGAACGGAGTCTGCGCTCATTGTTGCATGAAGAATGTTGCACTTCCGTGTCAATGTTCTGTACTGCATGCCGGATAAAGCGGCATCCTTCAGCCAAACCGGCCGGTGATAAACCGCTGCGTGCGCAAATCGCCTGGCGTCACGAATATCCGGCGTACGTCACCAAACTCACCCATTTCGCCCAGATACATAAAGCCCGCATAATCTGAAACCCGCGCGGCTTGCTGAAGGTTATGAGTTACGATGATGATCGTATGGTCGTTCTTGAGTTCATCGATTGTCTGCTCGATTTTTGCCGAAGAGATCGGATCGATGGAAGCACAAGGCTCGTCGAGAAGCAGGACTTCAGGCCGAAGTGCGATGGCGCGGGCGATACTGAGGCGTTGCTGCTGACCGCCTGAGAGTTCCAATCCGCTTTTCAGGAGGCTATCCTTCACTTCATCCCAAAGCGCCACGCGCCGCAATGCAGCCTCAACTTCCATATCCATTTGCGCCTTGGCGAGAGTTCGATTGAGCCCAATACCAAAGGCAACGTTATCGTAGATGGACATCGGAAACGGCGTTGGTTTCTGAAAGACCATGCCAATTCGGGCTCTCAGAATGGCAACGTCCTGATTCCTGGACAGGATGTCCTCGCCATCGAGCAATACCTCGCCGTCAGCGCGCTGACCGGGATAGAGGCTGTAGATGCGATTGAATACGCGCAGCAAAGTCGACTTGCCGCAGCCGGAGGGGCCGATGAATGCGGTCACGCGGTTGGCATAGATCGGCACCGACACGTCTTTAAGTGCGTGATTGCCATCCTGATAGTAAAAATTGAGATGTCGAACGGTGATTTTTTCTTGGACCGGTTCCTGGTCTGGCCTTGACCGGATGACTTTGGCTAGCTGATCGAATACCGCAGCAGATTTCCCCGAGCGTTCGGCGGTGGGGATTTTCCCGGTTTCAGGAGCCTCGCTCAACAACATCGTCATGCTCTCGGTCCAGTTAAGAGGGTTGACCGAATTTATGCCCATGATGCCGTCGACGCTTTGATCGATCTCAATGGACTCGATTGGAAAGCCAGCCGACGCTGGCTTCACGTCATGAAACGGTCATTCCATTGTCATTCAGGAGCTTCGACGCTGATGGAGCGGACTGTTCAACGGTTGTTGACAAATCGCGTTATGCTAGCGGCTTTTGACGAAGCACATTCCGATCCGCGAGGTCTTGCCGGCCGCCTCGCAGGCGAGTCCCGCAGCGCAGGTCCAATTGCGAAAACTCGGATCGTTGTCGGCGGCCTTGGCGGCGCGCCGGTAACAATGCGCGCCCCAGCCGTCGTAATGGCCGGTGCCCTTGAGCTCCGCCAAAAATTCCGACCGAGCGCGCAATTGCGGACGCCCGGAAAACCCGCGCGAATAGTCCGGGCTGCTGCCCCACTTTATCGAGTTGAGAATATCGCGGCGCCGGATCTGGTCGCCGAAGAAATGCGGTGACGCCGGCACCACACTTGCGTTCGACGGATTGGCTGCCATCCAGTCCACACCCGGGAAATGGAAACCGCCGATACCGCGCGTCTGGTGACAGCCCGAACAGGTGACGTCATTGAGCCGGCGCTTGAAGCCGGCCACCGAGCGGATGTTCGCCGGCGTCACGCCGGCCTCGGCGGCCTTCCGGAGCGCGGCCACAATGTCGCTCTCGCTGAACACCGGGTTCGCCGCAGCGCCCTCGCCCTGCACCAGCCCGAACTCCGGCTGCAGTTCGGAGGGATCGAAACCGACCGGCGTGGCGGCGATCGCGGCCCTGGCCAGGAACCGCTCGGGGATCAGGACCGTGCCGTGGTCGAATTCATTGAGATGCCTGGGATCGAGCAGCCAGGCCTTGAAGTCGCGCCCGAGACCGGGATCGGCCAGAAGCCGCTCGCGATCTATCTGATTTTCCATCGGCGCTTCCTCGAAGGCGCGCGCGACGGGATCGAGACGAAACACTTTCATGAGATAATCGGTGCGGAAATCGCGCACCGCCGATTTCGGCGCATGCGCGATCTGCAGGTTGATTTCGATCCGATCGACGTTTTCAGGCCGGACCAGATCGAGCGGGCCGTTCGGAGCGAGCAGCCGGGCGGCAAGATCGGCGCCGGTGAGCGCCCATTCTCCGGCGTCCAGCCAACGCCGGGCGATCCCGGCGCAGGCGATGCCGGTGCCCCTGGTATCGACCATGCCCGCGCCTTTCGCCCTCAGCACGACGTTCAGCGTCATCGGCAGGCGCCGCGGTGCGGCATCTTCGCCGGCGGGCGCCATCCGCGTCAGGCGGTAGATCAGCCTGACTTCGCCGCAGCTCTCCGGCGATACAAAGGCGCGATCCATCCGGTTGACGATGCCGGCCAGCACGAAACGCGCATCGTCGGAATAAATCAGCGCGCGATCGAACAATTGAAAGTCATGGCCGGGTCCGACGCCGATGCTCTCGTTCGGCAGAGCGGCCTTGTGCCTGATGACGTACCGGTCGAACTCGCCATCGAGCGCCGTGCGGGCCTTCGCCATCGACGGCAAGGCGAACAGCTGGCCGCTGGTGAGTGGAGCATCGACGGCTCTCTCCGGCACCAGGACACGCCCCACCGCGAACCGGCCGCGATCGAGTTCGCGCAACGCCAGGGGATCGGTGATCGCAGCGCCGCGCTCCAGCGCCGGGCGTTCGGCAGCGCGCGCGGGCATGGCGCCGCACAGCAGAACCAAAATCATGAAAACGAATTGCAAAGCGCGGTCCATATCCTGACAAACACCGCATTGGAGGCCTCATTCCAGGCATCTTGCGGGCAAGGTCTGCTGGTCAGGAAAATAGCCTGGGAGTGGACCGCGTGTCTCGCGGCAATTGCCGAGGCCTTGCTTCTCCCTCGCCCCGTCCGTCACGGGTAGAGGGTCTGGTTGAGGGGCTCTATCAACCGGCGCGACTCGCGGAGAGTCCCCCTCCCCGGACGCGCTTTGCGCGTCGACCTCTCCCCGCAAGCGGGGCGAGGTAAGAAAGCCGTCCGCGCCAAATCGATCAGCGCGCGACCACAAGGCCCTTGCGGGTCACCACCACCCAGCGGCCGTCCTGCTTGCGGATGGCGTCGATCCGACCGAGGCCGGGAACGGGATCGCCGGCATAGACCTCATAGATTCCCTGGCGCCCCTCGATCAGCGCGCCGCCATTGGCGACTTCGCGCAGCACCCAGCCCTCGACCGTCGGCAGCCTCGCCACTGCCGGCTTCGGCGCCGGCAGCGGAACGGCGGCGGGCTCCGTTGCCGGGGGCGAGATCGAGCCGGTAACATCCTTCGCCGCCGCGGCGGCTGCGACCGGCACGGGCGCTGCCTGCGTGGCCTTGAGCTTCTCGACGGCTTCGGAGAGCCTGGCGAGTTTGGCGGCGGGCTCCGCCTGCGCCTTCTCGACCTTGTCGAGACGGTCGCTGGTCTTGTTGTCCCTGACGATGCCGGCCCTGGAAGTTTGCTCGACGCTGGCCTTCAGCGCCAGGATGTCGGCGTCGATCCGGGCCACGGAAGCTTCCAGCATGAGATTGTTCGATGTCGCCGGGGCTCCGCCGGTAAATTGCATCACGCCCGCAGTCGCCAATGCGCCGCCGAGCGCGCCGGCTACCGCCGCCAGCGCCACCACGGCGGCCAGCGCCGACAACCGCCGCTTGCCGAACATGCCCTGCGCCTGCTCGGCTTCCACTTCCGGCTCGACGCCCTGGTGGTCCCAGGTACGGTCGCCGGATGCCATGATCATGATCCTGCCCGGGGCGCGCGGCGCGTCAGCCTTGGCTGCTTCAACCTTGGCTGCTTCAACCTTGGCTGCTTCAATCTTGGGAGCCTCGGCTTTGGCTGCGTCCGCCTTGGGAGCGTCGCCTAGCGCCGGGACCAGATCGGGAGATTCGACCGCGGCCACGGCTTCCGAGGCTTGCCCTGCTGTCGCCTGCGACGAGCCGGGAACGACCGCCCCGGCGCCGACGGATCCGGATTCGCTGCTGGTTGACTCGGCCTGCTGTTCGCTCACGTCAAATTCTCCAGTAAAGGTTCACCATTTGGTAACTTTCATTCGTTGCGAAATCGTTACCGGCGGCGGCCTTACCAAAATTTTAGGAACCCGCTCCTGCCCGCCTTGAGGCCAGCCGGCGGAATCTGGCCGGTTTGACAAATGGCCCGGCGGCCTGCTCAAAAAGCGACAACAACACTGCAACGGGGAAACACCTATGAAACTCTACGACTCGATCGGGCCGAACCCGCACATCGTCCGGATGTTCATGGCGGAAAAGGGCATCGAAATTCCCAAACAGACCGTCGACCTGCGCAAGGGTGAAAATCGCGAAGCCGAACATCTGAAGCGCAACCCGCACGGCCAGATGCCGACGCTCGAGCTCGATGACGGCAGCTATCTGTCGGAGATCACCGCGATCTGCGAATACCTCGAAGAAAAGAACCCCGCGCCCCCGCTGATCGGCTCGACGCCGGAAGAGCGCGCCGAATGCCGGATGTGGACCCGCCGCGTCGACCTCAACATCTGCGAGCCGCTCGCCAACGGCTACCGCTTCGGCGAAGCGCTGAAGTTTTTCGAAAAGCGCATCCCCGTCGTGCCGGAAGCTTCCCCCGGCCTCAAGATGATCGCGCAGAACCGCCTGAAATGGCTGGACGGGCAGATCGCCGGCAAGGACTATCTGTGCGGCAAGCGCTTCACGCTGGCCGACATCCTGCTCTACGGCTGGCTCAATTTCGGCAACCAGGTCGGCCAGCCGCTCGATACCACCAACGCCAATATCGCCGCGTGGTTCGCGCGGGTCGGTGCACGGCCTTCGGCGAAGGCGTAAGACCTGGCTCCTGTCCCGGACGCGGCGCAGCGCCCTTGCGGTGCGCCGCTGAGCCGGGACCCATTTGGCGCAATGCAAGATGGACCCCGGTTCAGCAACGCACCGCTACGCGTTGCGCTGCGCCCGGGGAACGACATCGACGAGAGACACAGGCTTCTCCACGTCATTGCGAGCGCAGCGAAGC
>JBDRNF010000181.1:0-4866 GCA_043811435.1 Pseudomonadota bacterium
CACCGCCGCGATCAGCGTCGATAGCAAAATCGCCGTCGCGATCATGGCCGCGCCGATCAGGACCGGCATCGAACCCATGGAACCCGTCTGATCCGGCCGGCCGGCACGATTTCCCTGAGACTCATATTGCCTTCTGGCTGATGGCAGCACACGGCTCCTGCGTCGCTGGTTTGCGGTTTCTCTGCGAGCGATTTTGCTAACCGCCCATCTGGCCGATTTGTTGTTCACAGCCCGGCGCCGCGGCGACGGCATTGCGACCGGCCACCCGCACGCGCCCCGTGACCTGGATCACGTCGCGCGGGGCGCCATCGAACGGGGGCGCCGGACGTCGCGACCGACGGAAGAGCCCGGGCGGTCGGTCCGTTCACCAGTGTGAGCCAAGTCACATCCACGGCCTTTCGACCGGTTTATCGTTCAACCATCAAAGCGCCATCTGGCGTAACAGCGAGGATTACGACAATGACCAGCTTTTACAGACTTTCCACCCTCTCGGCGATCACGCTCGGTGCCGCGCTGTCGATGACGGCGGGCCTGGCCATTGCCGGCGAAAAGGTTTCGGCCGACCAGATCCTGAATGCGCTGCAGCCGAAGAAGCCGCTGACCCGCGGCCTGTCGGCGGGACCGCAGGCCGATCCGGCGGTCGAGGCCAGGCAAATCAAGTTCGTCGATACCCTGCGCAACCGCAAGACCCGGTCGCTCTCGCTCGGCGAGCGCGAGGAAATCGCCGAACTCGCGGCAAGCAAGCCCAAGATCGATCTCGAGATCCAGTTCGACTACAACTCGGCCGACATCAGCAAGGCCTCGATGGCGGCGGCGCAGGAACTGGGCAAGGCGCTCTCGAATGCCAGCCTGAAGGGCTCGACCTTCGTCGTCGCCGGCCATACCGATGCGGTCGGCAGCGAACCCTACAACCAGGACCTGTCGGAGCGCCGCGCCGATACCATCAAGCGCTTCCTCACCGAGCAGTACGGCATCAACGGCGCCGATCTCGTCACCGTCGGCTACGGCGAGAGCAAGCCGAAGGACGCCAACGCGCCGACCGCCCCGGCCAACCGCCGCGTTCAGGTCGTCAACATGGACACCAAGACCGCCTCGAAGTAACGCTCGCACCGCGACCAATAAATTCAGCCCGCGCCTGACTCGCGCGGGCTGACGACATTTGCGCCGTCAGATCCAGCTCTGGAACAGCATCAGCCGGACGAACGTTTCCATCGACGTCCCGACAAAGGCCACCGTGATCGGCAGCATCGCGGCGAAACCCGCGCCGGCGGCCGCAACGAAAGCCCACAACAGCCAGCGCGGGCTATTGCCCCGCCGCAGCACGTAGACCAGCGCGAGGCTGGCCAGGGCAGCGGCCGGCAAATAGTAATACAGGAAGCTGAGCGTTCGCGGCAGCAGCGCCCAGGCCAGATAAGGCCCGGCATAGAACGCCAGGATCAGGAAGGCGTCTGCCCGGCGCGTCACGATCCAGTCGCGCAGACAAACCGCCAGCGCCGGCAGCGCCGCCCACAGCACCACGGGATTGCCGAGGAATACCACCGCTGCAATCCGGTCGTCGGCGACCTTGTCGAACAGATACCAGACCGGCCGCACCAGAAGCGGCCAGGACGGCCACGAACTCATATAGGTGTGGCCCGCGATCGCGGTCGTGGTGTTGTCGCTGAAAATCCTGCGCTGGGCTTCGAGCAGATCGGAAAGCGACAGGCCGTAGAGCGGCACGAAGGTCGCGAGATAGGCGGCCGCCGGGACCAGCACAAAGCAGGCGGCGAAATGATAAGACCTGAAATCCGGCCAGAGGCCGGGCCGGTACCAGTCGCCGGCATTGGCATCGGCAAACTGCGTGCGCCAGCGCTGCAGCAGCCGGATCACGGCGACGATCACGATGCAGACGGCGAGCGCAAAAAGCCCGCTCCATTTGCAGGCGATCGAAAGACCGAACGCCAGGCCGGCGAGCGCGAACCAGCGATGCGGCCGTGCCTGGCGAAAGCCGTGCATGAACGCCGCGACCCCTAACAGCCCGAACGCGAGCGAAAATATATCCAGCATCGCGATCCGCGCTTGCACGAACACCATCTGGTTGAAGAAGGCGAGCATGGCGGACGCGATCGCAGGGCCTTGCGCCGCGAACAGCGCGAGGCCGCAAAGATATATCGCGACGATCGAAAGCGACCCGAACAGCACGCCCGGATAGCGCCAGCCCAGCGGCACATCTCCGAAAACGCGGATCGACAAGGCGATCAGTTGCTTGGCGAGCGGCGGATGCATCGGGTTGAGCATCGGGCTCGGCATCACGGGCTCGAGCATCTGCCGCGCAGCCGGAACGTAATGCACTTCATCGAAATAGAATTTTTCCGGCGTGGTGATGCCGACCAGCAGCGCGAGATGCGCGACAACGAAAATAATGGCGGCGATCGCTGCGCTCCGCGTGGCGGAATTTTCCGGAACAGAAGGTGATTCGCGCACAGGGCTCACGGATTTATGGCTTTATCGAAATGTCGAGTGTGGGCGGAGCAAATTTTTAAGTCCACCGCATTGAACGCAATTCGTTTTCGCCGTCACTAACCATCGGGGTCATATGCAGACGCTTGTGATATTTTTACAACATCGCATGCGCGCGCGATCCGGTACGATGCGGGATAAATCGATCGGTCATGAAATGAATTGGCGTCACTGCATTTTCCTTGTTTGCGCGTTTTTTCTGTCAGCCACGCTGGCGGCAGGGCCCGCTCGCGCGCAAACGCGCGTCGGCGAAGCCGCCGTCGTCAAGAACGAAGTCGTCCGCGTGATGGCCTCGAGGACCACCCCGATCAATGTCGGCGACAGCGTGGTGCGCGACGAAACCGTGCGCACCGGCACCGACAGCGCGACCCGGCTGGTGATGGCCGACAGCACCAATCTTTCGCTCGGCCCCAATTCCACGCTCAAGCTCGACCGTACCGTGTTCGATGATGCGCACAGCTATCGCGATATCTCGATCAAGCTGACGACAGGCGCGTTCCGCTTCGTCACCGGCAATTCGGACAAGGCCGCCTACAAGATCCAGACCCAGGTCGCGACCATCGGCGTGCGCGGCACGATCCTCGATATCCTGTCCCAGCGCGGCAAGACCACGGTGGTGCTGCGGGACAACGGCGCCTCGCGGGTCTGCACCCTCTCCTTCCAGTGCACCGAGCTGACCAAGCCCGGCGATACCGCCATCATCACCTTTGCCGGCGGCAGGTACACCATCCTGAAGTCCAGCTCGCCGCCATGGACCTTCGCCTGTGGTGCTGCGGCAGGACTCTGCAACACCACCCAATATGCCGATGCGACGCCGACCATCACGCCGCCTGTCGACGACGGCAGCGATCCCACCGGCATGCTGTGCGGACGATGAGGATGAGAGAGTTCACCCGCAGTTTTGTCGTATCGACCGTGCTCACGGCTGCGATTTCGCTGCTGCTGATACCGGCGCAGCCAATACCCGCATTGGCGCAGCCCGCGGGAACGGTGACGATGGTAAATTCAGAATACCCGCCTACGCCTACAAATTCACCGAGCCCGTCGCCCACTCCGTCGGCGAGCCCATCGCCCACCCCGACGCCAAGCGCATCACCGACTCCGACACCGACTGCAACGCCCACGCCGATCGGTTCCGGCTCCAGCGCGGGATCGGTCCGGGACCTGGCCAGGCAACGCTTCAACCAGATGATCACCAACCGGGTGCTCGGCACCGTGCTGCTCGGCGTCAACGAACAGGTCAATTGCGGCGATTGCGTCAGCGCGTTCGGCTCCGCGGGCTCGTTCTCGGCTGGCATTCACGGCCGCAAGAACCTGACGTCCAATCTGGCGCTGCTGGCGGGCATCGCCTATGCGCAGTACAACGAAGGCGGCTACAGCGTCACCAGCGCGCCGATCGGCGCCTTCGCGCTACGCTACGATTTCACCGACTGGGGTTCATCGCGGCCGTTCTTCGACATCGGCGCCATCCTGTCGCCGTTCCAGAAGGTACGCTACCGCCGCCTCTATCAGACCAGCCTCGGCCCGGTGTCGCTCGACAGCGAGACCACCAGCGAGAATTACGGCGTCTATGGCCGCGCGGGCTGGATCAGCCGGCTGTCGCCGCGCGACGAGGTCGCAGCTTCCATCGAGGTCTGGCAGATGTGGCAGCGGGTCAAGGGCTACAGCGATCCGGCCGCTGTGGCCTTCAACCCATTCGACGCGAACATCGCCACCGGCACCGACAAGACCGCCCTCGTCAAGATCGGCGGCCAGTGGACGCATCTGTGGGGCAACAGCATCGAGACCAATATCAACGGCGGTTTCGTGCAATCCTTCGCCACCAGCTCCGGCATCGTCGCCACCGTCACCGGCGAGGGCACCGTGGTGCCGACGATCGGCAACCAGAGCTGGTTCGAATATGGCGGCCGGGTCGGCTACCGCATCAGCAAAGGATGGATCGCCGACCTCTTCCTCAACGGCACCGCCGGCCCGCAACCGGTCGGCAACACCCTGCACGGCGGCGTCGGGCTGCGGATCACGTATTAGGCTGTGACGATATTCGCTTGAAGCGACGGGATCGCTTCTCTTCTCCCTCGCCCCGCAAGCGGGGCGAGGCGAACCAAGCCTCCGCGCCGGCGGGCCGTCAGGCGTAGGACATGGCGGACTGCGCCGCCGTCGCCGCGGCGACGTCCATCCACATCACTTCCCAGATGTGGCCGTCGGGATCCGCGAAACTGCGGCCGTACATGAAGCCGGAGTCCTGCTGCTGGCACGGATCGACACCGCCGCCCGCGGCCTGCGCCTTGCCGACCATGTCATCGACGGTCTCGCGGCTGTCGGCGGAGAGGCAGATCAGCACCTCGCTGGAGATCCTTGCATCGGCGA
>JBDRNF010000182.1:0-19294 GCA_043811435.1 Pseudomonadota bacterium
CGCGGCACATCGCCGAGGGCGTCACGGGCGGAGTGAAATTCGCGGCCTTCATCGGCAAGGCCGCTTTGGTGATGCGCAACAAGGGTTGCGACAACGCCTCCACCATCCACTCGCTAATCTACCGCGCGAAGGAATCCGGCGTCGAGCAGCCGAGTTTCGAATTATGGGACGACGCGCCGGCCTCCAAGGCCAAGCTGATCGTGATCGACGAATGCTCGATGGTGGACGCCGAATTGGGCCGCGACCTGATGTCGTTCGAATGTCCGCTGCTGGTGCTCGGCGATCCCGCGCAGCTGCCGCCCATCCAGGGCGGCGGCTTCTTCACCGATTGCGAGCCCGACGTGATGCTGACCGAGGTGCATCGCCAGGCCCAGGACGATCCGATCATCCGGATGTCGATGGACGTGCGCGAGGGCCGCGACCTCGACATCGGCCGCTACGGCGAGAGCCAGGTGGTGTCGCGCGACGAACTCGATCCCGACAGGGTGATGCAGGCCGACCAGGTGCTGGTGGGGCGCAACAACACGCGGCGCGCCTACAATATGCGGGTGCGGCAGAAGCAGAACATCGAGGATCCGTTGCCGGTGGCCGGCGACAAGCTGGTCTGCCTGCGCAACAACCGCAAGAAGGGCCTGTTCAACGGCGGGCTGTGGCGGGTGAAGTCGCGCGCCACCTCGAAATCCGCCATCATCACCATGCGCCTGTCGCCGGACGAAGACTTCGGCCACAAGGTGACAAAGGTCTCGGTGCGCGGCGACTGCTTCGGCGGCGCCATCGACACCATCCCGTGGGAACAACGCAAACCCTATGACGAGTTCGACTACGGCTATGTGCTGACGGTGCACAAGTCGCAGGGCTCGCAATGGGACGACGTGGTGCTGTTCGACGAGAGTTTTGCGTTCGGAGAAAGCCGCGCCCGGTGGCTCTACACCGGCATCACGCGGGCCGCGAAGCGGCTGAGCGTGGTGATCTGAATCTTCTCCATCCTACGCTTACTGCATCCGTAGCGGGCATCTCGGCAACCCACCGGTTGTCATCACCCGCGAAGGCGGGTGATCCAGTATCCAGAGACGTCAGCGATGGAATCGAAAGGCCGCGGCGTACTGGATCCTCCGCATTCGCGGAGGATGACGAGTTGTGGGGAGGCGCCACCGATGCAACATTCGCAGCAATGTAGGGTGGGCAAAAGCGCGTCTTCGCGCTGTGCCCACCATTCTTGATCTCGACGGGAAGGTGGTGGGCACGCTGCGCTTTGCCCACCCTACACTTTACGTCCTACTTCAGCGTGATCGCGAGCCCGCTGAGATCCACATTCGCCATCAGCCCGGTCTGGCGGCCCGACAGTTCGAGCACCGCGCCCTTCTGGTTGGTCAGCACGATGGCGCGGGCGCCGCGGCCGACCGCGAGGCCGGCGCCGGCCGCGCCATAGACGCCGGCGACGTCGGAGGCACGGTTGATGTTGCTGACGCGGCCGCGCAGCACTGTCTTGGAGCCGCCGAACACCAGGCCGTAATCGAGGCCGCCGGCGGACAGCGCATAGTTGCGGCCGCGAAAACTCAGCGTGCCGCCGCCGCCGGAGCCGCCGATCACCCAGCCCGCCTTGTAGATCGTGAGCTGCACCCTGCCCTCGTCGGCATGGGAGGCGGAGGACAGCGTGAGGCCTGCGAAGGCGGTCAGCGCGAGCAGCGCGACGCGGATGGCGGAGACATATTTCATGGATCGGGTTCCCTTGGGATTCTGTGGGGCGGGTGTTGCAGTGCGCATCGAATCGCTGCCGACACCGTAGCAGATCCCTACGCCCTCCTGAATCTCACTTCCGCGATCAGGGCCTCGCGCGCCGCCGACAGCGCCTGGAAGGCCTGCGCGCTGCCGCCGGCGTCGGGATGCGCGGATTTGGCGGCGCGCTTCCAGGCGCGGTGGATTTCCGGCGCGGACAGGCGGCGGTCGAGCGGCAGGCCCAGCAGTTCCCGATACTGCTCTTCCGTCGCCGGCGCCTTCACCGGGATGTCGCGCCGGCCGAATTTTGGCGTGGTGAGCGTATGCAGGACCGCGCGAATGATGCCGAGGCGACGCCGCGCAGCCTCGGCGATGACGGGGTCGGCCGCTGCCGCCGCGGCGTGGCGCAGGATCGGCAGCGCCTGCGCGGCCGCCTGCCGCAACAACACTTCGGCGGCGGTCCGCGCCATCACGTCGGCGAGACGCGCGGCTTCACCCCAGTCAGGCGCGGGCGCCTGCCAGATCCGCTCGAGTTCGAGCTGCCATTCGCCTGATTTGCTATCCATGGTGCGGCACCGGAGCGAATGGATACAATGCCCCGGTAAAGCTTTCCGTTTCCGCGCCGATCAATTTGAATTAGTTTGCAGGTATTCAAAACCAAAAACACCGAGGAAACCCCATGCCCCTTCTCGAAAACCACATCGCGGTCGTCACGGGCGCGGCCTCCGGAATCGGACGCGCGATCGCGGCCGGCTACGCCAAAGAGGGCGCGCGTGTGGTGCTGCTCGACATGAACGAGGCGGCGCTGGCCGAAGCCGTGGGCGACATCCGCGGCGCGGGCGGCAAGGCCGAGAGTTTTGCGCTCGACGTGACCAAACGCGACGACTGCGTCGCGGTCGCGAAGAAGATCGCCGACAGCGTCGGGCAGGTTTCAATCCTGGTCAACAATGCCGGCATCGCGCGGCGCAACGGCATGCTGGGCGCGCCCGAGGTCGTGATCAGCGACTGGGAAGACATCATCGCCATCAACCTCACCGGCGTCTTCAATGTGACCTACGCGTTTCTCGCGCCGTTGCGCGCCGCCAGGGGACGCATAGTCAACATCGGCTCGATCCAGTCCTTCGTGCATCTGCGCACGCCGAGTTCTCCGGCCTACACCGCCTCGAAGCACGGCGTGCTCGGCTTCACCAAGGCGCTCGCCGCCGAGCTCGGCAAAGACGGCGTGCGCGTCAACGCCATCGGCCCGGGCTTCATCGAGACCCCGCTGAACGAGAAGGTGCGCGCGACCAATCCGGACCTGGTCAAGGTGTTCATGGACCACACCCCGCTCGGGCGCCCCGGCAAGCCGGAGGACATCGTCGGCCCCGCGATCTTCCTCGCCTCGGACCTGTCGGCCTATGTCAGCGGCTCGATCGTGATGGTGGACGGTGGCTACCGGACGATTTAGGCCGGACGGCAAAATGCAGGCTGCCGGGTAACCGTTCCTCAAGCCGAAGCTGCGAGCCTGGTTCCATGAGCGAACGCGCCACACCGCGGGACGTCTTCTGGATCGGCGCAGCCGCGCTGGCCGGCGGGCTGTATTTCAGCCTGGTAGGCCTTGGCATGCTGCCGGTACCGGGCGGACGCGGCAATTTGCACGGCCCGCTCTGGCTGGCGCTGGCGGTCGGAATTGTGTTCGCGCTGGCGGGGCTCTCGGCGCTGCTGCAAGCCGCGGCAGACGCCAACGCGCAAGGCGAGTTGCCGGAAAAATCACCGCGCTGGATGCGCGCCGCGCAGTACCTCATTGCGGTATTGCTGCTGATGGGCCTCGCCACGATCGGCAGCTGGATCGCGATCAGCCCGGGCGAACGCCACATCTCCGGAACCTTGCCGATGTCCGGCGCCGCCAACGCCTGGATCGGCCGCGCCGTGTTCGGGATCGGCGCGCTGATCACCTGGGCGGCCGCCCTGGCGTTCGCGGTCGTCGGCGCGCGCAAAATTTTCCTGCGCGACACGACCTGACGGCATCGGCCGCGCCGGCTGTCGCGCGATCCGATTGAGTGACGCTGCTGGGCCACAACAGGATGCGCGAAGAACGCGACGCGCCTTCACAGGGCACGGCAGCCGGTTCCGGGGGTCCATTCGCCGTTAGGATTTCGTTAACCAAATCACCCCACCTTGCTCTTTCTGGGGGTCGTTCGTTCTCGATGTTTCCGCTCCATGTCAGGAGCGGGCGTTGATCGGGAGGTGTCGATGATCCGTGAGTCCGAAGTGCCGCTGCAAATCTCGTCCCAAGTCTCGTCCCAAGTCCCGCCGCACGTCCCCGCGCCGCCGGTTCCGGCGCCTTCGCTGGCTCCCAATGAAATCGTGCCGCTGCTGATCGGCGCCACCGTCGGCGAGATCGAGCGCGAACTGGTGCTGCAGACGCTGGGGCGCTGCGACGGCAACCGCACCCGCGCCGCGCGCGTGCTCGGGGTCTCGGTGCGCACCCTGCGCAACAAGATCCGCCAGTACACGGCCGACGGCATCGAGGTGCCCGTGCATCACGAGTAGCGCGCGGCAGAAACGGATTTGACAGTCCGGCCCGGCTTGGCCAATTTGGGCGCCCGCCTCGCCACGGACCGCTTGCCCCATGTCCAACGCCCCGCATTTCGACATCGACGTGCCGGCCTTCTGGGCCGACCCTTATCCGACCCTGGCGCGAATGCGCAAGGACGCGCCGATCGCGTTCGTGCCGCAGCTTGGCTCGACCGTGTTCACCCGGCGCGACGACATCTTCACCCAGGAAAAGCGCATCGACGTGTTCTCCTCGCATCAGCCGGCCGGGCTGATGAACACGCTGATGGGCCACAACATGATGCGCAAGGACGGCGAGGCGCACATGGCCGAGCGCGCGGCGATGTTTCCCTCGGTGTCGCCGCGCACCGTGCGCGACACCTGGCGCCAACAGTTCCAGGCCCATGCCGACCGCATCCTCGACGAACTGGCGCCGGCAGGCCGCGCCGACCTGTGCAAGGCGTTCGCGCTACCGCTGTCGGCCGAGTGCCTGAAGGACATCACCGGGCTGACCAACATGCGCTTTGCGGACATGGACGCGTGGTCGCAGGCGATGATCGACGGCATCGCCAACTACACCGGCAACAAGGAAGTCGAGGCGCGCTGCCATGCCGCCACCGCGGGGATCGACGCCGCGATCGATGACATGATCCCGGTGGTGACCAAACATCCCAACACCTCGATCCTCAGCGTGCTGCTGGCCGCCGGGCAGCCGATCGACAGCATCCGCGCCAACATCAAGCTGGCGATCTCCGGCGGGCAGAACGAGCCGCGCGACGCCATCGCCGGCACGGTCTGGGCGCTGCTGACGCATCCGGCGCAGCTGGCGCTGGTGCGCGAGGGCAAGGCCAAATGGCTCGACGTGTTCGAGGAATACGCCCGCTGGATCGCGCCGATCGGGATGTCGCCGCGGCGGGTGGCAAAGCCGTGCTCCTATGGCGGCGTCGATTTCGAGCCGGAGGACCGGGTGTTCTTCATGTTCGGCTCGGCCAATCGCGACGAGGCCTGCTTTGCCAACCCCGACGATTTCGACGTCACCCGCAACACCCAGAAGAGCATCGCCTTCGGCGCCGGCCCGCACTACTGCGCCGGCGCCTTCGCCTCGCGCGCCATGGTCGCCGACGTGGCGCTGCCGAGCGTGTTCGCGCGGTTGAAGGGCCTGCGGCTGGACGAAAGCGAGCCGGTGCGGATCCGCGGCTGGGCGTTTCGCGGACTGCTCAACCTGCCGGTAATGTGGGACGCGGGCTAGCGCGCGCCAGCAACCCCGCGATGATTGATGTTGATCGAAGCCGCCCGCGCCATCGGCGCAATTGATGCTGTCATCGAACGTCTGGTAGAAATTGCCCCGGAATCATCGCGGGAGTGAGCAAGTGGCGGACGATAGCGTTATCCGGCAAGGCAAACAGGGGCCGCAAGGCCCGCGTGGCGAGCCGGGGCGTCCCGGCCCGCAGGGGCATCCCGGACGTCCCGGACTGGAAGGTCCGCGCGGCAAGCCGGGCCCGCAAGGCAAGCCCGGACCGCAGGGCCCCCGCGGCGAGGCCGGTCCACAGGGCAAACCCGGACCGCAAGGCGAGGCCGGGCCGCAGGGAAAGGCCGGGCTGCAAGGCCCGCGTGGCGAGGCCGGCGTGCAAGGCAAGCCCGGCCCGCAGGGCGAGCCGGGTCCGCGCGGCGAAGCCGGACCGCCGGGACAATTGCCGTCGATCGAACAGGTGATGCCGTGGCTGCACCTGCTGTTTGACGCCTATGAAGACTACAAGCGGATGCGCGAGCGCGAAGCTGCCGAACGCGAGGCCGCCGAGCGCGAGGCGCTTGCGGCGGCCGAACAGGGCGATGACGACGGCGACGATGACGGCGATGACGAACACCGCAAGGACAAGAAGAAGCGGCACAAGCACAAGGACAAGAAATAACGGAGGGATGACAAGGCACAGGCGTGCCTTTGTCCATCCTGCGCCGCCTCACCTCGTTTCGACAGTGCCCTCGCGCGGCAGCAGGCCCATCAGCCGGAATTGCCAGCGCATCGCGCGGTACCAGAAATAGCCGGCCACGGCGCCGCAGACCGACAGGATGACGATGTTGGCGGGCTCATACGCCCCGCTCCACCACAGCATGCCGCCAACCCAGAACACGGCGAAGAAAACGGAGCTGAGTTTCAATCGGGCAATGGGATTCATGGCGCGTCTCCGATGGCTGAAAACTTCCCGCCATCATGGGCGGCGCGGTCCGGCCACACCGTGAGGCGCGTCACGCAACCGGTGCGCCGCCGATTACCCGAACCGCAGCCTCGACCGCTCCTTCGCCTTCTCCGCCTCGATGTCGCGGCCGCGCGCCGGCGCATGGGTGTGAAGCGAGGTCAAAAGCCGCCGGGCCGAATCGGAGACTTCCGCCACCGCGCGGTCAAACGCCTCGGCATTGGCCTGCGACGGCTTGTTGAAGCCGGACAGCTTGCGCACGAATTGCAGCGCGGAGGCGTGGATTTCGTCACCGGTGGCGGGCGGCTCGAAGTTGAACAGCGTCTTGATGTTGCGGCACATTTGTCTTCTCCCTTGCCCGGGCTGGCCGTCATCGGCACCCGCTTCTGTCGAACCGAGGACGAATAACCGGCGGCAAACCCTACATCGCGGCCCGGTTTTGGCATAGAATGGGCGGCACATTCACCCCCTGCCGCAGCACCGCGCGCCAGCCTGGAAGCGAGTTCCACATGAGTCACGTCACCTACAAGATCGTCGAGCACGACGGCGGCTGGGCCTACACCGTCAATGGCGTGTTCTCGGAACCCTTCGCGACGCATGCCATGGCGCTGGCCGCCGCCAAGCGCGCCGCCGCCGAGCAGCGCGTGCCCGGTCGCACCGAGGCGATCGAGTACGAGACCGCCGATGGCAAGTGGCACACCGAAACGGCTGCGGGCAGCGACCGCCCCGATACCGACGTCGAGGACAAGCCATAGAAGCGGGGACCGATCGATGCGCGGTCAAGGCGTTGTCGTTGCGCTGTTGCTGGCGATCCTGGCTCTCTTCAGCACCGCATCGCCGGCATTCGCCTGCGCCTGCTGCACCCATGAGGGCCAGCGCAACGTCGCCACGGTCGCGCTGGATTCCGGCAAGCGGCAGGAGATCGAGAGCCTTCGTTTTGCCGGCAAGGCCACGCTGTTCGCGGGCGAAGGCGACGCCGCCGATATCGCGGGGATCACGACGCCGTCGGCAAGTTACGAACTCACGGCAAAGTGGCTGGACGACCGGCTGGAGCTGTCGTTCCGCGACCAGCTTGGCCGCACCGGCATGTTGTCGATGGCCCGGCCGAAAACAATGTCGGTATTCGAGGTCGACCCGCGCGACCGCCCCGACCGGGGGCAAGGGCCCGCGCTTTACAAGGAATGGAAACTCTCCGCGCCGGCCGCCGGCAGCGGCGTCTTCCAGCCCGGCATCGCGCCGCGCCAGTTGCTCACGCTGATCCTGCAGGGCAACGGCAACAGCTGCACCAGCGCCATCGACTTCTCGCACTGGACGCTGGTGATGCAGGGTCCGAAAGCCAACTACACCCTGTTCGGCGATCTGGTGACGGCGAAATAGCCGCGACCCTCACCAGCGCGAAACGCCTGCGGCAGCCTTGCGAAGCCGCCACCCGATGATAGTTTCACCGGGCATCCGCAACGGAGAGAGCCCTTGACCGACTTTGCCGCCGGCGACCTCGAGACGATCTATCCAGCCCCCTCGCCCCGCGTGATCGCCAAGGCGCGCCCCGGGATCGACGCCCATGCGCAAAAATTCATCGCGATGTCGCCGTTCTGCGTGCTCGCCACCTCCGGCTCCGACGGCAGCGTCGATGCCTCGCCGCGCGGCGGCAATCCGGGCTTCGTCCACGTCGCCGGGCCGAACCAGCTATGGATGCCGGATCGCTCCGGCAACAACCGGATCGACAGCTTTCGCAACATCGTCGAGGGCTCGGGCTTCGTGCAGCTGATCTTCTTCGTGCCCGGCATCGACGAGACGTTGCGCGTCGGCGGCAAGGGCAAGGTCTCGGCCGATCCCGATCTGCTGGCCTCGATGATGGAATTCGGCAAGCTGCCGCGCGCGGCGCTGAGCATCAGCGTGCTTGAGGCCTATTTCCACTGCGGCAAGGCCCTGATGCGCTCGAAACTGTGGTCGCAGGAGAGCCGGGTCGAACGCGCCGTGCTGCCGAGCATCGCCGAAGTGATCCACGACCAGACCAGCCTCGGCGAGCCGGAAAGCCAGGCGGTGGTCGAGGCGCGCTACAAGGAACAGCTGTAGGGGATTTGAGCGGTGCGTTCTTCACCCTCCCCTGGAGGGGGAGGGTCGGCTCACCTTGAGCGCAGCGAAATGTGAGCCGGGGTGGGGTGACGGTCTCTCAACTCAGGCACTATTCGGTGTGAGAGACCGTCACCCCACCCCGCCGCTCATTTCATTCGCGCCGACCCTCCACTCCAGGGGAGGGTAAGAAAGCCTAATGCTCGCTCTCGAGCCCGCCGACATGCTTCTGCGTGTACAGCTCAAGCCCGATGCGCTTGATCAGGTCGAGCTGGGTTTCGAGGAAGTCGATGTGGTGCTCCTCGTCCTTCATCAGGCTCTCGAACAGGTCGCGGCTGACGTAATCCTTGACGCCGTGGCAGTAGGTTGCGGCCTCCTGGTAGAGCGTGCGGGCGGCGATCTCGGAGGCCAGATCGCAATCGATGATTTCCTTGACGTTCTGGCCGATCCGCAAGGGATCGAGCACCTGCAAGTTGGGAAAGCCGTCGAGGAACAGGATCCGGTCGGTGAACTTGTCGGCATGCTCCATCTCCTCGATGGATTCCTTGCGCCAGACCTTGGCCATATCCAGCAGGCCCCAGTTGTTGAGCAGCCGGTAATGCAGCCAATACTGGTTGATGGCGGTGAGCTCGCTGCGCAGGCCCTTGTTGAGGTATTCGATAACCTTGGCGTCGCCCTGCATGGTGGTCTCTCCGCTTCCGAGTCACTAACTTAGAACTCTTCTAAATCAGATCATAGGCGGGAGCAAGCCTCTGCCGGGCGGAACCGGACGGCGAACGACGTTTCCAGAGATTCTTGCCGATTTCAGGAGGCCGCGAGCGCGAACTCGGTGTGCGCGTGCGGCTCTGCGCTGGCCTCGCTGTGCGGGCATCCGGCACAGCAGGACTTGGCGCAGGCGCCGAGGGCCTCGTCGATGATGGTCTTGATGGTGCGCGCGCATCGGCCGCATTCGGCGCTGCAGCCGAGGCAGCCATAGATCTGCTTGGCATTGCGGGGAAGGTCCGCGGAAGCGCTGACGGCGCTGCGGATATCCTGGTCGCTAATGACGTTACAGGAACAAACAATCATGAAAACGGCAGGCCCATCGGTGATGCGTGGCCCCACAGATATTGAAGGCCGCCGCGGGATGCAAAAGGAAAAGCCTCATTTTCAAGCAATTCCAAACTGGCGCCGACAGCCTAGAAGCGGTCCCAAAATGCCGGTTGCGGTAGATCAAGAGGCCGCCAGATCGGGGCGCGTCCGTTCATTGAACATTCAACTGAAATGTGGAACTTTCGCGCAGGACAGACCCTCCCTGTCCCCCGCTCCATGAGAAAGGTGAAGCCATGAGGAAGACATTGATGGCGCTCGCTGCCGTCGCCACCCTGGCTGTTTCGGCCGTGGCCGTGCCGCAAACCGCCGAAGCCCGCAACGGCCGGATCGCCGCCGGGGTCGCAGCCGGACTGCTCGGTGGCGCCCTTGTCGGCGGCGCGATCGCAGCCGGGAACGGATATTACGGGCCGGGTTATTACGGCCCGGGCTACGGCTATTACGGCGGACCGGCTTATGTCGCGGCGCCCGACTGCTTCTGGCAGCGCCAGCGGTTCTGGGACGGTTATGGCTGGCGGGTTCGCAGCGTTCGGGTCTGCGACTAAGCCGTTCATCTTCAGTACAAGCCATCGCGGCGTCCCGGAAACACGCTTTCCGGGACGTTTGGCGTTAACGGCCTGAAAAAGACCGCTTTTTCCGGACAAGACCTCGACAGCGTTTACTTTCGATTGACGGTTGTGCGCTTTCTTGAGTGAGACGGCCGTTTTCGAAACCCGCATGCAGTCACCCTAAACCCGGCGCCGCCGCCAGGCGCCATCGCCAGGAGAGCCCAAGAGATGAAGAAGACATTTGCTGCCTTGGTCGCGGTCGCAACCATCGCCGGTTCGCTTGCCGCGACGCCCGCCAGCGCGCAGCGCGGCGTCGGAGTCGGCATCGCAGCCGGGCTGCTCGGCGGCGCCATCATCGGCGGAGCGATTGCCTCCAGCCGTCCGGCCTACGCGGCCCCTGCCCCTGTCTATGTCGACGACTACCCGGCCTGCCGGCTGGTGCGCGAGCGCTTCTGGGACGGTTACGGCTGGCGGATGCGCCGCGTCGAGGTCTGCGATTGATCTGAACGCGTCACTGCGAAATTGCGCCTCGATTTGAAACCCGGCCCATGCGGCCGGGTTTTACTTTTTCGTAGCCCGGATGGAGCGAAGCGCAATCCGGGAATGGATGTGAGACTGGCCCCGGATTTCGCAAGAGCTCCATCCGGGCTACAGGCTGGGTCCCGGCGCTGCGGAGCACCGCGTCCGGGACACGAGACGTTTTCAGCGCGCCGCGCCGAGCGCGCGCAGCACGGCTTCGCTCGGCCAGCAGTCCACCTTGAGGCCGGCGGACTTCTGATAGGCGCCGAGCGCGGCGCGGGTCTTCATGCCTGCCTTGCCGTCCACCTTGTCGCTGTAGAGACCGATGCGCGCGAGATGGCGCTGCATCGCTTCGACCGCCGACGTCCGCAGCTGGGTGGAAGCCGACCACGGTGTCGCGAACCGTTGCGGGCTCACGATGCGGTCGGCGAGATGGCCGACGAACAGCACGTACAGATCGGAGAAATTATATTCCTTGATGACGAAATAGTTCTTCGTGGTCAGGAACGCCGGACCGTAGATGCCCTCCGGCTGCAGCAGCGAGGCCGGCTGCGCCAATTCGGCCGCCCCAAGCTTCTGCCCGCGCACCGGCACGAAACCCTCGCGCAGCCATTGCCCGATCGGCTTTGTCACCTCGGGCACGCCCATGGTGCAATCGGCATTGGCCGGCGCGCGCACTTCGTAGGCCCAGCGCACGCCCGGCTGCCAGCCCTTGTTGACGAGCTGTTGCGCCGCGGAAGCCAGCGCATCCGGCACCGAATGCCAGATGTCGCGGCGGCCGTCACGATCGAGATCGATGCCGTGCTTGCCGAGTTCGGAGGGCAGGAACTGGGTGAGGCCGGTGGCGCCGGCCCAGGACGAGCGCAGATCCTTGCGCGTCACCTCGCCGTCGCCGATCAGCTTCAGCGCCGCGATGAACTCGATGCGATACTGCTCCTTGCGGCGTCCGACCCAGGCCTGCGTCGCCAGCACGCGCAGTCCGTCATAGCGCAGCCGGTGGCGGCCGTAATCGGTTTCGCGGCCCCAGATCGCCAGCACGACGCTGCCGGGCACGCCGAAGCGCGTTTCGATCGCGCCGAGCGTGGCGCGATGTTTGGCCATGAGCCTTCGGCCCTCGGCGGCCAGCCGCGCGATGCTGGCTTCCTTGACGTAATCGGCCGGCACCTGCACGAACTCGGCCTGCGACGGCGCGCCGGTCGCCGGACGCCCGGGCAGGATCAGGTCGGGCAGTTTGTAATCCGGCTCGAGCCCGCGGGTCTCGGCCTCGAACACCGCGCGCGGGACGCCGGCGGCCTCGGCTTCCGGCCACAACGAGGCGATGAACCGGGTGAAGCCTGAATCCGCGGCGCGGCCGGGCTGCACCGCGGCCAGCGTGATCGCCGCCGCCACCAGGAGGGTGAAGATCGCGCGGTTTCGCAAAGCCAAACTCCCGGCCAACGGCATGCCCTGCATCAATGCGCTATGGCGCGTTTCGCTTCTTCGGTGGCGAGATTCGACAGCCGGTCGACATAGGCGATGCCGATCGCCGACAGGATGAAGACCGTGTGAATGATGGTCTGCCACATCACGCCGGTTTCGGTGTAGTTGCCTTTCTCCGATCCCAGCGCGCCGGCCTCGATGAAGGTGCGCAGCAGATGGATCGACGAGATGCCGATGATCGCCATCGCCAGCTTGATCTTGAGCACGCTGGCGTTGACGTGGCTGAGCCATTCCGGCTCGTCCGGATGACCCTGCAAATTGAGGCGGGAGACGAAGGTCTCGTAGCCGCCGACGATGACCATCACCAGCAGGTTGGAGATCATCACCACGTCGATCAGGCCGAGCACCGCCAGCATGATCTGCTGCTCGCTGAAGCTGAAGGCGTGGGAGAACAGGTGCCACAGTTCCTTCATGAACAGCACGACATAGACGCACTGCGCGACGATCAACCCGACATACAGCGGCAGTTGCAGCCAGCGCGAGCCGAAGATCAGCATCGGGATCGGACGCATTGCCGCCCTGACAGCCTTGGGGGGCAGCGGAGTTTCCGGCGTCATGGACATGGATCGGGGGTCTTTCTGTGGGGGAGTCAGGTGAGTCGGGGCTGTTTTAGCACCGGATATATGGCACATTTTCGCACGGAACGGGCCGAGCGGCCATTTGGCGCACTATTATCGCGTCTTGTGTATTCAGCCGGTCCGGGATCATTGAATCCCGGCCCATCTCATTGCGAGCCACCGGGTCGGCGCAAAGCGCCGCCAGCTCGTCGTCCCTGCGAACGCAGGGACCCATAATCCCGGTCGTCTGTTGTGGAGCGTGACGCTTCAACAAGGCCACTTGCACTTGCCGTAACCATGACTGCCGCGGCGTATGGGTCCCGGATCTGCGCTCGCGATGCTCGCTTGTCCGGGACGACGAGCTTTCAAATCCAAACATCAAATACACGTCGGCGATCTCGCGCCGCGATTATCCCGAGCTTCACGCGTCCGTCAGATCAAGGCGCCGCCCGATCCGCTCGATGCGGAGGTCCATCCGGTCCAGCCGGTTCGACATGGTAGCGTACTGGTTCTCGAGATTGCCGACCCGCTGCTTGATCTCGCGGATATCGTCGCGCACGTCATCCAGCGCGCCACGGATGTGTCGCAGGTGCTCCAGTACGATACTGTCCGTCTCGGCCATCCGCAGATAATATCATGACGCCAGGCGATTGTGGACCGGAACACAACCCCGGCGACGCCGCCGACGGTCTGCGCTTGCACTCAGCAACGTCATTGCTGCGAGCCAACGGGACGGCGCGAAGCGGCGCCAGCTCGTCGTCCCTGCGAACGCAGGGACCCATAATCCCGGTCGTCTGTTGTGGAGCGTGACGCTTCAACAAGGCCACTTGCACTTCCCGTAACCATGACTGCCGCGGCGCCGCGATGAGCGCAATTGCGCTCATCGCTGGGGTCCCGGATCTGCGCTCGCGATGCTCGCTTGTCCGGGACGACGAGCTTTCAAATCCAAAGAATACACGTCCGCCTTCTCGCGGCGGGATTCGCCCGAGGTTTGCCTGTCGTTCTCTCCCTTGAATAAGGGAGCAGGGAATGTCGGATGCGCGCTGCACCCGCGATCTCGTGTGCAAGGTTGCACGAGTAAAAAAACGCACACGAGCATACAGGGCAGCGGAGAACATCCGACATTCCCTGCGCAATGGCTTGACGGCTTATGGCGCGATCACCCCGGAGAATTCATGGCCTTTGTCGCCTCCGTCGCCTCACGGAAACCGGCACGCCAGCCCGGTCGGGCCTGCAGCACCTCCGCAAGACTTGATGCCTACCAGTTTCAGGCATCGGGTCCACACGCTTTTGCCGTACGCTCCGGCACCGCTCGTCAACACGTTCCAGGACCGCTCACGGAGTTTACCCGCCCTGCCGGTCCCATTCCGCGCACGATGCCGCCGCGTCCACCGCAACTCCTGCCCCAACGTTCGGTAACGATGGCCAACGCCCCTTCCAAGAGGACAGGATGGGGTGATTCATAACGGTGATTTGGGTTTCGGGAAAAGCGAAATTTTACCCGACGGGTTGATTTGTCGCAGGGGACGGCGTGAGCTCTCGGCCATCGGCGAGAGTGCGATGCGGGCCCGCCGGAGCTAGCGGCATGTAGAGCGGTAGGGAGCTAGCCTTTCTCAGCCCGTCGAGCGGAGTCGTCGTAGCTCGGTGCTAAACTCCTCAACCAGGCCCGTTGCTTCCTCAGCAGGGAGCGAAGCAGCGAGTTCCGGAAACAACTTCTCCCAACTCGCGGTTTCTCCCTCGCTCCACGGCATGATTTGGGCTTCCCGGACGAGGCGTAGGAGCCGGTTGAGACTCTTGCGGACATAGGCCAAGTCGGGCGGACGCTGCGCTGGTTCGGCCCGGGGACGAGAGAAGAGGGGGAGTTGACTCATGCACACGACCATATGCGGATTGCGTGCTCAATTCACCCTCCCAGTGCCGCGTTCCGGCGTCCCGGCTCGTTCTCCACAAGATTTCGTTCGTCCGGCGATAGTCCGTAAAGATCGTAGAGTGTTTCGTTCAACGCACGCTCGTCGGCGTCGATTGCTGCAACCTCCTCGGCCAGAGCTGCTACACGCTCGATGAATTGCGCAGCCGCGGGCGCCTCAGAAGGAGCGGGTGGCTGTCTCAAGTCCGCAGCGAATCGCGCCGCCTCACGCCGAGGCCCGCTGATTAGCAGCCAGCGCCAATAGGCTTCGGCCACCCGCCCGGCCGCTTCGTCGAGATAGATCTTGCCGAGCACAACGGTGCCGATCACGTAAAG
Organism: Pseudomonadota bacterium; assembly: GCA_043811435.1. Lineage (GTDB taxonomy): Bacteria > Pseudomonadota > Alphaproteobacteria > Rhizobiales > Xanthobacteraceae > Bradyrhizobium. The sequence continues at coordinate 14,951 of JBDRNF010000182.1, forward strand.
ACGAAGTTCGCCGCGGTCGAAGCGCACTTGGCGCCGGCCGCCGCGATCAAGCGCCGCCTGCAGCGCCTCGACCCGTGCCGCTTCCATTTCGTCAAGCCGTTCTTCGGCCCACTTGCGGCGGTCGGTAGCGAGGCGCAAGCCCTTGGGCGCTTGCTCGCTCAGGTCCGGCAAGCTCGGCAGATCGGGCCAGAGCCAGCGCGCCGGATGGCGTGCCCGGCCCAACACGGAGAGTCGGTCTGCCGCCTGCTGCAAAACATCGCGGCGATTGGTCCATCGCTCTTGCAACCGTCGTGCGTGAGTCGCGATGTCAAGCCGCGCCCGCTCGGGAGCATTAGAAATTGGCAAGGGCGCGATGAATTGCTTGTTGGCCTCGTACCAACCACCCTGCTTGATTCGGCCAATTCGCCGAAACACAAAATCACAAACCGAACCATTCAAAGTTCCTAGTAGGAACCATGGATTGATATTTTCGGACGGCACTACGCCATCGACGCGGCCACCGGTGAGAAAGAACGCGCCCTTCTCATCATAGGTGAAACGCAATGACGGAACTGTGCCAGCAGCACAAAGCTTCGCAATTCCCGCACGTTCAAGGCTCTGAGAGCGACTAAATCGGTACCAGTTCTCATCTCGAAGCGCGCCATTGTCTCTTCGCTCGAGAAGGGATCGCCAGCTTATCAAATGGCTCCAAGCATTAGGAAACCTTGTCTGAAACATATCGGCTGGGATCAACCGCACTGTGCCGGTCGAAGCTATATAAGGAAAAAGTAGATAGGTATCCGAGAAAGGTGTGACATAGCGTTTCGTCTCTGGTCCACTCAAAATTGGATGCATAAGATCATCTTCGATCTCTATTGTGTACGGGGCTCCTCGATCTGGTTCGCAGAGATAGCGATTCACTCCCAGCCTTTTTAGCTTGAATACCTGGTCGGCTCCCGTTTTGACGCCCTGAAAGATGTCTGCAGTCAAAGCTCGATCGTCGAGTCGTAGGCAGTCGCGCGAGAGCCGCTCAATTAGTGCCCGCTCCACGCCGGTGGCGATGAGCCATTCGCCGGCTTCCGGCAAGGAGACGTAGGGCACGGCAAGTTCCGGATCGGACCAGTCGATATCGGTCATCTCGCCGTTCGGTGCCGTGGCGATTCGCACTGCGTCCCGCGGCTCGCGGGTGAAGAACTGCAACGCCGTGTAGGTGATGACGTCTTCGAAAACCTGATGGGCCTTGAAGTCGAGCCAGCGGTCGAGTTGCCGCCCGCGGCGTACGAAACTGCGCAATCCCTCGCCGTACTGATTCACCGCCCACAAGCTTGGCGCTATATAGGCCATACGTCCGCCCGGCGCGAGCAGCCGTAAGCCCTTCTCAATGAACGGCAGATAAAGATCGAAGTTTCCCCTCTGAGCACTTTGATAGGTGTCGATGCCGCGCTCCGCCGCTAGATAGTCAACGACGTCCGGATCGACCTTCGTGAGATTTTGCAGCTTCACGTAGGGCGGATTGCCAAGCACGACATCGAAGCCGCCGTCCCGGCCGGCGGGCCAGACTTCCGGAAAAGCATCGCGCCAGTCAAACGCCCTGACGCGCTCCTCGGCCTGTGCGTTCCGCTGCCGCCCGGCCCAGAAATCCTCGCCCACTAGGCTGTTACCGATGCGAATTGTGTGCTCCAACGAGGACAGCGGCGCCGACGCGCGCGCGGAATGCAGCCAGAGCGCTAGCTTTGCGATCTCGACCGACGCCGGATTGATGTCAACGCCATAGATGTTGTTGCGTAGGATATCGGCGATCAACGGTGCCTCGTCGAAGGCGCCAGGTGTGCCGCTGCTCGCTCGCTCGACGTCCCGGGCCGCAGCGATCCGCTCAACGAGAAGCCGCCGAAATGCTGATATGAGGAATGCGCCCGAGCCGCAGGCGGGATCGACGATACGGATTGTCCGGAGGCGCTCGACGTAGTCGGTCGCCGCGGCTGATGTCGGAGCGCCGTCCTCCGGGTTAGGATAGCCGCATTCCGCCTTAACGTCCGCAAACCATGGCCCGAGCGTCTGCTCGACAAGATAGTTAACTACAGGCTCGGGCGTGTAGTAGACGCCGTCCCGCTTCCGCTTCGATAGCTTTGCGACCGTATCGCGGCCTTCAAGCTCTCCTTCGCGATACTCCAACTCGGTTATGGACTGCTCGAAGATGTGACCGAGGGTGTAAAGGCTGAGGCTTTCCTTCACGTCGCCGCGCGCAGCGTAGTTATATCGGGCACAGAGGTAAAAGAGCGTATTTGTATCGCTCTCGAGCGACGCTTCGTTCGCACCTTGCCCACTTTTAGCGAACACGTGATTCGGAATGCGCAACCCGTCGATAAGGGAATCTTGCGCGAACAAGCCGCCATTGATTTCCGGAAGCGTAAGGCGGCTGAGGGTACCTCCGCTGTTCATTAAAGTGAAAAGACGTCTGAAGAAATCCCACAATTCCGGGCCGTTTTCATCGTAGAACGGCTCCACACTGCGGCTTCGAAGGAAGTCCCGGAGCATCTGGGGCGGAAATAGCATCCGTTCGCCCATGTCTTCGCAGAAGAAGGCGAAGATGAATCGGTCGAGAAGTTTTTGAGTAAGCCGCAGCAGTTCACCAGGGCGGCCCGGAAAATCCGGATTGTTCAGCCTGAGGACGTTATAGAGGCGGTCGCGCACATCCTTATAGCGGTCGTAGAACTCACCTTCGAGCTTGCGCCCGCGTGCCCATTGCCGCTCCACGAGACGGAGGAGATGTGGCCGTCCGGCTTCCGATAGCAGCATGTTGCGGGAGAACAGCTTGGCGAAAAGATAACGGTCGAACCGTGCATCGCTAGATTCGGCTAGGAGGTCGTACCCGCCCGACAGGAGGTCTTGGCGCCGAATGAAGAATCGGATGTATTCCGCTGGCGCGCGGTCCCACCAGTAGAGCCGGAACTCGTTCATGTCGGTAACGAGGCCCCACCAGGGCTGGACCGGTTCGTTGCCGAACAAGCCGCGGCGCGCTCCGCGCACATAGTTCAGGCATTGCTCGACCGGACTGCGTGTGCTCCCCTTCCGGTTCTGCTTGGCGTCGAGCCTGGAGCGAATGTCCTTGAACTCGCACAAAACCTGCGGAACGGCATCTCGGCGGCTGCGGAACCAACCAAGCGCGAGGTCTGCCTCTCCAGCGCCTCCGCCGGAACCTTCTCCCGGAATAGGTAACTTGGCGATGATCGTGTGCTCTTCAGGCGCCACCCGCCCGGATTCTCCATAGCCCCAAGTGTCGACAAAGAAGGTCTGCGTGAAAGCGCCTTCCGCCTGCGTTTCGCTGAGATGCAAGCGGCCGTCCCAGTCCCGGAGCCTCTTCAGCAGCGCCGCATCTTGCTCATCCGTGTGAGCACGGAAATCGAGATCAAACTCTGATCGCAGGAACGCGCGCGTGATGAACGAGCGACTATCGTCGAACATGCGACTCGACCGAAGGTTTGTTAGGTATCATTTGGATCACGTAAGTCACGCTGTATCCAGATTAGGCGATATTCTTGTAGGCAAAGGCCATAGCCAACATTTAGGATCGCCAGGACTTCTAACCACTGACGAATGTGCCGCAGCTTTGCGAACGAGAATTATGCTAGGTAATGCTAAAAGTAGCGGCTAAGCAAGCGGCAGCGCGATATGAGCTGCTCATTCAAAAAGGCGAGATTTGCGTGTACTTGCTGAAAGAGCTTCTCACTACATCACCAATCGAAGAGTAAGAATCATCGACTGGAGCCAAATCAAAAATGTGCCTTTTCAACTTCGGGCCGACCCCGGCGCTACCCAAGCTGAGCCGTCGCTCACAGGCGGGACGCTCAATCATCGGTCAGTAGCGCGGATATCGCGACATTCGATGACGGGACGGCGGCACGCCGCCCCGCAATCCCACTACCTCGTCAGCTTCTTGTGCTTCGCCCGGTGCGGGATGATCGAATCCTGCCCCAGCCTTCGCATCTTGTCCTTTTCGTAATCCTGGAAATTGCCTTCGAACCATTCGACGTGGCTGTCGTCCTCGAAGGCGAGCATGTGGGTGGCGATGCGGTCGAGGAACCAGCGGTCATGGCTGATGATCACGGCGCAACCCGCAAAATCCTCCAGCGCCTCTTCCAGCGCGCGCAGCGTGTCGACGTCGAGATCGTTGGTGGGTTCGTCGAGCAGCAGCACGTTGGAGCCGGACTTCAGCATCTTGGCCAGATGCACGCGGTTGCGCTCGCCGCCCGAGAGAGCGCCAACCTTCTTCTGCTGGTCGGCGCCCTTGAAGTTGAACGACGAGCAATAGCCGCGCGAATTGACCTCGCGCTTGCCGAGCAGGATGAGTTCGTTGCCGCCGGAAAT
>JBDRNF010000183.1:0-12408 GCA_043811435.1 Pseudomonadota bacterium
GGGCGCACGGCAAATTCGCTGCCAGTCGAATGCGTTCACTCATGCCGCGGTTTCCTCGCGTACAGCTCTCAGCGAGTCCGCCGATAGACCCCCCACCCCCGACCCCTCCCCACCACGCGCAAGGGCGCGTGGGAGGAGGGGAGAAGTAGTGACCTTTACCGCCGGCTCATGTAAAAGCCTTTCACATGAGCTGGCGCAAGGAACGCGGCCGCGCCGAGCGCGGCTATCATCACGGCAATCTGAAAGAGGCGCTGCTGCAGGCGGCGCTGGGGCTGATCGCTGAAAAAGGCCCCGGCGGGTTCACCTTTGCCGATGCCGCGCGGATGGCGGGCGTCAGCCCGGCGGCGCCTTACCGGCATTTTCGCGACCGCGATGAACTGCTGTCGAGCATCGCCCAGCGCGGTTTCGAGCAGTTCGAGGCGCAGCTGACGCAGGCCTGGGACGACGGGCGTCCGGACACCGTCAGCGCGTTCGAGCGGGTCGGCAAGGCCTATCTGGCCTTTGCCCGCAACGAGCCGGCGTATTATTCGGCGATGTTCGAATCCGGGCTTCCGGTCGACCTCAATCCCACTCTATTGGCGGCCAGCGAGCGCGCTTTCGGCATCATCCGCGCTGCTGCCGAGCGGCTCGCGGCACTTGCGCCGCCCGGCGTGGCGCGGCCGCCGGCGATGATGATGGCGCTGCATATCTGGTCGATGTCGCACGGCGTGGCGTCGCTGTTCGGGCGTGGCGACGCGGCACGGCGCAAGCTGCCGATGTCGCCGGAGGACCTCCTGGAAGCGCAGGTGCTGATCTATCTGCGCGGTCTCGGGTTTCCGACCGATCGCCGGCCGCCCGCGCAGAAGGATCCGGCCACGCCGCCCCCGGTGCCGCCGGCGGGCGCGGCATCTACGCCATCATCAGGCGCACCTTCAGGCGCATCTTCAGGCCCCTGGGGCGCTCCCAAAAAATAAATTGAACGGCGCCGCCAGCGCCCGCCTTGACAAAAACCCGGGATCGTTTATCTATGTAAATGTTATTTACATTCACAACGGCGTGATGCCGTGACGGAGAGGGAAATGGCCTACACCGCAGATGTCAATCGTTGGCGCGGCCCCCGAGAGGAGGTCCACCGCCCGCATATGCTTGATTCGCCGTGGCACCCCGGCTGGATCGCCGTGACCGTGCTCGGTTTCATCATCTGGTGGCCGATCGGCCTCGCCCTTCTCTTTTTCACACTCGGGAGCAGAAAAATGGGTTGCTGGAACAGTCAGGATCGCTTTTCGAACAAGATGGAGCGGATGCAGTACAAGATGGACCGGATGCGCGGCCGGATGGAGCGCGGCGGTTTCGGCTTCGGCTTCGGCGGCCCGCCCTCCAGCGGCAACCGCGCCTTCGACGAATACCGCGTCGAAACCCTGAAGCGGCTCGAGGAAGAGCAGGTCGAGTTCAAGGATTTCCTCGACCGCCTGCGCCACGCCAAGGACAAGGAAGAGTTCGACCAGTTCATGGCGCAGCACAAGCAGCGCCCGACCCCGCCGACCGACCAGCCGCAGGGCTGAGCGATCTGAACTAAAGCCTCGGGCGTAATGCCCCCATAAAACCCGATGGCGACAACGCCGCCCGTTTGCGAAAGCAGACGGGCGGTTTTGCTTGTCTCACAGCGTCATTCCCGGGAGCGCGAAACGTTGCTCTCACCACGTCATTGCGAGGAGCCCTTGTCCGCCGAAGCCCGCCTTCGGGCGAAGGCGGATGCGACGAAGCAATCCATTCTGCCGCGAAGAAAGCATGGATCGCTTCGCTTCGCTCGCGATGACGTTGAGGGAGCGTGCCTGCGATCGCCCGGCGTCAGCGCGAACTGTCCGAAAAGGTATTATCATAGAGGTGAGGTCGTTCCTGGCCGGGCCGAAAAGTCCTGCAAGTCCAATCGGTTCCTTACTGTACGTGGGGTTGTTTTCGACCTTTTTTGTCGGCCGCGGCAACCAACCTCCGAATCCTTGCGGCGGCCGCCGCATTTCCCGCCTTCAAATTCCCCTTTGGTAACCGCCCGTTAACCATGATTAGCGTCTGGTTAGGCGCGCAAAGACGCGCGGATAGCCCTCGTTTTGACACGTTGGCAGGGGATGCAGGACCCGGCTTTGGACGGGCCACCCATGCGACACAGAACAGGGCACTCGCGCAGGCTAACCGCCGCGGCTGGCGCGCGGCTGTGGAACCGGAGGCTGACAGCCCCGGGGGATTTGGGACATCTGCGTTGAGAGGATACCGGACATGAATCCCGCTGACGTGGCTCAGTCAGCCCTGCCGCTGGCATCCGTCGACGTCTCGCTGACCACCCTGTTCCTGCAGGCCCACTGGGTCGTGAAAGCGGTGATGCTGGGACTGATCGGCTGCTCGGTCTGGGTCTGGGCGATCGCGATCGACAAGATATTTCTCTATTCGCGCACCAAGCGCGCGATGGACCGCTTCGAACAGGCGTTCTGGTCCGGGCAATCGATCGAGGAACTCTACCGCGCGCTGTCGGCCAAGCCGACGCAGTCGATGGCGGCGTGTTTCGTCGCGGCGATGCGGGAATGGAAGCGGTCGTTCGAAAGCCAGTCGCGGTCCTTTGCCGGCCTGCAGATGCGGATCGAGAAGGTCATGAACGTCTCGATCGCCCGCGAGGTCGAGCGGCTGGAACGGCGCCTCCTGGTGCTGGCGACGGTCGGCTCGGCGGGGCCCTTCGTCGGCCTGTTCGGCACGGTCTGGGGCATCATGTCGAGCTTCCAGTCGATCGCCGCCTCCAAGAACACCTCGCTGGCGGTGGTGGCCCCGGGCATCGCGGAAGCGCTGTTTGCCACCGCGATCGGCCTTATCGCTGCCATTCCGGCGACTATCTTCTACAATAAGTTCACGTCCGAGGTGAACCGGCAGGCCCAGCGGCTGGAAGGTTTCGCCGACGAATTTTCAGCGATCCTGTCGCGCCAGATCGACGAGCGCGCGTGAGGACAAGGTCTTGAGGGCCGACATATATTGTGAGCGCATCGTGAGCAGCAGATCATGGCGATGAACATGGCAGGCGCCTCTGGCGGCGGACGTCGCGGCAGGCGTCGCGCGGCCATGATGGCCGAGATCAACGTCACCCCGATGGTCGACGTCATGCTGGTGCTGCTCATCATCTTCATGGTGGCGGCGCCGCTGATGACGTCGACGATCGATATCGACCTGCCGGTGGCGAGCGGCGGCAAGTCGCTGGCCTCCAACGCGCCGCCGCTGACCCTGTCGGTCAAGCGCACCGGCGGCAGCTGCAATTCCAATATCGAACTATATCTCGGGGACACTCTGATTTCGCCCGCCGAACTGCAGCCCAAGATCAAGGCCATCCGGGAAACCCGGTCGGACGCCGACAGCGTGGTCTATCTCAGGGGCGACAAGGATGTCTGCTATACCGACATGATGAAATTGCTGGGCCATATTCGCACCGCGGGCTTCAAGGCGAATATCGTCATCGTTCCCGAAGGGGGCTGAGCCGACGTGAAGGTCAAGGTCGACAAAACGCTGATCGCCTCGGTTGCCCTGCACGTTGTCGTGCTGGGCTGGGGACTGGTGTCGTTTTCGTCCAAGGCCTTCGACCTGATGCCGGAGGAGTCGGTACCGGTCGACGTCATTTCCGCCGATCAGCTCGCCAGGGTCATGGCCGGCATGAAGACCGGCCAGAAGGCGCCCACGCCGCTGGTGGAGAAGGTCGCCGAAGCCAAGCCCGTGGAAGACGCCGTCGGCAAGATCACCGAGAAGGCGCCGGTGGTGACCGAAACCGCGCCGCCGCCGGCGCCGAAGGTCGAGGAAAAGCCGGTCGAAAAAAAGCCCGACCCGCCCAAGGTCGCCGAGGCCAAGCCCAAAGAGGAACCCAAAGAGGAACCCAAAAAAGAAGAGAAGCCCGACCCCAAGGTCGATCCGATCGCCGAAGCCATCAAGAAGGAAGAGAAAAAGAAGCCGCCGAAGCCGGTGCAGGCCGCCAAGCCGCCCGAGCCGGCCAAGCCCAGGATCGTCGAGCGGCACTTCGACCAGTCGAAGATCGCAGCCCTGCTCGACAAGCGCGATCCCTCCCGGCAGGCGGTGACCGGCGACACGCTGAATTCCAATGCCGCGCTCGGCCTTGCCAAGGGCAAGGCCGCGGACAATTCCGCGACCTGGGGCGCGCTGTTCCAGGCCCAGGTCGAGCGCTGCTGGAAGAAGCCCTATGGCGGCATCGAGGCCCAGAAGTCGGAGGCCGCTTTCGCCATCAAGCTGAAGCGCGACGGCACGCTGGAAAGCATGCCGGTTCCCGAGGGCACGCCGGCCACGCCCTATCTCCGGGTCTATCAGGAGAGCGCACTGCGCGCGATCATCGAATGCCAGCCGTATAAGCTGCCCGCGGCGTATTTCGATGAATGGAAATATTTTGCGCCTGTTTTCACCGAGCGAAAGACTTGAACGCGCTCGCCCCCGCGGCGAACGCCAATATGGAACGAAGTCCGCAACAATGACCGACAGCAATGAATTGCCCGAGATGCCGTTTCGCCTGAGCCGCCGCCGGATGATTTCCGGCATGGCCGCGCTCGGCATGGTGACGGGCTCCGTCCGCCATGCCCTGGCCCAGGCGCCGAAGCGCGTGATCATTCCGGAAGGCGACTTTGCGCCTTTGCCGATCGCGATCCCGAATTTCGTGGCGGGAACGCCCGGAGATAACGAGGTCGGCGTCGGCGTGACCCAGGTCATCACCAACAACCTCAAGCGCAGCGGCCTGTTCGCGCCGATCGATCAGGCCGCCTATATCGAGAAGGTCATCAATATCGACGCGGCGCCGCAGTTCCAGAACTGGAAGACCATCAATGCCCAGGCGCTGGTGACCGGACGCATGACCCGGCAGGGCGACGGGCGGCTGAAGGCCGAATTCCGTCTGTGGGACGTCAACACCGCCCAGCAGCTGGCCGGCCAGCAGTATTTCACTTCGCCGGAATACTGGCGGCGGATCGCGCACATCATCTCCGACCAGATCTACGAACGCCTGACCGGCGAGAAGGGCTATTTCGACAGCCGCGTGGTGTTCGTCGACGAGACCGGGCCCAAGGAGCGGCGCGTCAAGCGGCTGGCGATCATGGATCAGGACGGCGCCAATGTCCGCTACCTGACACGCGGCGCCGATCTGGTGCTGACGCCGCGGTTCTCGCCGTCGAGCCAGGAAATCACCTATATGGAATTCGGCCAGGGCGACCCGCGCGTCTATCTGTTCAACATCGAAACCGGGCAGCGCGAGATCGTCGGCAATTTTCCGGGCATGTCGTTCTCGCCGCGCTTCTCGCCGGACGGCCAGCGCGTGATCATGAGCCTGCAGCAGGGCGGCAACTCGAACCTGTTCGTGATGGATCTGCGCTCGAAATCCACCACGCGCCTGACCGACACCCCGGCGATCGATACCTCGCCGTCCTATTCGCCCGACGGCGCCCGCATCTCTTTCGAATCCGATCGCGGCGGCAAGCCGCAGATCTATGTCATGGCGGCGACCGGCGGGGCAGCGCAGCGCATATCCTTCGGCGAGGGCAGTTACTCGACGCCGGTATGGTCGCCGCGCGGCGACTATATCGCCTTCACCAAACAGGGCGGCGGACAGTTCTCGATCGGCATCATGAAGCCCGACGGCTCCGGAGAACGGCTGCTCACCTCCGGCTACCACAATGAAGGTCCGACCTTCGCGCCGAACGGCCGCGTCCTGATGTTCTTCCGCGAACCCGGTGGCGGCGGCGGGCCGTCATTGTACACGGTGGACATTTCCGGGCGTAATGAGCAAAAAGTCCCAACGCCGGGCTTCGCTTCCGATCCGGCCTGGTCGCCCCTGCTGTCCTGAGTTTTGCGCTTTGGCTCGGCCGTTAATCGGCAAACCTTGCCTAGCTTGCTGAATTAGCAGGCAGATTCTGGTCGCGGTCCATCCGGAAAAACGTTCCGGTAACGATATTCCCTCAGAAAGACTTCATCTGCGGCAGGTAGAACTACGCCCTGAAATAGGACGTATGCACGCCCGATGCAGCTGGTCGATCACAAGAAACCGAACAACCAGGAAGTGCTGGAGCCCGTATTATACGCGGCACTGGTCGACTCCATGCTGCAAAATTTCTGGCCGATGATGATCGGCTCGATCTGTGCGGCGGCCTGTGCGGTGATGACGGCGCTCAAGACCGGCAACGTGCTGTTGTGGCCCTGCGCCATTCTGATCATCGCAATCGGCACCATCCGCGCGTTCCAGATGCGCAAATACGAACGGCGCACCGCGGTGCTGACGTTCGATCAGGCAAAACACATCGAACCACGTTACGCCGTCGGCGCCATGGTCTATGCCGCTGTGCTCGGCGCCTGGTGCTTCATCACCATTCTGGGCAATGACGACGCCATCGCGCATATGCTCTGCGTCGCCTTGACGATCGGCTATACCGCCGGCGCCGCGGCACGCAATTACGGCCGTCCGCGGCTCGTGCAGTATCATATCCTGCTGGCGTGCGGTCCGATGTCGCTGGCGCTGGCGCTGAACGGCGGCTTCTACTACATCGGCCTCGCTGTGCTGCTGGTGCTGTTCTTCATCGGCCTGAAAGGCATCAACCTCAGCCTCCATGCCATCTTCGTGAAGGCGCTGACCTCCAGTTTCCGGGAAGCCGCGCTGGCCAGCCAGTTCGACACCGCCCTGAACAACATGCCCCACGGCCTGTGCATGTTCGCCGCCGACGGGCGGCTTGCCGTCATGAATCACCGCTTCAGCGAGATGATGAACCTGTCCGACGATCTGGTGCAGCGCGGCGCCGGCGCCCGCGACATCATCGCCGCCTGCGTCGGCGGCGGATCGATTTCGGCGGCGAGCGGCAACATGATCCTCTCGGAAATCGAGAACTCGCAGGCCCGCGATATCGTCACCGCCGATCCCGACCTCGCCAGAGGCCGGTCGTTGTCCTGGACATTCCAGCCGATGGCGGGCGGCGGCGCCGTCGTGCTGCTGGAAGACATCACCGAGCGGCGCACCGCGGAAGCCAGGATCACGCATCTGGCGCGTTACGACGAACTGACGGCGCTGCCCAACCGGGTCAATTTCCGCGACGAGATCGAGCGTCTGCTGGCGATCCCGCACGATGGCGAGCAGTTGTCGGCCTTGCTGTTCATCGATCTCGACCAGTTCAAGCAGGTCAACGACACCCTGGGCCATCCGTGCGGCGACCAGCTGCTGTGCGCGGTCGCAGACCGGCTGCGCGCCATGCTGCGCCCGGAAGATTTCGTGGCGCGCTTCGGCGGCGACGAGTTCGTGGTGTTCCAGCAGAACATCAAATCGAACGAGGATGCCGCCGTCCTGGCCCGGCGGATCGTCGAGCATCTGAGCGAGCGCTACAAGATCGACAACCATCTGGTCGAGATCGGCGCCAGCGTCGGCATCGCGATGACGGGTCCCGGCGTCAGCGCCGATACGCTGCTGAAGAACGCCGACATGGCGCTCTACCGCGCCAAGGCGGACGGCCGCGGAACCTTCTGCTTCTTCCGCGACGAGATGGCGCAAACCGTCGAGTCGCGCCGCATCCTGGAACTCGACCTGCGCAAGGCGCTGGCCAACGAGGAGTTCGAGCTGTTCTATCAGCCGCTGGTCAACCTCAAATCGGGCCGGATCGCGACCTGCGAGGCGCTGCTGCGCTGGAACCATCCGGTGCGCGGCACGGTGTCCCCGATCGATATCATCCCGGTCGCCGAGGACATGGGCTTGATCGTCGATCTCGGTCGCTGGATCCTGCGCAAGGCCTGCATGGAATGCATGAAATGGCCCGATGCCGTCAGCGTCGCGGTCAATTTCTCGCCGCAGCAGTTCCACCAGCGCGACGTGCTGACCGAGGTTCGCTACGCCCTCGAGGTCTCCGGCCTGCCGGCGGACCGGCTGGAAATCGAGATCACCGAATCCTCGCTGCTGCGCAACACCCAGCTGACCCATGATGTGCTGTCGCAGCTGCACGCGCTCGGCGTGCGGATCTCGCTGGACGATTTCGGCACCGGCTATTCTAGCCTGAGCTATCTGCACAACTTCCCGCTGCAGAAGGTCAAGATCGACCGGTCCTTCCTCGAAGGCATCGATACCGACCGTCCGCTGACGCTGCTGCGCGGCGTGGCGCGGCTTTCCGCCGATCTCGGAATGTCGGTCGTGGTCGAGGGCATCGAGACCAACGAACAGCTGGAGCTGATCAGCGCCGACGGCACCGTAACCGAAGCGCAGGGCTACCTGTTCAGCCGGCCGGTCCCGGCGGTGCGCGTCCGCCAGTTGCTCAATGCCTCGCACGGTCGCCGGTTGCCGGACGACCACGTGCTGACGCTGCCGACCCGATCGATCGCCTGAGGCTCCCGACAGCCCGCGGGCGGAATTTCTCTTGCTGGCGGGGCAATTGGGACCGATGATTAAAATGCCACAGGTTAACCCTAACGTTTCGATAGCTTTGCATCCTCGTTAAGAAGCTGTTAATCTTTTTGCATACGCGCATAAGTTGCTGGGAATGTAAGGAGTATCAAATGAGGTCCGCAGCCGAACCATCTAGTGCGGCTCGGGGACGGAGTTCGGACCTGTTGGATCAAGTCGATTATCGTCTGGCGCAGACGCCTGAGGAAAAAGAAAAGATCTACAACCTCCGGTACCGGGCCTACCTGCGCGAGGGGGCGGTTCAGCCCTCCGTCGCCCAGCGCGTCACCGATCAATATGACGATCTGCCCAATTCCTGGACGTTTGGGGTCTACCTGTTCGGTGAGCTCTACAGTTCGGTCCGGATCAGCGTGCTGACGTCCGAATGGCGGCAGTCGTGCTCGAACGAGGCCTTCGGCGAAATCCTGAACCCCAGGCTGGACCGCGGCGAGGTCATCATCGATCCGGCCCGCTTCGTGGCGGATCCCGACAAGGTGAAGCGGTTTCCGGAACTGCCCTACGTGACGCTTCGCCTCGCCTATATGGCGTGCGAATATTTCAACGCCGACGTCGGCCTCGCCATCGTTCGGGCCGAACATCAGGCGTTTTATCGCCGCGTGTTCCTGCACGAGACCATTGCCGAGCCGCGTTTCTTTCCGGGCCTGCTGAAGCCGGTCGGATTGATGGCCGCGAACTTCCCTGCGATGCGCGACAAGGTATTCGAGCGCTATCCGATGATGCGTTCGACAGCCTTCGAGCGGCGCATGCTGTTCGAGCGTGGCAGCGGGCATCGATCGTCGCCGACGGATGTCTCCCCGTCCGAGGGAACCTCGATCGTTCCGCAGTCCTGCCGGGTCGGCAGCTAGAATCCGGTCCAGGTTCGCTGAATCCGGGGCGGCTGCGGCCGATTCCCGTCCGCGGACGTCCATCTGGTCCCGCGGGACGGATCAATCGCATTGCCACCCGGCTGAAAAGCGGGTAATCGCGTCGCCGCGCCCTGCACCCTTCACCGTCGCGCCACATTTGCAAATCATTAACTATCCGGGTTGCTTTTCGCGGTTTGCCGGCATTTGATCGGATCCGGCAACACCTCATCAAGGTTGACGGAACGTTCGCTTAACCATCGCCCTGTAGACCGGATAACAGTTCGAAACGTGAGCGCGGAGGCTCCGGAATGAAACATCAGATGCGCATTCTGCAGGGATTGAAGCTGGCCGCGGTGCTCGCGGTGGCGCTGTCGATGGGCGCCTGCGCCAACAAGAACCCGCTTGGCGCCGACGGCGCGATGGCGAGCGCGGCGACGCCGGGCAGCCAGCAGGATTTCGTGGTCAATGTCGGCGACCGCGTCTTCTTCGAAAGCGACCAGACCGAATTGTCGCCGCAGGCGATCGCGACCCTGGAAAAGCAGGCGCGCTGGCTGCAGAGCTATAACCGCTACGCCTTCACCATCGAGGGCCACGCCGACGAGCGCGGCACCCGCGAATACAACATTGCGCTCGGTGCGCGGCGCGCCCAGTCGGTTCGCACCTTCCTTGCCTCGCGCGGCATCGACGCCAGCCGGATTCGCACCATCTCCTACGGCAAGGAACGCCCGGTCGCGGTCTGCAACGACATCTCGTGCTGGTCGCAGAACCGCCGCGCCGTCACGGTGCTGAACGCCAGCTCCTGACGACGTTCGGTTCCTGCATGAGTTGATAACCGGCGCCCTCGGGTGCCGGTTTTGTTTTGGGCGCGGCTGTTGCCGATCGCTTGTTTCAGTCACATTTTTGGCGCACTCCCTCTCTCAATGTGTTGCGCTTTCAAATCGCGTTTCGATATCACGCCGATCTCGTCGTCAGGCCAAAATGTCATCCAGAATTCATGGAACTACCCGCGCCGTGGCGATTGCAGCGATGCTGGCGCTGTCTTCATCCGCCCTGTCGCCCGCCCTGGCACAGCAGTCCGATGATGCCGATGCGGGGATGCGAATCCAGCAGCTGGAGAACAGGCTGCGCCAGCTCACCGGCCAGAACGAGGAGCTGGAATACCGCAACCGGCAGCTCGAGGAGCGGCTGAGGGCGCTGCAGGGCGGTGCGCAGGCAGTTCCCGGCGGCCCGCCTGCCGGTGCCCAGCCCGGCATTGCCGCGGCGCCAGCGGCACAACCGAATCCGCCACCGTTCCGGCAGCCCCCGATCCAGCCGGGGGCGCAGCCGGGTCCACAGATTGCCGCGCCGGCGCCGATCGTCCAGGAGCCCCCGCAAGGCGTGGCGCCGGGCCGGCGTCGTGGCGATGCCTTCGATCCCAGCCAGAATCCGAATGCCCCGGGGGCACCGCGGGCGCTCGGCGGCGGCCAGCTGCCGATTCCCGCGGAGGGCCCCATCGGCGCGCCGGGCGGCCGCGGGGCAGGGGAGCCGCTCGATCTGGCCAACACCGCCGGGCCGCGCAGCCCGCCCGGCTTGCCGCCGACCCAAACTCCGGGCGCGGGGGGCGGGCTGACCACCCTGCCGCCGTCGGCGACCCCGAAGGACGAGTTCGATCTCGGCATCGGCTATATGCAGCGCAAAGATTATGCGCTGGCCGAAGAGACCATGCGCAGCTTCGCGCAGAAATACCCCAGCGACCCTCTGATGGCGGATTCGCAATACTGGCTCGGCGAGAGCTTTTTCCAGCGCCAGCTCTATCGCGACGCCGCGGAATCCTTCCTCGCGGTGACCACCAAATTCGACAAATCGGGCAAGGCCCCGGACGCGCTGCTGCGGCTCGGCCAGTCGCTGGCGGCCCTGAAGGAGAAGGAAGCCGCCTGTGCGGCGCTTGGCGAGGTGACGCGGAAATATCCCCGCGCCTCGGGCGGCGTCAAAGCGGCGGTGGACCGCGAGCAGAAACGGAATAAGTGCTAAAGTCGGTGGCTCGGGTCTGCCAATAGACTTCGATATCAGCCAGCGGCGCCATGCCCGACGACGACAATGACCCGATTTCGGTGACGGACGCGAAGCTCCTGTTCGCGGACTGGAAGAGCGCGCCGGCACTTCTGCTCGCGGTATCCGGCGGTCCCGATTCAGTCGCCTTGATGTGGCTTGCGGCGCGCTGGCGCCGCGCCATGGCGCGTGGCCCGCGGCTTGTTGCCGTCACGGTCGATCATGGCTTGCGCGCCGGGGCCGCCGCCGAGGCGCGGGAGGTGAAGCGGCTGGCGCGCACGCTCGGGCTGGAGCATCGCACGCTGCGCTGGACCGGCCCCAAGCCTGTGGCCGGATTGCCGGCCGCGGCGCGATCGGCGCGCTACCGCCTGCTGGCAAAGGCGGCCCGGCAGAGCGGCGCCACCCACATCCTCACCGCGCATACCCGTGACGATCAGGCCGAAACGCTGCTGATGCGCCTGCTGAGGGGCAGCGGCATCGCCGGGCTTTCGGCAATGGCGCGGCAATCGGAGCGTGACGGCGTGTGGCTGGCGCGCCCCTTTCTGGACGTTTCGAAAGCCCGGCTGGTCGCGACGCTCGCCAGAGCGAAGGTGGGCTTTGCCGACGATCCGACCAACCGCGACCCGCATTTCACCCGTCCACGGCTGCGCGCCCTGATGCCCGCGCTCGCCGCCGAGGGTGGCGATTCCAGCAATCTGGCGCGGCTGGCCGCGAGGCTGGCCCGGGCCAACGCCGCGGTGGAAGTGCTGACCGATGGCGCCGAGCGCTACCTCGCGTTGCGAGACCCCGGCGCCCGGAGTTTGCCATTCGACGTCGACGCCCGGATCTTTGCCGCCATGCCGGAGGAAATCCGGCTTCGGCTGCTGAAGCGCGCGATCGACCGCTTCGGTCATGAGGGAGTGGCGGAACTCGGCAAGGTCGAAGCGCTGCTGGCGGCACTGGACCGGGCGCTCGCTGAAAAGACCGCAGCGCGTCGGGCAGGGCTCAATCAGCCGGGATTGAAGCAACACAAGTTGAAACAGACCCTTGCCGGTGCGCTGGTCAGCCTGATCGGTGGCCGGATTCGCGTCGAACCGGCGCCGCCGCGCCGCCGCCGGGCGGAATGAC
>JBDRNF010000184.1:0-31911 GCA_043811435.1 Pseudomonadota bacterium
CCGCTAAGCCCTGATGTTGAGCGCAGACTGTCCGAGCTTTCCAAGCGCACGGGACGGTCGGAGAGCGATTTTGCGCGCGAGTTGATCGAGGGAAATATTGAAGACCTCGAAGACCGGTATTTGGCGGAAAAGGCTATCGAAGAAGGCGGCCCGCGTTTGACCAGCGAACAGGTGCGCAAAGAACTTGGGCTGGAGCATTGAGTATAGCGGCCTTGCGCTGAAGCAGCTTAAAAAGCTGAATCGTTCGGCTCAGGCGGAAATTCTGGATTATATGGATCAACGGATTGCGCCGGCCGCAAGTCCGCGCGACTTCGGTAAGGCGCTGCGGCACGACAAGTTCGGCCTATGGCGCTACCGGGTTCGGGATCATCGAATCATTTGCGAACTCGACGACAAGGTGACGGTCGTCACTGTGCTGGCGGTTGGTCACCGCAGTACGATCTACGACGACTGACGAGATGGTCGGAACCCGCACCAATCCTAGGCAACCGCTGCCCGTTGTTAGTGCTTGATCCCACCCGGAACCAGTGTTCTGCTTAAAAAAGCTGCTGGAGCATTCCGTCTGTGTCGATCTTCGTCGCACTGCATCACGTCACGCATTACAAATACGACCGACCGATCGATATCGGCCCTCAAACCATACGGCTGCGCCCGGCGCCGCATACCCGCACGCCGATCCTGAGCTATTCGCTCAAGGTCACGCCATCCAATCACTTCGTGAACTGGCAGCAGGACCCGCAGGGCAACTGGCTGGCCCGCTTCGTCTTCCCCGAGAAGGCCAGCGAGTTCAAGATCGAGGTGGATTTCACGGCGCAGATGACCGTGATCAACCCGTTCGACTTCTTCGTCGAGCCCTATGCCGACAGTTATCCGTTTGCCTATACCGACGACCTGAAGACCGAACTCGCGCCCTATCTCGCGACCATGGAACCGGGGCCGCTGTTCGCGAAGTATCTCGCGGGCATTCCGCGCGATGCGCCGAGCACGGTCAATTTCCTGGTCGATCTCAACGCCAAACTGCGCGACCAGGTCCGCTACATCATCCGGATGGAACCGGGCATCCAGACCCCGGAACAGACGCTCGAAACCGGCGCGGGATCCTGCCGCGATTCCGCGTGGCTGCTGATCCAGACCCTGCGTCACCTCGGGCTCGCCGCCCGTTTCGTGTCGGGCTATCTGATCCAGCTGCGCCCCGACATCGATCCGGTTGAGGGACCGCGCGAGGTCGAGAACGATTTTACCGACCTGCACGCCTGGGCCGAAGTGTATCTGCCGGGTGCGGGATGGATCGGGTTCGACGTCACCTCGGGCATGCTGACCGGCGAGGGGCACATCCCCGTCGCCGCCACGCCGCATTACCGCTCGGCGGCGCCGATCTCGGGCGCGGTCGGATTTGCCAATGTCGAATTCGGCTTCGAGATGAACGTTAAGCGGATCCGCGAAGCGCCGCGGATCACCCGGCCGTTTTCGGACGAGTCCTGGGCGCGGCTCGACGCTCTTGGCGAGCAAGTCGATGCCGATCTGAAAGCGGGCGACGTGCGGCTGACCATGGGCGGCGAGCCGACCTTTGTCTCGGTCGACGATCTGGAATCGCCGGAATGGAATATCGCCGCGGTCGGTCCGACCAAGCGCGGTCTTGCCGACGACCTGATCCGCAAATTGCGCACGCGCTTTGCGCCGGGCGGCCTTTTGCATTACGGGCAGGGCAAATGGTATCCCGGCGAAAGCCTGCCGCGCTGGGCGTTCGGACTGTACTGGCGCAAGGAC
The DNA here is from genome assembly GCA_043811435.1 of Pseudomonadota bacterium. GTDB lineage: Bacteria > Pseudomonadota > Alphaproteobacteria > Rhizobiales > Xanthobacteraceae > Bradyrhizobium. Next base: position 1,768 of record JBDRNF010000184.1, read on the forward strand.
GGCGTGCCGATCTGGAAGAACCCCGACCTGATCGCCACCATCGAGAAGCCGCGCAAGGCCAGCATCGAGGATGCCCAGCGGTTTGCCGATTCCACCGCGGAAAAACTCGGGGTCGATACGGAATTCGTTTTGCCGGCGTTCGAAGATCCCGCGCACTGGCTGCAGAAGGAAGCCGGGTTGCCGCCCAATGTCGATCCCTCCGATTCAAAATTGTCCGATCCGGAGGAGCGCTCGCGCATGGCGCGGGTGTTCGACCAGGGACTGAACGTCCCCAAGGGCTTTGTGCTGCCGATCCAGCGCTGGAATGCCGAGGTCCCAAAATCCTCGCGCTGGAAGAGCGAGCGCTGGAAACTGCGCCGCGGCAACCTGTTCCTGACGCCGGGCGATTCTCCCTTGGGATTGCGGCTGCCGATCGCCTCATTGCCGCATATCGAGCCGGACGAATATCCCTACACCGTCGAGCAGGATCCGCTGGAGCCGCGCGAGGCGCTGCCGGTTTACGATGGCGCCGCGCCGGCCGAAGCCGCGCCGCACCAGGAAGTGCATGAGCAGCAGCTCAAGGGCAGCGGCGGTGTGCGCACCGCGATGTCGATCGAGATTCGCGACGGCATTTTGTGCGCGTTCATGCCGCCGGTGGAGAAGCTGGAGGATTATCTCGAACTGGTGACGGCGGTGGAGGCCACGGCCGAAGAGATGCAGATGCAGGTCCATGTCGAGGGCTATCCGCCGCCATTCGACCCGCGCGTCGAGGTGATCAAGGTGACGCCCGATCCCGGCGTCATCGAGATCAACATCCAGCCGGCGCAGAACTGGCGCGAGGCCGTCGATATCACCTTCGGCCTGTACGAAGATGCCGCGCAGACGAGGCTTGGCGCCAACAAATACCTGGTCGACGGCCGCCATACCGGCACCGGCGGCGGCAATCATGTCGTGGTCGGCGGCGGCACGCCGGCGGATTCGCCGTTCCTGCGCCGTCCCGATCTGCTGAAGAGCCTCGTGCTGTACTGGCAGCGGCATCCGTCGCTGTCCTATCTGTTCTCCGGCATGTTCATCGGGCCGACCAGCCAGGCGCCGCGCATCGACGAGGCCCGGCATGACGGGCTTTACGAACTGGAGATCGCGCTGTCGCACGTGCCGCCGCCGGGCACCCCGGCGCCGCTATGGCTGGTGGACCGCCTGTTCCGGCACATCCTGGTCGATATCACCGGCAACACTCACCGCGCCGAAATCTGCATCGACAAGCTCTATTCGCCCGACGGCGCCACCGGCCGGCTCGGGCTGGTCGAATTTCGCGCTTTGGAAATGCCGCCCGATCCGCGCATGTCGCTGGCGCAGCAACTCCTGATCCGCGCCTTGATCGCAAAACTCTGGCGCGAGCCGCAGCAGGGCAAATTCGTGCGCTGGGGCACCACGCTGCACGACCGCTTCATGCTGCCGCATTTCCTCTGGGAGGATTTTCTGGGCGTGCTCGAGGAGCTGAAGCAGTCGGGTTACGATTTCTCGCCGGATTGGTATGCGGCGCAGCTCGAGTTTCGCTTTCCCGTGTTCGGCCGGGTCCACCATGGCGGCGTAGCCCTCGAAGTGCGGCAGGCGCTGGAGCCTTGGCACGTTCTCGGTGAAGAGGGGTCGGCCGGCGGCACGGTCCGCTACGTCGACTCCTCGGTGGAGCGGCTGCAGGTCAAGGCCACAGGCTTCGTCGAGGGCCGCCATGTCGTCACCTGCAATGGCCGGCGGATGCCGATGACCGAAACCGGACGCGCCGGCGAGGCGGTCGCGGGCGTCCGCTTCAAGGCCTGGCAGCCGGCGTCGGGCCTGCACCCGACGATTCCGGTTCACGCACCGCTGACCTTTGACCTGATTGATACCTGGAACGGCCGCTCGCTGGGCGGCTGCGTCTACCACGTCGCCCATCCCGGCGGCCGCACCTACGACACCAAACCGGTCAATTCCTACGAGGCCGAGGCCCGCCGGCTGGCCCGGTTCCAGGACCATGGCCACACCCCCGGCAAAATCGATCCGCCCCGCGAAGAACGCACAATTGAGTTCCCTTTGACCCTCGACTTGAGAACGCCGCTGCTTCATTGAGAGAGGGCTTTGAGGGCGGGAGAGTCGGGGATGGCGGGACACGACGGCCAGGAAAGCGTCAGGGCGAGCAGTCAGGGAACCACCAAAGTCCGTCCGGGCAATCGGCGCGTGGCGCAGTGGGCCCGGGATTATGTCCGGCTGCCCGGAATCCCCGATGAATATATCGGCCAGGACGGCGCGCCGCGCGCGGTCTGGAACCGGTTCTTCGATGCCTTTGCGAGCCTGAGCCCCGCCGATATCGAGCGCCGCTTCGGCTCGGCCGACCGGCATTTGCGGGAAGCCGGCGTGACCTATCGCGCGCCCGGAGAGATCGCCGACCGGCTCTGGCCGCTGAGCCACCTGCCGCTCCTGATCGACGAGGCCGACTGGCAGCAATTGACCGCGGGCATCGTGCAGCGCGCCGAATTGCTGGAGCTGGTCCTGAACGACCTCTATGGCGAGGGCCGCCTGGTCGCGGAGGGCGCGATACCCGCCGCTGCCATTGCCGGCAGCACCGAATATCTGCGCTCGGTGTGCGGCGTCAAACCGCCGGGCGGCCGCTATCTCAGCATCTATGCCGCCGATGTCGGGCGCGGGCCCGACGGGCGCTGGTGGGTGCTGGGCGACCGCACCCAGGCGCCGTCCGGCGCGGGCTACGCGCTGGAAAACCGGCTGGTGCTGTCGCGCGCCTTTCCCTCGCTCTACAAATCCATGAACGTCGAGCGCGTAGCGCCGTTTTTCGAGGCCTTCCGCGACAGCCTTCGCGCCAGCGCCGACCGCGACGAGCCGCGCATCGGATTGCTGACGCCGGGCACCTTCAGCGAAACCTATTTCGAACACGCCACGCTGGCGCGCTATCTCGGCTTTCTGCTGGTCGAGGGCGACGATCTCGCCGTCAGCGGCGACCGCATTCATATCCGCACCGTTGCCGGACTGAAGCGGCTTGATGTGCTGCTGCGCCGGGTCGATTCCAATTCGCTCGATCCGCTCGAGCTCGACGCGTCCTCGCAACTCGGCGTGCCCGGCCTGATCGATGTGGTCCGAAAGAACGGCGTGGTGATCGCCAACATGCCGGGCTCCGGCGTGATGGAGGCGCGAGCGCTGCTGGGTTTCCTGCCCAGCCTGAGCCAGCGCTTCCTCGGCGAAGATCTGAAGATGCCACATATCGCGACCTGGTGGTGCGGCCAGAAGGCCGCGCGCGAGGAAGTGCTGGCGCGGCTCGAGGAGTTCGCCATCGAGGGCGCCTATGGCAGGGGCGTCCCCGGTTTCGGCAGGGGGCCGATACTGGCCGGCGAATTGTCGCCAGGCGAGCGGGAACGGCTCAAGACCGCGATCTCGGACCGCGGCATCGACTATGTCGGCCAGGAGCTGGTTCGGCTGTCGACCACGCCGGTGTGGGATAATGGCAAGATCGCGCCGCGCCCTTTCGTGCTGCGGGTGTTCGCGGCGGCAACGGCCGATGGATGGACCATCATGCCCGGCGGCTTCTGCCGGATCGCCGATCAGCCCGACGCCCGCGCGGTCTCGATGGGCGACGGCGCCCGGGCGGCGGACGTCTGGGTGGTGTCCGACAAGGCGGTTTCGACCGCCACCCTGCTGCCGGGGGTCGACACCGTGCGGATCCGGCGCATCGCCGGCGTGGTGCCGAGCCGGGCCGCCGACAATCTGTTCTGGCTCGGCCGCTATCTCGAGCGTGCCGAGGCGACGCTGCGGCTGTTGCGGGCGCTCGGCATGCAACGCGATGCCGGCAAGGGTTCTCCGACCGTGCTGCCGGCGCTGGAGCGGGTGCAGCGGCTGCTGGTGATATGGGGCGCGGCGTCGCAAACCTCGCGCGCGCAGCCTTCGAAGGTCGTGGCCGAGGCGCTGCAGAGCGAGGAAAAGTTCGGTTCGGCCCTGTCGCTGGTGCGTTCGGCGCAACGAACCGCGACGTCGCTGCGCGAGCGGCTGTCGCCGGACGCCTGGCAGGTCATCACGGAAATGTCCGAGCGGCTGGCGCGGGAGGTCGAAGACGATGACGGCGTGTTGATCGCCGCCGAACTGACGCTGCAGGAACTCGCGAGCTTCGCCGGTCTCGCGCAGGAAAACATGAACCGCGCCGCCGGCTGGCGCTTCCTCGAAATGGGCCGCCGCGCCGAGCGCGCCATCAACACGGTGCGTTTCGCGCGCCAGTTCGCCTATGACGAGGCCGTCAGCGAGGACCTCGATATCCTGCTGACCCTGGTCGACTGCCAGATCACCTATCGTTCGCGCTATCTGGTGGGTCCGTTGCTGGCGCCGGTGCGCGACCTCGTGGTGCTCGATCCCTACAATCCCCGCTCGGTCGCGTTCCAGGTCTCGGCGCTGAACGATCACATTGCCAGCCTGCCGACCCTGAAAGAGGGCGGATTGATCGAGCGGCCGCAGCGGCTCGCGGTGGCGCTGCAGGCGATGCTGACGACGGCGGAGGCGGCGTCGCTGGACACCAGGACGCTGTTCGCGCTGGAGCAGGATCTGCTGACGCTGGCCGATGCCATCGGATCGCATTATTTCCCGCACGGGGCCAATGCCAGCCGGCCTGAAAAGCTGACGGGCCTCGCGTGATCTACGACATCCGTCATGTCACCACCTACTCCTACGAAAGCCCGGTGAGTTACTCGCGGTGCTCGCTGCGGCTGGAGCCCAGGACCGGCGACGGACAGCAACTGGTCTCGCATGCCGTCGAGATCCGGCCGAAGCCGGCGGACCGCACCGTCAGGCATGATTTTTTCGGGACCCACACCGAGGTCATCGTGATCGAAACCTCGCACCGCAGCCTGCGCATCGATTCGAGGTCGCGGGTGTCGGTCGCCCGAACAGCTCCCGGCCGCGCCGCGCCCAGTCCGGAATGGGAGAGCGTTCGCGAGGTGGCCTTCGAGGCCACCAGCCTCGGGCCGGAATCGCCGATCGGATACATTTTTGCCAGTCCGCTGGTGCCGGTGCAGCAGCCGGTGACGGCCTATGCGTCGCAAAGCTTTCCGAAAGGCGGCGGCATCCTCGCCGGCGCGGTCGATCTGATGCACCGGATCCGCACCGAATTCAAATATGATCCGAAGGCCACCGTGATCTCGACGCCGCTTCAGGAAGTGTTCGAAAAACGCCACGGCGTCTGCCAGGATTTCGCCCATGTGATGATCGCCGGGCTGCGCGGCCTCGGCCTGCCGGCGGCCTATGTCTCGGGCTATCTGCGCACCATTCCGCCGCCGGGCAAGCCGCGGCTGCAGGGAGCGGACGCGACCCATGCCTGGGTCGCGCTGTGGTGCGGCGAGGAACTGGGCTGGATCGGTTTCGATCCGACCAACGACATCCTGGTCGAGAACGATCACATCGTGCTGGCAGTGGGGCGGGATTTTTCCGATGTCTCGCCGGTCGACGGCATCATCGTGGGCTCCCGCAAGCAGAAGCTCGCGGTGGCCGTCGACGTGCTGCTGGTCGAATGACGCAAGGATCGCGCGCCTCCCTGAAAAGCCAGAACCTTGATGTTCATGACGTCATCATCCTCGGCGCCGGCGCCGCGGGCCTGATGTGCGCCGGCGTCGCCGGCCAGCGTGGACGATCGGTGCTGGTGCTGGAGCAGGCGCGGCAGCCAGCCGAGAAGATCCGCATTTCCGGCGGCGGGCGCTGCAATTTCACCAACCTGCACACCACGCCTGCGAATTTCCTGTCGGACAATCCGCGATTCTGCCATTCGGCGCTGAGCGGTTACACGCAACAGGATTTCATCGCGCTGGTCGAGCGATACGGCATCGCCTTTCACGAGAAGACGCGCGGGCAATTGTTCTGCGATGGCTCGTCGCGGCAGATCATCGACATGCTGCTGGAGGAAAGCCGCAAGGCCCGCGCGCAATTGCGGCTGGGCGTGCGCATCTCCGCGATATCGAAAACCGACAGCGGCTTTGTCGTGACGACCGATCAGGGCGAGTTTCGCGGGCGCGCGCTGGTGGTCGCGACCGGCGGTCCCTCGATTCCGAAAATGGGATCGAGCGGATTCGGCTACAAGGTTGCCGAGCAATTCGGCCTGAAGATCGTGCCGCCGCGCGCGGCCCTGGTGCCGCTGACCTTCGATGCGACGCTGCTGGCGCAATTCAGGGAGATGTCGGGCGTCGCGGTCGATGCCGTCGTCAGCTGCGGCAAGGCGCGTTTCGACGAGGCGCTGCTGTTCACCCATCGCGGGCTGAGCGGTCCGGCGATCCTGCAGATCTCGTCCTATTGGCGCGATGGCCAGGACATCGTCATCGACATGGCGCCGGGCACCGATGTGCTGGCCGAGCTGAAACAACTGCGCCGCGAGCATCCGAAGCAGGAGATGGCCACGGCCCTTTCAGGCCTGGTGCCGAAGCGGCTGGCGCGGATCATCGCGGACGCCACCGCGGGGCCGGAGCGGCTCGCCGACTTCTCCGACAAGCTTCTGACGAAGGTCGCCGCTGACGTGACGCAGTGGCGGGTGCGGCCCAACGGCACCGAGGGCTACCGCACCGCGGAAGTGACGCTCGGCGGCGTCGATACCTCGGAGCTGTCCTCGAAGACCTTCGAGTCGAGATCGGTGCCCGGCCTCTATTTCATCGGCGAGGTCGTCGACGTTACCGGCCATCTCGGCGGCTTCAATTTTCAATGGGCGTGGTCGTCAGGCGTGGCGGCGGGGCGGTATGTCTAGGGTCCGGGAAAGAAGCCCCGCTCCCTCATGGCGAGGAGCACGTCCAGGCAACACTCGCAAAGGCTCTCGGGCGAGGTGCGATCCTAGCCGTGATCTCTCTTGACCTTCGATCGCTTGGTCTCGGGCTGCGTATTGCGGACGGCCTCGGCCAGCATCTCGCGCAGCTCAGCCTTGGTCTTCGGAGGTTCCTTGGTAAAGGATTTCTGCCATTGTGCCATGAAGATCATATGGGGACGCCGGAGGGGGAATTAAACCCCTGCCGGGACTTTCCTGCCGGCACGTCGAATGGCCTGCGCACGCTGCCTCACCGCGAAGTTGCAGGAGTCCGGCGATCGAACGGACTCCACGCAGGCACGATAGCGGTCGTCCTGCCATGCCGAAGGCGGCGTGCTGTTGCAGCTTCTCACTTTTGCAGAAGCAGGCGCACCAGTTCGGCCTGGTGCCTGACACCGGTCTAGCGAATACCGCCAATGTCCGTTAGGATCGACTGACGGCGCCATGCAAGAGTTGGAACTATCGGCCAGTTTTCCGAAAGACGTGCCGCCGCGGGCGTCCAGGTGATCCGGCACGTTGCGACAGCTGCGAGATGTCCATGGCTTACCCTGTGGTTCGTCAGCGGAACTTGGCATGGCTGCAAGCCGGTCGGCTGATTTCGGCCTTGCTGGTGATGGTCGCCGTGACGGCGCCCGCGTTCGCCCAGAGCGACAAGCGTGTCGCCGTCAGCGACGTATCGGGTGCCATTGGCGTCGCTACGACCCGTCAGCTTACTCTCGCGATGGGCCGCGCGCAGGCTGAGCATGCGGAAGCGCTGATCATACGCCTCGATACGCCAGGCGGGCTCGTGAGCTCCACGCGCGAACTGATCAAGCAGATCGTGGCCTCGCCGGTTCCGATCGTCGTCTATGTCGCGCCGAGCGGCGCGCGCGCCGCCTCCGCCGGCACCTTTCTGGTTTACGCCTCGCATATCGCGGCGATGGCGCCCGGGACCAATCTCGGGGCTGCCACGCCGATCGAGATAGGCGGCGTGCCGGGTGTGCCGCAGCCGCGTCGCGACGCGCCCAACAAAGATGACAAGAAGGATGACAAGAGCAGCTCCGGCAGACCGTCGCAGAGCGCGGCCGAGCGCAAGGCGACCAATGACGTAGTCGCGCTGCTCCGCAGTCTCGCCCAGTTGCGCGGCCGCAGCTCCGAATTCGCCGAGAAGGCGGTGCGCGATGCCGCGACCTTGACCGCCGAGGAAGCGCACAAGCAGGCCGTGATTGAAATCGTCGCCGCCAACATGGACGATCTGCTGGCGCAACTCGACGGACGCAGGGTAACGATCGGCGGGGCCGAGAAGACGCTCGCGACCAAGGGCGCCCAAATCGTAACGATCGAACCAGACTTGCGTACGCAATTATTGTCGGTCATCTCCAATCCGAACGTCGCATTTCTCCTGCTGATGATCGGCTTCTACGGGATCATCCTGGAGTTCTGGAACCCCGGCTCCTTCGTCCCCGGCGTCGTGGGCGGCATCAGCCTGATTCTGGCGCTTACCGGACTTTCGGCCCTGCCGGTGAATTATGGATCGCTCGGCCTGCTGGTGCTCGGCATCGCCCTGATGATCGGCGAGGCGTTCACGCCGGGGATCGGCGTGCTCGGCATCGGCGGGCTCGCCGCCTTCGTCGCCGGCGCGTATTTTCTGATCGAGGGCGCCGGCGCCGACATCGATATCGCGGTATCGCTGCCGCTCATCATTGGCATGGCGGCCACCACCGCGCTTCTGATCTTCGGGGTCATCGCGGCCGCCATGAACGCGCGCCGCCGCGTGCCGGTGACCGGCGCCGAGCAGATCATCGGCAGCATCGGGCAGGTGATTGCGTGGCAGGACGCCACGGGCCAGATCCGTGTCCTGGGCGAGGTCTGGAATGCGCGCGCCGCCCGTCCCATGCAGACCGGCGACACCGTTCGCGTGGTCGGGCGTGACGGGCTGACATTGATCGTCGACACCTAGAAACGGAGATCTGACATGTGGTTCGAATTCCCCGCCTGGTCCGGAATCGCCGTCCCGATCGTCGTGCTCGTTGCGCTGCTTGCCTATTCGCTTCGAGTTCTGCCCGAATACGAGCGCGCCGTCGTGTTCCTGCTCGGACGACTGCAACAGGTGAAGGGGCCGGGTCTCATCATCATCATCCCGGTGATCCAGCGAATGGTGCGTGTCGATCTGCGCACGCGCGTGTTCGACGTGCCGCCGCAGGACGTGATTTCGCGTGACAACGTGTCTGTGCGCGTCAATGCGGTGCTGTATTTCCGCGTCATAGACCCCGAGAAGGCGATCATTCAGGTCGAGCAATTCTACGAGGCGACGAGCCAGCTTGCGCAGACCACGTTGCGCTCTGTGCTGGGCCAGCATGACCTCGACCAGATGCTCGCCGAACGCGCCAAGCTGAATAGCGATATTCAGCAGATCCTCGACGAGCGCACCGATGCCTGGGGCATCAAGGTTGCAAACGTCGAAATCAAGCACATCGACATCAATGAGACGATGGTACGCGCGATCGCGAAACAGGCGGAGGCCGAAAGGACCAGGCGCGCCAAGGTGATCGATGCCGAGGGCGAATTTCAGGCCGCCGAGAAGCTCGCCCAGGCCGGCGAAATCCTCGCCGCCCGCCCGGAAGCCATGCAGCTGCGCTATCTCACCGCGTTGCAGAACGTCGCCGGCGAGCGCTCGTCCATCATTGTGTTCCCCGTGCCGATGAACCTGGTGGAGAAGCTGTCAAGCTCCTGAGCGCGGCGGGTCCACCGGGTCCCCCAAACGACCTGAGAAAAATTTTTGCGCCCCCCTTGAAACCAAATCGGCCCTTGCTAATTTTTTCGACGCCACCGCGAGGTGGCGGTCCGGGCGCCCTTGGGGCCCGGGCCGAGACGGGCACCGGAACGTGTCCGGTGCCGCTCGTAACCAACTTGCTCATTGGAGGATTTGGCTATGCGCACCTACGACTTTTCGCCCCTCTGGCGTTCGACCATTGGCTTCGACCGCCTGTTCGACCTCGCCGAAGCGGCCCAACGGGCCGGCGAGGACAATTATCCGCCCTTCAACATCGAACGGCTGGCCGACGATCGCTACCAGATTTCGCTGGCGGTCGCGGGCTTCGCGCCGGACGAGATCTCGGTGACGGCGGAGCAGAACGTGGTCACCATCGAAGGCAACAAGACCGAGAAGGCCGAGCGCGAGTTCCTGTACCGGGGCATTTCGACCCGCAGCTTCAAGCGCCAGTACAGCCTGGCCGACCATGTCGAGGTCAAGGGTGCCGCCTTCGACAACGGGCTGCTGAAGATCGAACTGGTCAGGCAGATTCCGGAAGCCATGAAGCCGCGGCGAATCGCCATCAGCGGCGCACCGGCCGGCAACGTCCAGCAGATCGAGGCCAAAGCGGCCTGACACGGCCTTTGACGATGCCGCGCGCGAAACGGCGCGCGGCATCCCAACTTCGTCAACGAATGGAGGAGACCATGCGGCCGACGACCGCTTTCGACGATAATGTGTTCGACATCAACGCGCTGCTGCACCCCGGCACGCTGTTCGATCATCCGAGGGACGTACTTTCTCATCCCTCGCTGACGATGTCCGAAAAGCGGGCCATCCTTGCGTCCTGGGCGTCCGATGCGAGCGCGATCGCTTCATGCCCCGCGCTGCGCGCGCCGGCCGGCCTGAAGGCGCCCGTGACCATCGATGAGATCCTCGAAGCGCTATGCGAGCTCGACGGTGGCCCGCGCCCGCCGGGCGGAAAACCCATCCGCCTGCGTTCCGCCGAACGGTGCCTCGCCGCGTAGCGGGCAGGGAAGAGCAGGCTCACGGGAAGGCGCGTCGTCCGGGCAGCGCTTGCGCTGTCCGGCGCGCCTTATGTCCCGACGCGAAGCGATGCACGCAGCTTGCGCAAGCACGCGATGACCGAGAGCGCGGTGATCCGGCCGGTCTTCGGGTTCTCCGACGGGATATTTTCGATCGACATCGAAAAGCGCGCGGAATCGGAGTCCACCTCGATCCGGTGCATGTTGCGCGTTACGGTCGGATCGGCCCAGATCTCGATGGTCGTTCGATCGGGACCGATCCCGGCCATCGACAGCGCCGCGGCGACGTTGACATTGGCCGGAAATCCGCGTGCCGCCTCGCGTGCCGACCCGTCGAATATCTTGAGCGGTTCGGTAAGTCCTTCGATGCTGATCTTGTTCGCGGCGATATAGGGCGCGCCGGCGAGCCCGCCGGGCGGCTTGCGGGTTATCATCCGGACCGAATGGATGGTCCCGACCGCTGCGGCGGTCACCGCATCGAGGCCGATCAGCGCGCCGGTCGGCACCACGATCTGGCCGCCATTCTGCCTCGCCAGTTCAATCAGGTCGTCGTGGTCGAGCAGCGCGCCCGCGCTGAGCACGACCGCGGTCTTTGCGGCAGCCACAAACGGCGCCACGATCGACCTGACCAGCTGACTCGGGGCGCATTCGATGACGATGTCGGCGACATCGACCAGCGCCTCGATCGGCAGGATGGCGGGCGGTCTGGTCAGGCCGGCCAACCGGGCGCGGTGTTTTTCGGGATTTTGCACCGACACGGCGGTGAGCGCCACTCCGTCGATCCCCTGGTCGAGCGCTTCCACCACCCTGATTCCAATGGCGCCCAGCCCGACAACCGCGATGCGCAGGTCAGCTCGCACGGTCTTTTCCAAACTTGCCATCCACCTTCATTTCAAAAATCCGGACCTTCCTCGGCTACCCGGTTCTGGTGGCGCAGATGCTGCCATATTGCAAGTGCGACCGAGAGCGCCGCCGCCAAAAGCAGCCCGCCGGAAATCGGCCGCGTCAGGAACAGCCAGGGATCCGCGTCGGTCATCATCGCGCGTACCAGGTTGATCTCAATCTGGTCGCCGAGTATCAGGCCGAGGATCAGGGGCGCGAGCGGGAAGCCGAGCTTGACCAGCACGTAGCCGACGACACCGAACAGCAGCAGTACATAGACGCTCTGCATGGTATTGTTGAGCGCATAGGCGCCGAGGACGCACAGTACGAGCACGACCGGCGCCAGCACCGCCATCCGCACCGCGGTCACGCGCAGCATCAGGGGCATCAGCACGACGCAGATCAGCAGCATGCAGGGGTGCGCCAGGATGTAGGCCGCATAGATGCCATAGGCGATGTCCGGGTTTTGCGAGATGAACAGCGGCCCGGACTGAATGCCGTGGATCGTCATCGCCCCGAGCATCACCGCGGTGACGGCGTCGCCGGGAATGCCGAATGCCATGATGGTCATCAGCGATCCCGAGACATTGGCGTTGTTGGAGGCTTCCGATGCGATGATGCCCTCGGGGTGGCCCTTGCCGAAACGCTCCGGCGTCTTCGAGAATTTCTTGGCCTGGTCATAGGCCATGACGCTGGAAGCGCTGCCGCCGATCGCGGGCAGGATCCCGATGATCAGGCCGACGATGGTGGCCCAGCCAAGCAGGACCGGCCGCCGGACGATCTCCCAATTGATCCTGAGGTGTGAGATGCGCTCGAGCTTGACGCCAGCCGCGGATTGCGCCGCCTGGCTTTGCGGGCGATCGAGCTTCTCCAGGTCGGTCATGATCTGCGCGAAGGCGAAGACGCCGATCAGAACCGGCAGGAACGCGAAGCCGTCGCCGATGAACTGCGACCCGAAGGTGAAACGCGGCACGCTGCCGATCGGATCGTGGCCGATCACCGTAATGAGCAACCCGATCGCGGTCGAGATCAGGCCCTTGAGCAGCGAGGATTCGGAGAGCCCCGCCACCATCGCCATGGCAAGCACGAACAGCGAGAAGAATTCCCACGGCCCGAATTCCAGCGCGATGGCCGCCAGCGGCCCGGTGAGAAACACCAGGAACATGGCGCCGATCAGGCCGCCCCAGACCGACGCCCACACGCCGAGCCAGATGGCGCGGCCCGGTTCGCCGTTGCGCGCCATGGGAAAGCCGTCGAACGTGGTGGCGATCGAAGCCGGTGTGCCGGGAATACCGAGCAGACAGGCGGCGATCAGACCGCCGGTCGATCCGCCGACATAGACGCCGGTCATCGCTGCAAGGCCGGCCAGCGGATCGAGCCCGTAGGTGAACGGCAGCACCACGATGACCGTCATGGTGATGGTGACGCCGGGCAGCGAGCCGCCGATTACGCCGACGAAGGTGCCGGCAAACAGCGGCAACAGATATTTCCACTGTGCGACATTGGCGAGGCCGTGGCCCAGAAGGTCGAGCATCTAGAAGCCCGTCCACGCGCCGCGGGGCAGCAACACCAGCAGATAACGTTCGAAGACGACATAGGTCGAGACTGTGGTGCCGACCGCGATCGCGGCCAGCACCGCCCATTCGCGCGCCGTGCGCGGCCCGCCCAATGCTGCCTGCAGCGCGGCGACGAACAACACGGTGGCGACGCGAAAACCCGCGAGCGGCAGCAGCACCACATAGCCGCCGACGATCGCGAACGCGATCACGACCAGGCGATAGCGGCGCGGCGGCGTATCGCCGGCCGGGGCCGTCGCGCGGTGCTTCACAATGTCCTGCACGACGAGCAGCGCGCTCGCGACCGCCATGAAGGAAAGCACGATGGCCGGGTAAAAGCCCGGTCCGACCGGAACGATGGGAATGGACGGAAGCTGGAAGGACTTGACCAGGAGAACCAGGCTGATCGCAAGCAGGATCAGCCCGGCAATTCCGTCGCGGCCGATGCTCATTTCTTGATCAGGCCGAGATCGGTCATGACGGCCTTGTTCTCGTTGTCGATCCTGGCGAGGAACTTGGCATAGTCACCGGCATTGAGGAACGCCACGCGGGTGCCTTGCAACTTCATCGCCTGAGCGAAACTCGGCTCCTTGGACGCCTTGGCGCAGCCTTCCTCGAGCTTGGCGCGCACCGGCGCGGGAGTCCCTTTGGGGACCATGAGGCCGCGCGCCACCTCGTACACGATGTTGATGCCGAGTTCCTTGAGCGTCGGTACGTCGGGCGCTTCCGAATCGCGCTTTTCGCTGGCGATCGCGATGAAGCGCAGCAGGCCGGCCTCAACCTTGCCCTTCTGCGTCAGGTTGGAGTCGGTGAGGTTGATGTGGCCGCCGAGCAGCGCGTTCATCCGCGGAGCCAGGCCGTCATAGGACACGTATTTGAATTTCAGACCGGCCGCCTTCTCGACCATGGCCGGGAAGATATGGCTGGTCGAGCCCAGCGTGGCGCCGACCGTGATCTCGCCCGGCCGCTTCTTGGCGTCGGCGGTGAGCTCCTGCCAGGTCTTCCAGGGCGTCTTGGCGCTTGCCGTCAGCACCGAGGGCGTCGCCGCGACCAGGCAGATCGGCTCGAAGTCGCTGTATTTGACGTCGCTGATGCCCGCGAAGAACGTCAGATGGATGTAGTCGTGCACCGCGTAGACCGCATAGCCGTCGGGCGCCGCGTTCCTGGCCTCGCGCGCGCCGGTAGTGCCGGATGCGCCGCCGACATTGGCGATCACCACCGGCTGGCCGATGTGTTTCTGGAATTCGACGGCGAACGGCCGGAAGATGTTGTCGGTATCGCCGCCCGCGGCCCATGGCACGATCAGCTTGATGGGGCGGTCGGGATACTGCGCCATGGCGGGCGCGGATAAAGCTGCCAGCACACCGGTCAGCGCGGCAACGCCGGCCACCGTCACGAACGTCCTTGCCATTCGTCGTCTCCCCTGTTTTTTGGCGGGCCATTCCGGCTCTTGGAAGGGATGATAGCAGCGAGAGCGCGCAGCGGATAGCCCCGCGGCGCGGATCTGCCGGCCGCGACGTGCGACGGATCCACGTCCCAGTGGGCGGCGTCCTCGCGCCGCGTCATCGAACCTTTCGTGTTGGTCCGGTGCCACTTCTCCAGGTCGATATCCCCATCGTTGTTTCGTGCCTGTCCGGGGCCGAACGACGAAAAAGGCCCCGGAAAACCGGGGCCTTTCAAAAGGGGGTACATCCGCCCCTTCTACGCGGCTTGCGCCGTTTCCGCGTGCTGGTTGACTTCCGACTCCGCAATCTGGCTGAGCGTGCTGTCGGTGTTCTTCTCTTCCTTCAGCGTCGCGTCCAGCAGCTTCACGGCGTCCTTGTAGCCAAGCTCGCTAGCCCAGGTCTTCAGGGTGCCATAACGGGAGATCTCGTAATGTTCGACCGCCTGTGCGGCGGCAAGCAGGCCGGCGTCAAGGGCAGCGGTGCCCTTGTATTCGTCCATGATTTCCTTGCCCTCGTCGAGGATGCCCATGATGGCGTCGCAGGTCTTGCCCTTGGGAGACTCGTCGATCGAGGCGAACACCTGTTCGAGCCGGTCGACCTGGCCTTCGGTTTCGCCCATGTGCTTCTCGAACGCCGCCTTGAGCTTGGGAGACTGCGCCGCCTTTGCCATCTTGGGCAGTGCGGACAGGATCTTCTTCTCCGCGAAATAGATATCCTTCAAGGTGTCGAGGAACAGGTCGTTCAGCAGTTTCTCTTTGGCCATCTTGCCCTCCGGTTGGAAATTGCCACGTTAGAACCGGCCGGCTCGTGTCTTGTTCCTGCCATGAGGTTGGTTTGCCGAGAAAAATTTCACTGGTGTGCTTCCCGCGGCTTCTCTGCTGTGGCTACTGTCCCTGTGTCGTATTCCCGACCAGGGAACGTTTTCCCGTTTCATCTGGTTGAGCGAAAAAGTTGCAGGAGGCTGTCGGTGGCCAAGCCACGCGGAATTGAAATCGTACGTCGTGCCTATGAGCTTTGGGAGCAGGCCGGAAAGCCCGATGGTCAGGATCAGGAATTCTATCATCAGGCCGAGCGCGAGTTGACCGCGGCAGCGGCACTCGACACCGACAGTCAAGCCGCCGAGGAAGAGTGAAGCGGCAGACGTCGCGGCTCAGGAATTCGCGTCCGGGTGCCCGGCGGTGGCGACCACCCTTCGGGTTTGGTTCCAGTGTGCTGTTTTGGCCCAATGGCGGAAGCTGATAGAAATAGCGGGATGAAAGCGGCGGCTCGACGGGCGCATGGCGAGAAAACTCAAGACCTACCAGACGTCGCTGGGCTTCTTCGATATGGCGATCGCGGCGCCATCGATGAAGGCGGCTCTGGAAGCGTGGGGTTCGAAGAGCAACCTGTTTCATCAGGGCTTCGCAACAGAAACTGACGATCCCGACGTGATCGCCGCCGCCATGTCAAAGCCCGGGGTCATTCTCAGACGCCCTGTCGGGTCAGAGGGGCCGTTCAAGGTGGATGCGGACCTGACCTCTCCCGCGAAAAGGTCAAAGGTCGGCCAGGAAAGCATCGAGTTAGGTCCGGCAAACCGCCGGCCCGCCCGACAGGCGATCAGGCAGCCCGCAAGGCCGCATTGGCCTATGAGCGGGAGCAGAAGCGGCGTGAAAGCCGGCGGCGAAAGGAAGAAGCCGCCAGGACGAAAGAGCGGGATCGCCGCGAGCGGGCTATCGCGAAGGCCCAGGCTGCGATTGAGGAAGCCAGGCGGGCCCATGAACAGAGGGCGGGCAAGATCGATATCGAACGCGCCGCCCTCGAACAACGCGCGCAGGCGGAAGAGGAGCGTTGGAAGAGGCAGAAGGAAAAGCTGGAGAAAGCCTTGCGCCACGCGCGGCGCTAATAGAGCACGTGGGCCGCGGGCGCCCGGCATTCTCCGCGCCTTCCAGGACAAACTGCATCAACGATTCGGGCGCTTCGTACCGCGGCAGCAGACTCCATCCTCCGGTCGTGCCTGCCGAGGCCGGCGTGTCGAAATGGCACATCTTTCTTTGTAAGCCGCTTTCCCGACCCCCGTTGCTTTACGGATAGGCAGATTAACCGACGGTTCGCTCTTTTGTGACAATCATGCCGTGTGCGGTGCTGCCACCGCGTCTCAAATCAATCGATCCGGAGGGAAAACGTGAACAACTGGTCAACGAAGCTGCTCGTTTCTGGACTGACAGCCATGTTTGCATTCGCGGGCGCCGCCTCGGCCGCCGGCGGTGCGAACAAGGACGAAGCCGTCGCGATGGTCAAGAAAGCCGTCAGCTTCATCAAGGAAAAGGGCGCCGACAAGGCTTACCCCGAATTCACCGGCAAGGCCCCCGGCTTTATCGACCGCGATTTGTATGTCGTGGTCTATCAGCTCGACGGCAAGGTGCTCGCCCACGGCTCCAACGCCAAGTTCGTCGGCAAGGACCTGATCGATGCGCAGGACGTCGACGGCAAGCTCTATGTCAAGGAGCGGGTCGAGATGGCCGCCAAGCAGCCCTCGTTCTGGCAGGATTACAAGTTCGTCAATCCCGTGACCAAGAAGGTCGAGCCGAAGCAGATGTACTGCGAGAAGGTCGAGAACACGGCGGTGTGTGCGGGCATCTACAAGCTCTGATGCACGCGACCATCGGTATAGCCAAGGCGACCGTCACCTCGAAGGATTGATATGCTCGGCTGGATCAAAAATATCGGGCTGTCCTGGAAAGTTCAGCTCGCACCGGCGTTCCTGATCCTGGTCCTGATAGGTGTCGGCGCCTTTGCCTTGCAGGCGCTGCGGTCGAACCAGACCGCGGTCAATGCGCTGGTCGCGGGGCCGATGCGGCAATCCGAATTGACGACCGAACTCAACACCGTTGTGTGGACCGCGCACGCCAAGCTGTACCGCCTCGCGGCCATCGCGGCCAACGAAACCGACGAAAAGAAGATCCAGGCCTTCGCCAAGGAAGCTTCCGGCGCCGCCGCCAGGATCGCGGACGCCCTGAAGGCGCTCGAGGGCGCTCAGGACGGAATCAAGCCGGATGATTTGGCAAGACTGAAGGCGGCCGTCGCGGGCTATCTCAAACAGTCGAAAAACGCCATCGAGATGGCCGACGGCGATGCCGGATCGGCGCTGTTGTTCATCAAGGGCGCGGAACGCTTTTTCGCCGATATCGAGAAGCTGACTGACGACCTGATCGCGCGCTCGAGCGACAGCAAGGATCTCGAGATCGCCCGCGCCGGAGTGACGCTCGAGCAGCAGCAGCTGACGCTGATGGCGGTGCTGCTGGTGGTGGCTTTCGTCGGAATCGTGGTTTCGTTCCTGATCGGCCGCGGTATTTCCCGCCCGGTGGTCGCGATGTCGAAGGCGATGCGCGAACTTGCGGTCGGCAATTTCGATGTCCAGCTTCCGGGCCTCGAGCGCCGCGACGAAGTCGGCCAGATGGCCCGCGCCGTCGAGGAATTCAAGGTGCAGGCCATCAGCAAGGCCGAACGCGAGACCGCCGAGCGCGAGGAAAAGAACCGCGAACTGGCCGTCGCCCGCCGCGCCGAACTGCATAACCTGGCGGAGAGCTTCGAGGCCGCGGTCGGCAATATCATCGAAAACGTCGGCGCCGCATCGGGCGAACTGGAAAATTCGGCCGTCATCCTGACCAACAGCAGCACGGCAACCCAGGAGCTCTCGACCGTGGTCGCGGCGGCTTCGGAAGAGACCTCCGCCAACGTGCAGTCGGTCGCCTCGGCCACGGAAGAAATGGCTTCTTCCATCAATGAAATCGGCCGCCAGGTCGCGGATTCCAACCGCATCGCCAATGAAGCGGTCGAGCAGGCCGGAAAGACCGACGCGCGGATCGCCGAATTGTCGCTGGCCGCCAGCCGCATCGGCGATGTTACCCAATTGATCACCACCATCGCAGCGCAGACCAATCTGCTGGCGCTCAACGCCACCATCGAAGCCGCCCGTGCCGGCGAGGCCGGCCGCGGCTTTGCCGTGGTCGCGCAGGAGGTCAAGGCGCTGGCGTCGCAGACCGCCAAGGCCACCAGCGAGATATCGACCCAGATCGCCGGCATGCAATCGGCGACCCAGGATTCGGTGGTTGCGATCAAGGAGATCTACGGCACCATCGGGCAGGTCTCCGAGATCGCCTCGGCGATCGCGGCCGCCATCGAGCAGCAGGGTGCGGCGACCCAGGAAATCGCCCGCAACGTGCAGCAGGCGGCGGTCGGCTCCACCCAGGTTGCGACCTCGATCGCGGACGTCAACCGTGGCACCGGCGATACCGGCACGGCCTCCTCGCAGGTGCTGGCGTCGGCGCAGTTGCTGTCCAACGAAAACAAGCGCCTCAAGGCCGAAGTGATCAAATTCCTCGCCACCGTACGGGCTGCGTAG
The DNA here is from genome assembly GCA_043811435.1 of Pseudomonadota bacterium. Classification (GTDB taxonomy): domain Bacteria; phylum Pseudomonadota; class Alphaproteobacteria; order Rhizobiales; family Xanthobacteraceae; genus Bradyrhizobium. The sequence goes on from JBDRNF010000184.1 coordinate 20,596, forward strand.
CCTCAAATCCGGTGATAGTCTTCGAAAGCCGTCGCGCATTCAGGCGCTGATGGATTCGGAGTACTCATGATCTATCGACACGCCATCGATGCCACCAGCTATGTGTTCGATGATCTGCGCGATCTCCTCGCCAAGGCCACGCCGCCGCGCTCCGGCGACCGCCTCGCGGGGGTAGCGGCCGAAAGTGCCGCGCAAATGATCGCGGCGCGGATCGCGCTATCGGATGTTCCCCTGAAGCAGTTCCTGCAGGAAACCGTCGTGCCCTATGAGGACGATGAAGTTACCCGCCTGATCGTCGACAGTCACGACGCGGCCGCCTTCGCCGCGATATCCTCGCTGACCGTCGGCGGGTTCCGCGACTGGCTGCTGTCGGACGCGGCGACGTCAGCCGTTCTCGCCAGCCTGTCGCGTGGCATCACTCCCGAGATGGCCGCGGCGGTGTCGAAATTGATGCGCAACCAGGACCTGATCCAGGTGGCGAAAAAATGCCGGGTCACGTCGGCCTTTCGCAACACCATCGGCCTGCGCGGCCGGATGAGCGTGCGGCTGCAGCCCAATCATCCGTTCGACGACGTCAAGGGCATCTCCGCGTCGATCCTCGACGGCATCCTGCTGGGATCCGGCGACGCCTGTATCGGCATCAATCCGGCCAGCGACGATCCCTCCGTGATCGGAGGCCTGTTGCGGCTGCTCGACGATGTCATCGCGAGGCTGCAGATCCCGACGCAGGGCTGCGTGCTGACCCATGTCACGACCACGCTCGGATTGATCGACCGCGGCTTTCCGGTCGATCTGGTGTTTCAGTCGATCGCGGGCACCGAAGCGGCGAACCGCAGTTTCGGCATCGATCTCGCGCTGCTGCGCCAGGCCCACCAGGCCGGGCTGTCACTGCGCCGCGGCAATGTCGGTAGCAATGTGATGTATTTCGAAACCGGGCAGGGGGCGGCGCTTTCGGCCAATGCCCATCACGGCGTCGACCAGCAGACCTGCGAGGCGCGGGCCTATGCGGTGGCGCGCGCCTTCGATCCGCTGCTGGTCAATAGCGTGGTCGGATTCATCGGCCCGGAATATCTCTATGACGGCAAGGAAATCATCCGCGCCGGGCTGGAGGATCATTTCTGCGGCAAGCTGCTCGGCCTGCCGCTTGGCGTCGACGTTTGCTACACCAACCATGCCGAGGCCGACCAGGACGACATGGACAATTTATTGACGTTGCTGGCCGCCGCCGGCGTCACCTTCATCATGGGGGTGCCCGGGGCCGACGATGTCATGCTGAACTACCAGTCCACCTCGTTCCATGACGCCCTTTACATCCGCGACCTGTTCGGCCTGAAACGGGCGCCGGAATTCGACGAATGGCTGTTGCGCGCAGGCCTGGCCGATGCCGATTTCCGACTCGCCGGGAATCCGGGCCTGCTGCCTGATTTTGCATCGCGGTTGCTGGCCTGAGGCGTCGGATCGGCCGCCGCCGGAGTTGCGATGCAACCATCCGGCCGCTGGCGGGTTGAGAACGGTCGCCACAATGTTGAAGAATTTGTAGCCCAGCGTTGAGGCACGTGCTTAACTTGATGGCCGGCAGGTTTTACAAGCGTTAGGAAGTTTGATGAGGGCTGAAGGCATCGAGACGGTTCGGCGCATCCTGTGCGTTTTCCCGCGCTATACCTCTTCTTTCGGCACGTTCGAACACGCCTACCCGCTGACGGACGGCGTCCAGGCCTTCATGCCGCCGCAAGGGCTGCTGCTGATCGCGGCCTATCTCCCCGAACACTGGCCGGTCCGCTTCATCGACGAGAATATCCGTCCCGCCTCAAGGGAAGATTTCGAGTGGGCGGAAGCGGTGTTCGTCAGCGGCATGCACATCCAGCGCCAGCAGATGAACGATATCTGCCGCCGCGCGCATGCGTTCGATCTGGCGGTCGCGATCGGCGGTCCATCGGTCTCAGCCTGCCCGGAATATTATCCCTCGTTCGATTATCTCCATGTCGGCGAACTCGGCGACGCCACCAATGAGCTGCTGACGCGGCTGGCGCGCGATCCGTCGCGGCCGGAACAGCAGGTGGTGCTGAAGACCGCCGATCGTATCGCCATGACCGACTTCCCGATCCCGGCCTATGAGCTTGCCGAGGTCAAAAAGTATTTTCTCGGCAGCATCCAGTATTCGAGCGGTTGCCCGTACCAGTGCGAATTCTGCGATATCCCGGGCCTCTATGGACGCAATCCGCGTCTGAAATCGCCGCAGCAGATCATCGCCGAACTCGACAGATTGCTCGAATGCGGGGTGACGGGATCGGTGTATTTCGTCGACGACAATTTCATCGGCAACCGCAAGGCAGCGCTCGATCTCCTGCCGCATCTGGTCGAGTGGCAGAAGAAGACCGGCTACGTGATGCGGCTCGCCTGCGAGGCGACGCTCAACATCGCCAAGCGGCCGGAAATCCTCGAGAAGATGCGCGACGCCTTCTTCGTCACCGTGTTCTGCGGCATCGAAACCCCCGATCCCGAAGCGCTGAAGGCGATGCAGAAGGACCACAACATGATGGTCCCGATCCTGGAAGGGATTCACACCATCAACAGCTACGGGATGGAGGTCGTCTCCGGCATCATCATGGGGCTCGACACCGACAAGCCGGAGACGGCCGACGCCTTGCTGGCCTTCGTCGATCAATCCCGCATCCCGTTGTTGACCATCAATCTGCTGCAGGCGCTGCCGCAGACGCCGCTGTGGGATCGGCTGGAACGCGAAGGCCGTCTGATCCATGACGACGGCCGCGATTCCAACGTCGATTTCCGCTTGCCCTACGACCAGGTCGTCAGCTCGTGGCGCAAATGCATGGAAGTCGCCTACCAGCCCGAAAAGCTCTATGCGCGCTACCAGTACCAGTGCGATTACACCTATGCCAACCGGATCAAGGTGCCGGTTACGCCGGAGCAGAAAAGCTGGGCCAATATCAGGCGCGGCCTGATCATGCTGCGCAACATCTTCTGGAAGGTCGGCGTGCTCGGCGACTACCGAAAAGTGTTCTGGAAGTTTGCGCTGGGCCGGCTGCGCCGCGGCGACATCGAGGGTCTGATCGCCTCCACCATGATCGGGCACCATTTGATCATGTTCGCGCGCGATGCCTCGGTCGGTGAGCAGAACGCCTCGAACTATTCGATCCGGCTGCGGGAGGCTTCGGTCCCTGCCGAGTAACCCGCGATGACTGTACCGGCGCCTTCGTCCCGTTCGCTGCACGATTTGCGGGATCTGACCCCGGCGCGTGTCGGGCTCGGCCGGGCCGGTGCCGGCCTGCCGACCCGGGCGTTGCTTGAATTCACGCTCGATCACGCGCGTGCCCGCGACGCGGTGCATGCCGCCCTCGATGTGCCCGGCTTGATCGCGGGCTTCGCCAGCCTTGGCCTCGAAGCGCTCGAAGTATCCAGCTGTACGCGCGACCGCCGGGATTATTTGAAGCGCCCGGATCTCGGGCGAAAGCTCGATCAGGCGTCGCAGCAGCTGCTGGCGGGGCGCCATGCCGGTTCGTGCCGGCTTGCCATCGTGGTCGGCGATGGCCTGTCGCCGGCGGCGGTCAATGCGCATGCCATTGCGCTGGTCGGCAGCCTGATGCCGCGGCTCGCGGCGGAGCGCATCGACATCGGCTGCGCCGTGCTCGCTTCCGGGGCGCGGGTCGCACTTGGCGATGAGATCGGCGCCATTGTCGGCGCGCGCATGGTTGTGGTGTTGATCGGTGAGCGGCCGGGTCTTTCGGCGCCGGACAGCCTCGGCGCCTACCTGACCTTTGCGCCGAGGCCTGATATCACCGATGCCGAGCGCAATTGCGTGTCCAACATTCACGGCGCGGGGCTCGGTTACGACGAGGCCGCCTTGCGGATTGCCTGGTTGATTCGCGAGGGCCTGGCCCGGGAAATCACCGGCATCGGGTTGAAGGATGAGAGCGGCGGTCCGGCGCGTCATCGCATCGAGAGCGATTCAGATCTGCATGACAAATCCGTGATTTGAAGGTCATTATGGGCCCCAGGCGCGCGATTTGGCGCCGGGGGTGCGCTTGCGAGATACCGAATAGACCTGCTACACCTCTCGCGGCTTATTTATCGCATGATTTCAAGGGCTAGCGCCGATCAGACGTGGCCGATTCAGTCTCCTTCGCTCGCGACGAATTTGGGCTGGACAGATTGAGCCGATGTGAGAACTGGACAGGACATGCTGGAGAGAAAGACGCTCGAGGCTGATGCGAAGAAGCCGGAAAAGCCGCCGGTAAGCATCGCATTCGGCCTGGAGCACATGGGCCTGATCGCCATGCGCACGCCCATCCTGTCCTGCGTCATCCTGTTCGCGATGGTGATCGGCGCCGTGTTCGGCATCCAGCGCATCAAGATCGATGATTCGCTGAGCCAGTTGTTCCGTTCCGACTCCAAGGAATACCGGCAATACGAAGAGGTCACCAAGCGTTTCCCCTCCACCGAATTCGATGTGTTGGTCGTGGTCGAGGGCAAGACGCTGCTGCGCCGGGACAACCTGGAAAAGATCCGGGACCTGGTCACGGACCTGCAACTCGTCGACGGCACGCGCGGCCTGATCTCGCTGTTCTCGGCGCGTCAGGCGCCGGCGCCGGGCAAGCTGCCCGCGGCGCTGTTTCCGGCCGATCTGCCTGAGGGCGCCGACTACGACAAGTTCATCGAAACCGTCAAAACCAACGAGATCATCCGCGGCAAGCTCTTGTCCGAAGACGGCACGCTGGCGCTGATCGTGCTTTCGCTGGAGCCGTCGATCGTCGGCAACAATGGCTTGAAAAAGACGATCGACGAAATCCGCAAGATCATGGCCACGGATCTCGCCGATACCGGGCTCACCAGGGAGTTGTCGGGCGTCCCGGTCATGCAACTCGAGATCCGCAACGCGGTCGAGCGCGACGGCCTGATCTACAACGTCGCCGGTATCCTGGCGGGATGCCTGATCGCGATCCTGTTCTTCCGCAAAGTGTCGTTCATGATCGTGGCGGCGTTCCCGCCGCTGCTCGCCATCCTGCTGTCGCTCGGCATCCTCGGCTGGGCGGGATTCAGCCTCAACATGTTCCTCAACGTGATGACGCCGCTGATCATGGTCATCAGTTTCTCCGATTCGATGCAGCTGACCTTCGCCGCGCGCGACCGGCTGCTGGCCGGCGAGGACCGTTTCTCCGCCTTCCGCAACGCCGTTCTGGTGGTCGGGCCGGCCTGCGTGCTGACCCATGCCACCGCCGGAATCTCCTTTCTGGCGCTGCAGTTCTCGGATTCGGATTTGATCCGCACCTTCGGCGAAGCCGGCCTTGCAGCCACCATCATCGCGTTGATCGCGGTGCTGTCGCTGGTTCCGGTGTTCGGCGTGCTGCTGGTCCGCAACGAGCAGGTCTTTGCCGCCAAGTTCCAGGCGGCCGATGCCGGCGTCAACGCGCTGCGCGCGTTCTGCTACTGGATCGCGGTGCGCATGGTCGGCCGGCCGGGAATGTTCAGCCTGATCGCGGTGGTGCTTGTCGGCGGTCTCGGCGTGATCTATGCCAATCTCGAACCACGCTATCGGCTGGCCGATCAGGTCCCTGACAAGCAGCAGGCCGTTGCGGCCAGCGGACGGCTCGACGCCAAGCTGACCGGCGCCAACCCGATCGACATCCTGATCGAATTCCCCAAGGGCGCGTCACTGTATGCGCCCGAGACCCTGCAAGTGATCGCCGACGTTCATTCGATGGTCGAAGCCCAGGCCGGCGTCGGCAACGTCTGGTCGCTCGAGACGTTGCGGCGCTGGCTCGCCGAGAAGGCCGGCAGTTCCGACGTTGCGACCTTGAAAGAGTATGTCAGCGTGATTCCGGAGCATCTGGTCCGGCGCTTCATCTCAGCCAATCAGGATGCGGTGCTGGTGTCGGGCAGGGTGCCGGACCTCGATTCGAGTGCGATCCTGCCGGTGGTCGACAAGCTCGACGCCGCCCTGAACACCGTCCGCCAGAAGCATCCCGGCTATGAGATTGCCGTCACCGGCCTGTCGGCGATCGCGGCGCGCAACAGCGCCAGCATGATCGAGAAGCTCAACCACGGACTGACCATTGAATTCGCCCTCGTTGCCATCTTCATCGGGCTGGCGTTCCGCTCCTGGGTCGTGATGTTCGCCTGCATCCTGCCCGGCATCTTTCCGGTGGTGCTTTCCGGCACGGTGCTATGGGCTCTGGGAGAGGGGCTGCAATTTGCCAGCGTGGTCGCGCTGACGGTGTCGTTCGGCCTCGGCCTCAGTGCGACGATCCACTTCCTCAACCGGTTGCGGCTGGAGACTACGCCGGGCGTCGATGCGGCGCTCGCGGTCGAGCGCGCGACCGTGCTGGTCGGTCCGGCGCTGATCCTGACCACGGTGGTGCTGGCCTGCGGTCTCGGCGTGACGGTGTTTTCCGACCTGCCGTCGCTGCGCCTGTTCGGCTGGCTCAGCGCCTTCGCAATGGTCGCAGCGCTGGTCGCGGATCTCTTTATCTTGCGGCCGACGGCGATGTGGCTGATCAATATGTCGCACCGGATTCGCGGTACCCGATAACGGTTTCAAGCAAGACAAGATCAAAGCAAGACAAGATAGAGCCCGGTTCTGATCAGAACCGGGCTCTATGGTTTTTCGAGCGAATCCGGATGGCGCGGCCGTCAGCCGCCCTTCGACATCGTGATGTTGACGCCCCTGATCTCGCCCTTGGAGCTGATCTGCACCGTCTGCTTGTTGCCGCGGGTCCTCAGTGTCACGGTGGCGGCAAATCCTGCGGCCTCGACGAACACCTCGATCTCGCCACCCCCCGCAGTACCCTGCAGGTGGCCGAAAAGATTGCGACTCGCTTCGCTCCAGTTGCCGGAAATGCGGTCACCCTGGCTGGTCACGTCGGTGCTCAATTCGAATTTGTAACTGTCGCTGGCGCAACGGAGGGTCTGCTTCAGACCCATTCCGCTGCCGTTGACATTATAGCTGGCCCTGCATCGGATACGCTCGATCGATCCGTCGGACAGTGCAACGGTGCCGTTGCCGGACCACGATCCGCTGAAGCCGGTAAATGGCCCCGATTGGGCATGGCCCGCTGACACCGACAGCATGAGGGCGGCGCCGACACCGGCAGCCTTGATCGCCTGTCCAAACAAGCCGGAACCAAACAAATTCATCGTGAATTTTCCCATTTAAAAGTGACGTTCTGTTACCAGAATCGTCGCGCCGCATCGAAGATTTAGTGTCGCCGCAGTGTGTTAGGTTCAAATGACGGGCTTGGCTGCTCCCTGCTGTACGGCGGTTGCCCGTCACCGTCGGACCAGCCGCCGGAAAAATACACAAGCCCGCTAACGCCGGCGAACCGCATTTTCCGACTCGGCGAAATCAAAAAGCTGATGATATCGCCAAGATTCGCATCACTCCATGTAGTTATCCGCCGGGGTCTCCTGCAACAGTTGATGGCGAAAAACATCTGCCAATAAATAAGGCATGAATATCAAGCGGTTACGCCTGCGCCTTGGTTCCATTAAGGCGGCCGCAATTCCGAACCGGCCGCCGCAAATTTGGCCGCAATCACCAGTGCTTCTGCCGCTTGATGCTGCGGCTCGCTACGCCTGCCATCCGTTCTCTCCGGACCCTGTACCAGTCGGGATCGGAATTTTCCATTCCCAGAATGAAGGAAGATGATGCTTAAATTTCTCTTTGCACTCGCACTCCTGTCGGTCTCGATTCCGGCCGGCGCCGTTGCCCGCAGTGGCACGCCGCAAGAGCAGGCGGCCTGTTCGCGCGACGTTCAGCGCTTCTGCCGTCCCGTCATCGATCAGGGCGACTTCACCATTCTGGCCTGCCTGCAGCAGCACCGTGCCAAACTGTCCAAGGCCTGCGATCAGGTGCTGAAGAACAGCGGTCAATAAGGCCGCCCGCGACCGCGCCCATCGCCGCCGCGGGCGCCCGCGGGGCCCCGTTCGGACGCGGTCGGAATTTGCGAGAAATCGCAGATGGCATTGGTTTTGGCATCGTATTCCCCTATATGGGGTCCGCGATCGATACGCATGAGCCGGCCGCGCCGGCGCGTGCGTCGTAACCATGCCCAGATGAATGTAGCCAGTTCCTGATGACCAGTGCGAGCGAACTGCGGTCCGGCAAGACTCACCGCGACGAGAACTTTCCGGTGGCGTCATGGATCATTCACCCGCGGCACCGGGCGCTGATCCTTGCGTTCTACAATTTCGTGCGAACCGCCGACGACATTGCCGATCATGCCACGCTCGCTGCGCCGGAGAAACTTCGGCTTCTCGATCTGCTCGAAGCCGAATTGCTCGGCAAGGGCGATACCCAGCCCGAGGCTGTCAATCTGCGCCGCGCGCTGGCGGAGCGTTCAATGCCGCCGCGCCACGCGCTCGATGTTCTGATCGCCTTCCGGATGGACGTGACCAAGCTTCGCTATGAAAACTGGGATGAAGTGATTCACTATTGCCGGTATTCGGCGATGCCGGTCGGGCGCTTCATGCTCGACGTCCATGGCGAGAGCGCCTCGACCTGGGCGGCCTCGGACGCGCTCTGCGCCGGCCTTCAGATCAACAACCACCTGCAGGACTGCGGCAAGGATTTTCGCGATCTCAACCGGGTCTATCTGCCGCGCGATGCGCTCGCCGCTGCCGGCGCTTCCGTCGAGGAGCTTGGACAGGCGCGGTCATCGCCGGCGCTGCTGCAGTGCCTGCATGCGCTGGCGGTTCGGACCGAGGCGCTGCTCGACGAAAGCAAATCGCTCAGCGCCGAAATCAGGGATACCAGGCTGGGATGCGAAGTCTCCGTGATCCAGGCTTTCGCCGACAAGATCGTCGGCTTGCTGAAAGTGCGCGATCCCCTCAGCCAGAGGGTGCATCTCGGCGCGCTCGAATTGCTTGGCTATAGCCTCGGAGGGATCGCCAGCGAGATGGTACGCCGCGCGGCGGGACGGCGGCCCGTGTCCAAACCGGCGGCCGGCGCATGACGTCAGAAACCGCGGCAGCCAATGCGAGTGACGGGACATCCGCGTCCGGCAGTTCGTTCTACGCGGCGATGCGCATTCTGCCGCGCGAGCAGCGCGAGGCGATGTTCCAGATCTATGATTTCTGCCGCCAGGTTGACGACATCGCGGATTCCGATGGTCCGCGCGATGCACGGCTGGCCGCGCTGCAGCAGTGGCGCGACGATATCGATGCGCTGTATCAGGGCCGGCCACCGGCGCGATTGCGCGACTATGCGGCGTCGGTTCAGCAATTTGACCTCAGGCGCGAGGATTTCCTGGCCATCGTCGATGGCATGGAGATGGACGTGCCGCAGGACATCAGGGCGCCGGATCTCGCGACGCTCGATCTGTATTGCGATCGCGTCGCCAGCGCGGTCGGGCGGCTGTCGGTGCGGGTGTTCGGCCTTGCCGAGGCCGACGGCATTCAGCTTGCGCATCATCTCGGCCGCGCGCTGCAATTGACCAATATCCTGCGCGATATCGATGAAGACGCCGGCATTGGCCGGCTCTATCTGCCGCTCGAGGGATTGCTGCACGCCGGCATCACCTCGACCGATCCGGCCAAGGTCACGGTCGATCCGGCGCTGCCGAAAGTATGCGTGTCGCTGGTGGCGCGCGCGCGCATGCATTTCGCGAAAGCCGACGAGATCATGCGCCGCAATCCGCGGCGGGTGGTGCGAGCGCCCCGGATCATGTCGAAATATTATGGCGCGATTCTGGAGCTGCTTGTTGCCAGAGGGTTCGCCGCGCCGCGCGCGCCGGTCCGACTCAACAAGATGGCCCGCATTCTTACCCTCCTTCGTTACGCGTTCATCTGATGCAAAAGACCGTCCATATCATCGGCGCTGGAATCTCGGGCCTGGCGGCCGCGGTGCGGCTGGCGAATGCCAATTGCAGGGTTCACCTGCACGAGGCCACGCAGCAGGCCGGCGGTCGCTGCCGGTCCTATTTCGATGCGGCGACCAACCTCACCATCGACAACGGCAACCATCTGTTGCTCTCGGGCAACCGGGCCGCGGTCGAATATGCGAGGTCGATCGGCACCGAAGCGGGGCTGGTCGGACCGAAGCGCGCGCAATTCCCGTTCGTCGATCTCGCCACCGGGCAACGCTGGCAGCTCGATCTCGGCGAGAGCCGGCTGCCGCTGTGGATCTTCGACGAGGCGCGCCGTGTCCCCGACACTGGCGTGCTGGATTATCTGGCATTGATGCCGCTGATCTGGTCGGCGCGGAGCAGACTGGTCGGCGACGCGATCCCGTGCCAGGGGACGCTCTATCAGCGGCTGGTGCAGCCGCTGCTGCTGGCGGCGCTGAATGTCGATCCGCCGGAGGGGTCGGCCGGGCTTGCCGGCGCGGTGGTGCGCGAAACGCTGCTGGCGGGAGGGCAAGCCTGCCGGCCGCTGATCGCGCGCGACGGCCTCAGCGCGGTGCTGGTCGAACCCGCGATCAAGCTGTTGCAGGGCAAGGGCGCCAGCATCCGGTTCGGGCATGAGTTGCGCGAATTCGCCGTCGAGGCAGACCGCCTCGGCGAACTGAAATTCGGCGACGACACTGTCGTGGTCCAGCCCGGCGACGCCGTGGTGATGGCGGTGCCGCCACGCCCTGCCGCCGCGATGCTGCCCGGCCTGAAGACCCCCACCAAATACCGCGCCATCGTCAATGCGCATTTCCGCTTCGATCCGCCGAAGGGACAGCCGGCCCTCCTCGGCGTCGTCGGCGGACTGGTGGAATGGCTGTTCGCGTTTCCGCAGCGCCTGTCGGTCACCATCAGCAACGCCGACCGCCTGGTGGATATGCCGCGCGAGGAACTGGCGCAGGCGATCTGGCGGGATATCTGCAAGGCCGCGGGCATCGAGGGCGAACTGCCGCCGTGGCAGATCGTGCGCGAGCGCCGCGCCACCTTCGAGGCTACCCCGGAGCAGAACGCGCTGCGGCCGGGCGCCGTCACGGCCTACAAAAACCTGTTTCTTGCCGGCGACTGGACTGATACGGGATTGCCGGCCACCATCGAAGGATCGGTACGGTCGGGCAACCGCGCCGCCGATCTTGTCCTCGCCATGCGTCAAGGCTGATCGGGAACAGCAATCGCGGTTTTCGGTGAAGCCGGGCAGGGCAATATTGAGGTCGAGCAACATGCGTTCCGGCAACAGATCAGTTGGACATGAAAGCGGTGGCGCCCTGGAGGCGAGCATCGCGTCGGCGACGGAGGGGTTACTCGGCTACCGGCAACCTGACGGACATCTGGTGTTCGAACTGGAAGCCGATTGCACCATCCCCTCCGAATATGTGCTGCTGCGCCACTACCTGGGCGAGCCCGTCGATTCCGTGCT
>JBDRNF010000185.1:0-2091 GCA_043811435.1 Pseudomonadota bacterium
CCTCTTCCAGTTTCTTGTCTCTTGCTTTGTCGATTCGCGACTCAACCACCATGATCGATCGACCTACTCCAGCTCTGATCGGCGTCGTTCATCTTCCGGCGTTGCCCGGCAGCCCGGCCGGCATGTTCTCGATGGAAGAAATCACCGAGCGGGCGGTCGGCGACGCGCGCGTGCTTCGCGACGCCGGGTTCGACGCCGTCATTGTCGAGAATTTCGGCGACGCTCCCTTTACGGCCAACGAGTTGCCACCGGCGAGCATCGCCGGAATGGCTATCGCAGCCGAGCACATACGCCGAGACGTCGGCATCCGTATCGGGATCAACGCGCTGCGCAATGACGCTCAATCCGCGCTGGGAATCGCCGCGGCTGTCGGTGCAGCGTTCGTTCGGGTCAACCTGCACACCGGGGTGGCTGCTACCGACCAGGGGATGTTGGAGGGGAAGGCTGATCAGACGCTGCGGTACCGCAAGCAGCTCGGACGCTCGATCGCGATTCTCGCCGACGTCCACGTGAAGCACGCCGTCGCGATCAGTGAGCCGGACCTGGCCCAGGCTGCGCGCACGACGGCCTACCGAGGCCTCGCGGATGGCTTGATCGTCACCGGACCGGCCACCGGCGAAGCCGCCAACCTCGACGATGTGAAGTGCGTGCGAGAAGCCGTTCCCGATCGGCGCGTCTTCGTTGGCAGCGGTGTCACGGCTGAGACGGTTGCGACGTTCTTGACAGCCGCAAGTGGGGTCATCGTCGGAACGGCCATCAAGGTGGACGGCAGGACCGACAACCCTGTCGACCCGGCACGGGCTTGTGCATTCGCGCGAGCTGCCGGTCGCGGATAAGCGTTGATGGATCACCCCAGACTCCATTTGATTGCCCCAGCGGGTGCGTGCCGACCGCTGTTCGAGCCGCTCGGTGTCGAGTCGGGGGCCGGGCTGCTCGCACTCGTCAAGGAAGCGGTCGGCGATGGTTATCGCGTTACGGGTCGCGAAGCGTTGATCGACGCTCGCGAAAACGAACGGCAAGGTGGTCGCACCGACGATCTCGAGCGGGTCGCGGACCTGGAAGAGGCTCTGGCTGACGACGCCGTGGCTGCGATTGTTCTGATTCGCGGCGGGGCCTGGTTCACACGAATCCTTCATCGCCTGAACATCAACGTCATGGAAGCGCGCTCGCGCCCGGTTGCCCTGTTCGGATTCAGTGAGTTGACCTCGCTGGTCAACATCGTCGGGGCGAGCAGACATGGCTTGGGCATCTACGACATGGGTCCGGCCTTCCTCACTTACGGCCTCAAGATGCACGCGTATCGGCTCTTCGAGAACGACAAGGAGGCCTCGCCGAGGATGCCGGGCGAATGGATGCTGGAGCATCTGCGGCCTGAGTTCGAGGCGTTCTTCCGCGATGTCGTCTCCATGATTGAAGGGCGAGGGACCAGTCGGTCCCTGAGCGCGCAGCTCGTTCAAGGTGAGCTACCCGGCTCCTGCCAGGCGACGTTCGTGGGCGGGAACCTGACGGTTTTGAGTTCCCTCGTCGGTTCATCGTGCCACAACGCGATCGCTCCAGCCGGTCGATGGCTCGTGATCGAAGACTTCAACGACAAGCTCGAACGGATAGACCGGTTTCTCGCCCACCTGACACTTGCCGGATATTGGGAACAAGCCGAAGGCTTGATGCTGGGTGATTTCCACCGGGGGTTCGAGGATCTGACGCCCGCTGTCTTGGAGTTGCTGGCGTACCACCTGCCGCCTGATCGTTCGTTCCCGATTGTTACGACGAAACAGGTCGGGCACATCTGGCCGATGTCTCCCCTGCCGCTGCACCTGCCGCTGACGTTGACGCTTGGCGAGGACAGGAAGGTCTCGATCAACTGGCCCCCGTCGGCGCTTCGGACGGCGTAGGCTCAATGACGGCCATGGTCGTTCTTCATGGCCGCGCTGCGCTTGGCCATGCCGCACCAACACAACCTAACCAAGAATCTTGCGCAGACAATCGCTGATTCTGGCGAGGCCCTCGGTCAGGTCTGATTCGGGAAGGCCCGTGCCGATGCGGATGTGGTCGTCCGAACCGAAGAAGCTCCCCGGCACGACCCGCGTCTCG
>JBDRNF010000186.1:0-48007 GCA_043811435.1 Pseudomonadota bacterium
GGGTCGACGCGATCCCGGCGATGCGCAGCATCGTCCGGAGCGCGGCGGGGTGGGGTGACAGTCCCTCACCTCGAACAGTGCCCGAGTTGGGAGATCACCCCACCCCGTCTCGCATCTTGCGATGCGAGCCGACCCTCCCCCTCCAGGGGAGGGTGAAGTCGCGCTACCGCAACACCCCATCCAGCGCCGGCAGGCCGATGACGACCGCGGCCGCGATCAGGGCGTAGCAGATGGTGCGGAACAGGGACTCGCTGGCGCGGCCGAACAGCTGGGCGCCGATCAGGACGCCGACGCCATAGACCGGCCCGACCAGCAGCGAGAACCGGATGGCGTCCGAGGTGATGAGCCCGGTCAGCGAGTAGCTCACCGCCGAGAAGAAGTCCGAGGCCGCGAAGAACAGCAGGATGTTGGCGCGCGCGATCACGGAAGCGACCGGGCGGCCGAGCCAGTAGCCGACGATCGGCGGCCCGCCGGTCTGCGCCAACCCGCTGCAGAAGCCCGAGAGACCACCGATGCCAATCGAGATCGCCGCATGGTCCTTGCCGCGATAGCGCCAGCCGGACAGCAACAGCAGCAGCAGCGCGAACACGAAGCCGGAGATGATCCAGCGCGTGGTCACGGGATCGAGCCGGCTCAGGAAGTAAGTTCCGATCGGCACGCCGATCAGGGCGCCGAACACCATGACGGAGGTGGCCTTGCGGTCGGCCTGCTTCCACGCATTCGGAATCAGCGGCAATGCCGCGATGAAATCGATGATGAGCAGGACGGCTGCGACTAGTTGCGGCGCCGCCATGCTGCTGGCCAGCGGCATGAAGATCAGCGCGGAACCGAAGCCGGAAAATCCGCGCGCCGTGCCCGACACGAAGGCGATCGCGCAGATGGCGATCGCGGTGTTGAGGCCGACGTCCGAGGGGATGAGCCCGACAAGGCTCATCCTCGTAAAGTGCCGCCGGTCTTCTTCGCGACTTCGGCCACGATCTTCGACGCTACCGCGTCGATCTCCTGGTCGGTCAAGGTCTTCTCGCGCGGCTGGATCGTCACCGCGATCGCGATCGACTTCTTGCCGTCGTCGATGCCCTTGCCCTCGTAGACGTCGAACACGGTGACGTCGGTGATCAGCTTCCTGTCGACGCCCTGCGCCGCGCGCACGATGTCGCCCGACTTGACGGCGCGATCGACGATGAAGGCAAAGTCGCGCGACACCGGTTGGAACGCCGAGAGTTCGAGCACCGGTCTCGCGCGGGTCGGTTTCGCTTTGGCGGCCGGAATGCGGTCGAGAATCACCTCGAACGCGACCATCGGGCCGTCGGCGCCGAGCTGCTCCAGCACGCGCGGATGCAGCTCGCCGAAATAGCCCAGCACGTTTTGCGGGCCGATCTGGATGGTGCCGGAACGTCCCGGGTGCAGCCAGCTGGCGCCGCCGGGGACTACCTGCAGCGCCTGCATTGGCGCGCCGGCGGCAGCCAGCACCGCGAAAGCGTCGGCCTTGGCGTCGAGCGCATCCGATGTCGCCGAGCCGGACCAGTGCCGTCCCATGCCCTTCGACGACGCAAAGCCGTGGCGGATGCCTGACGCCGCGACCAGTTGATCCCCGGGTTTGTCGCCCTTGAACACCTGGCCGACTTCGAACAGCGCCACATCCGCAAGGCCGCGGTTGGAATTGGCCTGAACGGCGGCCACCAGGCCTGGCAGCAGGCTCGGCCGCATGTCCGACTGATCGGACGCGATCGGATTGGCCAGTGCCAGTTCGGGCTGCCCGCCGCCGAACAATTCGGCTGCGGGCTTTGCGATGAACGACCATGTCACCGCCTCGACCATGCCGCGCGCGGCCAGCCCGCGCCTGGCGCGACGGGTGCGCAGCTGGATCGGGCTGAGGATCGGCTTGCGCGGCGCGTCGCCGCGATCGAACGGCGTCATCGGCACCCGGTCGACGCCGATGATGCGCACGATTTCCTCGACGATGTCGGCCTTGCCGTGCACGTCGGAGCGCCACGATGGCACCGCGATCTTCACCACCGGGCCGCTGCCGGCCACCATGAAACCGAGATGGCCGAGAATGCGCCTCACTTCTCCGAGCGGCACCTCGATCCCCGCCAGCCGCTTGATCTCGCTGAGCGGGAAATCGATGATCTTGTCTTCGCCGTGGGTCCTGCCGACGACGACGTTTTCCGACGGCGTGCCGCCGCACAGCTCCATGACCAGCCTCGTGGCCATCTCCAGCCCCGGCACCATGAAGGCCGGATCGACGCCGCGCTCGAAGCGATAGCGCGCGTCGGAATTGATGCCGAGCTTGCGGCCGGTCTGCGCGATGTTGATCTCGTTCCACAGTGCCGATTCGATCAGCACGTCTGACGTGTTCTCGTCGCAGCCGGAGGCCTCGCCGCCCATGATGCCGGCCAGCGATTCGACTCCCTGGTCATCGGCGATGACGCAGATGCCGCTTTCGAGCCCGTAGATGCGGCCGTCGAGCGCCAGCAGCGTCTCGCCGTCGTGGGCGCGGCGGACCACCAGATTGCCCTTCACCTTCGCCGCATCGAACACATGCAAGGGACGGGCGCGGTCGTAGGTCATGAAGTTGGTGATGTCGACCAGCGCGTTGATCGGCCGCAAGCCGATCGAGGTCAGGCGCTGCTGCAGCCATTCCGGCGACGGGCCGTTCTTGACGCCGCGCACCAGCCGCAGGGCAAAGCCCGGGCACAATGTGGCGTCCTCGACCGTCACCTTCACCGGGCAGGGGAACTCGCCCTTGACGGGCTTGATGCCGGGATCCTTGAACTTGCCCATGTCGGCGGCGGAAAGATCGCGGGCGATGCCATGTACGCCGGTGCAATCCTGCCGGTTCGGCGTGAGGTTGATCTCCAGCACGGGATCGCCGATCCCGGCCCATTGCGCGTACGGCGCACCGATCGGGGCGTCGGCCGCCAGCTCCATGATGCCGTCGTGATCCTCGGAGATCTGCAGCTCGGCCGCCGAGCACAGCATGCCGCGGCTCTCGACGCCGCGGATGGTGCCGACGCCGAGCGTGATGTTCTTGCCGGGAATGAAGGTGCCCGGCGGCGAGAACACGCTGACGAGGCCCGCGCGCGCATTCGGCGCGCCGCACACCACCTGCACCGGCGCACCTCCGTCGCCGGTGTCGACCATGCATACGCGGAGCCGATCGGCATTCGGATGCTGCTCGGCGGAAATCACCCGCGCAATGGTGAACGGCGCCAGCGCCCTGGCCTTGTCGTCGATGCTCTCGACCTCGAGCCCGATCATGGTGAGCTTGTCGGCGAGCCTTTCCAGCGGCTCGTCGGTGTCGAGATGTTCCTTCAGCCAGGACAGGGAGAATTTCATGATGTACGTGCCTTGACGAGCAGGGCAGCAGCAAGCCCTCGGCGATGGGCGTCGTCCAGCTTGTTCAGAGTGGCAATCGCATCAGCGGCCTGCCCGACAAGAGACTCGGTATCAGCGAAATATTTTTCGAACGGACCCGGGCTATAATCTGCTTGCTCTCTTTCCTTCTGAAGAAGAACGAAAGCTACACCGAAATCCGCGACTTCAGCGGGAAAAGCCGTCAGTTCTTTCGAATTCGTCAGGACTGCTTTCGCGCCGGTATGGCTCACGCCTCGATAAACGCGTCCCCAAGCCTGCGTCTTGTGATGGGTCCCGCCGATGATTGTATCCGCACAAAGACGACACAACGCATGAAAGACGGCGTAATATGCGCTGCTCACAGCCCGGCGCATAAACGCTTCTCGTGGCCGTTTTCCAGTACGCTGGCAGAGATCCCGTGCGACCGTTATGAGCCTGTCTTCAAGTACGCTCATTGCGGCGCATCCTCTTCATCGTACCCTGTTTCTTCGCCCTCCGGACGATGGGTGAGATAAGGAAAACGATCTTCGCCGGCTTTCTGGAGTTCGCG
Organism: Pseudomonadota bacterium; assembly: GCA_043811435.1. GTDB lineage: Bacteria > Pseudomonadota > Alphaproteobacteria > Rhizobiales > Xanthobacteraceae > Bradyrhizobium. The sequence continues at coordinate 3,908 of JBDRNF010000186.1, forward strand.
TCGCAAAATTGCCAATGTGCGATTGAGAACGTCACCGCTGGGCAGAACCGAACCGGACTTGTATTTGGCAGTCATAAAAAGCGCTTCGTCTTCGTCGTGATCCTTACCGGCCGCGACATCGACATGATCGAAACCATAAGCGCCGAGCTGGCCGATCAAGGTCTTCTGCGTAAGCACTTTAACTTCGTCCAGATTCATCGGGATCTCCTCTCGCTCACGTGCTCAATCCTCCCGCCAGCGTCGGGACGTCGAGCGGCTTGAAGCCGTAATGACTAAGCCAGCGGGTGTCGCTGTCGAACAGCTGCCTGAGGTCGGACATGCCGTATTTCAGCATCGCGATGCGGTCGATGCCCATGCCCCAGGCAAAACCCTGGTAGACGTCGGGATCGATGCCGCAGGCGCGCAGCACGTTCGCATGCACCATGCCGCAGCCCAGAATCTCCAGCCAGTCCTCGCCCTCGCCGAAGCGGATCTCGCCCTTGTCGCGGCGGCACTGGATATCGACCTCGAGCGACGGCTCGGTGAAAGGAAAGAACGAGGGGCGGAACCGCATGTTGATGTGGTCGACCTCGAAGAACGCCTTGCAGAACTCGTGCAGGATCCATTTGAGGTGGCCGAGATGCGAGCCCTTGTCGATCACGAGGCCCTCGACCTGGTGAAACTGCGGCGTGTGGGTGGCGTCGGAATCGATGCGGTAGGTGCGGCCCGGGCAGACGATGCGGATCGGCGGCTGCTGCGTCAGCATGGTGCGCACCTGCACCGGCGAGGTGTGGGTACGCAGCAGCATGCGCGAGCCATTCTCCTTCGGATTGAAGAAGAAGGTGTCGTGCATCTCGCGGGCCGGATGACCCTCGGGGAAATTCAGTTTTGTAAAGTTGTAGTCGTCGGTCTCGATGTCCGGACCTTCGGCGATGGCGAATCCCATGTCGGCGAAGATCGTGGTGAGCTCATCCATCACCTGGCTGAGCGGATGAATCCGGCCCTGCTCGGCGGCGGTCTCCCGCAACGGCAGCGTGACGTCGATGGTCTCCGATGCCAGCCGGGCATCGAGCGCCGCGGATTTCAGGATATCGCGGCGCGCGGTCAGCGCCTGGGTGACGGCATCCCGGGCGAGATTGATCGCAGCACCCTGGGTCTTGCGTTCGTCGGGCGACATCTTGCCGAGCGTCGAGAGCAGCGCGGAGATCGAGCCCTTCTTGCCGAGCGCTGCGACGCGCACCGCTTCGAGCGCGGCTTCGTCGCCGGCGGCGGCAATCTGGCTGAGAATTTGGGATTCGAGATTAGCGAGGTCGGTCATGGTGGCAGCCCCGTGCTCCCACCTCCCCCTGGAGGGGGGAGGCAGCGGCGGTCTTTGGCCGCCGTTGTTTCTAACCCAAAAACGCCGCCGCGTTGCGGCGGCTATGTCGCGAAGCGAACCGGGTGGGGGTGAATGATGCGAGGGGCGCAAGCACGTCTGGCAGGAGCACCCCACCCCGACGCCTCCGCGCGACGCTTGCGCGTCGCCGGAACCGTCGACCCTCCCCCTCCAGGGGAGGGTAAGTAAGGCTTACGCCGCCAGCGCGGCCTTGGCCTTTTCGGCGATCGCCTGGAACGCCGCCGGCTCGTGGATCGCGAGATCCGACAGCACCTTGCGGTCGACCGTGATGCCCGACTTCGCAAGGCCGTTGATAAAGACGCTGTAGGTCATGCCGAGCGGACGCACCGCGGCGTTGAGGCGCTGGATCCACAGCGCGCGGAAGGTGCGCTTCTTGCGCTTGCGGTCGCGGAAGGCGTATTGCGCGGCCTTCTCGACCGCGGCCTTGGCGGTGCGGATGGTGTTCTTGCGGCGGCCGCGGAAACCCTTGGCGAGCTTGTAGACTTTCTTGTGCTTGGCGTGAGAGGTCACACCGCGTTTAACGCGAGACATGACGGGTCTCCTTCATATGGAAATGGGTGACGGATTGCCGCGCAGGCGCGGCTCGGCTGTGATGGGCGGCGTGAACGCGATCAGGCGTTCGGCAAGAAATACTTCTTGATGTTGTCGCCGTCGGTCTTGAACAGCACGCGGGTGCCGCGCAGCTGACGAATCTGCTTCTTCGTCCGCTTGATCATGCCGTGGCGCTTGCCGCGCTGGGCGGCCATCACTTTGCCGGTGGCAGTCACCTTGAAGCGCTTTTTAGCGCCTGACTTGGTCTTCAGCTTGGGCATTTGGCTCTCCTGTGGCCGAACGAAAGACGCGCCCAAAGGGGCGCTTTCGCGGCTAAAATGCTCGTTAGAGCGTTGAAAGTGCTTGGTTATTTCCGAAATGAAATAGCCCGCACGGACATCGACACGGCAGCCCTTGATCAGCCGGGCGATGAAGGTTGCGCTTATGGCAGAGCCAGGGCGGATTGGCAACGATGAACCCGGGGTTAGGGAGCTTCGACCTATCATCGCCACACCATCAGCATCACGCCAAACAGGAATAAAATGACGATTTCAGCCCGCCTGAGCGCCTTTTTTCCGGATTTCAGTGTCCTGCACCCCCTTCGGTGGATGCTCGCCGCCGCGGCGGTCGCCTGCCTCGCTGCACCCGATATCGCTGACGCCCGGCCCGCCCGGCCGGGAGCCTTTGACGGCACCTGGAACGTGACGTTCACGCCCCGGGCCGGGAACTGCCATGCCACCAACACCGTGCCGTTCAACGTCCGCGGGACCCATGTTTCGTCGGCCGGCGGCGGCAAGGTCACCGGCGGGGTCAGCCGAAAGGGCAACGTCACCGTCCGGATCACCGTTGGCGCCTCATGGGCGGACGGTCGCGGCCGGCTCGTCGGCAATTCGGGGGCCGGCCGCTGGAGCGGGCTCATCACCGGCGACCGCTGCAGCGGGGTCTGGCAGGCGATCCGGAGTTAGAAAGCCGTGTCCCGTACGCGGTGCAGCGCTTCTTCGCGCTGCTCCGCAGAGCCGGGACCCATGGAGAATTACAGCCGTGAGATGGGCCCCGGCTCTGCAGCGCACAGCCCCGCGCTGCGCGGCGTCCGGGGCACGGAAATTCATTGCAGCAAAAAACCGGCCCGCCAGATGATCTGACGGGCCGGTTGCTTGCCTGAAACTTTCGAACGCGCAGTTGTCTTACTGTATCGGCGTCTTGCGGATCAGCGCGGCGCCAGAACCATCACGACCTGACGGCCCTCGAAACGCGCATCCTGCTCGACCTTGGCGTATTCGGCGACATCGGCCTTGACCTTGTCCAGCAGCTTGGTGCCGATTTCCTGATGCGCCATTTCGCGGCCGCGGTAGCGCAGGGTGATCTTGACCTTGTCGCCTTCCTCGAAGAACCGCTGCATCGCCCGCATCTTCACGTCGTAATCGTGATCGTCGATCATCGGGCGAAGCTTGATCTCCTTGATCTCGACGATCTTCTGCTTCTTGCGGGCCTCGGCGGCCTTCTTCTGGGCGGAGTATTTGAACTTCCCGTAATCCATAATCTTGCAAACGGGAGGATTGGTGTTCGGCGAAATCTCGACGAGGTCCATGCCGGCTTCGAGCGCCATCTTCACGGCGGCGACGGTTTCGACGGTGCCGTGATTCAGGCCGGTCTGGTCGATCAGCTGAACCTGTGCGTTGCGGATTTCATCATTGGTGCGCGGCCCGTCCTTGGTGGCGGCGGGCGGGGCTCTGTTGGGACGGCGAATGGTTGGCTCTCCAAGGTTGTGAACGAAGGCGATAGTTTGAAGGAATAAGGCCCGGCGGGCAAGCGAACTCGCGTCGGCAACGGCAAAAAACCATCAAATACGAGGCAATTGGTCGCGCTGGTTGAGATAGAGCGCGCCGATCTGTTCCGCAAGCGCTGCGAGCTGCCGCAGGCTCCGTTTGACGCCCATTGTTGACGGATTCCCCAAGCTCCCTCAAACAGCTCGCAACGAGGTTACAATTCCATGACCAATTCGGCGGCATCCGATCAGGAACCTGGTTTCATCGAGGTCGGCGAAGCTGCCGGCCGGCGCCGAATCGCGGTGCGGAGGCGCGAAGGCGCCGCCCCCGGGCTGTTCTGGCTGGGCGGCTTCAATTCGGACATGAAGGGCACCAAGGCGCTGGCGCTGGACGCGTGGGCCGCCGAACAGGGGCGCGCCTGCGTCCGCTTCGACTATTCCGGCCATGGCGAATCGGGCGGCGCGTTCGTCGACGGCACCATCGGGCGCTGGCTGGAAGAAAGCGTCGCGGTTTTCGAGCAATTCTGCCTCGGCCCACAAATCGCCATCGGTTCCTCGATGGGCGGCTGGATCGCGCTGCTTTTGGCGCGCGAACTGGCAAAGCGCGCCGGCAACCGTGCGTCGCTGGCCGGGCTGGTGCTGATCGCGCCGGCGCCCGACTTCACGGAAGCGCTGATGTGGAACGGTTTTCCGCCCGAGGTGAAACAGGAGATCGAATCCAAGGGCGTCTGGCTGCGGCCGTCGGAGTACGGCGAGCCCTATCCGATCACTCGCGCGCTGATCGAGGAGGGCCGCAATCATCTGTTGCTCGGCGGCGCCATCGAGGTCGGCTGCCCGGTTCGCATCCTGCAGGGTGGGCAGGATCCTGATGTGCCGTGGCAGCATGCCTTCGCGCTGGCGCACCGGCTGCCGGCCGACGACGTGGTGCTGACCATGATCCAGGACGGCGATCACCGCCTGTCGCGGCCGCAGGACATCGCGCGGATGATCGCGGCGGTGGCGGAGATCGGGTAGGCTTCTTCCCTTCTCCCCTTGTGGGAGAAGGTGGCGCGAAGCGCCGGATGAGGGGTCTCTATCGGTTGAGACAAACCCCTCACCCGTCTGCGATGCTGCGCATCGCATCCACCCAAGAGCGAGCTTCGCTCGTCTCGGCTCCCACAAGGGGAGAGGGAAAGAGCGACGTTGTCGCAAGGGAGAGAAACACCATGAACGCCACCGCAATGCTCAAAACATTCTGCGACGCCGTCGAAGCGCATAACGGCAAGGCTTTCGCCGAACTGTTCACCGAGGACGGCGTCTACCACGATGTGTTCTATGGCGCGTTCAAGGGCCGCGCCAAAATCGCCGAGCTGATCGACGACTGGTTTTACCGCACCGCGACGGATTTCCGCTGGGACATGCATGCTCCTGTCAGCGACGGCCACACGCTTTATGCGCGCTACACGTTCAGCTATCGCTCCCTGCTGCCGGAGGCCAAAGGAGCGCGCGCGATGTTCGAGGGCGTCGCGATCATGACGCTGCGCGACGGCAAGATCGCAGAATACCACGAGGTCGCCAACGCCGCGACCGGCTTCGTCGACATGAATTTCGCGCCGGAGCGGATCGCGAAGATCATCGCCAAACACGGCGCCGCCCTGAAGGCGCGCCCGGAAATGGCGCGGCATCTGGCATGATGCCAACTGTCGTCATTGCGAGCGAAGCGAAGCAATCCATCGTGCGGCGAAAAGAAAGAATGGATTGCTTCGTCGCAAGTGCTCCTCGCAATGACGGCTGAGGGACTGCGTGCCCTTACGGCCGCGGCGCTGGTTTCGCCATCGGCTTCTTCTGCGCCAGTGCGGCGACCGTCGACGTGCCGATCGGGCCCTGCTCGTCATAGAGCCAGCATTCGCCGATCGCGACGCCGTCGGAGGCGTGGTGGTTCACCACCTCGAAACCGATCCAGCGCGTCACCGGCAGCCGGTGCAGATAGAGCGTGATGTCGCTGTTAATGTAGCCGAGGCCCTGATCGCCGGCATTGGCGAAGGGGCTGGCGAAATCGGCGCCGGTGGCGACCTGGACGAACGGCGTCATCGGCACGCCTTCGACCAATTCGCGCACCTCGCTCATCCACAGCCGCCGCGGCCCGAGCGAGCCCATCGCGCCCACGATCGGCCGCGTGCTCCATTTGCCGTTCATGCCGAGCCTGGGATCGGTCGGCGCCGGAATCTCGGCGGGCCCGGGCGCGTCCCAGTTCGGCGGTGACCAGACATTGCCCGGCGCGTTCTCGGTTCTACGCAGCAACTGGCAGGAGGCGCGCGCCATGCTGACGCCGCCGGAGAGAAATTCAGCCTCGACCACCCGGATACGGATGCCGTCGCGAACCAGTTTTGTGGTGACTTCGACCGGTGTGTTGATGTTCGGCAGCCGGAACATGTCGACCGTCAGCCGCGCCGGCATGAAATCGTCGGAGCCGTGGCGCTGCTCGATCGCGAAGGCGAGCAGACCGATGACGACGCGGCCGTGCATCGAGTTCGGATTCCACGGCCCGTCCGCCGCCTGGGTGGGAATGAAGACGTCGCCGTCTTTGGTGAAGAAGGGTTGATTTGTCATGGCGCGGGACCATGACGGAGTTTTGCACCGCTGTCATCGCCCGCGAACGCGGGCGATCCAGTACGCCGGGACATATCGGATTATTACGGACGCCTTGGAGTACTGGATGCCCCGCCTTCGCGGGGCATGACGACCTGAATATGGTCAGGCGCGCCGCCACTCCGCGCGCACCGTCTCATCCGCTTCGGCGCTCATCGCCACCGCCGCCACCGTCTCGAACGCCTCCCGTCCCATCAACTGCGACAGCGCCCACGCCGCGGCACCCCGCACCAGCGGGCTGGCGTCATCGAGCAGGCGTTCGGCCTCGGCCGCCAGCGCTGCGTCACCGGAATTGCCGATCGCGATCAGCACATTGCGCACGAAGCGGTCGCGGCCGATGCGTTTGACCGGCGATTTGGTAAATCGCGCGCGAAACGCGGCGTCGTCGAGCTGCGCCAGCTCGGCCAGCGCGGGCGCGCGCAGCTCGTCGCGCGCGGCCAGTTTGGTTTCACGTCCGGCCTGCGCGAACTTGTTCCAGGGACACACCGCGAGGCAATCGTCGCAGCCATAGATGCGGTTGCCGATCGCCTTGCGAAACTCGTGCGGGATCGGGCCTTTGTTCTCGATGGTGAGATAGGAAATGCAGCGCCTGGCATCGAGCTTGTAGGGTGCTGGAAATGCCGATGTCGGGCAGATATCGAGGCAGGCCTGGCAGGAACCGCAGCGGTCGATGTCGGTCCCGTCGCGCGGCAGTTCCAGCGTGGTGAAGATCGCGCCGAGGAACAGCCAGGAGCCGAATTCGCGCGACACCAGGTTGGTGTGCTTGCCCTGCCAGCCCAGTCCGGCCGCCTGCGCCAGCGGCTTTTCCATCACCGCGGCGGTGTCGACGAACACCTTCACGTCGCAGCCGTGAGCCGCGACCAGCCACCGCGCCAGCGCTTTCAGCCGCTTCTTGATCAGATCGTGATAGTCGTCGCCCTGCGCGTAGACCGAGATCGCGCCGCGCGTGCGCTGCGCCAGGATATCGAGTGGGTTCCGGTCGGGCCCGTAGTTGACGCCGAGCATGATCACCGAGCGCACGTCCGGCCACAGCCCGCGCGGATCGGCGCGGCGTTCGGGACGATCCGCCAGCCACTCCATGTCGCCATGCGCGCCGGCATCGAGGAAATCGCGGAAATGCCGGGCGGCCTGCGCGATCGAATCCGGCCCGGTGACGCCGACGCAATCGAAGCCGAGCGCGCGGGCTTCGCGGGTGAGGGATTCTTTCAGAGTTGACGTCACGGCAAGCATTTCAGGACGCCAAGGTTTGCCCGTGTCCCGGACGCGGTGCAGCGTGTCTTCACGCTGCTCCGCAGAGCCGGGACCCATGATGTCACAAGCTGGAAGATGGGCCCCGGCGTAGCAGCGCACCGCTTCGCGCTGCGCAGCATCCGGGGCAAGAACCTTGTGATAATCAGAAATCCAGATCCACATAGGTCCGCGACGCCGGCACGCCGGCCAGCCACTCGCTCAGCAGCGGGCGGAACGAGGGCCTGGATTTCACCCGCGCGTACCACGCCTTTGCCGCGTCGTCCTCGCTCCATGGCACGTCGCCCAGATAATCGATCGCCGAAAGATGCGCCGCGGCGGCGAGATCCGCATAGCTGATCCGGTCGCCGGCGAGATAGTTCCGCGTCTTCGCCAGCCAGCCGATATAGGCCAGATGATAGCGCACATTCACCTTCGCCGCGCGGATCACATCTGCCGCCGGTGCGCCGCCGCCGTCCTGCTCGTCCATGAAGCGCTTGTAGATGCGCTCGGTGACCAGCGGATTGGAGGCTTCCTCGAAGAACTTGTCGTTGAACCAGGCCATCAGCCGGCGCACTTCGATCCGTTCGCCCGGCGCCGTCGGCATCAGCCGGCGCTCGCTCTGCCCGGCGCCATGGGTCTCGTCGAGATATTCGGCGATGATTCCGGCGCCGGGAATCGGAGGCAGGCGCTCGGCGATCAGCACCGGCGTAGAGCCCGCCGGGTTCAGCGCCAGAAACGCCTCGCGCCGCTCCCAGGCGCGCTCTTCCACCAGCTTCAAATCGAGGCCGTATTCGCCCAAGGCCAGGCGAATGAATCGCGACTGCGGGCAGAACGGATGGTGAAACAGCGTGTACATGCAGGCCTTGATATTTTGCGGCGCTTAACAATCCATCAACCGCGGCGGCGGCGCCAAACTACCTAAGCTCAGGATTGAGGCAACCCGTGTTTTCACGTTTTTTGCGATTGCGGCAAGGGTGCGAATGAGCGAGAAGAGCCCGGCTTTTCGGCTCATTCCGATCGAAACGGAACAATCATATGATGTCTGATGCAGTGAGGGCGGTGATTCTCGGCATCGTCGAGGGCGTCACCGAATTCATCCCGGTATCCTCGACGGGCCATCTGCTGCTGGCCGAACGGTTCTTCGATCTCGGCGAAGGCCCTTTCTGGAAGAGTTTTGCGATTCTGATTCAGCTCGGCGCTATTCTCGCCATCGTGGCGCTTTATTTTTCCAAATTGTGGCGGATCGCGCTCGGCATGTTCTCGGATCCCGCCGCGCAGCGCTTCGTGATCGGCGTGCTGGTGGCGTTCCTGCCCGCGGCCGTGATCGGCGCGATAGCCGGCGGTTACATCAAGGCTTTCCTGTTCAATCCATGGGTGGTGTGTTTTTCGCTGATCGTCGGCGGCGCCATCCTGCTCTGGGTCGATCAGCTCGATCTCGAGCCGCGCGAACACGACGCCACCACATTTCCGCTGCCGATGTATCTCTGGATCGGCTTCGCGCAATGTATTTCGATGATCCCCGGGGTGTCGCGCTCCGGCGCCACCATCGTCGGCGCCATGCTGCTCGGCGCCGACAAGCGCGCGGCGGCGGAGTTCTCCTTCTTCCTCGCGATCCCGACCATGCTGGGCGCGTTCGTCTACGACCTCTACAAGAGCCATGACGAGATGACGCTGGATCACGCCGGCCTGATCGCGATCGGCTTCGTGGTGTCGTTCATCACCGCGATGATCGTGGTCAAGGCGTTCCTGGGCTACGTCACCCGCCACGGATTCACGTTGTTCGCGTGGTGGCGCATCATCGTCGGCACGCTCGGGCTGATCGCGCTGGCGATGGGAAGATAGCGACGCGTAGGGTGGGCAAAGGCGCGCGCTTCGCGCCGTGCCCACCATCTTCGTATCATCGCGTTGTTGTCATGGTGGGCACGGCCAAGAGGCCTTTGCCCACCCTACGATTCGCGGCATCACGCGCCGCGGTGCGCGAACTGTCCGGTGCGGCGGAAGCGCCAGAGATATTGCGGCGCGATCGCTTCCAGCGAGTCCGGCGCGATCCCCAATCCTTCCAGGGTCAGGCCGGCGGCCTTCGCGGCATCGGACACCACATTGTCGGAGCGCAGCAGCGCCACCTGGTCCGGTGTCAGCTTCAGCGGTCCGGGCGCGAACTGCAGGAACATCGCCTTGAATTTCGCCAGCCCGAACGGCAGCGACACCAGCATGCGGCGGCGTTCGATGGTGGCGAGAATGATTTCGATCACCTCGCGCATGGTCAGCACTTCGGGGCCGCCGAGTTTGTACACCGCGCCAGGCTTCGTCTTGCCGTCGACGGCATCCGCCACCGCGGTCGCGACGTCGCCGACATAGACCGGCTGCAGCCTGGTCAGGCCGCCGCCGATCAGCGGCAGCACCGGCGATATCGTGGCGAGGCCGGCGAAACGGTTGGTGAACTGGTCCTCGGGGCCGAACACCACCGAGGGCCGCAGGATGGTCGCCGAAGGGACCGCCGCCAGCACCGCCTTTTCGCCCGCCGCCTTGGAGCGGCCGTAGTGCGCCGGCGAATTCTCGTCGGCGCCGATGGCGGAGACATGCACCATCCGCGCGCCGGCGGCGTTCGCCGCCGTGGCGATCGCGCCCGCGCCCTCGCCCTGCACCGCGTCGAAGGTCTGGGCGCCGCCTTCGGCCAGGATGCCGACCAGGTTGATGGCGACGTGGGAATCCCGCATCGCGGCCTCGACCGAAGCCGGGTAGCGCAGATTGGCCTGCACGGCGTGGATCTGGCCGACCTTGCCCAGGGGTTGCAGATGCCCGGCCAGTTCCGGCCGCCGCACCGCGACCCGGATCCGGTAATCGCGCTTGGCCAGCGCCCGGACCACGCTGCGGCCGAGAAAGCCGGAACCTCCGAAAACCGTGACCAGCGTGTCCAGATTCGATGCCATGGGGTTCATTTTCCTCGGGGGTCAAAGTCGAGAGATCGCAGGGGATTACGCCGTTTCGCGATACGCCAACCAGCCGCTGCTGTACAGCGCATTTGGCCGGCTATGAGCCGATTTGACAAGCGCGCGGACGGTCCGTACTAACCGGCCCGGGCCCAGGTGGCGGAATTGGTAGACGCGCTGGCTTCAGGTGCCAGTGGCTTAACGGCCGTGAAGGTTCGAGTCCTTTCCTGGGCACCATTTGCCCATGCCCATGATATCGCCGGCCCGACGGCCCGAGGAAGCATCCTCCAGGCCGCCGCGGACCAGGCCATGCCGCGGCGTTTTCGTGCTGCCGCGCCAGGGGGCATACAGCCTCGAGAGCCAGAGGTGAGTTCGTGAGCCCGGCGCCGGCGTTACGGCATGCGAAAACTCAACCACGCCTTCGATGCCATGACGCGGGTCTGCGTTTTTGAAAACCTGATCGAACCCGAGCTGTCGCCGCACGGATCGAAAAATCGGTTGCGATGCTCTCCGCGAAAAATCCGGACGACCGATGAGGATCCTGAAAGTTAATCGAGACGCAGAGGATCCGGAGGGGAACGAAAATTCGTTCGAACGCTCGCGCGGCATCACGGCGCAATTCCAGATTGCCAGATCCGACTGAGCTTTTTCACCCAAGCCCAATGGTCTCATATCAAATCCAGCTTGCGCCGTCAGCGCAACGCTCAACTATGGCGAATGTGGACACGAGACACGAACGTTCACACATACAGCAATTCTAAATCGGCTTCGTTGCTTCCGAAGCTCCGATTCCCTAGTCAGACATCGGCTGGGAATTGGGGGCGTTTCGTGAGTAACTTCAAAAACAACAAGAACCGTTTGTACATCGGCGTGGCCACGGGCGTTCTTTCTTTATGCCTGACCGGCATCGGAACATCTGAAGGCAGCGCGCAGAGCGTAGCGCCGCGGGTGTTGCCTCCGGTATCCATCGATGCCCCTGAACAGAGAGCGCGGGTGACGCGCACGGTGCGCTCTCGTGGCACAGCTCAGCGCTCAGCCCGCGTCGCACCGCGGCCGCCGACCGAACGGCCTGCCGCTGCGGCCACGGCCACGACGATGGGAACGACGCGAACGATCGGAACGCCGGCTCCGGCCTATGCCGGCGGTCAGGTGGCGCAGGGTGGAACGCTCGGCCTGCTGGGCAGCACAAGCGTCATGAATGTGCCCTTCAGCACCGTCAACTATACTTCGGAGCTGATCGAGAACCAGCAGGCGCGGACGGCGGCGGACACGCTGATCAACGATGCTTCGGTCCGGACGACCACGGGCAGCAACGGGTTCGACGATACGTTCCAGATTCGCGGCTTTGCTGTTGGCTCGGGTGACGTTGGCTTCAACGGTCTGTACGGGCTTGTTTCCTCCAGTCGCGTGCCCGCCCAGATCATCGAGCGGATCGAACTGCTGAAGGGGCCCGGCGCGCTCATCAACGGCATCGCCCCCGGCAACAGCGTCGGCGGCGGCATCAACATCGTCAGCAAACGCGCAACCGAGATACCTTTCGCGCGCTTGACGCCGATCTTCATGAGCGCCGGCAATTACGGTCTCCATCTGGAAACCAGCCGCCGCTACGGCGAGAACAAGGAGTGGGGCGTCCGGTTCAACGGCGTGGGGCGCAACGGCGAAGCCTCGATCGACGACGGAAACTGGCGGAGCGGTCTCGGTGCGTTGTCGCTCGACTATCGCGGGGAACGCCTGCGCTGGACGCTCGATGCCATCTCGCAGAACGACGACACCAAGAACTTCCGTCCACAGCTCAGCATTCTTTCCACCACGACCGCGATTCCCGCCCCTCCCGATGCCCGCAGCAACTGGTACCCGGGCACGATGCTTCGTCAAAAAGACAACACCATCGCCTCGGGCCTCGAATACGACCTGACGGAGTCGCTGACGGCCTATGCGGGCATCGGCTATCGCGAGGGTTCGAACCGGCAGACCTTTCCTACTTCCAGCGGCGCCAATGATCTCGGCAACTTCACTGTCACCAATACATACTATGACTCCTACACCAAAACGGTCAGCGGCAATGTGGGCCTGCGGTCGCGCTTCGAAACAGGCTTCATCGGTCATTCGGTCAATGTCGCCCTTACCGGCTATCAGCAGGAGTCCGGCTATGCGTATATTGTCGGTTCCTCGGCGCCATCGAATATCTACAACCCGTCCGCCCTTCCCGCGATCACCGCAGAACGCACCGCTCCGCGGAAAAATTCCGAGGCGACACGCACAAGCGTTGCCGTCGCCGACACCATGTCGTTCCTGAACGATACGGTACTGGTGACCCTGGGCGCACGTCATCAGATGGTGAAACAGGATTCCTTCAATCTTACCACGGGTGCAGTGTCGGGCAGCTACGACGCCGCCGCGACGTCGCCCCTCGCCGGCGTGGTCTTCAAGGCCTGGCACAATGTTTCGCTCTACGCCAACTACGCCGAAGGACTGAGCCAGGGCAGCACCGTCGGTGCCGGTTACAGCAACACCGGTGCCGTGCTTGCCCCCTACAAGTCGAAGCAGCAGGAAGCCGGCGTCAAGGTGGACTGGGGCACGATTACGACGACCGCAGCCGTGTTCCAGATCAGCAGACCCAGCCTGATCACGACGGCATCCAACGCCCGGGCCTATGACGGCGAACAGCGCAACCGTGGCGTGGAGTTGAACGCTTACGGCCTGCTGCTGCCCGGTCTGCGTGGCATGGCCAGCGCAACCTTCGTGCGTCCGGAGCTGACGAATCCGACCGATCCACTGCAGCGCGGCAACGACGCCGCCGGCGTACCGGACAAGACATTCTCCGCCGGCCTCGACTGGGATACGCCGTGGGTGACGGGCCTCGCCCTCAATGGACGCGTGATCTATACGTCGGGCTCGTATCTCACCAGCGCCAACACCCTGCGGTTCGACGACTGGACCCGTGTCGACATCGGCGCGCGTTACGTCACGGCTCTCAATGGCCGGCCCGTCACGATACGCGTCAACATCGAAAACCTGTTCGACAAGAATTACTGGCTCACGACCGGCACCTACGTGACGGTCGGGTCGCCTCGAACCTACGTCCTGTCTGCCGCATTCGACTTCTGAGGTGTTCGTCATGACAAAGCTCTCCCTCGCCTTGATTGCCCTGCTTGCATTGGTGACGCCTTCCCAGGCGCACCAGATCTGGATCGAGCAGGCCGACGGGCAGCATGCCGTCATTCGCTTCGGCGAATTCGGTCAGAATCTTCGTGAAGTATCGCCGGGGCTGCTCGACAAGTTTGCAAAGCCGACCGGCACACTCATCTCTGCCAAAGGCGAGCAGAAGTCCGACGCCACCAAGACCGCAAGCGGGTTCACGCTGCCATTTTCCGCGGCCGCCGGCGACGGCCTCGTCGCGGAGGACGCGAGCTACCCGCTCTATACATGGAAGCAGCAGGGCCAGGACGTCATCAGCTGGTACTATCCCGCAGCACGCTTCATCACCGGCTTTGCCGCGCAGCAGCCGAAGCTCGTGCTGGACCTCGTGCCTACCGGTCAGGAGGGGCAATTCAAGCTCGTCTTCAAGGATCAGCCCAAGGCCAAGACCAAGGTGACGCTGGTGACGCAATCGGGCTGGTCGAAAGAAGCTCACACCGACGAGCAGGGCCTTGTGAAGTTCGACATGCCCTGGAAGGGCGTCTATGTGGCTGAAGTCAGTTTCACCGACCGCAACGCGGGCGAGCGCGCGGGGACGGGCGGCGCCGAGAAGTACGATGCCGTCAGCTACGCCACCACCGTGACCTACGTGAATGCCGGCGGCCTTGCGCCAATTCCCGCGGGCCCGCCGGCAACTCCGGGCAAATGAACTCCCGGATACATCGGATCCGCTCCACGGGCCCGCTCATTTCGCGCATCGTTGCGGCCCTGTTTGGCGGCTATGCACTGGCCGCGCTCTGTAGCGTCGCCGTGCTCGCTCTGCCGATGAGCAAGCCGCAGGCCGTGCTCACCGGCATGCTGGCGAGCTTTGCAATTTACACGGGCGCCGTGGTCTGGGTCTTCGCCGTGCGCAATGCGCTGAAGGCCTGGGCGGGCCTGATCATTGTGGCCGCGGCGCTGTTGCCTCTGGCGTGGTCTGTTTCCTGAGGAAGGGCCGACGCGTGAAGGCAGACAACGATGGGCGAGTTGCCGGCCGCGGCATCCGGCAGAGCATGTCCAGCCTGCACACATGGGCGGGCCTGCTGCTCGGCTGGATTCTCTATGCCATGTTCCTCACCGGCACCGTGTCCTATTTCAAGGACGAGCTCTCGCAATGGATGCGACCGGAGCTGGCGCGGCTGTCCCAAATTCCCGATCAGGCCGCGGTGGCGCAGCGGATTGCAGACGAGCTCGGCAACATCGCGGCCGGAACCTCGCAGTGGAGCATGCGCCTGCCCGGCGAGCGCAATAACAGTGTCTATGCCTTCTGGCGCACATCCACACGCAATCCGGGCCAGCGCGGCTTCGATGAATCCAACTTCGATCCCGCAACCGGCCGGAGAGTCGCCTCACGCGATACGCTGGGCGGCGAGTTCTTCTACCGTTTCCACTTCCAGTTCCACTACATGCCGGTGGTGTGGGGCAGGTGGCTTGCGGGCGCGGCCGCGATGTTCATGCTGGTCGCCATCGTCAGCGGCGTCATTACCCACAAGAAGATCTTCGTCGATTTCTTCACCTTTCGTTGGGGGAAGCGACAGCGGTCGTGGCTGGACGCGCACAATGCCCTGTCGGTGTTCGGGCTGCCGTTCCATTTCATGATCACCTACACCGGATTGGTGACGTTGATGGCACTTTACATGCCCTGGGGCGAGCGCGTGGCGTTCAAGACCCCGGCAGAGCGCCAGCAGCTCTCCGCCGAACTCAGTGCCTTCATCCCGCCCGGCAAACCCGGCGGGCAGAGAGTGCCGCTGGCATCGGTCGAGGATATGGTGCGGCAGGCACAGGAACGCTGGGGCCGCGATAATGTAGGGCGCGTCAATGCGGTGCATCCCGGAGACGCGGCGGCGCGTGTGGTCGTGACCCGGGGGGATGCGGGCCGTGTTTCCATGAGCCCGCAATACATGGAATTCGAAGGTACGACCGGCAAATTGCTGACGGTTCGTGAGAATGTGGGGGCCGCGGCGGAGACGCGAGGCGTACTCTATGCGCTCCACCTCGGACGCTTCAGCGACACCGTCACGCGATGGCTGTACTTCCTCGTCAGCTTCATGGGCGCCGCGATGGTAGGCACCGGCCTCGTCATGTGGACCGTCAAGCGGCGGCAGAAGCTGCCGGATCCGAAGCGCCCCCATCTTGGTTTCCGCCTTGTGGAGCGGCTGAATATCGCGAGCATCGCCGGCCTGTCGGTCGCAATGACCGCATTTCTTTGGGGCAACCGACTCCTGCCACGTCAGCTCGAGGGTCGTGCCGACATGGAGATCCACCTGTTTTTCATCGTCTGGGCGCTGACGCTGCTGCACGGGTTGGTGCGTCCGGCCAGGTCGGCCTGGGTTGAGCAGCTATGGGCGGCATCAACACTGCTGTTCCTGTTGCCTGTGCTCAACGCAGCCACGACGCAACGTCCGCTATGGCACAGCCTGGCCGAAGGCGACTGGGTATTCGCCGGCATGGATATCATGTGCTGGGCGCTCGCTTCGCTCCACGCCGTGCTGGCGATCCGCACGGCCCGGCAAAGGGCCGGTTCTCCATCCAGCCGCAAGACAAACCGGCAGGCTCGGACCACCGTCGCTTCCAGCGAGGGAGTGGGATGAGCCACCTGCCGGCCTTTGCGTTGTGCCTGGCGGGCTTTGCCGCGTTGGCCTTTGCCGTGCATCGCCAGCAGCGCGACATCATCGGCAGGTCCCTGCGGTTGGCCACGACGTATGTTCTTCGGGTTTTCGGCACTTGCGCTCTGCTGCTTGCGCTCGGCATCCTCGTCGCCTGGCATGGCTGGAGCCTCGGCCTGGTGATGTTCAGCGGTCATACCAGTCTGGCTTCCGGCATCGTGTATTGCATGCTCGTCGGATATGCGAGGACGCGGTCACGGACCTTGGGGCAGCAGCGATAGATCCCGCGGAGCCGGATTTCGAGGAAGCGGGTTCGATCGGACGGGCCCATTTCGGCGGCGCAATCTATGAATGCTATAGCTTTGTATGCACGCGGTGCGGAACTTAGACACGCCAACTCTCGACAAAAGTTCCATCCCTTGGCACGATGGTTCCCGGTGGCGTCCTGCTGTGCGGCGCCAGACGGGCGGGGCCAGTTGGAAAGCAAATCCACGGAATCTGAACTCATCGACAGAATCTACGAGTGCGGCTTCGTGCCAGAACTCTGGCCGGAAGTCCTGAAGCAGACCTCGAAAATATCCGATTCCGCCGGCGCCACGCTGTTCGTCACCAACCCCGATATTACGGCCTGGACGGCTTCGAAGAACTCCAAACCTATCGCCGAGCGCTTTGTTGCGGACGGCTGGTATTGGAGGGGTCAGCTGATGTCCCGCATTCACGAGAGCCGCCATCAGGGCTTTCTGCGCGACGTCGATCTCTGTTCGGAAGCCGAACTGGACGAGGAGCCGATCTATCGCGACAACTGGCGCAAGCTGGGTCTGTGGTGGGGCGCCGCGACAGCGTTTGCGCTGCCCACGGGAGAGGCGATCTCGATCGTGCTGTCGCGTACCGCCGCCCAGGGGCCGGCCAGCGCCGAGGCCATTCAACGACTTGACAAGCTGCGCCCGCATTTTGCCCGCACCGCGTTGATGGCGGCGCGCCTTCACCTTGCACGCGCCGAAGCCGCCAGCCAGACGCTGGCCGCGCTGGGCCTGGCCGCGCTGGTGCTGGATGACAGCGGCAAGGTGCTCGCCGCCAACGCCCTGATCGAAGGCCTGGAAAATGTCGTCTACTGGCGGGCCGCCGACCGGGTGACGCTGAAAGACAGGTGCGCGGACGAACTAATGGGCGAGGCACTCGCCCGGGTTACGTTGAACGACAATGGCGGTGTCCGGTCCTTTCCGGTCCGTGACCCCGCGACGGATGCGCTGATGGTCGGTCATGTCGTGCCGATCCGCTTTTCCGCGCGGGACATCTTCGCCCGCAGCGCCGCGGTTTTCATTCTGATGCCTGTCGCCGCCCCAAACGCGCCGCCGGTCGATCTGGTAATGTCCCTGTTCGATCTCACGCCGGCCGAAGCCCGCTTTGCCCGCGGCCTCGCCGCGGGCAAGACGGTTGACGATCTCGCCGGTGACAACGGCGTTTCGCCGAATACCGTCCGGGTGCAGGTGCGGGGCGTGCTGGAGAAAACCGGCTGCCAGCGCCAAACCGACGTGGTCGCGCTGCTCGGCGGGATATCCGCGGTCCGCGGTGGAGACCCGGCACCGGGCTGAAGCGCTCCGCCTCGCAAGGCTGAATTACCCGATCCATAGTCAAAACTGATCATGCGCGCGCGGAAAGCGCCGTTTAGATTTTGCCTGTGCAAGCCGGGCGTCGGTCGATCGGCGCGTGGTTACAGGCGGTGCCTTGCACGGGTAAGGCCGGTCGAGCCCATTAGGCTCGGTGTTGCTGGCTCCATATTCGGGTTGAGGATTGTATGATGATGATTGCCGCTCCAGCTTGGGTCATAAATGGCTTTTCCCGGGTTTTGCGACGGCACCGCATCGGCCCGGCCATCCCACGGGATCTGCCTTTCGCGCGATCGGCCGTTGTCGCTCTCGCGGTGCTCGGCACAACGCTGTTTTTCGTTTCGCCGGGCGCGGCGCAGATGCAGGACTGCAGCGCCGAGAGCAGCCTGAAATCGGTGCAGGCCGGCGGCCCCGTCGAATTGGCGTTCCGCAACGCCTCGACGGAGCGGCGGCGCCTTTACTGGATCGATCCGAACGGCGATCGCAAATTCAACGGCCTGATCGAGGCGGGCAATCTGCTCCGGCAGACCACCGCCACCGGCCATTCCTGGGTCGTAACCGACGATTCGGAAAAATGTCTCTATGCCCTCACGGCGACGACGGAGCCTGTCACGATCGATGTCGGCGGGGTCGCGAGCGCGCAGCTTGCGCCGCCGGCACCCGGCGTACAGCAGCCGATCGCGCAGGCCCAGGTCGCCGCGCCGCTGCCGCCCCAGGGTGTTGCTGCCGCACCGCCGCCGGATGCCGTTGCTCCCCAGCAAGCGGCCATGGCCGAACTGCCGCAGGTTTCTCCGATCGAACAATTCCAGCTCAGCGGCGCGTATCGCGTGGCGCCGCGCAGCGCCGCCGCCACCGCGCTCAACAGCCAGGCTTCCGGTACGGTCGAGGTCTCCGGCGTCAAGCCGCAATGGGAGAGCGGCCAGTGGACCTTCGAGGCGGTGCCGGGCTCGCCCTTCGTGCGGATCAGGAACCAGTGGAAAAGGACCTACCTCACCGACGTGAACGGCAAATTGCGCGCGACCGCGGCGCTGCCCGACGCCGACGAGGCGCATTGGAGTTTCGAGCCGGTGGACGGCACCACGTTCATCCAGTTCCGCAACCGCGAGTCGGATCGCTACCTGATCGCCATCGCCGGCGCGCCGGCGCTGGTCGCTGATTTCCGTCAGGACCAGGAAAACCTGAGCCACTGGCAGATCGGTCCCGCAGGCCGTGCCGTCGTCGCCGCGGCGCCGCGCAACAGCGCCTACGATTCGGCGCTCGCCAATTGCCGCGAGCTCGGCGGCTACTGGACCGGCTCGTCCTGTCGTGCTTCGGACAGATCCCGGCCGCTCACCTGTCCGCGCGGCTATGCGTGGGCGGAAGATTTCGGCGAATGCCAGTGGGACGGCGGCAGCTGCCCGCCCTGGCAGATGGGCCGCGGCGGCGTCTGCCTCTCGGACATCAGCTGTCGGGGCGGCGACGTTCGGATGTCACGTCGTGGCTATGCCGTCTGCGATTGCCCGCCCGGCTCTGTGGTCTGGGGTGATTATCCCCGGCTGTCCTGCGTCCCCTCGATCGCGCGGATCGCGCCGCTGTTGCTCGGCATTCTCGGCGACGGCCCGGGCCGTCAACCGGTCGGTCAGGTGTTCGGCAACAAGAAATTCTGCCCGCCGGGCCAAACGGGTCGGCCGCCGAACTGCGTCGCGGCCGCGACCTGTCCGCCGCCTTTGGTGGGCACTCCGCCGCAATGCATCCGGCTGGTGCCAAGACCGACTCCCGTCAACAACCCGGTGCTGAAATCCTGCCCCGCCGGCCAGACCGGAACGCCGCCGAATTGCGTGAAACCGGTGGCGCCCGTGGTCACCACGTGCCCGGCCGGTCAGACCGGTACACCACCGAATTGCGTGCCCGGTGTGACGACCACCACGCCGGTCTGCGCCATTGGGCAAACCAACGTCAACGGCGTTTGCACCAACCTCAACGCCTCCATCACCTGCACCGGCGGAAAAATCGAACAGGGCGTTTGCGGCTGCCCGACGGGCACTACCCTGACCGGCGGCGGCCGGAATTTTCAATGCGTGGCCTCGACAGCGCCGAAAGTATGCCCCGCAGGCACGTCAGGACCGAATTGCGCGCCTGACGCTCCCTGCGATCCCCGCACCCAGACCGGCACGCCCGGCAAATGCGTGGAGAAGGTCATTCCCTGCGCCGGCGGGACCGTGGACCGTGGCTCGGGTACCTGCGCCTGCCCGTCCGGCCTGCGGGCTGTGGATGGCGTCTGCACCCGCATGGCCTGCCGCGACGGCGTGATGCTCGGCGACCAGTGCCGCTGCAACAACCCCGGCTGGGTCGCGCAGCGGACGTCGTTCTCGACCTTCGCCTGCGTGGGACCGGCCACCGCGGCGCAGTGTCCGTCCGATTCGACGGGGGTTGCACCGGCCTGCACCTGCAAACCGGGAACGACCGGCCAGCCTGGAAGCTGCAAGACGACATCGACGATCGCCCAACCGACCACCAATCCACGAAGCTGCAGCGCGGGCGAGAGACCGCAGGCGGCGAACTGCCTGTGCCCGAACACGATGAGCATCGTGAACGGGATCTGCACGGCGCCGACGACCATCAAGCCGACCACCAATCCACGGAGCTGCAGCGCGGGCGAGAGACCGCAGACGGCGAATTGCCTGTGCCTGAACACGATGAGCATCGTGAACGGGATCTGCACGGCGCCGACGACCATCAAGCCGAACACCAACCCGCGGAGCTGCAATGCGGGCGAGAGACCGCAGACAGCGAACTGCCTGTGCCCGAACACAATGAGCATCGTGAACGGGATCTGCATGG
Source organism: Pseudomonadota bacterium (assembly GCA_043811435.1). GTDB lineage: Bacteria > Pseudomonadota > Alphaproteobacteria > Rhizobiales > Xanthobacteraceae > Bradyrhizobium. Next base: position 24,577 of record JBDRNF010000186.1, read on the forward strand.
CGCCGACGACCATCAAGCCGAACACCAACCCGCGGAGCTGCAATGTGGGCGAGAACCCGCAGTCGGCAAACTGCCTGTGCAAAGGCCCCCTGCAGATCGGCGCGAACGGAGTCTGTGCTCCGCCGTCCAACATCCGCCTCGCTCCGGCACCATGCCCTGCGGGCACGACAGGCACGCCGCCGAACTGCGTGAAGCCGCCGCCTGCCTCGTGCCCCGCGGGCACAACGGGGACGCCGCCGAACTGCGTGAAGCCACCGCCTGCCACCTGTCCCGCGGGCACGACGGGCACACCGCCGAACTGTGTGCGACCGCCGCCTGCGACCTGTCCTGCGGGCACGATTGGCAAGCCGCCGAACTGTGTGAGGCCGCCGCCTGCGACCTGTCCTCCGGGCATGACGGGCACGCCGCCGAACTGCGTGAGGCCGCCGCCTGCAACCTGTCCTCCGGGCACGATTGGCAAGCCGCCGAACTGTGTGAGGCCGCCGCCCGCGACCTGTCCTCCGGGCACGATTGGCAAACCGCCGAACTGTGTGAGGCCGCCGCCTGCGACCTGTCCCGCGGGCACGACGGGCACACCGCCGAACTGCGCGAGAGCGCTGCCGCCGCCGCCACCACCGCGGGGCTGCCCGCCGCCGAAAAAACTCAATGCGGCGGGGCAATGCCTCTGATGTTGCCAATGCGACCGGCGCTCGCGACACGATTTTCAATCATGTCGCGGCGCCTGGTCGACGGAGCGGCAAACGTCTGCTCGCGCCGTCCGCTGGAAGAGATCTCATATCAGACCATGCGACTAACCCTGACGGAGCCCAGATGATCAGGATATCCGCCTTGATCCTGGCCATGACGGTCCCGATCGGGACCGCCCACGCGCAGACCCGGACCTATTCCTGCGACAAGGGCGCCGCCATCACGCTGACGGTGATCGGCTCGAACGCGATCGAGGCCGGCCCGATCGAGGGCGGTACGATGCGATTGAAAAAGACTCCGGCTGATCCGCTGCGGTTTTCCGAGGGCGATTACGCCGTGCAGATCTCGCCGGACCAGACCCGGATCAAGGTGGAAATTCCGGACTGGGGGTCTGCCCAATGCAGCTTCAAACCGCAGGCCGCCGCGTAGAACGGCCGGCCCGGCCTCGGCAATACCGATCCGTGCGGTCCGGGATTTCACCAGGCGCCGCAGACCGACCGCTGCGATCCCAACGATGCGCATCCAGGCCGTCGCAGCGGCGTCAATGCAGGTAAACTGCCGATGGCGGGCATGTCGCTCGGCGGCATCATGCGCGGCGCACCGTCGATGTCGGCCCCGAGGCTGGCGAGCCTGGCCGAGAAGAGCGGCATCACGCTGCTGGAACGCGCCGGCACGATGGACGGTTACGACTGGTTCAAGATCGAATTCCACGGCCGCGTCGGCTATCAATGGGGCGGCATCATGTGCTCCGCCGAGGCGATTTCGGGCGTCCTGCAGACGTGCGAATAATGCCTGTCGTTGGCTTGGCCTCTTACTGTACATGGGGTTGTTTTCGCGATTTTTGCCCGAGCCCCGTCGTGCGCGCCGCCGGGAAGCCTGGCGCTGAACCAGCCCGCGGGTCGTTACCGTCGAAAAGGGTTGCCTTTCAGTGCTTTGCGATCGAAACAGGGGCTCGTCGCCGCCGATCTTCGCTGAGGATGCCACCCGCGGCGCTCGTTTGTTGAAGATTTCAACGCTAGTTTGGCCCGCATCGATTCGACGAGGTTTTTGACATCATGACCATCCGCCTGCATCGCGGCGATCTGCCCGATTTGTCCCGCTATACCGATTCGGTGGCGATCGATACCGAGACCATGGGGCTCAATCCGCACCGCGACCGGCTCTGCGTGGTGCAGCTGTCGAACGGCGACGGCAGCGCCGATGTGGTGCAGATCCCGAAAGGTCATACCGACGCGCCGAACCTGAAGGCGCTGCTGGGCAATCCTGACGTGACGAAGATCTTTCACTTCGCGCGGTTCGACCTTGCGGCGCTCTACAACGCCTTCGGCGTGATGCCGCAGCCGGTATACTGCACCAAGATCGCCTCGCGGCTTTGCCGCACCTACACCGATCGCCACGGCCTGAAGGACCTGGTGCGCGAGGTCCTTAATGTCGATCTTTCGAAGCATCAGCAGTCGAGCGACTGGGGTGCGCAGAGCCTGAGCGAGGCGCAGCTGTCCTACGCCGCGTCCGACGTGCTGCATCTGCATGGTCTGCGCGAACGGCTCGACGGCATGCTGGCGCGGGAGGGCCGGACGGAGCTGGCGCAGGCCTGTTTCGGGTTCCTCCCCTCGCGGGCCCGGCTCGACCTGCAGGGTTGGGACGCCGAGGACATCTTTGCCCATTCCTGAGGGCCGGAACGGCGCTATGCCGCGGCGCTCCGCCCCGTTTCGGTCACACTCCTAGCGAGTGTCGGGCTGCAAATTCTGGCGATTCCGGGTAGTATGGCCGCGGTCCCAGCGCTTTGGAGCAGCGGTGAATTCGGTTCAAAACCCACCCTATCAGGCCGGAATGGATGCCCGCTTTGCGGTTGCGGCGCGCCACAGCCGAATGGTGCGGGTGCTGCGCATCGCGGTGCCGGCCGCCGTGATCCTGGCGATGACGGCGATCGTCTTCGTCTCGGTCTATAATCCGTTCCGCATGTTGCTGCCGAAGCTGCCGGTCGACATCGGAAACCTGGTGGTTTCCGGCAGCAAGATCACGATGGAAGCGCCGCATATGGCCGGCTACACGCCGGATCATCGGCCCTACGAGGTCTGGGCCAAGACCGCGACCCAGGACCTGACCGATCCGGACAAGGTCGATCTCAGGACGCTGCGCGCCAAGGTGTTGATGGAAGACCGCACCACCCACATCACGCTCGATGCCCGCAGCGGGGTATTCGACTCCAAGGCGCAGCTGCTGGATCTGCGCAAGGATATTTTCCTGCAGTCTTCCTCAGGCTATGAAGCGCGGATGTCGCAGGCGTTGGTCGACATCGGCAAGAGCACGGTGACGTCGGAAGAGCATGTCGACGTCAAATTGCTCAACGGCACGCTGAGCGCCGACCGGCTGCGGATTACCGGCGGCGGCGAAGTGGTGCGGTTCGAAGGCAATGTCGTGCTGAACCTGGATAATCTGGCTCCTCCCGAGGAGGAAGCGGCGGCGGCGCCCGAGCCGGCTGCTCTATCTGCCGATCAAGCGGCCAGGACACGATCGGTGTCCGGCAAATCGGCTAACCCGAAATGATCCTGATGATGATGTTTTCCCGGCCCAGCACTTCGACCATGCGGATCGCGCGTTTTGCCTGCACGGCCGCCTGTGCGCTGGTGCTGCTCGCTGGCGGTGAAGCCCGCGCGCAAAGTGCGATGCAGGGCGTGCCCAACGCCATGCAGGGGTTTTCGCAGAACCGCGACCAGCCGATCCAGATCGAGGCCGCCTCGCTGGAGATGCGCGACAAGAAGAAGGAAGCGACCTTTGCCGGCAATGTGAAGGTGGTGCAGGGCGATACCACCATGACGTCGAAGACGCTGGTGGTGTTCTACGATTCGGCGTCGCCACCTGCCGCCAGCGCCAAGGGCGCCAATGCCAAGGGCGCGAAGGCGGCCAAGTCGGCGCCGATGCAGGCCGCGAGCCCGGGACCCGGCGGCAGCTCGTCGATCCGCAGGCTCGAGGCCAAGGGCAATGTGGTGGTGACCCAGAAGGACCAGGTGGTGACGGGAGAGACCGCGGTGTTCGACACCAGGGCCAACATGATCACCATGCTCGGCGGCATTGTGCTGACCCAGGGCAAGAACGTGCTGCGCGGCGACCGCCTGATGGTGGACATGGCGACAGGCGTGTCGCGTGTGGAATCCGACAGCGGCCGGGTGCAGGGCCTGTTCATATCCTCCGGCGGCGGCGGAGCTCCTGCAATCCCCGGAATGCCGGGTTCGGCACCGGCGCCGGCGCTGTCACTCAGCCCCTCAAATAAACCAAAATAACATCAATCACTTGTACGATAGGTGCCGGTAGCGAGGTTGAAGCTCGCGGGGCAAGACTGTATCTACCGAGCGGCTGGCGGCGCGATCCGTGCCCGGGATCGAGGGTGTTTCACCGGGCAAGGGACATCCGTTCATTGATGTTGGGCGGCCCATCGAGGGCCAGCGGCGGGTCGCGGGACACCGGGAAAGGCTTGAGCGAAGCGGGGGATGGTGGATTTACTCAGCATGTTCCGTCGGCGGCCGGTAAAGCGCGGTCCGCCCGGATTTGCGCGTTCGCGTGAGGATATCACCGCGCTCGGCGATACCATCGGCGACATGCTGACCAGTCCGGTGCGCGACGCGCCGCCGATGGCCCGCGCAGCGATCCCCGGTGCCCTCGACGTCGCGCTGCCGCAACCGGGCACGCCGGCTCCCGCACCGGAAAAGCCGCGGCCGCCGAAGCCCAGGGAAAAGGGCAGGGCCAAGGTCAATGGCGCGACCGCGCCACGGCTGACCAAGCGGGCCGGCCATCTGGCGGTGCATAGCGTGGAAAAGAGTTTCGGCACCCGCCAGGTCGTGCGCGGCGTCAGCATCTATGTCCGCCGCGGCGAGGCCGTCGGTCTGCTGGGCCCGAACGGCGCCGGCAAGACCACGGTGTTTTACATGATCACCGGCCTGATCAAGGCCGATCGCGGCGCCATCGAACTCGATGGCCACGACGTCACCAGGCTGCCGATGTATCAGCGCGCCCGGCTCGGAATCGGTTATCTGCCGCAGGAAGCCTCGATCTTCCGCGGCCTCACCGTGGAGCAGAACATCCGCGCGGTGCTGGAAGTGGTGGAGCCCTCGAAGAAGAAACGCGAGAAGGAACTCGACTCCCTGCTCGACGAGTTCAACATCACGCGGTTGCGCAAAACCCCTTCGATTGCGCTGTCCGGCGGCGAGCGCCGCCGCGTTGAGATCGCGCGCGCGCTGGCGACCCGGCCGAATTACATGCTGCTCGACGAACCGTTCGCCGGCATCGATCCAATCGCGGTGGGCGACATTCAGGACCTGGTTCGCCACCTCACCAATCGCGGCATCGGCGTTCTGATCACCGACCACAATGTGCGGGAAACGCTGGGGCTGACCGACCGCGCCTATATCGTCTATGCTGGCGAGATCCTGACCGAGGGCAATCCGGAAGAGATCGTCAACAATCCGGATGTGCGGCGGTTGTATCTGGGCGAGGAATTCCGGCTTTAACCTTGGCCTTAACCTTGGCTCTGGATTTCGCCTCTAGTCCTTTTTTCCCGTCCGTCAAGCCGTGTACATCGCCTTTGGACTAGTTTAAGCAAGAATCGGACCAACTTTTCGTGGATCGGTTCTTTCCGCCATGGCGCTGTCGCAGAGATTAGAGTTCCGCCAATCCCAGTCGCTGGTGATGACGCCGCAGCTGATGCAGGCGATCAAGCTGCTGCAGCTGTCCAATCTCGACCTTTCGGCCTTCGTGGAGGAGGAACTGGAGCGCAATCCGCTGCTGGAGCGCGCCAGCGAGGGCACCGAACCGCCGGTCGCGGGGGAGCCTGTAGCCGAGCGGGGCGAATATTCCGGCCATGACGAGCAGGGCTCGGCCTACGGCGACGAGGGTGGCGAGCATTCCGACATGGCGGGCGGGGCCGCCGGCGAGGGTTTCGAGGCGCCGCAGGAAGACTGGATGAACCGCGACCTCGGCAGCCGCTCCGAGATCGAGCAGACTCTCGATACCCCGCTCGACAACGTGTTTACCGAGGAGCCGGCCGAGGCCGCCGCGCGCACCGCGCAGGATGCGGCGCCGACCGCGTATACCGAATGGGGCGGCGGTGCCTCCAACGACGACAGCTACAATCTGGAAGCCTTCGTCGCCGCCGAGGTGACGCTCGGCAGCCATCTCGCCGAACAGCTGGCGGTGGCCTTTACCGCGCCGGCGCAGCGCATGGTCGGGCAATATCTGATCGATCTGGTCGACGAAGCCGGCTATCTGCCGCCGGATCTGGGGCAGGCCGCCGAGCGGCTGGGAGCGTCGCAGGCGGACGTCGAGGCGGTGCTCGCCGTGCTGCAGAAATTCGATCCGCCCGGCGTTTGCGCGCGTTCCCTCAGCGAGTGCCTGGCGATCCAGCTGCGCGAGCTCAACCGCTACGACCCCGCGATGCAGGCGCTGGTCGAGCATCTCGACCTGCTGGCCAAGCGCGATATCGCCTCATTGCGAAAACTGTGCGGCGTCGATGACGAGGATATCACCGACATGATCGGTGAAATTCGCCGGCTCAACCCGAAACCCGGCCTGAAATTCGGCTCGGCCCGGACCCAGACCATGGTGCCGGATGTCTATGTGCGGCCCGGGCCCGATGGCGGCTGGCACGTCGAACTCAACAGCGACACGTTGCCGCGCGTGCTGGTCAACCAGATCTATTACACCGAGCTGTCGAAGAATATCCGCAAGGACGGCGACAAGTCCTATTTCTCCGATTGCCTGCAGAACGCGACCTGGCTGGTGCGCGCGCTCGACCAGCGCGCCCGCACCATCCTGAAGGTCGCGACCGAGATCGTGCGCCAGCAGGACGGCTTCTTCACCCATGGCGTCGCGCATTTGCGGCCGCTCAATCTGAAGGCGGTGGCGGACGCGATCCAGATGCATGAATCGACGGTGTCGCGGGTCACCGCCAACAAATATATGGCGACCAACCGCGGCAGTTTCGAATTGAAGTATTTCTTCACCGCCTCGATCGCGTCCGCAGACGGTGGCGACGCCCATTCGGCCGAGGCGGTCCGGCATCACATCAAGCAGCTGATCGACGCGGAGGACCCGGCCATGATCCTCTCCGACGACACCATCGTGGAACGATTGCGCGTCTCGGGCATTGATATCGCCCGTCGCACGGTTGCGAAATACCGCGAGGCGATGCGAATTCCTTCGTCGGTGCAACGCCGGCGCGACAAGCAAAGCATGCTCGGTAATGCCCTTTCGGCGCCTGCCGCATCCACCGACCGGTCCCGGGACACCGCCCCGGCCTGATTGCGTCCCCGCCAAATCGCGATAGTGTCGGTTCCGTTCCAGACCAATCGAGGCATCAAATGACTCTCCGGATCTCGGGAAAAAGCATCAACGTCGGCGACGCCCTGCGAGGGCGCGTCAGCGAGCGCACCGATGAAGTCCTGCGCAAATATTTCGACGGCAACTATTCCGGCCACATCACGCTGAGCAAGGACGGTTTCGGTTTTCGCACCGACTGCTCGCTGCATCTGGATTCGGGAATCACGCTCGAGGCCGATTCCAACGCCGCCGACGCCTATGCCAGCGCCGACCAGGCGCTGCTGATGATCGAAAAGCGCCTGCGCCGCTACAAGAGCCGGCTGAAGGATCGCTCGGCGCGAAAATCGCATGCCGAAGCGGTGGCGATGGCTGAACTGACCGCTCCGACCTTCGACGTTCCGAGCTACGTGATCGAGGCGCCGGCCGGCGACGAGGAGCACGACGAGACCGGCTACAGCCCGGTCATCATCGCCGAGGCGACCACGTCGCTGAAGCGGTTTTCGGTCAGCGAGGCGGTGATGGAACTGGATCTTACCGGCGCCGCCTGTCTGGTATTCCAGCACGGCTCCAGCGGGCGGGTGAACATCATTTACCGCCGGCCGGACGGCAATGTCGGCTGGATCGATCCTCCGGTCCTGCCGTCCGGGGGATAGCCAGGAAACCGCCCTGAACGGGCATTGACGCCCCCGGGGAGCCTCCCTATAGGGAGCCTCCCTTTGGCAGGTCGCCTCAGGGCAAGAGACCGGGGACAACTATCCCGGGTGTTGGCACCGGTCCTGGGTTGGAGTAGGAGAAGGCCCGTAGAAGCCCTGATGGGCAGCCGGGTGCAGGCCTGCTACCGCGGTCCGAGTTTCTTGATGTCGCCCCTCTGAACCCTATTTCGCAAGCTGACGGCTTAATTCACCTCGGAACGTTCCATGATGATTACCGATCTGGTCGCACCCGAGGCGATACTCCCGGCGTTGAAGGTCAACAGCAAGAAGCAGGCGCTGCAGGAACTGGCGGCGCGGGCGGCCAGCCTGACCGGACAGAACGAGCGCGCGGTATTCGAGGTCCTGCTGCAGCGGGAAAAGCTCGGCACCACCGCCGTCGGCTATGGCGTCGCCATCCCGCACGGCAAGCTGCCCAAGCTGGAAAGGCTGTTCGGCCTGTTCGCCCGTCTCGAACGCCCGATCGACTTCGAATCGATGGACGGCCAGCCGGTCGATCTGGTGTTCCTGCTACTGGCGCCGGAAGGCGCCGGTGCCGATCACCTGAAGGCGCTGGCGCGAATCGCCCGGCTGTTGCGCGATGTGGACGTCGCCAAGAAGCTGCGCGCCTCGCGCGACGCCCAGGCGATCTATTCGGTGCTGGCGCTGCCGCCGGCCAGCGCGGCGTAGGGCGGTCTTGCCGGGTTTTGCGCAGCCTGTGCTATGCTCATTCCATGACCAAGGCTGAAACACTCAGGAAACTGCGTAATCAAGCCGACGCCATCAAGGCGCTGGGAGCGACGGCGCTCTATCTGTTCGGCTCAACCGCTCGCGACAAGGCCAGTGCCAAAAGCGACGTGGATATCTTTATCGACTATGACCCACGCGGGCGCTTCAATGCACTGGATCTCGTAGCGGCCAAGCGATTGCTTGAGGAGAGCCTCGGCGTCGAGGTTGATCTTACCACCCGCAAAGGACTGCATCCGCTGATACGCAGACGGGTCGAGGCCGAGGCGACGCGGGTCTTCTAGATGGCCTCGCGATTCCCGATGCTGGGGCGTCATGGCAAGATTAGTAAGATCGCCAAAAAAATACGCGGGCCGGTCCTCGATCAGAGGACCTGCCCGCGTACGCAAATTCCTGATGAGCGTCGACCATCGCAGCGAAGCTGCGCCGGTGACGGCAGCAAGCGCTCCGTCAGTGGACGCTGACGGCCTGCAATTCGTTGCTCCACGCGTTGGCGATCGCGGCTTCCCGGCTGTCGGTCAGCATGATCGGCGTGCCGTCGGCGGCATGCAGCGCAAACAGTTTGAGGCCGGGCGCGATCTTCGGCGCCTGCGGAAACAGCCCCGGTACGTCCTCGGAACGGATCTGCTTCACATAGGCGATATGACCCTCGCCCAGGGTGGCCAGCGTCTCGGTGGAGACGGTTTCGGTTTCAAACACAACACCAGCATCAGTCATGGTCTCGACTCCTCTGTCAGACTAAGCGGTCGAGTCCGCTACTCGTTCCATTATTCGTGCTCATTGATAGCAATTGTCTTAACGACCTTTTCAGGTTCCGGCCTGGCGAGGTCGATCGACAACAGCCCGTTCTTCAAATCCGCGCCCAGCACCTGCATCCCCTCCGCCAGCACGAAGGTGCGCTGGAAGTGGCGCGCGGCGATGCCGCGATGGATGTATTGCCGGACCTTGTCGTCCTGCTGGCGGCCGCGGATGACGAGCTGGTTTTCCTCAATGGTTACATCGAGTTGATCACGGGTGAAGCCCGCCACCGCCAGCGTGATTCGCAGGCATTCGGGCGCACCGCTACTGCGGTCGCAGCGCTCGATGTTGTAGGGAGGATAACCGTCGGCACCCTTGACCACGCGATCGAGCGCACGCTCGATTTCGTCGAAGCCAAGCAGGAACGGACTGGATAACGAGGGAACACGCGACATAGTTTACAAAGCCCTCTCGAAGCGACTTTGGCATTTCCGGGCCCTTGCGGCGCCCCATGATGACCGGGTGGCGGATCTGCCCTCCGGTTACCAGCAATATGGGCATGATTTGCGAAGCGTTCAAGCTCTTGGGGAACCGCGACAAAATGGCTCCTTATCGTCATTCCGGGCGCGACAAAGCCGCGAGCCCGGAATGACGAAAGTAGAGTGAGCCTATAGATCAATCCGCTTTTGCCCGTCGGCGCTGAACAGATGCAGGTTCTCCCGGGGGGCGACCGCCTTGATTCGCTCGCCGATGGCGGGGGCGATGGCGCCGGGGATCCGCACGATCACCTCGCCCGGCGGCAATTCGCCGGGATTGGCGGCGACGCCCTGAATTTCGTTCTGACGGGTGCCGTAAATGAAGGTCTCGGCCCCGACCCGCTCGATAGCTTCCACCGTGAGATCAAGCGCGATGCCGCCGGCAATGGTCTCGCTGGATATGACAAAGTCCTCGGGGCGGATTCCGAGGATTCCGGCTTCGCTGGCGGCGCGGCTGTCGCCGGCGAATTGCGCCCTGATTTCGTCCGATCGCAGCGGCATCAGATTCATCGGCGGCGCGCCGATGAAGGAGGCGACGAAGGTCGTCGCGGGCTTCTGGTAGATGTCGAGCGGATTGCCGATCTGCTCGACCCGGCCGCCGTTCATCACCACGAGAATATCGGCCAGCGTCATCGCCTCAAGCTGGTCGTGGGTGACGTAGATCGACGTGGTCTGCAATCGCCGCTGCAATTTGCGAATCTCGACGCGCATGGCGATGCGCAGCTTGGCGTCGAGGTTCGACAGCGGCTCGTCGAACAGGAATACCTTCGGCTGCCGCACGATGGCGCGGCCCATCGCGACGCGCTGGCGCTGGCCGCCGGAGAGCTGCTTCGGCTTGCGGTCTAGCATGGTGCCGAGTTCGAGAATGCGCGCGGCTTCCTGCACCCTGGTGTCGATCTCGGCCTCCGGCATACGCCGGTTGCGCAGCCCGTAGGCCATGTTGTTGTAGACGGTCATATGCGGATAGAGCGCGTAATTCTGGAACACCATGGCGATGTCGCGGTCGGCCGGCTCGATCTGGTTGACGATGCGTCCGCCGATATCGATGTCGCCCGAGGTGATGGTCTCGAGGCCGGCCACCATGCGCAGCAGCGTGGACTTGCCGCAGCCGGAAGGGCCGACCAGCACGCAGAACTGGCCGTCGCCGACTTCGAAGTCGATGCCCTTGATGGCCTCGAAGCCGCCGATATAGGTTTTGCGGACGTCGCGGAGAATTACGTTGGCCATCTCTGTCCTACTTCTCCGTCTCGACCAGGCCGCGCACGAACAGCCGCTGCATGAACACCACCACCGCCACCGGCGGCAGCATGGCGAGCACGGCCGTCGCCATCGCCAGTTGCCATTCCGCCAGTTCATCCGTCGTGACCAACATCTTCCTGATGCCGATGACGATGGTCTGCATCGAATCCTGGGTGGTGATCAGCAGCGGCCACAGGTATTGATTCCAGCCGTAGATAAACTGGATCACAAACAATGCCGAAATGGTGGTGACCGACAGCGGCAACAGCGTATCCCAGAAGAACCGGAACGGCCCGGCGCCGTCGATGCGGGAGGCTTCCAGCAACTCGTCCGGCACCGTCATGAAGAATTGCCGGAACAGCAGCGTACCGGTGGCGGATGCGATCAACGGCAGGATCAGCCCGGCATAGGTGTCGAGCATGCGCAGGTCGGCGACCACCTTGTAGGTCGGATAGATGCGGACCTCGACCGGCAGCATCAGCGTGACAAAAATGATCCAGAACGCGGTCTTGCGGAACGGAAAGCGGAAATACACCACCGCATAGGCGGACAGGATCGAGATGCAGATCTTGCCCACCGCGATTCCCATCGCGGTGATGAACGAATTGAGCAGCAGACGTCCGACCGGTTCGGGGGCGGTGCGGGAGCCGCCGAGGAAGACGGCGCGGTAGTAGTTTTCGAGCGCATGGCCGCCCGGCGACAGCGGCATCCGTCCGCCGACCACGGTCGCGGCGTCATGGGTCGAGGCGATGACGGCGACATAGACCGGAAACGCGACGATGAACACGCCGAGGGTCAGGATGGCGTAGGCGATGATGTCGTTCCACGGGCGGTGCTCGACCATCAGTACTGCACCCTGCGCTCGACATACTTGAACTGGACCGCGGTCAGCGCGATGACGATGACCATCAGTACCACCGATTGCGCCGACGACCCGCCGAGATCGCCGCCAAGCCGGCCGTCGGCGTAGACCTTGTAGACCATGGTGGTGGTGGCGCCGGCTGGACCGCCGCCGGTCACCGCGTCGATGATGCCGAATGTATCGAAGAACACGTAGACGATGTTCACGACCAGCAGAAAGAACGTGGTCGGCGACAGCAGCGGGAAGATGATGGTCCAGAACCGGCGCATCGGGCCCGCGCCGTCGATCGCGCCGGCCTCGATCACGCTTTTGGGGATCGACTGCAGTCCGGCGAGAAAGAAAAGGAAATTATAGGCGATCTGCTTCCACACCGCGGACATCACCACCAGGGCCATGGCGTGGTCGCCGTTCAAGAGCGGATTCCAGTCGAGGCCCAGTCCGCGCAGCGGCCGCGCCAGGGTGCCGAGCGACGGGTGGAAGATGAAGAACCAGAGCACGCCGGCCACCGCCGGCGCCACCGCATAGGGCCAGATCATGAAGGTCTTGTAGACCGGCGCCGCCTTGAGGTTCTTGTCGGCCTGGCTCGCGAACAGCAGCGCGATCGAGAGCGACAGCCCCGCGACCAGCGTCGAGAACACCAGCGTCGTCAGCATCGCCTTGTAATATTCGGGCTGCGCAAACAGCGCCTGGTAATTCTCCAGGCCGACGAATTCGGAAACAAGGCCGAAGGCATCCTCGCGCTTGAACGATTGCAGGACCGCCTGGCTGGCCGGCCAGTAGAAGAATACGAAAGTGATGATCAGCTGCGGCGCGAGCAGCGCGTACGGAAGCAGCTTGCTCCTGTTGAAAACCGCGGATTTTTCCATTCAGACCCAAGCCAGACTCAAAAACGAATGTCGCAATGCATTCGTCATTGCGAGGAGCATAAGCGACGAAGCAATCCATGCTCTGGCTATGCCGGACTATGGATTGCTTCGCTTCGCTCGCAATGACGAAACTCCCAGGTCGCTTACTTTGCCGTCTTTTCGAAGGTACGCAACATCGCATTGCCGCGCGATACGGCGGCGTCGAGGGCCTCCTGCGCGGTCTTCTTGCCCGCGAGCGCGGCCTCGATTTCCTCGGCCCAGACGTCGCGCATCTGCACCATGTTGCCGAAGCGCAGGCCGCGCGAATTCTCGGTCGGCTCCTTGTTGGTCAGTTCCTTCAGCGGCGTCTGCAGGATCGGGTTCTTCTCGTAGAAGCCGTCGGCCTTGGTCTTTTCGTAGGCCGCCTTGGTGATCGGCAGGTAGCCGGATTCCTGATGCAGCTTGGCCTGGCGGTTGGTGTCCGAAAGGAACGCGAAGAACTTTGCGACGCCCTTGTATTCCTCGGGCTTCTTGCCGCCCATCACCCACAGCGACGCGCCGCCGATGATCGAGTTCTGCGGAGCTCCGGCGACATCGGGATAATACGGCATCGGCGCCGACGTGAAATCGAATTTGGCGGTGCCCTTGGCGGTGCCGTAATAACCCGAGGAAGTCAGGAAGATCGCGCATTCGCCGGAACCGAAGCGGGCCTCACCCGCGTTGGCGCGGCCGGCATAGTCGTAGGTCTTGTCCTTCTGCAGGTCGATCAGGTTCTGCAGGTGCTTGACGTGCAGCGGCGAGTTGAACTTCAGCACGGTGTCGAAGCCGTCAAGCCCGTTCGCCTTGGTGCCGATCGGCACGTTGTGCCAGGCGGAGAACTGCTCGATATGGACCCATGACGCCCAGGCATTGGAGAAGCCGCAGGTGGCGTGACCGGCCGCTTTCAGCTTCTTGGCGGCAGCGAACACTTCCGGCCAGGTTTTCGGGATCTCGGCAACGCCGGCCTTCTTCAGTTCATCCTTGTTGATCCACATCACCGTCGACGACGAGTTGAAGGGAAACGACAGCATCTCGCCCTTGGAGGTCGAGTAGTAGCCCGTGATGGTCGGCAGATAGGCCTTCGGATCGAACGGTTCGCCGGCGTCCTTCATCAACTGATAGACCGGCTTGATGGCGCCGGTGGCGCTCATCATGGTCGCGGTGCCGACTTCGAACACCTGCATGATGTGCGGTGCGTTGCCGGCGCGGAACGCGGCGATGCCGGCGTTCATGGTGTCGGCATAGCCGCCCTTGAAGGACGGCATCACCTTGTAGTCCGACTGGCTGGCGTTGAAGTCTGCGGCGAGCTTGTTGACGACGTCGTTGTTGGCGCCGGTCATGGCGTGCCACCACTGCAGCTCGGTCGCGGCGTAAGCGGGCGTTGCGAGCGCCAGCACTGTCGCCAGCGTGGAGGCAAGGCCGAAGGGGCGTAGCATCATAAGAATCCTCCTGGTTGGATCATCATCTTCGTTTCGCGCGTTAGCAGCGCTGGATGACGTGCAAATGACCGTATATGCGAAAGCACGGTATGGGGAAAGCGGCGGTGAGGGGAAGCCGGAAAATAGGCGGAGACGCTTTCGTGTCCCGGTACGCTGCTCCGCAGAGCCGGGACCCATGGTTGCTGTGATGGGCCCCGTATCAGCAGCGCACCACGCCGCTATTGCGGCGCGTTGCGCAGCACCCCGGGGCACGAGACCTCTAGCGCTTCCGTTCGCTGCCGCAGACCGCACCCCCGGCGACCAGGGCCTCGATCTCATCAGTCGAATAGCCGAATTCGCCCAGCACCTCGGCGGTGTGCTGGCTGAATTTCGGCGGGGTGCGGCGCAGGCTCGGCTTGCTGCGCGAAAGGCGGATCGGCGAGGCGACCCCCTTGTACCAGTCTTTCTCGATGACATCGCCGCGGTGCAGGGTATGGGCGCTGGTGAGCGCCTGGTCGATCGACTGTACCGGACCCGCGGGCAGGCCGGCGGCGAGCAGGCGGTCGCACAGCGGCCCGGCATCGTGCTGGCTGAACACGGCGGCGAGTTCGGCGCGCAGCGCGTCGCGGTTGGCGATGCGGTCCTTGTTGCGGGCAAAGCGCGGATCGGTGCCGAGTTCCGGTTTGCCGATTTCCCTGGCAAGCTTGCGGAAGGTGCCGTCATTGCCGACGCCGATGAAGATATTGTCGGTCCGGGTCGGGAAGATCGCGTAGGGCACCAGGTTGGGATGCTCGTTGCCGGTGAGAGCAGGCGGCTTGCCGTGCATGAAATAGTTGGCCGCATGCGGATGCATGATGGCGAGGCCGGTTTCGTACAGCGTGGTCTCGAGGAACTGTCCGACGCCGGATTCTTGCCGCTCCGACAGCGCCATCAGGATGCCGATCGCGGCATAAAGCCCGGTGGTGATGTCGACCAGGGGAACGCCGATCCGCATCGGCCCGCTTTGCGGCGAGCCGGTCGCGGCGATCATGCCGGTCATGGCCTGGATGATGGCGTCATAGCCGGGATTGCCGCCGCGCGGGCCGTCGGCGCCGAAGCCGGAAATCCGGCAGTGCACCAGCCTGGGGAATTTGCCGCGCAGCACGTCGTTGCCGATGCCCCATTTGTCGAGCGTGCCCGGCTTGAAATTCTCGATCAGGACGTCGGCGCTCTCCAGCATCTTCAGCAGCACTGCGCGGCCGCCCTCGGAAGCGAGGTCGAGCCCGATCGAGCGCTTGTTGCGGTTGATGCCGACGAAATAGGCCGCGTCCTCGCCGTGGAACGGAGGGCCCCAGTCGCGCACCTCGTCGCCGGCGGGCGGTTCGACCTTGATCACGTCGGCGCCGTGATCGGCCAGGATCTGGGTGCAATAGGGTCCGCCGAGCACGCGGGTCAAATCGATCACGCGGAGTCCGGCCATCGCGCCGGGAGCAGTTTCAGTCGTCATAGGGGCTTCTTGGCCGTTTCTTTGCGAGGTTTTAAGGGAACGTCGCGGCCATTAAGCATCCGGAAGGCTGCTGCGCAAATGCGCCAGCGAATGCCCTCCCGCACCGGGAGCATGTAGAACGCCGGCGCGTCGGACGGCCCGCCGATCGATGGCGGCGGGCCGTCCGGCAGAAGTCATGCGACCTTCAGGCGCACATCCACATTGCCGCGGGTGGCGTTGGAATAGGGGCACACCTGGTGCGCCTTCTCCACCAGCGCCTCGGCTTCCGCGCGCGGAACGCCGGGCAGCGAAACTTCGAGGTCGATGTCGAGGCCGAATCCGCCGGCCGCGCGCGGTCCGATGCCGACCGTCGAGGTCACCGACGCATCGGCGGGCACCTTCGGGCCGCCCTGCGAAGCCACGAACTTCATCGCGCCGATGAAGCAGGCGGCATAGCCGGCGGCGAATAGCTGCTCGGGATTGTTGCCGGCGCCGCCGCCGCCACCCAATTCCTTCGGCGTGGCAAGCTTGACGTCGAACGAGCCGTCCAGCGTGGCGGCGGTGCCGTCGCGGCCGCCGGTGGCCTTGGCGCTGGTCTTGTAGAGGACATTCACGGACATGGTGCTTCTCCTGGCTGGGCTTCGGTGCCAAATACATTGTGCACAATTGAATTATGGGCAATACAAATAATCGTGAGCGCGCAATCCAATTGGCTGCAATTGATCGCGGGCCGGTCCGGGCCCACATTGCTACAGGCAGTACGTGCCGCGACGATGAGGATGCAAATGGCCAGGAAACCCGCGGCGGACTTGCCGCTGCTGCTCGGCAATCAGCTCTGTTTCGCGGTTTATTCCACCGCGCACGCCTTCAACCGGGCCTACAAGCCGCTGCTCGACCGACTCGGGCTCACCTATCCGCAATACCTGGTCATGCTGGTGCTGTGGGAGCGCGATGGCGTGCCGGTCAGGGACATCGGCGGACGTCTGTTGCTGGATTCCGGCACGCTGACCCCCCTGCTGAAACGGCTGGAGGCGGCCGAGCTGGTCAAGCGCACCCGCAGCACCGAAGACGAGCGCCAGGTGCTGATCGCGCTGACGCCCCGCGGCCAGGCCCTCAAGGAAAAAGCCAGGGCGGTGCCGGAGGGCATCCTCGCTGCGTCGAACTGCTCGGTCGCCGAGCTGTCGGCGATGAAGAATGAACTGGTCGCGCTGCGCGACCGGCTGAATGTGGCGCTGGGGGAGTAGGGAAGGTCCTCGCCGAAGCGCAATACCGCCATCGCGAGAAGCAGGCGCAGCCTGCGAAGGCTGGTGGAGCCAGGCGGGATCGAACCGCCGACCTCTTGCATGCCATGCAAGCGCTCTCCCAGCTGAGCTATGGCCCCTAAACTCTAACCTTGGTGCGTGATCTTGTCGGAAACCGGTTGCCGCTTTGCGTTAAGCGGCCTTCGGCTCCGGATCATGCTCCCCGCGCGCCTTGGGCGACTCGCCGGGAAAAACCCTGAACACAGTTCAGGGCCGATCTCAAGTCTCTTCGTCGTTGCCGACGTCGCCGATGATGTCGGTGACGTCTTCGTCGCCTTCTTCGTCATCGGCGATGAAGGTGGAATCGTCATCATCGTCGTCTTCGATGGTCTCGTCGACCTCGATGTCGTCCTCGGACTCCGGAACCACGGCCTTGACCTTGCCGGTATTCTCCTCGGCATCGGCTTCCTCCAGCGGCACCAATTCCTCGGCCTCGGCGGGCTCCGCAGCTTCTGCGGCAGAGGCGGCGGACGCGGCAGCCGCAGCGCGCGCGGCGGCGTCGGCACGGGTCCGGGGCGGCGGAATCGGCGCAATCGGCACCACCTCGCCGGTGTAGGGTGAGATCACCGGGTTCTTGTTGAGGTCGTAAAATTTCTTACCCGTCGTCGGGCAAATGCGTTTGGTTCCGAGATCGGATTTGGCCACGTGGGGAGTCCTGGGAATTTGTCGAAAAACGGTGCTTCACTTGGCTAGTTGACGCGGCCCTGTCAATAGCGCTGTGCGGGCATTCCGACGGTGGCGTGACGCGGCGCGGTCCATATGATACCTGCCGTCCGCGCAGAGGACACAATCTTGACCCAATCCGACCAGCCTACGCCGCTCGAATCCCGCGCCAGCGGTCCCCTGACCGGAAAAATACGGGTCCCCGGCGACAAGTCGATTTCCCACCGCGCCCTGATTCTGGGGGCGCTGGCGGTCGGCGAAACCAGGATCTCGGGCCTGCTCGAGGGCGAAGACGTGCTCAACACCGCCAAATCGATGCGGGCGCTGGGCGCGAAAGTGGAGCGAACCGGCCCGTTTGCGTGGGTCGTGCACGGGGTCGGCGTCGCCGGATTCGCGCAGCCGCAAGCTCCGCTCGATTTTGGCAATTCCGGCACCGGCTGCCGGCTGGTGATGGGAGCCGTCGCCGGCTGTCCGATCACGGCTGTGTTCGACGGCGACGCGTCGCTG
Organism: Pseudomonadota bacterium; assembly: GCA_043811435.1. GTDB lineage: Bacteria > Pseudomonadota > Alphaproteobacteria > Rhizobiales > Xanthobacteraceae > Bradyrhizobium. The sequence continues at coordinate 42,625 of JBDRNF010000186.1, forward strand.
CGCTCGCGGCCGATGCGGCGGATCGTGGATCCCCTGGAATTGATGGGCGCCAAGGTCGTCGCCAGCGGCGAAGGCGGCCGGCTGCCGCTGACGCTGCAGGGCGCGCGCGAGCCCCTGCCGATCCTGTACCGCACCCCGGTCGCCTCCGCCCAGATCAAGTCCGCGGTGCTGCTGGCGGGGCTGGCGGCGCCGGGAATCACCACCGTGATCGAGACCGAGGCCAGCCGCGACCATACCGAACTGATGTTGAAGCACTTTGGAGCTCAGATCGTCTCGACCAGGGAAGGTACCCATGGTCGCAAGATCGCCCTGACAGGCCAGCCGGAATTGCACGGCGCCGGCGTCGTGGTGCCGGCCGATCCGTCATCGGCGGCGTTCCCGATCGTCGCGGCCCTGATTGTCGAGGGCTCCGACCTCGTCCTGTCGGACGTCATGACCAATCCGCTGCGCACCGGGTTGTTCACCACGTTGCGCGAAATGGGCGCCTCGATCGAGGAAAGCCAGGTTCGCGGCGATGCCGGCGAGCCGATGGCCCGGTTCCGGGTCCGCGCCTCGAAGCTGCGCGGCGTCGAGGTGCCGCCGGAGCGGGCGCCCTCGATGATCGACGAATATCTGGTGCTGGCGGTGGCGGCGGCCTTCGCCGAAGGCACCACCATCATGCGCGGCCTGCAGGAATTGCGGGTCAAGGAATCCGACCGGCTGGAAGCCACCGCCGCCATGCTGCGCGTCAACGGCGTCAAGGTGGAGATCGCAGGCGACGATCTGATCGTCGAGGGCAGGGGCCATGTGCCCGGCGGCGGGCTGGTCGCCACCCACATGGATCATCGCATCGCGATGTCGGCGCTGGCGATGGGGCTGGCCTCCGACAAGCCGGTCAAGGTCGACGATACCGCCTTCATCGCCACCAGCTTTCCGGATTTCATCCCGATGATGCGCGGGCTCGGCGCGGAGTTTTCATGATCATCGCCATCGACGGACCCGCAGCCTCGGGCAAGGGCACGCTGGGCAAGCGGCTCGCCCAGCACTACCATTATCGTCACCTCGATACCGGCGTGATCTACCGCGCGGTGGCCAAGGCGTTGCTGGATGCCGGCGCCGACCTCACCGACGAGAACCTGGCGGTCGCCGCGGCGATGGAACTCGATCCCGAAAGGTTCGGAAATCCTGATCTCAAGACCCAATTGGTGGGCGAGGCGGCCTCGGTGGTCTCGGCCATCCCCAGGGTGCGGGCAGCCTTGATCAATTTTCAGCGTCAGTTCGCGGCGGATCCGCCCGGTGCGGTGCTCGATGGCCGCGATATCGGCACCGTGATCTGCCCGCATGCCGACGTGAAGATCTTCGTCATCGCCGACCCCAAGGTTCGGGCCCGGCGCCGGACCCTGGAGGCACGGGCGCGGGGCGAGCCCGCCGACGAGGCAGCGGTACTCGCGGATATTCTCAGGCGCGACGAACGCGACCAGAACCGGGCCGCGGCGCCTCTCATGGCGGCTGCGGATGCACACTTGCTCGATAACTCGCATTTGGATATAGAAAGCGGCGTCCGGGCCGCCATCGACATTGTCGAGGCCGTCCGAGCGGGCCGGCATCGGGTTTGAGCGCTCCTCAAACGAAACCGCTGCCGTCATTGGAGGAAAGCCCGCTCCAGGTCTTGAACATCGATCCCGAGGCCGATTGCCTCGTTCAGGTTCCGGATGAATCAACGTATCGAACGTGCAGGCATGCTGCCGGCCCGCTCTCGCGATTTTTCGCGGGGCGGTCGTCAGGGTTTGCGGAACCCCGACACTTCACGCCCGATACGCCCCTTAACCCGAATGGCCGGCGACACCCGCATCTGGAGAACAAATGGCTTTGACTGCTACTTCCTATAACCCTTCCCGCGACGATTTCGCCGCGATGCTTGATGAATCCTTTGCCGGCGGCAATCTGCAGGAAAGCTCCGTCATCAAGGGCATTGTTGTTGCGATCGAGAAGGACATGGCCGTTATCGACGTCGGCCTGAAGACCGAAGGCCGCGTGGCGCTGCGCGAATTCGCCGGGCCCGGCAAGGAAAGCGAACTTAAGGTAGGCGACGAGGTCGAGGTGTTCCTCGACCGCATCGAGAATGCGCTCGGCGAAGCCGTGCTGTCGCGCGACAAGGCGCGCCGCGAGGAAAGCTGGGGCAAGCTCGAGAAGGCCTTCAACAACAACGAGAAGGTTCACGGCGTCATCTTCAACCAGGTCAAGGGCGGCTTCACCGTCGACCTCGACGGCGCTGTGGCCTTCCTGCCGCGCAGCCAGGTCGACATCCGCCCGATCCGCGACGTCGCACCGCTGATGAACAATTCGCAGCCGTTCCAGATCCTCAAGATGGATCGCCGCCGCGGCAACATAGTGGTGTCGCGCCGCACGGTCCTCGAAGAGACCCGCGCCGAACAGCGCCAGGAACTGGTGCAGAACCTCGAAGAGGGTCAGGTCATCGACGGCGTCGTCAAGAACATCACCGATTACGGCGCGTTCGTCGACCTCGGCGGCATCGACGGCCTGCTGCACGTCACCGATATCGCCTGGCGCCGGGTCAATCATCCGACCGAAGTGCTCACCATCGGCCAGACCGTCAAGGTCAAGATCATCAAGATCAACCACGAGACCCACCGCATTTCGCTCGGCATGAAGCAGTTGCTGGACGATCCGTGGCAGGGCATCGAGGCGAAGTATCCGCTCAATGCGCGCTTCACCGGCCGCGTCACCAACATCACCGACTACGGCGCGTTCGTCGAACTGGAGCCGGGCATCGAAGGCCTGATCCACGTTTCGGAAATGTCGTGGACCAAGAAGAACATGCACCCCGGCAAGATCGTCTCGACCTCGCAGGAAGTCGAAGTGCAGGTTCTCGAGGTCGATTCGGTCAAGCGCCGTATTTCGCTCGGCCTCAAGCAGACCATGCGCAATCCCTGGGAAGTGTTCGTCGAGAAGTTCCCGGTCGGCGCCACGGTCGAAGGCGAAGTCAAGAACAAGACCGAGTTCGGCCTGTTCCTGGGTCTCGAAGGCGACGTCGACGGCATGGTGCATCTGTCCGACCTCGACTGGAAACTTCCGGGCGAGCAGGTCATCGACAACTTCAAGAAGGGCGACATGGTCAAGGCCATCGTGCTCGATGTCGATGTCGAAAAGGAGCGCATCTCGCTCGGCGTCAAGCAGCTCGAAGGCGACCCCTTCGCCGAGCCGGGCGACGTCAAGAAGGGCGCGGTCGTGACCTGCGAAGTGCTGGAAGTGAAGGAAAGCGGCATCGAGGTGAAGATCACCGGTACCGACTTCTCGACCTTCATCAAGCGGTCCGAACTGGCGCGCGAGCGTTCTGATCAGCGCGCCGAGCGTTTCGCCGTCGGCGAAAAGGTCGATGCACGCGTGATCCAGTTCGACAAGAAGGCCCGCAAGGTGCAGGTCTCGATCAAGGCGCTGGAAGTCGCCGAAGAGAAGGAAGCCATCGAGCAGTACGGGTCATCGAACTCGGGTGCGACGCTGGGCGACATTCTCGGCACCGCGCTCAAGCAGCGCACCGACAAGTAAGTTCCGCTTGTTCGTTCCGATCATCGGGCCCCGGTTTCGACCGGGGCCCTTTCTTTTTCCGATAACCGGTGATGCCTCTTGTTCGTCATGCCCGGGCCTGACCCGGGCATCCACGCCTTACTTTCCTCGTGCCAAAAGACGTGGATGGCCGGGACTAGCCCGGCCATGACGGCAGAGAGTGGCCGTCACGGGTCTTGTTTTCTTCATATTGCATCGCAATTGATGTAATTGAGGCACGACATATTAGGGCTGTGCGGGGAATACCGTGCGGCCCCTCAACGACCGCTCGCTGGGAGAATTCTCGATGTCGCTTGATTCAGACGTGCTCGTCGATCGCCGCCGGATCCGCCGCAAGCTGACGTTCTGGCGGGTGCTCGCCGTCCTGGTGGTGATCGCGGCCATCGTCACCGTTGCGGTGGTCGCGACGCCGGGCGGGCGCGGCGCCTTCACGACGTCGGGCTCGATCGCGCGGAGCAAGATCGATGGCCTGATCCGCAGCGACAGCGCGCGCGTCGAGGCGCTGGAGCGGCTGGAGAAATCCGGCGCCGCGGCCGTCGTCGTGCACATCAATTCGCCGGGCGGCACCACCGCGGGCTCCGAGCAGCTCTACGACGCGCTGATGCGCCTGAAGGCGAAGAAGCCCGTGGTGGTCGTGGTCGAGGGACTGGCGGCATCGGGCGGCTACATCACCGCGATCGCGGCCGACCACATCGTGGCGCAGCAAAGCTCGCTGGTCGGCTCGATCGGCGTCCTGTTCCAGTATCCGAATTTCAGCGAGTTGATGAAAACCGTCGGCGTCAAGGTCGAGGAGGTGAAGTCTTCGCCGCTGAAGGCAGCCCCCAACGGCTTCGAGCCGACCAGTCCGGAAGCGCGCGCCGCGCTGGATTCACTGGTCAAGGACTCCTACGCGTGGTTTCGCGGCCTCGTGAAACAGCGGCGCGGCATGGACGACGCCCTGCTCGAAAAAGTCGCGGACGGGCGGGTCTTCACCGGCCGCCAGGCGGTCGAACTCAAGCTGGTCGATGCACTTGGCGACGAGAAGACCGCCATTGCCTGGCTGGTTGCCCAGAAAAACGTCAAACGCGATTTGCCGGTGCGCGATTTCAAACTGTCGCCGCGTCTCGGCGACCTGACTTTTCTGCGAACGGCGGCTTCCATTACGCTGGACGCGCTTGGGTTGAACACGATCGCGCGCCGGGTCGAACACGCGGGCCTCGCTCAGGCGGTCGATCGCCTCGGTCTCGATGGAATGCTGGCATTGTGGCAACCGGCGGGGGACAATTGATCCGCCTATGTCGGGTATCCGGCCCTCCTCCCGCATTGCGGGTGTTGTCGCAATCCCGAATTGGGCCGTTTGTCACGTGTTTTCGCGCTGCCCAAATTTCATTTAGCGTCTTGACAGTTCAAGCTATTTTCACGGAAATGCATATCCGCACTTTCCGGGTCCCAAGCTAGATGATCAAATCCGAACTCGTTCAGCGTATCGCCGAGCACAACCCGCATCTCTATCAGCGGGATGTCGAGAATATCGTGAACGCGATCCTCGACGAGATCGTGGCGGCCCTGGCGCGCGGCGACCGGGTCGAGTTGCGCGGTTTCGGCGCGTTCTCGGTGAAGCACCGTCCCGCCCGCGCCGGCCGCAATCCGCGCACCGGCGCACATGTGCCGGTCGACCAGAAGAGCGTTCCGTTCTTCAAGACCGGCAAGGAAATGCGCGAACGACTGAACCGCGACGGCGCAACTCCCGAGGCCAGCGCGTAGGCGTCGCGCGCGTATTGGCGCTCCGTCCGCCGACGGCGGGAGACACAGGCCGGCCTCAGTCAACGCGAGAGATGAT